>JBEBUZ010000016.1:0-48928 GCA_040393015.1 Paraniabella yanshanensis
CCGTCCGCCGCGGCGGATTCGACTCCTCCCCCTACAGCATTCAAAAAGCCTTCGCTTCGGCGGGGGCTTTTGCTTTAACAACATTTGCGTGTTGATGCTAACCGTCCGCCGCGGCGGATTCGACTCCTCCCCCTACAGCATTCAAAAAGCCTTCGCACTCACACGGCCATTCCCGTTAGTCGAAAAATTTCCAAATAAACCCTTGTTTGTGGAAATGTCATTTTATTCAAAATTTCTCACAAACAAACCAAAAGTAAAATTATTTTTAAAATTTATTCAATTTCAGACACTTATTTTTGCAGCAAATTCAAACAGAGATGAAAAAAATATTAGTCGTAATTGCCATTTTTTGTAATCTGCACGCCATTTCGCAGGACGCAACTATTCAGGGACTTAAAAAAGATGCCGCCCGGAGCATTAAAAAAGATGCCAGCGATACTACCCAGAAAACATGGAAAACGGGTGGATTTTTCGGACTGAACGCTGCACAGGGATCATTGAGTAACTGGGCAGCGGGAGGCGATAAGTTTTCCCTGGCCGTGAACGGAAATTTGAGTTTGTACGCTTTTTACCAAAAAAATAAACACAGTTGGGACAATACCCTCGATCTGAACATGGCCTATATCAACACCACCAGCCTCGGAACAAGAAAGAACGATGACCGCATAGACCTGGTGTCTAAATATGGTTATGCTATTTCTCCTAAATGGAATGTGGGTGGCTTATTTAATTTCCGCTCTCAAATGCTGAAGGGGTATTCTTACGATAAAGACGGAGAGCGTACATTAAGCTCCAACTTCCTCTCCCCTGCCTACGTTTTGCTTAGTCCGGGACTTGAGTGGAAACCCAACAAGGAGTTCTCTGCCTTTTTATCTCCGGCTACAATTAGATGGACTATTGTAAATAACGATTCGCTTGCTGCAATAGGTGCCTATGGGGTAGATTCGGGTCGACATGTAAAAACGGAGTTCGGTGCTTTTGCTTCCTTAAATTATATGAAAGAAATCAATAAAACTTTCTCTTATAAAAGCAAACTCGATCTTTACTCTAATTACCTCGAAGAGCCTAAAAATATTGACGTCTACTGGACCAACCTCATCAATATGAAACTCACAAAAGCCTTATCCCTCACCTATAGTCTTGATATGATATACGATGACGATGTGCGGTTATTCGGGCCTGATAATGAATCGCCTGCTGCGCAGATCAAATCAATGCTCGGATTGGGATTCATGGTCAAATTTTAAAAAAATAGTATCTTTATATTATAGGGGATGGTGAGCTGCGGCTTTACAATCCCCTATAAATTTATCTACCGCCTTCTCCAGTAAATCTTCCCTGGTTTCTATAAATCCTCTGTAAGAACAGGCGCCGGCAGCCCTCACTATTTTCTCCAAATCGAAAGCGGCCTGGTCAAACTTTACTGCAAATCCCTTTTCCGTCAGGTAATCGGCGAGATATTCCTGCTCGGCCTGACCAGGTGTGGGAATAAGAACAGCCCGGGCTTTCATCTGGTTAAGATCCATCAGCGAGGTATAACCACTTCGACAGACAATCAGCGAAGCATCCGCCATCCTGCGTTCGAGCTCTTTTTCCGGTAAATGATTATACACCTCAACCCCGGCCTTTGCCCGAATTTTCTCCGCGGCGGGCAACCCTCTTACTACCACGGCATTATACCGACCTGCCTTCAGTTGTTCAAAAACCAGGTCTTCAAAAATGGTGCGTTGAGGTTCGGGGCCTGAAAGAATAAAAAGCAGGCTATTCGCTGTCATTCCTGCCTCCCGCCTTCTCATTCGTGTGAGGGGACCAATGTAAAAAGTGGGAACAGAAGGCATTGTTGACGGATGTGACAATCTTCCCGCAAGATTGGAATAACCTTCAAAATCAGGAACCCAGCATTCTCCGAATTTCTGTATCAGCCAATAATTGATCCTCCTCACCCAATTGTCGGCCCAGACTCCGGTGCCCGTTTGAACATGCAGTTGATGGGTAATAAATACTGATGGGATTTGCGGGTGATACAGTCCGAAACGGTTATCACTGATTACGCCACTTATCCCCTGGGCTGCTACCACCTCCTTTAGCCAATGATTTTCTTTTCGTACCGCCCGGATAAGTTTTGGCAACTGGCGGAGGATCTTTGGAACGAAATATTGTTTTTTTCTTGCATAGGTAATATTATATCCTTCCAGAGGTAAAAAATCGCAGTCCGGGAACTGGGCCGAAAGTATTTTTTTCTGGATTTCATTTCCCGCCAATACCACCTCAACACCTCTTGCCTGCAAAAGCCTTATAATTGGTATACATCTTGTTGTATGTCCCAGGCCCCAGTCAAGCGGGGCCAGCAATACCTTTATGGTGGAGGATGCAGACATACATTCGGGGCAAAAGTGATCTGATTTTAATGCAATAAAACTAAAATAAGTAAATTTACAGTTGTAAACCGTGTATTTTAAGACCTGTGGTCATGAACAATTACCCCCGAGATATTATTTTGGTGATCAATGACAATGCTGTTCATTTGGTTCCTGACAATAATACATTGAAAGGGCTGAATGATATTATTGCCTGCGTAGATAATGCAGACGGTTTTTGCAGGGCACATGAACTCGTGAACCGCAATCGGATTACTTCGCGAAAAAGCAAGATCATGGAAGCGGCCAATGCGGCCTGTTTAAAGCCTTTCCGCTTCTTAATCAATAAAAATTAACCCCACGCTCCCTGTAGCCAATCACCGCCCTCTTAGAATTTAATCTCCTCGTCTGCCGCGTCAAAAAAATGATATTCGATCAGGCTGTAAGAGGAATCTTTTTCTATTCTTGTTTTTTGACCGAATTTTTTATTCCATTTAGCCATCTTACTGTTCCACCACAGGCCCTTGGTCAGATAAGCATACATAATAGGGTGTACCACCAGCTTCAGATTCCTGTGCTTGTGGGTAATGAGATAGTTGAGGTTTTTCTCAATTTCATCTTCGAGGATCAGTGCCGAAGAAATTTTTCCGCTACCGTTGCAACTGGGGCAAACTTCCTGGGTATTGATATTTACTTCCGGGCGCATTCGCTGACGGGTGATCTGCATCAAACCAAATTTGGAGATCGGTAATACTGAATGTTTGGCCCGGTCGGCCCTCATCACTTCTTCCATGGTATCCAGCAGTTTCTTTTTATTTTCTGCCAGCTTCATATCTATAAAGTCTACCACTATAATTCCGCCAATATCGCGCAGCCTCAGTTGCCGGGCAATCTCGGCCGCTGCTTCCAGGTTGGTTTCCAGCGCATTCTGCTCCTGGTTACTCCCTACGCTTTTATAACCGCTGTTTACATCAATTACGTGCAGAGCTTCTGTGTGTTCAATAATAAGATATGCCCCGCTGTTTAAAGTAACCGTTTTGCCGAACGAACCCTTGACCTGCTTGGTGATGCCGAGCGCGTCAAAAACATTTCCCTGCGCCTGGTTCACGATTTCGGCTTTCTCGGGCGCGATCCGTTGGATATAACTCTTTGTTTCGTCGTAGATATTTTTGTCGTTGGTGACAATCCGGTTATAATCCGCACTCAGCAAATCGCGTAATATACTGTTTGTTTTGTTTTGCTCGCTGTATATCTTGGTAGGCGCCACCGCACCCCGGAGGTTTTGGGTGACGGTGTTCCAAATATTAACCAGGCTTCCCAGGTCCTCATGCAGTTCAGCCGTATTTTTTCCTTCTGCCGCGGTTCTGACAATAACTCCGAAATTTTTAGGCTTCACGGCCTCTACAATTTTCTGTAGTCTTTTTCTTTCCTCGGACGAATGAATTTTTTTGGAAACCGCTACAATATTGTTGAATGGGGTTATAACCACAAACCGGCCGGGCAGCGACAATTCGCAGCTTAACCTCGGTCCTTTGGCTGCGATAGGTTCTTTTAATATCTGAACCAGCACATGTGGTTTGCTTCCGAGGACCTCGCTTATTTTACCGGTCTTTACTATTTCCGGCTCTACCTCGAACTTAGAAAAGTTGATGGGGTTTCCTTCGGTTGCGCTAACCGCCATATTTGTAAACTTCAACAGGGATTTCGCATACGGACTTAAATCCGTATAATGGAGGAAGGCATCTTTCTCAAATCCGACATCTATAAAAGCTGCATTTAACCCCGGCATCAGCCGCTTAACCTTACCCAGATAAAGGTCGCCGACGGCGAAGCGGGCGTCGCTTTTTTCGCTATGCAACTCCACCAGCTTTTTGTCTTCCAACAAAGCTATTTCAACACCGGTGGGAGCGGCATTAATTACAATTTCTTTATTCATTACATAGTGAACATATTGCTATGTCTTATTGGTAAACCTACTTTATCCGTTATATTGATTATACGCAGAAAAGTATATGGCATTGCGGAGGGTGGAAAATGCATATAACGAAGTAAAGCAAAGAGTAAATGAATCGCATAAAACCCCGCATGGAAACTACGGGGTTTTATAAGACAAAGACCTATAGTAATCTAAGAAAAACTATTTCTTCTTATGACGGTTCTTTCTCAATCTTTTTTTACGCTTATGAGTTGCGATTTTATGACGTTTTCTTTTTTTACCACAAGGCATAGTTAAATAATTTTAATTCTGTTAATAATAATCAATTCTTCGCGTTTAACGCGTCAATTCTCTTTTCAAGTTCAGCTCTCATTTCTGCATGATCGGTTGCCAGCGATAATGCTTTCTGATAATATTGTATGGCTTCGGGCTTCTTACCCTGCTTTTCATAAATATCGGCAAGCAGTAAAATAGCCTGTATGTTTTGGGGATCGATCCTCATAATAGTTTCCAGCCGTTCCTTCGCTTTATCCGTTTGTCCGCTCATCAGCGAACCCATAGCCAGTGTCATTTGTGCATAAAGATTTGTACTGTCTTTATCCACCACTTCTCTTATTTTGGCTATCCCCTCCATGGGAGCGGTAGAAATACCGCCGAACAAATAAGTGGAACCCAGTCCGACCTTAGCCGAATCATTATTGGGATTAATCTTCAAAGACCTCTCAAACAAATCCTTTGCCTGCAAAGCCATCCATTTCGCGACATCAGCATTTTCGATATTCTGCAGATTGTTTAAAAACAAATGGCCTGCAAAATTGAGGTTTTTTTCTGAATTTTCCAACCTTGCACTTTCGGCGGTATACCAGGCAAAGGGAATAAAGATTTTTGCAGTGTCTCTCCAGAACTGTGAAATCTGATGATAAACATGAATTTTTTGCTGATCGCCGGACGCATTTCCGGCCGTTTGCTCAAGTAAATTAAGACGGGAGGCACTGGCGGCCGGCAGGTTGTCTTTAGCAATATTTAGCGCACTATCAATTGAAAATGAGGATGTAACATCCCCGTGATCGTGTCCATCGCCTGGTGCGTGCTGATGTCCTTCATGCGCTTTAGCGGGGTCGGGTTTGATGCTTCCAAACGCCCATAAAATGCCGAGTACGGCAAGTGCAGAAATAAGGGTAATAAATTGGGGTTTCTTCACAATTAAAAAAATTGAATTGCAAAATTAACCCCAATCCGATACAAATTGTTCAAAATAAAAAGGATTCCCCAAACTTAATTCCTGTGGGCTGCCCAATAACCTAATCATTAGCGTCTTCGCCCGGGCCATCATCAGGCTTGGGTTCTTTCAGCTTTTTTACCTCCATACTAAATTCTTTGGCAGGTTTAAATGCTGGAATATAATGCTCCGGAATATGCACTGCTACATTCTTTTTAATATTTCGTCCTATTTTAGCAGCGCGTTTTTTGGTAATAAAACTGCCAAAACCACGGATATAAATGTTTTCACCGGAAGCCAGAGTATCTTTAACTTCCTTAAACATTGTCTCAAGCGTAACCAGTACGTCCACCTTTGGAATGCCGGTTTTATCGGAGATTTTGTTAACTAAGTCAGCTTTTCGCATAATATAGAATTAATGTTTAAAATATTAAATTGTAAAACAGTGCTTTATCTCTATCAACACTTATCAATTATTAATCCAATTTTAGCTCCTGCAAACAAATAATTCATTTTCTTCTAAACAAAAAAAAGCATAAATATTTGAATATCAATAAATTTTCCGAAAAATTATTAAAATGGAATAAATATGTTAATAATCGGAAAATGCCGTGGAAGGGCGAAAAAGATCCTTACAAGGTTTGGTTAAGTGAAATTATTCTCCAACAAACCCGGGTGGAGCAGGGACTTGGCTATTATCTGCGGTTTATAGAGGCATTCCCTACAGTAGAAAAGCTGGCACTGGCAGATGAAAAGGCAGTCTTTAAACTTTGGGAGGGATTGGGCTACTATTCCCGTTGCCGCAACCTCATTGCGGCCGCCCGTTTTATTTATTTTGACAGGGAGGGCCTCTTCCCCGACACCTACGAAGAGATACTGGCTTTAAAAGGTGTAGGCCCCTATACCGCTGCAGCCATCGCATCATTTGCTTTTAATCAACCTTTTGCGGTACTCGATGGCAATGTATTCAGGGTGCTCGCACGTGTATTCGGGATCGAAGAAGCAATTGACAGCACTGCAGGCAAGAAAAAGTTTGCAGCGCTGGCATCACGGCTTATAGATCAATCACAACCAGCGCTCTATAACCAGGCTATCATGGATTTTGGCGCAACTATTTGTAAGCCTGTGTCCCCGGTTTGCCCGGCTTGCATTTTCAAAACGGATTGTACTGCTTTGAAAGAAGACAGGGTTGCAAGCTTCCCTGTTAAAGAAAAAAAAATAAGACGAAAAAAAAGATACTTCTATTTTTTCAACCTTAGTTCCGGCAAAAAGATTGCCCTACAGGAACGTACTGCCAAAGACGTATGGCGCCATCTTTACCAGTTTCCGTTGATTGAATCGGACGTCTTCGACACAGATAAAGCACTAAAAAAAGCCGAAGAATTGGGTTGGATAAAAAATAAGAATCTTGTAACTGCTGTGAGCAGGGTTTACCGGCAGGCGCTCACGCACCAGGATATTCATGCGATATTCATTTCCGTTGACCTTGCATCTGTTCCCGGTAATATAAAAGACTGGGAGTGGGTAGACAGCAGCCATAAGCGAAAATATTCCTTTCCAAAACTAATCAACGACTACTTCTCGGAATCAGCATCTTAAGCAGGAATGCAGGTTTTTTTGTCAAACGCATACCATAGTTCGAGGCCGGCACAGGCAGAAAAGTCGGTCAGGGCGCCAAAGTTGCCACCCGGGTGATACGCATAATTTTTTTCCAAATGGGTAAAAAAATCTAATTTTAATATAATATAGGGTCGATACATACTACATAGGAAAATATAATAATCTATATGAGAGGAGTTAATCGTGTAATGTTAATTGGAAATTTAGGTAAAGATCCGGAAGTACAGTTACTTGAAGGAAACATTGCGGTAGCCAAATTTCCGCTTGCAACAACCGAAACTTTTAAAGACCGATCGGGCAAATTAGTTTCGCAAACCGAGTGGCATACCGTTGTTCTGTGGAGAGGTTTAGCAGACCTGGCACAGAAATTTCTTCACAAATCAAGTCTGGTATATATCGAAGGCAGACTACGCACCCGCAACTGGGAAGATAAGGACGGAGTTAAAAAATACATTACCGAGGTGGTAGGTGAGAACCTTATTATGCTCGATAAGAAAATGGAAGCGCTTGGACACGAGGGCGATGAAAACGGGGAAAACAACCCCGGCGGCGAACAAGGTCCCCTAAGCTTTTAACATTTTGTGAAGTAGATTCTGTTTTATTATTAAGCGAGGATAGCGTTTTAATAATAAAGTCCATTAATAATTTTAGTCTTGTATATTTTTTTAGTTGTTCATTGGCTGGCAGGCAGCTTGCTGCAAATACACCTTCAAACCTCCACGCAGAGCAGCACGGTGCTGGCTGTGGTATTGCTGTTACTTATATTTCTCTCCTTTTCGGTTTCAGGTTCACAGGCCGCAGTTTTTTCGCTCAACGAAAAGGATATCGATATCCTGAAAACAAAACAACAACCCGCAGCGCGGCGGGTCATTGAACTGCTCGATGAACCTAAAGAAGTGTATACTTCGATGATCATCGCCAAAACAATTCTGAATGTATTGATCATCATTCTGAGCAATCATCTTGCCGGGCTCTATATCCCCGCAGAATACCAACATACTTTTTATACCACCGGAATCAAATGGCTGCTGATCGCTTTCCTGATCATTTTTCCCCTTGAAATTTTTCCCCGCGTATGGGCAAGGCAGAACAGTCTGCGATTCGCTTACGAATGGCCGGTACTGGTATTTATAACCGAAATGATGCATTTCATCCTGCGCCGCATCAGTAACGGAATAGTATATGTGGCAGACGGGTTGGGGAAATTACTGGGTACTGATAATGCAGAAGCCAATAATCTACAGGAACTGGACGACGCGATTGATATTCAGACCGATGCCGAGGCTTCTCCCGAGGAAAAGAATATCATGAAAAGCATCGTAAAATTCGGAAAGATATCTGTAAAAAAAGTGATGCGCAGTCGTCTGTATGTCAGCGGCATCGAATACGACACCGGGTTTAAAGAATTGATTCAAAAAATAAGTGAGCTTCAATATTCGCGGCTTCCGGTATACAGAGGTAATTTAGATGAGATAGAAGGGGTATTGAATACCAAGGATCTTATCAGCCATTTGCACGACGACGAGTTTGACTGGCATAGCGTTATCCGGCCGCCCTATTTCGTTCCCGATTCTAAACTTATCGAGGATCTTTTGCTCGAATTCCAAAAAAAGCGTATGCATTTTGCTATTGTGGTCGATGAATTTGGCGGCACCAGCGGCATTGTTACAATGGAAGACATCCTGGAAGAAGTAATAGGCGATATAAAGGATGAATTTGATGACAACGAAGTATCATTCAAAAAGGTAAACGACAATACCTATATGTTTGAGGGCATTACCATGTTGCAGGATGTATGTAAAGCTATGGAAATACCAGTCCACACTTTCGACCCCATACGCGGCGATAACGAGTCGCTGGGAGGGCTTATCAATGAAATATCGGGAGAACTTCCCAAAGAAGGTTCTGTCTTCATTGCCGGCGATTTTGAATTTACTGCACTTGAAGTAGAAAAAAACCGGGTTAAAAGAGTCCGGGTTGTAATAAAAAAACCTTAAACTTAAAAAGCTTTGGCTGGCAGCGTTACTTTTGCAGCATGATTATAATAGATAATAAGATCATCAGCGATGATATAGCAGAAGCACAGTTTGTATGTGACCTGAGCCACTGCAAGGGTGGGTGCTGCGAAGACGGCGATGCCGGTGCGCCCCTGAGTAAAGACGAACTGAAAGAGATAAATAGTTGTTATGAAACGGTAAAAGTATATATGACCCCGGATGCTATTGGGTATGTTGAAAAAAACGGAAAGTATCATTACGATGAGGAATTTGGTTGGGTAACTCCCACTCTTCCCAACGATAACGATATCTGTGCCTATGCATTTCGCGAAAAAGACGGAATGATTAAATGTTCTTTTGAACAGGCTTACAACGATGGAAAAATAAAATGGAGAAAGCCCATCAGCTGCCATCTTTACCCCATTATAGCTTACCCCGGGAAACATGGCAACTACGAAAGGTTGAATTACGAACCAAGGAAAAAAATGTGTAGCCCCGCCTGTAGCCTCGGCGAAAAACTAAAAGTGCCGGTTTACCAGTTTTTGAAAGAGCCTTTGGAAAGAAAATACGGAAAAGAGTTTTTTACTGCGCTGGAACAGGCTGTACAAATGCATCAACAGGAAAAGTAACCGCCGAAACGAATTTTAACCAGTTATTTACCGCAACATGTCTCAAACATCCTCAACATTTCATAAAAAAAGTAAGGAGAAAGCAGCCGACAGGGATCACCGGCAGGTAATCAATTTCAATATCGGCAAATACAATGCGGCAGTACCGGGAGGAAAAAAACAATTTTCAGACCTCATGCTGGCACGTGAAAGGGCTAAAAATCTCAAATGGAAAGCCATTGAAACACTGGATCAGCAACTCGAAAATTTTGAAGCCCAGATTACCCGAAGGGGAGCCAAAGTGATATGGTGCGAAAATGCACAACAGGCCAATGACGCCATCCTCGCGATCTGCCGGGAAAAGAACTGCAAAACGCTGGTCAAAAGCAAAAGCATGGTCACCGAAGAAATTCACCTTAATCAGCACCTGGAAAAAAACGGAATAGAAAGTGTGGAGACCGACCTCGGAGAGTACATACAGCAACTGGATGGCGAGCCTCCTTATCATATCGTAACCCCGGCCATGCATAAAAGCCGCGAGGATATTGCCAAACTCTTTGCCGCTAAGCTGGGCACTTCTCCGAAATTGACCGCAGGAGAGTTAACATTGGTAGCGCGGGAAAAACTGCGTCAAAAATATGCAGAGGCAGAAGTGGGCGTAACCGGCGCAAACTTTATTATTTCCGATATCGGAGGCATCGCAATTACAGAAAACGAAGGCAATGCCAGATTAAGTTGCTCCATGCCCAAAACACATATCGTGATCGCCGGTATAGAAAAGGTTATCCCGTCCATGACCGACCTGGCTTTATTCTGGCCATTGCTGGCCACTTTTGGAACAGGGCAACTCATCACTTCTTACAGCACCATTGTTACAGGTCCGCGTCAGTCCGATGAAACAGACGGACCGGAAGATATGTATGTAATATTGCTCGATAACGGCCGCACCAATATGCTGGCTAATGAAAAAACAAGGGAAGCGCTATACTGCATTCGCTGCGGCGCTTGTCTTAATGCCTGCCCGGTGTACAAAAACATTGGCGGTCATAGCTACGACACAACCTATAGCGGCCCGATTGGTTCGGTGATTACCCCTCACCTGAAACCCATGAAGGAATGGAAGCATTTAAGCCATGCTTCCTCGCTTTGTGGTAATTGTACAGAAGTATGCGCGGTGAGAATTAACTTACACGAACTTTTACTGGAAAACCGCCATGAAGCCGCAGCCCAGGGCTATGCCCCGCTTCCGGAAAAAATGGCCTGGAGAATGTGGAAAACAGCCATGCTCAAACGCAAATGGATGAATATAGGAAATGGTCACGTAAAGAGCCGCTTACTCAACTCCATCGCCGGCGCCTGGACAAAAGACCGTACCAGCTTAAAGTTTCCTAAAAAATCTTTTAACGAACAGTGGGCCGAAAAAAGAAATAATAAATCACTCTAATTTCAAAGAATGGCAATGAAGAAGATACTATCCGCTCCGGAGAAAAAAGCTTTAACAGATACACTGAAGAAAAGATTTGAAGAGAATATGCAGCGGCATAAAAAAATAAGCTGGAAGCAGGTAGAAGCGCGGCTTGGAATCAGCAATGGTAAGTTATGGAGCCTCGATCAAATGGAGCAGAGCGGTGGTGAACCCGATGTTATAGGAATCGATAAAAAATCAGGCGAACTTATATTTGTAGACTGCGCGCCCGAAAGTCCGAAAGGAAGAAGAAGTTATTGTTACGATACCGAAGCCCTCGAATCAAGAAAAGAACATAAGCCCAAAAACAGCGCCCTCGGGGCCGCCGCCGAAATGGGTATAACCTTACTCACCGAAGAACAATATTATGAACTGCAACAAATAGAAGAGTTCGACACCAAAACATCCAGTTGGTTGCAAACAACCGACGATGTGAGAGAAAAAGGCGGGGCTATTTTTGGAGACAGGCGTTTCGGAAGGGTATTTGTTTACCACAATGGTGCAGAGTCTTATTACGGCTCCAGAGGATTCAGAGCTATGTTAAAGCTGTAAGTCTTAATAAATGAAGAAAAACTACGACATACAGGAAATAACTATGGCCGCCCAGTGGCTGCTCAGGCAGGCCGGCGAAAAAAAAATAATGGCTTTACATGGTGAAATGGGTGCAGGTAAAACTACATTGGTCAGGGCCATTTGTCAACAGATGGGTACCAGAGATGCGGTGAGCAGTCCTACGTTTTCCATTATCAATGAATATCGTTACGCGGAAAACGGAACTGAAAAGAGCATTTTCCATATCGACCTTTACCGACTTAACAGCGAATACGAAGCTATAAATGTCGGCGTGGAGGACCGCCTTTACAGCGGCAACTATTGTTTTGTTGAATGGCCTCAGAAAGCGCCGGCTCTGTTTCCGGAGGAAACCCTGCATATTTTTTTGCACCGCATCGGAGAAACAGCCCGAGTGATAGAAATAAGGGAAAATTAAGTAAATTTGATAAGAGGTAAATAATGAATAATGAAGTAGTTGTGCCGTTTGTCGTTCGTTGCAGCAAAATATTTTTTCGTTTGCCTATCGAAACCCGAAATTAAAACTCTTCCTTAGCTCCGGAATAAATATGAGTAAGAAAAAACCTGTTATCAGTACCTCTTTCAGCTACGAAACGCTTGAAGAAACCCTGGATATTAAAGTAAAGGGCGAGGGTATGACAATTGGCATTCCGAAAGAAATTGCTTTTCAGGAAAACCGCGTGGCGCTCACTCCTGATGCGGTAAGTGTACTCGTGAGCAATGGGCATAATGTAATGCTGGAGCACAACGCAGGCGATGCTTCCCATTTCCGGGACAAAGAGTATAGTGATGCCGGTGCAAAAATTGTTTATAGCCGCGAAGAGGTTTTTAAAGCGCCCATTTTAACTAAAAGTGCCCCGGTAATTGAAGAGGATCTACCCTTGTTGCAAATGAATCAGGTCATACTTTCTCCTTTGCATCTCTCGGTATTGCAGCAGGAGGTGCTTTGTGCCATGATGAAAAAGAAAATAACGGCCGTTTCTTTTGAAAACCTGAAAGACGACAGCGACTCCTATCCCATCGTGCGCAGTATGAGTGAAATAGCGGGTAGTGCCGTAATGCTGATCGCTGCACAATACCTGAGCTCGGCCAATCATGGAAAAGGGGTGTTGTTGGGTGGCATATCGGGTATAGCCCCGGCTAAAGTAATCATTATCGGGGCCGGAATAGTAGGTGAATATGCTGCAAGAGCCGCGCTGGCCATGGGTGCATCGGTAAAGTTGTTCGATAATAATGTAAGCCGATTGAAAAATTTACAAAACACTATCGGACAGCGTTTATGGACCTCCGTCATCGAACCTAAGTTGCTGGCTAAACAACTGCGTACCTGCGAGGTTGCAGTAGGCTGTCTGGCCAACCTGAGTGGTCGTACTCCTATGGTAGTTACAGAAGAAATGGTGAGTGGTATGCGTCCGGGATCAGTTATTATTGACGCAGGCATTGACCGGGGCGGCTGCTTTGAAACATCCGAAGTAACTTCGCACGAAGCCCCTATTTTTATGAAGTACGGAGTTATACATTATTGTGTACCCAATATCCCTTCCGGATTTTCACGTACAGCCTCTCAGGCTATCAGCAATGTGCTGATGCCTCTACTGATTGATGCGGGTGATGAAGGTGGTATAGAAGAATTAGCCTGGCATCGGATACACCTGCGCAATGGTATTTATCTGTTTAAAGGGCATCTTACCAATTTTTATCTGAGCCAGCGTTTCGATCTGAAATACACTGATCTCAATTTATTGATCGCCAGCCAGCGATAGGTTATTTGTATCTGTCGAATCGGGTGTTTTAGCGAAAGCCTCCGGTTGCATCAACTGTTGCCATAAAAATTTCCGTTTGTAATTACTGATTTATTACTTTTACTATTATGGTATTAAGCAGAATCTGGAGTGCCTTTATACTTATAGCGTTGGCAGCTGCCCTGGGAAAGTTTTTGTTCCAGCCTGAACAAAAGCAAATATTTACACAAATGGTAACCGGCAAGAGCGGGGATACCACTTATGTTAAACAGGTAGACGCAGCGGCCCTGCCGGCCAGTGTTCTGGATGAATTAAGAACATCGCCCTCTACTAAATGGCAGGGGCACCATGTTATTCAGACGGGCAATGGCAACTACCAGCTCTACAGTTTGCAAAGTACCAATGGCGTGTTTGAAACCACCAAAGACGCGGTTAACCTCTGTATCGGTCTAATAGGCATTATGGCTCTGTTTCTGGGCTTTATGAATATTGCGGAACAGGCTGGTGGTGTGCGCTTTCTATCTAAAATCATCGGTCCTTTTTTTTCGCGGATATTTCCCGAAGTACCCAAAAATCACCCGGCGATGGGTCACATGGTGATGAATTTTTCTGCCAATCTCCTCGGGCTGGATAATGCCGCAACGCCTTTTGGCATCAAATCTATGGAGAGTCTGCAGGAATTGAATCCCGATAAAACAAGAGCTACGAATGCCCAGGTCATGTTTCTCTGCCTGCATGCATCGGGGCTCACCCTCATCCCTACAACGATTATTGCCGACAGAGTTGCGTTAAAATCGCAGTTCCCCACAGAGATATTTATTCCCTGTATGATTGCCACTTTTGTGGCCACTATTACCGCTATGACAGTTGTTTCTTTCAAGCAGGGTATCAGGGTGTTTCAACCTGTTATCATTGGCTGGGTAATGGGCATTACCGGCCTTTTTGCTGCGCTGATATTATACGTACGTACGCTGGATATTAAAGGAGTACAGCTTTTTTCAGGCAGTTTAAGCAACGGACTTATCTTATTGATATTTCTGTTAATTCTTATAGGTGCCATTTATAAAAAAGCGCCCGTGTTTGTTGCTTTTGTAGTTGGCGCCTATGGGGGATTTGAAACTGCTTTAATGATCATTCCTTACCTGGTTGGCTTGCTGGTAGCCATTAGTCTGCTGCGTAACAGCGGTGCTTTTGATTTTATTATGGATGGCATTAAAGCTGTTTTTGCTTTTTTCGGGGGGGATGCCCGTATTGTAGACGCCCTGCCTACAGCTATATTAAAACCTTTTAGCGGGAGTGGCGCCCGGGCCATGATGATCGATACCTTGAAAGTACAGGGGCCGGATTCCTTTGCCGGCAACCTCGCCTCTGTCTTCCGGGGTTCTGCCGATACTACATTTTATATTATCGCTGTGTACTTTGGCGCGGTAGGTATCAAGAACACACGTTATGCGGTAGGTGCTATGTTGCTGGCAGATCTGGCCGGCGTTGTCACTGCCATTGCGGTAAGTTATCTCTTTTTTACCTAACAGCAAATGTGGAATTGTTGCAGAAGTTGATTAAAAATGCTTTTAATCATCCTTGAAAATCCAAAATGATATTTTGGATTTTCAAGGATGAAAAATTATAATTTAGGCAGATACTTTTGAAGAAAAGACCGAATACTGCATATTTGAATGCCCGCCTTTGTCTTATAATCTTCTGCATCGGGCACTATCACAAAATTCTTTTTTGTTTTTAAATCATCGATGCTCTGAAAATTACCCCGGCTGATAACCGGTGCGTTGTTTAATTTCACTTCTATCGCTGCCACAGGGTGAATACCTTTAGCCAGCACAATGTCGTACTCGGCTCCTGCCTGTGTTCTGTAGTAATACATATCCAGCCCGGCGGGCTTCAACTGTTTTACCTGTTCGGCCACATACCCCTCCCACGACGAGCCCACAACAGGATGGCCTCTTAACGCATTCATATTGGTTACACCACTTATAGTATGCAATAAGCCACTATCCCGGATATAGATTTTGGGTGCTTTCACCAAACGTTTACGGGTATTGATATGAAAAGCAGGCAAACGGTGTATCAGAAAGGCGCCTTCCAGAAAATCAAGGTAGCGATTAACAGTAGGGGCACTAACACCCAGGGAACGGGCGATCATTTCGGCGTTCCACACATTTCCGTTTACATGAGCCAGCATACTCAACATCCTCCTGATAATATGGTTGGTAAGATCCACACCAAACAGGCTGCTCAGATCTCTTTCTGCATAGCTACGGATAAAACCGCCGGTCCACCCGAACGCAGCATTCTCACTCCTGGCCAGCAGCGCCGATGGGAAACCACCTCGTAGCCAGTGTTTGTTACGGTTTATCTTCGGAGGCAGTTCCAATAAATTCAGCGGAGCTAATTCTTTATAGACCGTTCGTCCTGCCAATGATTCGGAAACACCCTTTACCAGTTGGGGAGACGCACTGCCCAATAAAATAAACTTATTGTTTCTGCGATCTGCATCAATCACAGACCGCAGCACCGAAAACAGTGAGGGAATGATCTGCACCTCATCAATGATGATACATTTGTTTTTATTCTCTGTTAAAAAGGTATAGGGATCTTCCAGTTTTCTCAGGTCGAGAGGGTTTTCCAGGTCGAGATACAAGGTCGGTTTCTTCTGCAAGGCTGCTATTTGCCTGGCCAGGGTCGTTTTACCTACCTGCCTCGCACCCAGGATAGTCACGGCCGGGAACTGCCTCATCAAACTAATAATTTCCTTCTGAATTACCCTTTGGATCATTAAATAAAGATAGAATATATTCCTTGAAAATCAAAAATATGATTTTTGATTTTCAAGGAATAAAATTCAATTGTTGACATAAAAAACACCCACTACGTGTTAAGAAATAATAATTCCTCTACGTAGCGGGTGTATGAAAGGTGTGCGTTATGCTTATTTAAGATACCCGTAATACTCCTCATCTGTTGCACAATCCCACCAAACAGGCATACCCCAGATATCCACATCCCCGGCGTGTGCGTTCAAAGCAAGGGTATTAATAGAGTTATAATTAATTTCATAGGTGGGTGGCAACGCCCAGCGGCGCATCCAATAATTGACATCAGCAGGAGACCCTCCTTTGAGTTGGGCCGTACCCGAAAATAGCGGACCTCTTTGATAACCGGGATAAACCACACCAAAGCTTCCTATATTTCCGGCGCTAAAATTATGTCTGCGCATATCGTTCCAGTTCTCGATACTGCATCCCATTGCCAGGTATTTTTGCAGCATGATATCGGACATGGTTAATGCCCCGGCGCTTTGACAAACAGCATTGCTTGCCAGATAAGCGGTAATGTCTGCTGCATTCATAGGTTGCATATCGGGGATAGTAACACCCGCAGCATTTCTGCTAAACCCTTCCGCCTGCCACTGTGAAAGCTTGGCCTGCATCATATCCAAATGAGCCTGGATTCCTGCTTTGTATGCCGACCACGCATTGGCATTATCTCCCTTCCGCATATAAACTTCTGCCTTAACGAAACACATTTCGTGATAAGTAAGAAGTTCCTGGTCGGACACAGGTCGTATCTGGAAGGAGCCGGTAGAGGCAATCACACCCGCATTGTAGGCCGTAGCATTAGGATACCAGTTCACATCATTTGCAGGTTGGGCAGGATTACCGGATGTAGCCAGAGAATTGCTACGAAGGTTTACATAAACCGTATCACCCGCATAAAGATAATTTACACTGTTGATGTAAATAGAACCGGGCGGATAAGTAACGGTTACTACATTTCCGTTTACAGAATGTGGCCTACCCGCTGCAACTTGCGCGGCAATGAAATCGCTACGGTCGGTGGCATTGGCTATCGTATAGTCTTTGGGAGTGCTTGCGGTAGCGTAAGAGGCCGTCACCACAGAGTTTGCCCCTCCCTTGGTTAACCGGTTGGGTCCGGGACCATAGGAATCCACCCCTATAGAACGATTCCATTTGAAAGAGGCAACCTTGCCGCTGGCATCGAGGCGCACTCCCGACATAGCAGCGGGAACGATTTTCGTCATACGTGGATCAGTTATGCCGGAGTTGCGCATATTTACCAATAAATTATAATAGAAATGAGAGAGTCGCTGGTTATTGCCGTAAGCCGCGTAATTGAAGTTACCATTGGTTACAATAGGGTCGCCTATCAAATAATCGGTAACGGTGCTATTGTTCATTCCCGGAGCCAGTATATTATCGGCGATGGATTGAGGCCCCTGAGACAGGCAGTATAAGATAGAATCGGCATTATACAGGTCGGATTTTTTAGACAACTTCAGCATATACCGGGCTTTTAGTCCCCAGCAAAATTTTATCCATTTGTTCACATCGCCATTAGCTATCATATCTCCGGTAGCAAGGGCAGGGGCTCCGGCTTCCTGGGTTCTGCCGAAAAGGCTGATGGCTTCATTCAGTTTTGCCATACACCCGTTGAAAATAGTTTTACCGTCATCGGGCTTAGGGCTTGGGTTTCCGGTGCCTGCTTCGGTGTAAGGCATTTCTCCGTAAATGTCGAGCATTTGCATATAACCCAAAGCATGAAACACATTGGCAGCAGCCATATAATGATAAGCTCCCTGCGCCTGTGCTGAGTTATACATGTCTACCACATTCGAAGATACGGCCACAAACCATGTTTGGTAAGGCGTTGTAGAGTTGGCATTAGAGCATGCCCATGTTGTGGTAAATGAGTTTTGAGCAGCCGCAATTGAATAGTATACTCCTGCCATACACGCCGTACGATAATTGGCAACACCCGAAGAATACTGATAAAAATGCTGTATCCAGGGCAGCCTGTTTTGAATCAAAACCGTTTGATTGTTGGGGTTATCAGGATCGGTATTTACATCCAGCCATTTTGAGCAGGAGGCGAACCCTGATACCAATATGCAGCCCAACAGAATATATTTGAATTTTTTCATGATCTGAATTTTTCATTAATTAAAACGTAAGATTTATTCCGAAAGTAAAGCTGGCCACCGCAGGTACGCCAAGGTAGTCGATACCGGTAGAGCCGGAGCCTCCGGTTCCTCCTGCTGCACTTACTTCAGGATCCATTCCTTTGTAATTGGTTAATGTAAATAAATTGGTTCCTACTGCGGTTGCAGAAAGGCCTTTAATCACTTTTTTAGCTTTCAGGACATCGCTGAAATCGTATGTTAATGATAGTGAGCGAAGTTTCAGCCAGTTTACAGATGTGATAAAGTTATAAGAATTTGCTGCATAGTTTGCCCAGTATTGCTGGATCATATATTTACCCGAATAGGTGGTGCTCCCGATCGTATAAGTTTGGTCCGCATGATAGGTCTGATTAAAATCTTCGCCTGTTACGCTGTTCACTCCGCTTACGGTTACCGACTCACGGTCGTTCTCCAAAGTTCTCTTACTTAAACCGTTTGTCACCAGTGTGTATTCCGTACCGTTATACACATCACCGCCTTTTCGGATATCCAGCAAAAAGGATAAAGACAGTTTTTTATACCTCAATGTATTATTAAACCCGGCGATAAAGTCCGGTTCCCGGTTTCCCACTTCCTGGTCATTGGCTGTAGACGACAATAAATATTGTCCGGATGCGGGATCTACTTTATAGCGCCCGTTAGGTATTTCATCGCCGTTGCTATCGGTTTCCCTCATGGTCCGGCGGCCGATCAGTGCAAGGAAGGACCCTCCGTTGGGAATAGACGCTGCCCTTACAGTTCCGAACTGCGCATCGGTTGGATAGAAATAAGCTATCCCGGGAATGAAATCACCCAGGGTTCCCCTGTTATAAGAGAAATTAAGCATTACATCCCATCCAAAATCGCTTTGCGCTATTGGCTTACCAGTCAATGCTACTTCCATGCCTTTATTGAATACGCTACCGGAATTAAGTGTACTGAAAATAAATCCGCCTGATTGTGCCAAACGCGGCTGCCCGATTTGATTTTTGGTCTGGCTATGATAGTAAGTGTAATCCAAACCCAGGCGACCGGCCAGGAATCTCAACTCGGCGCCTACTTCCCAGGAATCTTGAATTTCCGGTTTCAATATGGCATTACCGGCGGCCCACTGGTTGCCGACCGCCACGAAAGAGCCAATATTATAAGGCGCGTTAACATAGGTATTGGTAGCATAGGCATTGGCGTCTTTACCCACCTGCGCCCAACTTCCCCGGATCTTTCCAAAAGAAAGAATACTATTTCGCGGCATCAACTCTGTAAACACAAAAGATGCGCTCAAAGAAGGATAAAAATAAGACCTGTTAGCGACCGGCAAGGTGGACGACCAGTCGTTTCGGCCCGTAGCCGTGATATAAATCATATTTTTGTATGCTAAACCAAGTTCTCCATAACCGCCTACCAACCGCTTCCTGGTAGTTCCATCGGTAAAGAATTTATTAGTGGTGGCTATATTGCCGAAGCTGATAGTACCTGCGGTAACAAAATTATAACCCCAATGATTCTGACTGGTTATTCTGGTATTTTCTGAAGAGGTACCCAACATGAGGTGAGCGTCAAAATCGCCAAACGACTTGTGAAAATTACTCATCACGGTGGTAGTTACGAAAGAATAATTGAACTGGTTTTTACTCAGTCTTCCGTTTTGGTACAAGGGCGCGAGGGCCGAGCCCGGAGCAATGTATGTGTAATCGTTGGTTCCATACTGGTCATATCCCAACCGCGCAATTATATCCCACCAGTCAGCAATTTTGAAGCTACCGTTTACACCTCCGGTGATACGTTTCGTTTCCGAAGTCAAATTATTTTTGTTGATAATCCAGTAAGGGTTATCCCTGTCGTTTTCGAGGGCAATTACTCCTTCAAATATGCGGTGCTGCGACCCGTCGGGATTTATATAATCTGTTAAATCATAGGTGGCAGGGAAGCCATACAACGATTGCATACTTCCCACGCCGCTTCCGTACAAACCGGCTGTAGTCAGCGTTCTGTCGGTATTAGCTACCGAATAAGCCACGTTGGCTCCTAACGTCAACCTTCCGTATTTCTGTTCGCCGTTAAAGCGAAAAGTAGTTTTATCGTAAGCTGTGTTGGGCACAATACCCGTTTGGTTGAAGTTGGATCCGGATAAGTAGAAAGAACCGTTTTTAGAACCTCCGGAGACATTTACGTTGTTGTCGTATATAATCCCATTTTGAAAGAAGTTTCCTATATTATCATAGATAAGATCCGAGGCTGTAAGTTTTTCACCCCAGGTGCTGTAAGTATTGGCGTTAAATACGCCGTTGCTGGCATAAGAACCGTTTCCAAAAGAGGTTTGTATTTCGGGCAATTTATTGGCCCATGATGTACTAACCTTACTATTTAGCGTAACCGTGGTTGTTCCCGCCGAGCCCTTTTTGGTAGTAATAATTACCGCACCATCTGCCGCCCGGGAACCATACAATGCCGCTGCAGCAGCACCCTTTAACACGGACAGCTCCTCTATATCTTCGGGGTTGATATCCATGATGCGATTGGAGAAAGTGGTATTGCTTCTGGACATACCATCTGTACCTGTATTACCGGTAACGGTAGTTGAATTATCATAAATAATACCATCTATAACGAATAGCGGCTGATTTTGCCTGCTTTCCGAAGTAGAAGTGCCACCCCGGATGGTTATGGAGGCGCCTGCACCCGCAGAGCCGCTAAATTGGGTGATGTTTACACCAGGCACTTTTCCTGTGAGCGAGTTAACGATATTGGTGTTCTTGTTTTTCATCAACTCCGTGGAGCTCAGATCCGACACGGCATAGCCCAGGGCTTTTCTTTCCTTCTTAATACCCAGTGCCGTAACTACCACATCTTCCATTTGAACGGCCTGCTCTTTTAACAGCCTAATGGTCATGCCCTGAACAGGACTTACTGTCTGGGTCTGAAATCCGATAAAACTTATTTCCAGCTCCTGGTTTCTTTCTACTTGTATGACAAATTTGCCATCCTTTCCCGTAGAGGTGGCGCGGTTCGCTCCCTTTACGACTACCGTCACACCTTCCAGAAAATCGCCTTCTTCCGACAAAACAGTGCCGGTAATAGTTTGAACCTGTGCAAAAGCTATCCCTGCTGTGAAGCAGCTTAACAGCCACAGGAAGACAGTACTTACAATTGTTCTCCTCATAGTATTGATTTTAAAAAGTTGCTTTAGTTTTTTTGTCCTCTTCTTATTATACCGGGCCGGCTTTTCCAATCGTACTGGTTTAGATGGTTTGAACAGCAGAATAAAAAAGCGCCTGTACAGTAATTGGGAAAAGGCAAAGAGCAGGTTTAAGCAGATCCGGGCAAAAGCAAAGAAGCAATATCATCATCCGGGCGCGCCACTTTTCCGGTTTTTCTTTTACTGACCCCTCAGAATTAATCCCTAAAACATTTTCCCGCCGTGGGCACGATGTCCGGAAGCTTTTTCGCACATATTTTTGTTAAATTTATGCAAAGTATTTTGATAAAAGTGCAAGAACCAGAAAAAAAAAAGTCACAAAAAAGCAGGATTATGCGGCATTTTCGCAAATCACCGCAAATTACTGCAATCGTTTTCAGAAGGGAGTCGGTTTAGCTGTAAAGAATAATGTGCTGAGACACCCATTTCCTTAACGAAAATCCAATAGTGAATCAGCAGCATTATTGTTGGTTCTGTATAGGGTATGGGCGAACCTATTTCTTTACAGGTTCGGAAACCTTGCTCTCCTTATTGTCTGCATTCAGTGTAGCCACCGCGTAAAAACCCGCCTGTGCGGCCTCGGCCTGGTTGTTATTTGTAATAGCAAGCACTTTTGCCTCTTTGGTTATGTCCGCAGTGTAGTACACTACCGATTTCAGGTTTCCGGTAGTGTTCCATTTGAGCGTACTACCCTCCAGCCGTACACTCTGCGGTTCGGCAGGAGCCGCCGCTACTTCCCGGCCCAGGAAGGGGATTACGGTAGGGTCGCTCCATAGCTCCGCCAGTTTATCGGTAATTTCTGGTTTGGAATAGAGGTATTTGGCACTGTAAAGCAAAGTACCTACTGCTGCCTTTTTATTTTTTGTCAATCCGAATTGAGTAGAGAGTTGAGAACTGCTGGTCATCTGGTAGAAACCGTGGCCGATCATAAGATGGGGTTTGTTATTGAAAATATCCCATTCGACCAGTTTAGTAGAAAAATTGGTATTACTGTAAAGTTGTGGAATCACCACATCCATCCAGCCCTCAGTGGCCCATTTGCGAATATCGGCATACATGGTATTGAGGTTATAGCTGAAATCGGAAGCGGGGGAAACCGAAAATACTACCTGTGGTTTATTGGCCACTATCACATCATAAACCCCTTTGATCGCTTTATCTACATTCGACCGCCTGAATTGAGCAATGGTTTCTGTACCCGTTTTATAGGTTTCATAGTCGTTTTGATCCGACACCATTTGTCCGGCGGTGCCGGGATCGGGATAAAAGTAATCGTCGAAATGAATACCATCTACCTCGTATTTGGTAATAATGTCTTTCACCACATCTGCCAGCCTTTGCCGAACCTCGGGCAGCGCCGGATTATAAATCTGTATTTTTTCATGGCTTACCACCCAGGCGGCGTTCACCGAAGAATGAAGAGCCGGGTAAGGCGTCGTATTGTTCGCCCGGGTAGCGATACGGTAGGGGTTTAGCCAGGCATGAAATTCCATATTTCGCGCATGGGCTTCATCGATCATAAATTTCAGTACATCGTAACCGGGATCGGTGCCTCTGGTGCCCGTAAGCGCTGCGCTCCAGGGTTCGTAGGGCGAATTGTAAAATGCATCTGCCATCCCTCTGATCTGCACAAACACAGCATTCATTTTGAGCTGCTGAAACTTATCGAGATAGGCAATATATTTTTGTTTTTGCGAAGCAGCATTATAATCGCCTTCGGGCCAGTCGAGTCCCCAGGCTGTTGTAAGCCATGCTGCGCGCATTTGTTTTTTGGGCAGGATCATTGTTTCGCCTCCACCGGGTGGATCCGGATCGGGTTTCGTATCGTTGCCGGGATTGTCTTTTTTACAGGCATTGATGAGTGCGGCCAGCAGTACAATGGATAAAAAATAATAAAGCTTTTTCATGGGCGGGATTTAGGATATTGATAGTAAAATAACGTGTAACGGATGTTGATATTATGGTTTTCATTAAAAAGATTCTTCATCTGCCCTTATCGGGCAAATGAAGAATCTTTGAGATCAGGTAGTTGCGTTCCAATTAATCATCCAATGTCTTCTTGGGGAAATCGACGATAACGAAACCCGCATCGGTATGCGAAGAATATATTGTTAATGTTTCATCCTTGCCTGATTCGTC
Organism: Paraniabella yanshanensis; assembly: GCA_040393015.1. Taxonomy (GTDB): domain Bacteria; phylum Bacteroidota; class Bacteroidia; order Chitinophagales; family Chitinophagaceae; genus Niabella; species Niabella yanshanensis_A. The sequence continues at coordinate 23,825 of JBEBUZ010000016.1, forward strand.
TTTGCTTATATACCACCTCGTTTGATTGAAACAATTGGGTCCAGCCGGCCCTAACAGGGAATACTGGAAGACTGGCGACTTATCGGCTCTTTCATTAAACAAAGTGAGTGCTTCGATGGTTGTACTTCCCTTTGTAATATCGTATACATAGAGTACAACAGGTTCGGAGCCGGTCCGGGCCGCGGTTGTCATGATAAGATAGCGCTCATTATTAAAGTGAATTACCTGTGCATCCGATCCTCTTAGAGGAACCGCTGAACTTCCAAGGGTATAAGCAACGGTAGCCGATTCATTAACTACTCTTATGGCTGTTTCGTAGCCGGTATAAATATAATCGGAAGTATTACCCACCCTGTTGAAGGACATGGTGTAAGATTGACCCGTAACTGCTGTAAAAGCTATCGGGTCTGAAATTTGGGTATAGTTGGTTACTTTTAACCTCACCAACCTGGTGGCCGGATTGTCGCCAAAATAAAAATAACCGTTACCGTTTTCATCCAGGTTGGCCGACATATTATCACCCAGCCTTGCGCCGCCATTAGGTATTTGCTCGCTCCATATCAATTGCGGAGCAGCCGAAGGATCCGTCCAATGGTATATTTTTAACGGACTGGCAACCGAATTGCCCGATAGATTTGTAATATAGGTATGCCCGTTTACCTGGGCAGCCGCACATACAGGGAAGGTTCCGCCCGAAACACCGGTTTGGTTAATTGTTATGGGGCTGATAACATTATTTCTGAGATCAGAAACTTTTAGCAGATGCGAGCCTCCCGTAGCCCTGGTTGCAATTAGCACATGTTCTCCGTCAAACCCTGATCCCCTGGTGAGAGCCCCGGTATAGGTTGGATAAATCGGATTACCCAACTCGTTATTGGTATAATCATAAATCGATGGCTTGGTAAAATCCGCACCGTAAACCGGCACATTCAATCTTAATAGTACACGGTACTCACGGAAACGTTTATTATTAACCACTTTTAAAATGCCGCTTTGGGCAGATACTCCTTCTCCAAAGATAAATTCGTAGCTATCCTGATCCAGCTTCGCCCCGTTCGACATGACGGCTTCGAAGCGAATAGCACTGAAATCGGTTGCGGGGTCCAGCCTCGGGAAAGAAATTGTTTTCTGATTTTCGTCTATCACACCCTCTATTACCGTATTGCCGTCAGCACCGGCATTCAGGATTTTTATAGACTGAAGTACCACTTCATCCGGCGAATCCACATTTTGTGGAAAGTCTTTTGTACAGGACACAAATACCAGCATCAATAAAGATGCAAGCAGTATCCCGTATTTAAAATTATAACGCATCATTATTTAATTTTTCAGATTAAAGTTGATATTGTGAGATTTAATTTTGGGGCCATCCTTCGGTTTGTGTGAGCGTATAGCCTTTGCTTTCGTACTCGTTTATCTGGTTTCTGCCTATCGGGCTCAGGTAGGGGTTCACTCCTGGCTGATTCAGGAAAGGCAGCCTTCCATTGGTATTAGTGCCTTTATAAAAACCATTCATGGCTGCTAAATTGCTGCCGTTATAAACGGTTTCTGTTCCTGTTAAAGAAACCACCGCTACCTGGTTTACCTTGCTGGCGTCCAGATCTCCCGAAGCTTCCGCTGAAAAGTTAACCCAGCCGCCCGAAAGCAGGTCTTTTTTGGTTGCTGTTTCCATATAGCCCAGTTTGGACCAGCGTTTCAAATCTTCAAAGCGCGAATGTTCAAAGGCCAGTTCCATTCTTCTCTCTCTGCGTATTTCCCATAAAAGGGCTGGTACGGAGGGATCGCGGGTGGGGTCATTGGGCAATGCATCGATATTCAGTGGCGCAGTTTTCACCACTCCTTTGTCGATGGCTTCCTGAGCCAAAGGCCTGTTTCTTATTTTATTGATGGATGCATCTATATCGGCCTGCGTTATAGAACCACCGCCAATAGTTGAAAGTTCCGCTTTCGCCTCTACCCAATTCAGCAAGGCTTCGGCATAGCGAAAAACAGGGTAGTCGGTTTCGTTTCTGCTGCTTGAAAATTCGTTGGGAACATTCCCTGTTGTTTCGACTGTTTTAACCACACTGCGGGGAATGAATTTGTTAACATACCAGTACGAAGCCCTGTTCTTAACAGTAGGCCTGTCGTAAAATGTTGCTTCCAGCCTTGAATCCCTGGATACAATCATCCGGGACAGCGAAAAATTATTGGCCAGCGGAGCGGCAGAATTCTGCCATACATTTCCATCCACACAAATGAAACTTTTCAGCAAATCGGTGGTAGGGCCAAAGGCAATCGACTCAGATAAATTATTATAGGAGGCCACCGAGTGAGTAATAGACACCGAAGGATCGTAGTTCCTGTAAAAGATCACGTCCTTGTTATTGGCCAGGGAATTAGAAGCAAAAAGACTTCTGAAGTCCGTTACTATGTCGTATCTGGCGCTTGCTATAATCAAATCACCCGCTTCTTCTGCCAGTTGCAAAAATTTGATCGCTCTTTCATTATTGTTGTAATAATATTTCTGCCAGGTTCCTTCGTACAAAGCAGCACGCGATACAAAACCCGCCACCACATATCGGTTCACAAACTGTGCTCCGTCGTTAAGCCTTACATTTTGCAATGCAAATTGCAGATCGTCGTACACCGCGTCCATTACTTCGTTGCGGGGCGTTCTGGGCTTGTACAGGTCGTCCTTATCCAGGTCGCTCACCACATGGTCATAATAAGGCACATCACCAAAACGTGTAGCAAGGGATGCGTATTCCAACCCTCTGAAAAAACGCCCGATGCCCATCCAGTGGTTGAATGCTTCTTCTGAAAGAATACCACTCATGTTATTCTGAAGCCTGTCTATCAGAAGATTGATAGAGCGGAGAGTGCCCATCCCCCAAATATTACTGTTAGGTACCGCGCGGGTAAAATTGCCCTGGTTGCCCATTAAAAACACATCATCGCTAAACTGGTAATCCATAAAAGCGGCGCCAGCCGTAGAAAATCCCAATCCATAGCCAGGGAAGAAGCGCTCGTAATACTGAGTGGCATAAAGCCTTACATTGTCTTCCGAGGTCCAGGCCGTGAGGTCGGTTTCGGTGGTAAGTGGCGGACGGTCCAAAAACTTCTTACATCCGACAGAACTTACCAGAAGAAGTGAGAGTAATAAATAATTTATATACAGATATTTCATCCGACGGCTTTTACTATTGTTAAAGTTTATAATGCTTCGTTTCATAATAAAGGTTTTAGGATTAAAGTGAAATATTAACACCTACTGAAGCAATTTTAAATACCGGGTTTCCGGTTCCGGTACGCCCCAGGTTATAGTTGCCGGCAAGCATAGATACTCCGGATATGGCTTCGGGATCGATCGGCAGGCCGCGTAGCTTATCGAATGTAATAAAGTTCTCGAAAGATACATATACTCTTGCCTGTTTCAGACTTATTTTATCCAGCATTTTAGGAGCCACATTATAACCCAATGTGATATTCTTTATCCTGAAATAGGCCATATTAAGCAGGTATCTTGTTTGAGGCACCATTACGAATCCGGGAACACCACCATAGTGCCAGGCACGGGGATAGAAAGCGTCCGTGCGATCTTCACGCCAATAATCAGCGGCAATCGCCTGTGGCATCGCTCCGTCTTTCACATGATACCCGGCAATAGCCAGTTGCCCCTCACCCCAGATATGTCTTTTACCAACTCCCTGGCCCATTACAGAGAAATCGAATGATTTGTAATCTAACCCAATCCGGAATCCATATTCGTAACGGGGTAATGAGTTTCCGATAACCACCCTGTCGCCAGGATCACCGAAAGTACCTTTACCGGGAGTAATATAACCATCGCCATCTACGTCCACAAATTTTACATCTCCCGGACTGATCAGAAGAATCTGGTTGCCATCCTCGAAATAAGTCTGGTACACGGGATTATTGCCGGCCAATTTATTGGTCACCTTGGCAGAGCCCTGCCATATAATGGTTTCCTGCACAAAATTTCCGTTGGCATCATACACAAAATCATCTTTCTGAAAAAGCCTGTCTGTTACATAGCCATAAATATCACCGTACCTTTTTCCGGTAGTCCAGGTATTATTTATCAACCGGTCTTCCCAGGCCGTGTTCCAGTCGGGAGCTTTCGTGATATCGGTAACGGCATCGGAAACATTGGCCATTAAATTAATTCCCAGGCCATTGTCGAAACGGTGGTTAAAGTCGAGTGCCAACTCAAATCCTTTCGTTAACAAATTCCCGTAATTACCCTGAGGAGCGGAAGCGCCGTAGGTAGCGGGAAGGGCTTCTCCGGAAATTATCATATTCTTGGTCTGACGCTCGAAATAGTCGAAGGTGACGCCGAATTTATTTTTGAAGAACTTGAGGTCTACACCCAGGTTTAAAGTTACGATATCCTGCCAGGTCAGGCCTGCGGAAACCGGCGCCGGTGTGCCTAAATTAAACAATTGCATATTTTCAGCATTCAGCCACGAGGTTTGGCCAACTCCCATTGTGGGAAGATAAAGGGAGTTCGACACAGACTGATCTCCAATAGATCCCCAGGAACCTCGGAACTTAGCAAAGCTCAGCACCGGCTTCAACGACTGCATAAAGTTCTCATCGGTAATAATCCAACCCGCGGAAAAAGAAGGGTACCATTTCCATCTCAAATACTCAGGAAATTTGGAAGTAGCGTCGTAACGTAGATTTGCTTCCAGCAAATATTTATTATTAAACGCATAGTTGATACGTCCAAAATATCCCAATTGTGAATCCCAGTTAGCATCACCACCGGATTCCTGAACGCCGGTTGCCAGAGAAAACTGCGGATCATCGTTTCTGATAAGATTGGTTCTGTTGGACCAATGGCTCTTCCATTTGTTGGAAACGATATTAGACCCTAATGTGAATTTGAAATGATTCAACTCATTCAAATTCCAGTTATAGGTAGAGTAAGCGTTAATAGTATGTCGCTGAGCGATGGAGGTTGACTGATAAATATAAGAAGCTTCTTTTGTGTAATGTTGCTGCATAGGAAAGCGATATGCAGGAACACCCCCTGATGCGGTTATATTACCATCATCATCTACATAAATAGGATCACCTTCATCATCGAGGTAGGGAACAACCCCATACCAGGTCCAGGCCGAAGAATAGGAAGGTCGGGAAGATTGGCTTCTGTCGATCCGGGTATCGTAGGTATAATCGGCGATAATCTGCCAATTTTTGTTCAGATCAATAGTGGTACCAAAGTTCAGGTTATTATACCTGTTCCCAAGGGTGGCCGTGTGCGCGTACTTCGTATCCCAATATGGATCGCGTATAATTTCGCCCTGTTGTGTTTTTACACCGGTAGGAAAATAACGGCTCCACCGGTACAGGTATAACCAGGGATCGGCTCCAAAGCCGGTAAAAGAATTGGGATAGCGTTTGGTTCTGTCGGAAAATAATGCGCCTCCTCTAATAGTTAAATAATCGGTTAATTTAGTAGACAGGCTGAAATTTCCGGTATACCTTGTATAATCATCGTGTTCCGCGGGTTTCATCATACCCTGTTGGTTAAAGTATCCGAACCCAACATTATAGGTTGTGTTGTTCGACTTTCCGTTTAAGGAAAGGTTGTGGTTTTGGGTAAAAGCATTTTCTTTCACCATAACGGCTACGGGATCATAAATTCTTATCCCATATTTATCCACTCCGTCCCAATACCAGTCGCGGTTATATACAACCGGATCGTTGGGTCCTACCGTGCTGCCGTATTTTTCCTGCCACTCTCTTGATTTTTGCAGGCTTTCCTCGCTAAGCCTCCAAAAGCCACCTGCCGGACCGCTGGATTTCATATTGTGATGTGCGTCTAATGTATATTGAAGCCCATCGATCCCTGCCACTTCCAAAGCTTTAGCCGGATTTTGCCAGGAAAGATTATTCGAATAAGTTAAAGTATTTCCCTCGGTTTTGGAACCTTTTTTTGTTGTAATAAGTACCACCCCAAATGCCGCTTTTGCGCCATAAATAGAAGCTGCAGAAGCATCTTTTAACACGGATACACTTTCCACATCATTTGGGTTGACTAATTGAATACTGGGAACTTCGATATTATCTACCAATATCAGCGGTGCGCTCGAACCCTGTACCGAACCCACGAACCCGCGAATACGTATCAATGGATCAGAACCTACTTCTCCGCTGGGAACCCTTACCGACAAGCCCGGAACAGCACCCTGCAAACCGCGCCCTAAATCGGCAATGGGTCTGCTGCCCAGCACTTTTTCCACATCCACATTCGTAATAGCACCGGTAATATTGCTTCTTTTTTGGGTACCATAACCCACCACTACTACTTCATCCAGACTGGCAGTGGAGAGCGCAAGGGTAACGGAAATAATATCCGACCCCGCTACTGTAATATTTTGGGTGGCATATCCCACTGCCGTAAATTCCAGCACATCGCCGGTAACAGCTGAAATAGTATAAGCGCCCTGCTGATCGGTAGAAGTAGCCCTTACCGTTCCTTTTACTGAAACGGTTACGCCATACAAGGGCTGCCCTTCCTGGTTGATAACAGTTCCCGTTATGGTTCGGGATTGAGCCATTGCTATGCCGGGAAGTAAACAGCATAGCAGCCAAAGAAATACAGTACTAACAATTGCTTTCCTCATAATTTCAGATTTAAATTTAATAGTTGTCTATTATTTATATAACCTTAACGCCCGCGTCTGAAAATGGCGCTAATACATTATCCGTTGGATCCAGCTCGGTAATCAGGTAACTGATTTTGTCGAGCCCGCAAACTGCCAGGGGTTGGTAAGTCTGCAGCTTTTCCGAGATGGTCATACAAATTACCCGGGAAGCCGACTGTATCATGGCTTTTTTTACCTGCACCACTTCCCAATCGTTATCGGTAACGCCATGTTCTATATCAATCGCATTTGTTCCTAAAAAGCATAAATCGGCATTTACATGGCTTATTTTCTGTATGGCCTCGGCTCCCACCGTTATTTTAGAATCCTTCGACAGCTTATCCCCTATTACCACGATATCGATGCCCGGATGCGCAGCACAGGCATTAATTACCGGTATGCTGCCGGTCATAATGGTTATTTTTAAATGCGGCGGAAGCGACCGAACCAATTCTAATATGGTGGTTCCCCCGCTGGTGAGAATAAACATTCCGTTGTCTATCAACTGCAGAGCCTTGTTAACAATAATTCTTTTATGGGGTTGCGAATAAACGTTCGTTGGCTTAAACTGAACATTGCTAAAAGCCATCGAGAGTGCGCCGCCATGAACCTTGATCAGTCGCCCGGCTTCGGAAAGTTCCTGCAAGTCGCGCCGGATCGTATCTTCCGATACGGCCATTTCATTGCAGAGATCCATACTCAATACTTTGTTATGCAAATTGAGCTGATGCAATATGTAAGCTTGTCGTTCTTTTTTAAGCAATCTGTTAGCGTTTTATTAACGATAACTTAAAGATAGGATTAATTACCGCAAAAACCTGCAAAAAGCAGAAAATATTTGCAAAAAAGTTATTAACAGGGCAAATTCCGCAGAAAATCCCGCAGGAAGCAGCAAGGTTTGGGAGTTGGAGTGCGTGGGAACACCCCGCATAAAGTAGCAGGATTTGGGATGTAGGATGCGTGTCTTTGGTTCATAGCCGATCGACAACCGGAATCATCGGGCCGTAACTCTTAATTCTTAATTCGTACTGTGTTGCTGCCCTGTACAACCAGCGCAAAAGTTTTGTTGGTGTTTCTGCTCTTCGCAGGGCCTGCACGCAACACGCAACAAAGGCGGCCTTGCGCTTTAAGCTTTTCGTAATTCGTAACTCTTAACCCCTAATTCATAATTCAGCTGGTTTATAACCGGATTTTTAAGACTTCTCTCTCAAAAGGTCAACAATTTCCTGCTGGGTACTTAAAGATTTATCCTTATTATAATAGTGTTGAATAGCCGTTTTTACCTCCTCGAAACCGGCTTTGCGCGCGGCCAACGCCATGTACATTTCCTGCCCTTCTGTGGGGCGAGGTCCCCAATAAAACAGATCCTTGCCGTTTTCGTCCCGCACAATCAACATCGGTATCGAGCGGCTGCCGTTAGTAAGATAGTTTTCTATCTCGGAGCCGCTGTCGCGCAATTGCAGTTGTAATTCAATCCGGCTGTTCAAAGTGCTCATTAAATAAATGATGGGCACAATATGAGCCGCATCGCCACACCAGGGCTCGGTAATCACTACCCAGGTCTGCGGATTTTTTATTGATTTTACCACTTCCGCTGTTTCGGCGGTAATGGGATTTGTTTTTATCCAGCGCTGCATCCTTTTTTCATTCATTACCGTATAATGGTGATAATCGGGGTTATCATAAGGTGGCGGCGGTGTTTCGCTGTTTACCAATTCCTCTGTATAGTCTGAATACTCTTTCCAGTTCATTGAAAATTCGTTTATAATATTTCTTCTTTAATTAGATTCTACCCGCACCTGCCAATTATGTTTATCGGCCAGAAAAGCGATCAATTCGCTATTCATTTCAAAGCCTTTACCATTCGTTATCAGCTCAGCTTCGGTGTCTTCTTCCTCATCTTTAACCAGGAAATGAATAAGAGTGCCTCCCTTGTTCAATTTAAAATTTTGCTGTACAAAACCGATCATATCCTCACTGATATCCGCAGCAGGCAATTGTATTTTTATTTTTTTGGTAAAACTTTTCTTAACCGTCTCGGCCAGGCAAACCGAGTTGATCTTAAATTCGTAATCTCCGTTGTATCTCTTCTTAAAAAAACCGGTTATACATACGGTAGACCCTGGCTGCAAAATGGCCGAATGTTTCAGATAGTCTTCCGAAAAAAGCGCCAGTTCCATTTTTCCGGAATAGTCTTCTATCGTAAATATACCAAATTTGTTTCCATTCTTAGCGGAGGTTCGGTGCTGGGCATCACTTACCATTCCCATGACACGGAAAGTGGCATTGGAATTAATTTTTTCCTTGTCTTCTTTCAATTCATTCAGATAGTCGATGCGGGCAATGCCATAGTGTTCCATTTCAAAGCGGTAATCATCTAAGGGATGCCCACTGATGAAAATGCCGGTAACTTCCTTCTCGTTATCCAGTTGCACAATTAAGGGCCAGTGTGCACAATCGGGGATCTTTGGAAGGGCAATTTCCATCGATTCAGACAGATCGCCAAAGAGTGTATTGGCACTATTTTGTGCCTGATTCTGGCAAATCTGCCCGTATTTGATAATTTTTTCCAGACCGGTGGTATTATCGTTCTCAGGCGTATAAAAATATTGGGCGCGATGCAGTTCTCCAAAACAATCGAAAGCACCGGCATATGCCAGACTTTCCATTGTTTTTTTGTTAACGGTTCGCTGGTTTACTCTTTTTACCAGATCAAAAATGGTGTTATAAGCCCCCTTACTATCTCTTTCAGCAATAATACTTTCTACCGCCGCCTCTCCCACTCCTTTCAGTCCGCTTAAACCAAAACGAATTTCGCCTTTTTTATTTACGGCAAACCCTTTTTGAGATTCATTGATATCGGGGCCGAGTACCGGCAAGTTCATGCGCTTACATTCTTCCATAAAAAAGGTGATCTTTTCTAAGGAACCGGCGTTGTTCAATACTGCGGCCATGTACTCGCTGGGATAATGGGCTTTCAGGTAAGCCGTCTGGTATGCCACAAATGCATAACAGGTTGAGTGCGATTTATTGAAAGCATATTGGGCAAATGCCTCCCAGTCGGTCCAGATTTTTTCAAGTTTATCGGCCGGATGTCCTTTTTGTACAGCGCCCTCTATAAACTGTTTCTTCATTTTATCCAGCACCGCCTTCTGCTTTTTCCCCATCGCTTTCCGCAACACGTCGGCATCGCCTTTGCTAAAGCCCCCTAATTTCTGACTCAGTAGCATCACCTGCTCCTGGTATACAGTAATACCATAGGTTTCCGCCAGGTACTCTTCCATCTCGGGAAGATCGTAGGTTATTTCTTCCAAACCATGTTTGCGCTTGATAAAATTGGGTATGTATTGCAGGGGGCCGGGTCGGTATAAAGCGTTCATGGCGATCAGGTCCCCGAACTTATCGGGTTTCAGGTCGCGCAGGTGTTTTTGCATACCGGGGCTTTCAAACTGAAAGGTACCGTTGGTTTCTCCTTTTTGATAAAGCTCGTAGGTCTTTTCGTCATCCAGTGGAATAGCGTCAATGTCGATTTCCTTTCCATGGTTCAGTTTGATGAGTTGCAGGGCATTTTTAATAATCGTGAGGGTTTTCAAACCCAGGAAGTCCATCTTAATTACTCCCGCTTCTTCAATAACGCTTCCCTCGATTTGGGTAACCCATAGATCCGAATCTTTTGCCGTACTCACGGGCAACAAGTCGGTAAGGTCGCGGGGCGCTATAATAATACCGGCCGCATGTATGCCGGTATTGCGTACAGAGCCTTCCAGGATTTCAGCTTCGTGCAGAACCTTTGCCTGCAAATCGCTGCCATTATAAATATCCCGCAATTTTTTCACATTCTCGAGATCTTCGGCAATCAATTGTTCTTTTTCGATGAGCGATTTTTCGTTATCGGCACTGTGTTGCAGAGGTGCATGCAGTACGCGCTTCAACGATATGCCGGGCTTTTCGGGTATCAGCCGCGCCAGGGCATTGGAGTCGGGCAAGGGCAGATCCATCACCCGCGCCACATCCTTGATGCTCATTTTAGCCGCCATGGTACCGTAAGTAATGATTTGCGCTACCTGGCTCTTACCATATTTATGTACCACGTAGTCGATTACCTTCTGGCGGCCTTCATCGTCAAAATCGGTATCAATATCCGGCATCGATTTCCGGTCGGGGTTGAGAAAACGCTCAAACAGCAGGTTGTATTTAATGGGGTCTATATTAGTAATACCGATACAGTATGCTACTACCGAACCCGCGGCGGAGCCCCGTCCCGGGCCGATAAATACGCCGCTATCCCTGCCTGCTTTGATAAAATCGCTTACAATTAAGAAATAACCGGCGAAGCCCATGGTTTTAATCGTGAACAATTCGAAATCGATCCGTTCCTTCACCTCCCCCTCAAAAGCATCGGCGTAGCGTTCCCGCGCGCCCTCATAGGTTAAATGCTTCAGGTATTCCCACTGGTTCAGCGAATCGGCGCTCAAAATATCACCTTTCTCTGTTTTCTGATCCGAAATATGCGTTCTGTATTGATCCGGAATGGGGAAATTAGGCAGGAGGATGTTTCTTTTCAGGTCCAGCAGTTCGATCTTGTCCACAATAGCATTGGTATTATCTATCGCTTCCGGAAGATCGTGGAACAGATCCGACATTTCATTGGTGGTCTTGAAATAGAACTGGTCATTGGCAAAAGCAAAACGAGTGCCTTTTGTGCTGGCATCCTCATCTCCAAAATCGCCTTTAAACTTTGGTGTAGCCTGTTTCTCGCCTGTATTAATACAAAGCAGGATATCGTGGGCATTGGCGTCTTCCTGGTTTACATAATGAGAATCATTGCTGGCAATAATGGGCACTTTGTATTTTCTGGCAAACTTTACGAGCACTTCGTTCACAATATTTTGATCGGGAATATCATGACGTTGGAGTTCCACATAAAAATCATCGCCGAATAAGTCGAGCCACCATTTAAACTCTTGCTCTGCTTCCGCTTCGCCCTTGCTTAAAATGGCCTGCGGCACCGATGCACCCAGGCAACAGGTGGTGGCAATCAACCCTTCGTGGTACTGTAAAATCAACTCCTTATCAATCCGGGGAAATTTGCCGTATAAGCCTTCAATAAACCCCAGTGAGGTTAATTTGGTGAGATTGCGATAACCGGTTTCGTTTTTGGCCAGTAAAATCTGGTGATAACGCTTATCCCTTTTATCTTTTGTAAAAACCTTTTCATGCCTGTTTTCCACCACATAAAACTCACAGCCCACTACCGGCTTCACCTTAGGTTTGCCGTTTTCATCCAGGTGTTTGTAAGCTTCAGCCACAAACTGAAAAACCCCGAACATATTTCCATGGTCGCTGATCGCCAGAGCCGGCATCCCATCGGCAATCGCCTTTTTATACAGGTTACCGATGGGCGCTGCACCATCTAAAAGTGAGTATTGTGTATGTACGTGTAAATGTGAAAACTTCATCTCTTCTTTTTTTGCAAAGTGCAATAAAAATTGATTTTTATCCAATCTGTTTATGCACATCGTTGCACCGACCGGTCCCAAAGATTAACAAAGAAGGGTGTAGAAAGTTGGTTTATCACGAAGAGGAGCTTAACGGCAAGCCCATCTGAGCTTCCGCTGCTTTGATCGCCTGACACTATCTTAACGCTATGGATTAAACATGATGAAACTAAAAAAAACTAAATCGAAATAAAAAACAATACTTTTAAACCTATTTTTCAATTAAAGTGCTACATTTAAACCTCTGCAAGGCCAAAAAATTCTAAATATTTGCCATGGATACCCGAAGAGATTTTCTTAAAAAAGCAGCGATGCTTTCCGGAGCGGCCGGATTTTCCGTTTTTGTACCCGACTCTGTACGGGCGGCCCTTGCGATCGACCCTGCCCCGGGCAGCACTTACCTGGATGCGGAACATATTGTTATACTGATGCAGGAAAACCGTTCTTTCGATCATAGTTTCGGCAGCCTGCAGGGGGTAAGAGGTTTTAACGACCCTCGTGCCATCACCCTCCCCAACTCCCATCCTGTATGGTTCCAGACCGATGAAAAAGGCCGTAGTTATGCTCCCTTCCGGCTCGACATAAAAAATACGAAGGTTACCTGGATGGGAGATCTTCCGCATTCGAGACAAAGCCAGGTAGATGCCCACCATGACGGAAAATACGACCAATGGCTACTGGCTAAAAAGTCGGGAAACAAAAACTATAAAGAAATGCCGCTTACCATGGGTTATTATACCCGCGAAGACCTGCCTTTCTACTACGCCATGGCCGACGCTTTTACGGTTTGTGATCAAAACTTTTGCTCGGCAATGACCAGTACGACCCCTAACCGTTCTTTTTTCTGGACGGCCAATATCATGAATGAGGAGCAAGGCCTTCAGAAAGCTAATATCCGTAATCCCGACTATGGACATGCCAAACACACCTGGAAAACCTTTCCTGAACTCTTGTCGGAAAACGACATCAACTGGAAATTTTACCAGAATGAAATTACCTGTGGCGGCGGTTTTAAAGGGGAAGAACGTTCCTGGTTGTCTAATTTCGGCTGCAACCTGCTCGAGTTTTTTGCAGCCTATAATGTAAAATTTACGCCCAGGTATATTCAAAGCCTTCAACACCTTGTTGATACGCTCCCCGGGGAGATTGATCAATTGCAGCAGGCCAGTCCGGGAGAAATGGACGAAGTGAAAAATATGGCCGATATCAGAAATAAACAAAAAGCCTTGGATAAGGCCCGTTCCGAACTGGCTAAATGGAATTCGAAAAATTTCGACCAATTACCCGGGAAAGAGAAGCGCCTTTTCCGAAACGCGTTTACAACGAATGCGGCAGATCCCGATTACCGGAGCCTGACCCGGCTTAGTTATGAAGAAAAAGGACAAAAAAGGGAAACGGAAATTCCGGCCGGTGATATTTTTTACCAGTTCCGGAAAGATGTAAAAGATGGCCAATTACCCACTGTTTCCTGGTTGGCCGGACCGCAAAAGTTCTCCGACCACCCCAGTGCTCCCTGGTATGGCGCCTGGTATCTCTCGGAGATACTGGATATCCTCACCCAAAACCCCGAAGTATGGAAAAAAACCATATTTATTATTACCTACGACGAAAATGACGGCTATTATGACCATATACCGCCTTTTTCCATCTCGGATAATAAAATGCCCGGAACAGGAAAATGTGCCCCCGAAATCGACACCGAAATAGAACATGTACGGTTAGCCAATGAATTGGCACAGGGCATTCCGGAGAGCCAGGCCCGGGAAGCACCGGTTGGTTTAGGATTCAGGGTTCCCATGATCATAGCTTCGCCCTGGAGCAGGGGCGGTAAAGTATGTTCGCAGTTGTTCGAACACACTTCCACCCTCCGGTTCCTGGAAAAGTTCTGCAATGAAAAGTTCAAAAAAAATATCCGGTTCGATAATATCAATCCCTGGCGGCGAGCCATCAGCGGCGATCTTACAGCGGCCTTCAGCCGTTTTGAGAAGGGTGCCGACAGAGATTTGGCTTTCGTAAAACGCGACCCGTTTATTGAATCTATTTACAACGCAAAATTCAGAAAAGACCCCGCCGGTTACAAAAAGATAGAGGTAGCCGATTTGGAAAAAGGCGACTACAGCGCCTGGCTGCCCCGGCAGGAAAAAGGCACGCGCCCCTCCTGTGCTATTCCATACGAATTGTATGCTTCGGGCAGCTTCGACCCTGCCAGCCAGCAGTTTACAGTTCGAATGGAAGCTTCTAAAGAACAATTTGGGGATCGGGCGGCGGGGGCCCCGTTCAGGGTATATGCAATGGGAAAACACAAGGCGCTTCGCGATAAAAACAATTACGAGGTCAACCGCAACTGGAACTATACGGTTGCAGCAGGTCATCAAATAGAAGACCAATGGAATCTCAACGATTTTGAAAATAAAGACTACCACCTGAGACTGTACGGGCCCAACGGATTTTACCGGGAGTTCCGGGGCGATAAAAACGACCCGTTGGTGCAGATCGATTGCCGGTACCAAAAAGAAAAAGTACCAACCGGTAATGTGGTGCTTCATATCGTCAACAGCGGCGCAAAAGATTACGATTTCGAAATTACAGACAATGCTTATGGAAATCACGGGATAATACGGAAAGTGGTTGCGGGTAAAAAAACCGCCATCGTTTTAACCCTGCAAAAGTCATCGCATTGGTACGATTTCACTGTAAGGTTGAAAGGGCACGAAAGCTTTTCTCAATCTTTTGCGGGTCATGTAGAAACAGGTAAAGAAGGTATCAGCGATCCGGCGATGGGAAATCTATAAAAGCGGGAGGCAACTTTAAATGGCTTCTTCAACCGAATTTTCATCACATTAAAGGAAAATGATATAAAATTTAAACATATGATAACCAGTCATTTATATAAAATTGAAAAAAATTTCTTGATTCAACACAATATTATTTCCAAACAAACGTTTTAGTAATCGTGAAAAATTGACATCCCCGTGTTTACACGGAATAAACTCAAAAGGACTGATTTTATGCTTAGAGCGTGTTTAGGAGTTGTTGCTTTTTTGGTAACCATTAATTGCTTCGGACAGATTGATCCCCGGGCTACCGCCTCAAAGAATAATGCAAAAGCACTTACAGCAGAGCAAATAGAAGCTGAAATTAATGCAACGCTGAAGACTACCAGCACCAAAGACGCATTGTTAGCAGCAGCGCAGAAATTTTTCAGTCCCTCCAGTTTACAATCCAAATACGGCACTCTCTTGAAAATGGTTCCGGGTATGCTTACCAATATCAAATTTCTGGAAGCAATTGACGAATGGTACGGCACCCGGTATAAATTTGGAGGCACTTCCAAAAGCGGGATCGACTGTAGTGCTTTTGTGAGGGAAGTGTACAAAGCGGCTTTCGGTATCGATTTACCCCGAACGGCCCGGGAACAGTTCAAGGTTGCGGTTCATGCCGTATCCGACCTGAAAGAAGGAGATTTATTGTTTTTTAATACCCGCGGTGGCGTTTCCCATGTAGGAGTATATGTTGGCAATAACAAATTCGTACATGCGTCTTCCAGTAATGGGGTAATTGTAAGTGGCCTTGATGAAAAATACTATGCGGCCCGTTATTTAGGCGCCCGCAGAATCGAAAAGGATAACTCACTTTAAGACCTTTCAGACTTATTTTCAAGAGCCCCGTTACAGGGGCTTTTTTGGGCTAATAAGGTATTCCTTATTCCGTCCGACCCTTCCGTTTTAAATAAGTCTGCAACAGAAATATCCAATACATGGCATATCCGCTGGAGATCCGATAAGTGAATTCCGGTGCGCCCGGTTTCTATATCGCCATAAGTACTGCGGCTTTTGTACAGCTTCTCTGCCATCTGTTTTTGGGTAAGTCCTTTTTGAAGGCGCAGTTGCTTCAGTGTTTGGTTAATCTGGTTCATAGGCATTTTTTTAAAAAACTATTTTCAAACACAGACCAAATTAATCATTTTTGAACATATTAACAATTATCCTCCCTTATAAAGGGATCAAACGCCGGAAATTCCGTCATTATTATTCTTTTTTGTTGAATGTTCGGTTAAATTTTTTGTTTTAATTTTATACTGGCCAATTTGAAAAAAAAGGGCCGGCAGTATCAACAGAAACACCACTACGCCATGAGAGCTCCTAACCTGTGAGTGACAACAGAAACAAAACTGCAGACGGCGGAAAATTCTGACACAGCGCCTAATCTGAAGGTAAGACTAACTTGAAAAACGATTTGTATGAAAAAGATTTTAACCAACATTCTGCTTCCCTTCCAAAAGTTCTCTAAGGGAATGCTGGTTATTTTAACATTTAACCTGCTTCTTGTTCTTAGTGTATTTATTTTCGATTCCTGTAGAAAAGCCTCGTACGAAAAAAGCGGCGAGGGGTTGGCAAACGCCAGGTTTGTTGCGGCATTGGAAAAAAACAAATCAACAATCGGGAATATATCATTTTCAGCGTCAAAAAATAAGACTACAGTAGCACGGGCTGTGGCGCCACCGGACGATGAGCTTATCGTATATATGCAATTCCCGGATGCTGTAAATCCAGAAACAGAAACAGTATTTCAGAATATACACTCTATGGATGGCCTGGTCGACCTTATTCACGAGGCGAAGGCCACTTTACAATATGAGCCAAACAGTACAAACACGGACTATCCACTAAGTCTCCCTCTGGAAACCATTACAAATAGTCTGGCCCCCTTGATCATAGAATCAAAAGAATACTTATATTCGAAGGGGTTTACAGAACAGGATATTCAACAGATGATAGCCGAAGAGGGGGCGGCAGAAATCGACCTTATTCCATTTGTGATGGCTTTGACTAGCGTGGAAAATATGCAGCCGACTGTAAAAAGACGTTCAGGATTTCTGGTGAATTCTTTGGCTGCCAGAACAATAACGTGGAGCGACGCAGCTGCTTGTGCGGTTGCGGCATTGTTGGGTGATTTTGCAGGTTTTGCATATGGTTCTACTGCATCCGTATGGTCTGTTGGTGCGATGAAAGCGGCTTTTAAAGCGGTTGCAAAGAAAGCGTTAGGGCCCGTTGGAGTGGCAATTGCAGTGGCGGAGTTCGGCCTCTGCCTTACAGGAGTATATTTGGATCACTAAAATCAAGCGATATGTTTATGGTATATTTTCTAACGTTGCCTATTTTTTTGTTTACCCTATTCGGTCGGACAATAAAACTTGTAGGGTCTATTAGACAAAAAGATGTAGACCAGATCAAAGTAAACCTGTTGTTTATGGCTTTTATCCTTCTGCTGGGCATAGCATGTTTTCTGGTTCTTCAAACAATGAAATAACGGGCCTGGTTAACGAAAATACCAGGTTTGTTAACTGTCAAAAGCGGAGACCCTTCGTCAACACTGTCGGTGAAGGCTGGTTTTTGTTGATTTCGGATGGTGTTTAATGAGAATGGATTAACTAAACCTAAATATTTTCTTATGGCACTAAGTCCTTTATTCATCGTTTTGGCAATCATTGCCCTGGGAACCAAGCTATCCGGTATTGTTAACTCCCTCAGGGAGAAAAATACAGGAAAAGCAAAAGCAGAAACCGTTTTTTTGGGCTTAATGATCCTTACTGTGCTTCTTGTTTATGTAGCTGTAAAACAATTGGAACCAACATCGTAACGGGCACCAGGCGGGAGGCTTTTATTGTTGGAACGCCTCCCCTTGTCTCACCCAGTATTGGCTCATTCCGATGCAGCCAGGAAACCACTATTGCCGTTGCTAACCTCAAATGGCTTTATAAACCGGGGTAAATGAAACTACGAGTTTAGTCCATATTGTTGATCACTAAAATAATTTGTTCACCAGGAAAATGCTCAATAGACCCAAACTCTATTGAGCATTTTTAATACAAATGAAATATATCTCCATTCTGTCTTATTTTTACCGTCTATATTCAGTCGTATGCTATGAAGGGATTGTTATTTCTTTTTTTAACGGGTCTGATATGTACCGTATCGGAAGGACAGGACAAATGGGATCTGAAAGAATGCGTTGCCTATGCCCTGGCCAACAATATATCGGTTAAACAGGCCGATGTACAGGCTCGCTTCGACAAGCTCACACACGATCAAAGTGTGCTGGCCCAATATCCGCGCATCAATAGCCAGCACAGCGGAGGCTACCAGTTCGGCCGATCAATCGATCCCACCTCAAACCAGTTCACTACCAATGAAATCCTGTTTGCCAATCATGGGCTTGATCTGGGCTTGGATCTTTTCAACTGGTTTAGTAAAAAAAATACAGTAAAAGCCAACGAATTCCTGGCAGAAGCAAGCATTGCCCGCTGGGAAAAAGCTAAAAACGATATCGCCCTCAATGTGGCCAACGCCTACCTGGCTGCCTTACTCAATAAGGAACAAATCAACATCAGTAAAGTGCAACTGGCGCAGGGATCGGAGCAGGTAGCACTCATTCGCAAACAAGTAGCAGCGGGAGCCTTACCCGAACTAAACCTGGCGGAAGCAGAAACACAGTATGCTACAGATAGCGCTAACCTTATTTCCACCCAGGCCAATTATATATTGTCGCTTTTACAGTTAAAAGCACTGCTGAGTATGGATGCGGCACAACCCTTTGACATAGAAACACCACCAGTGGCCTCCATCCCCGTTGAAACACTATCCGAACTGGATCCGGCATTGGTTTATCAGTCTGCCATCGAAAACCTGCCGCAGCAAAAAATAAATACGCTCACACTGAAAGCAGCCGAAAAAAATACCGCAGTAGCGCGGGCCGGCATGTACCCCTCCCTGTCTTTTTTTGGCGGGTTGAATTCCCGGTATTCCAATGCACAAAAAATAATCCCCAGCAGTTATGGTACTGTAAATGTTCCTGTAGGAACGGTAGATGTGGACGGTACAGTTTACCCTGTTACAGCGCCCTTAACCCAACCCATCGGGTACGATAAAAACACCTATTTCCGGCAAATGAGCAATAATTTCAGCCAGAACCTGGGGCTGGGCTTAAATATCCCTATTTTCAACGCAGGCTCGGCACGTATCAATTGGCAGAAAGCCAGGCTTAATATGGAAAACCAGCAATTGATAAAAGAACAGGATGCTCTTACCCTAAAGCAGGATATTTATCAGGCTTACACCACCGCTGTTGCAGCCATCGAAAAATTCAACGCAGCCGAAAGAGCCGTAGAATCGGCACAAAAAGCCTACGATTTTGCTAAAAAAAGATTTGATGTCGGATTACTGCAACCCATTGATCTTATCATCAACCAGAACAACCTGTTCAGGGCTAAAATAAACAGGGTGTCGGCACAATACGACTACGTGTTTAAGATGAAATTACTGGAATTTTACAAAGGATTAGGTTTAAAATTGTAATCTCCGATATTCGGGCGAACTATAAATTGTACTAAAGTGAAAAAACGTTGGCAGAAAATACTAATTATTAGCGGAGCGATTCTCTGTGCGGCTTTTATGGTATATGTAAACGTAAAAAAGGGCAAGGCTAATATATTGGTTACCGCCGAAGTGGCAGCCGCCCGCTCTATTACGGAAACCGTCACAGCCAGCGGACAGATCTATCCCGAGTACGAGGTAAAGATCAGTCCGGATATCAGTGGTGAAGTAACTGAACTGACGGTAGAGGAAGGCGATAGTGTTACCAAAGGACAGGTATTGGCACGCATATATGCCGATGTATATGCCCTGCAAAGAGATGAGGCCGCCGCCCGCGTCAACCAGTCGCAGGCAACCGTAGCCAACAGCGAAGCTGCCCTCGGAGCGCAAAAGGCCACCCTGGAACAGGCTCAGCAGCAATACGACCGGAATAAAAAACTCTACAACGAAAAAGTAATTTCAAAAGCAGAGCTGGAACAATTCGAAACCAGTCTCGAATCGGCCAAAGCTAATTATAATGCGGCCTTACAAAACATCCGCAGCCTGAAGGCGGGGGTGCAATCCTCCCAAACAGGACTTATTTCCGCCAACAAAACTTTGAGCCGGGCTACCATTGTAGCGCCCATCAGCGGCATTGTTTCTTCTTTAAAGATAGAAAAAGGAGAGCGGGTGGTGGGTACTGCGCAAATGGCGGGCACCGAAATGATGACAGTGGCCGATATGAATTCAATAGAAGTGAGGGTGGATGTGGGCGAGAACGATATCGTAAAAGTAAATATCGGCGATATGGCCGATGTGGAGATAGACGCTTATAACGACCGGAAATTCAAAGGCATAGTTACCAAAATAGCCAGCAGCGTAAAGGCAACAGCCGCTGCAAGTACAGAAATTACCAATTACGAGGTGAGGATACGTCTCGACAGATCATCCTACCAGGACCTGCTTGGTAAGGGATCCTTTCCTTTCCGGCCAGGTATGAATGCCCGCGCAGATATCAGAACCATGCAAAAAGATAATGTAATAGCGGTACCCATTGCTTCGGTGAACGCCCGGGTAAAAGATAGCGACAAAAGCATGGTCGAAGCGCAAAAAGATCAGGCCAACAGTTCGGAAGCCCAGGAATCAGACAACGATAACGACATGGAAGAAGTGGTTTTCCTCGTTATGAAAGACGGTGTGGTAAAGAAAAGGGTTGTAAAAACCGGCATACAAGACATCAATTATATTGAAGTAACCAGCGGTCTTGTGTCCGGCGACAGAGTGGTAACCGGCCCCTATAATGTTATCAGTCAAACCCTTAAAGACGGGGATAAAGTGAAAATAGTTTCGAAAGATGAATTATTCAAAAAGAAAAACTAATTCACCATGCATAAATTAGCCCTTACCTGTATACTGGCCACCCTTATTTCCTGTATTACCAAAGGGCAGGACACTGCCCGCCCCCGCGCCGTATTGAACCACCAGGCCCTGTATGTGACAAATCTGAACCTGGCGGCGGATTTTTATAAAAACATTATTGGCCTGGAACAAATCGAAGAACCTTTCAAAATTGGCAAGCATGTTTGGTTGAAAACCGGTCCGCATACCTCCCTGCACCTTATCCTGGGCGCACCGGCCAGAAAAGAATATTACAAAAATCACCATATTTGCTTCAGTGTTCCCAACCTGGATGTATTTATTAAAATCCTCCAAAAAAACAAACTCGAATGGGAAGACGCGGGCGGAAAAAAAGGGGCTGTTACTACCAGGCCAGATGGTATCCGACAGCTATGGATTCAGGATCCGGATGGCTATTGGCTGGAGATCAACAACGATCAGCAGGGCTTTTAGTTTATAGTACCGGCCGAAGATAATAGGCAAACAGGAAATCATCGCCCAGTTCAGCAGCAACA
Organism: Paraniabella yanshanensis; assembly: GCA_040393015.1. GTDB lineage: Bacteria > Bacteroidota > Bacteroidia > Chitinophagales > Chitinophagaceae > Niabella > Niabella yanshanensis_A. Next base: position 45,247 of record JBEBUZ010000016.1, read on the forward strand.
TCTTCCAACAATTGAATGAGCTTCTCAAATGTTTCCAGCTGGTTCATCGACAGATGAACAAATTGAACGGAAACAGGCAAAGAGATATCACCGGTTAAACAATCCCAAAGAGCATCCAGGTTAGCGCCAAAATGTTCGGGCAATTCCAGCTCACGCCGGGCAACGGTATAAAAATCTTCCATAGAGCCTATCCGTTCAAAATCAAATCTGACCTGCTTCATCTTTTTTCAAATGTTTTATAATGATCGTAAGTAACATATATAAGGCCATCGCTTGAATATAATAGTCGGCTGGCATTGCGTCGTCCACAATGGTAGTTCAGGTCTGCCTCAAACCATTTCCGGCGTTCAGCAACAGGAAGGCTGCCCTCCCGGTTAAAAAAAACATCACCTCCTATGGCTTTGCCGGGCAAGATTTCACAAAGATTTCCCTTCGATGCGTCCCATCCTGTTTTTCTTGCCTCGCTTTTCGTAATATAGTAATCAGGCAGTTTGCCGTTCTTTCGCACATAAGGCACCACAACCGCCTCATCGGTGAGCTTATCTATACTTAATACGGCGGTAGTAATCTCCTGTTTTGCCGCCTCTTTCGTATTATTCCGAAAAAAAATGCAGCCACCAATGAATAGCGCTAACAAAAAGATATACCCCGAAACTTTTCCTTTCATTCTACAAACTTAAAATAAAAATCAAATGCGCTTTGTATAGTTTTAAAGCTTCGCCGGTTTTTCCTATCTTTCAAAAAATGCCTGTATGATAAAAAACGTTTCCGTAATCGGCGCCGGCACCATGGGCAACGGCATAGCGCATGTTTTTGCGCAAAACGGCTTTAATGTTACGCTGATTGACGTGTCGGAGCAACAGCTTGAAAACGCTCTCGGCACCATTTCTAAAAACCTCGACCGGCAGGTATCCAAAGCCCTTATAACGGAAGAACAGAAAAACCTGGCCCTGCAAAACATCCATACAGAAACCGATATCGCAAATGGGGTAAGCCATGCCCACCTGGTAGTGGAAGCCGCAACAGAAAACGAAGCAGTCAAACTTCAACTATTCGCGCAAATGGATGAAGCTGCTCCGCAGGATTGCATTCTGGCGAGCAACACCTCTTCTATTTCAATTACCCGGCTGGCCGCAGCAACCTCAAGACCGTCGCAGGTAATTGGTATGCATTTTATGAACCCGGTACCGGTGATGAAGTTGGTAGAAGTGATCAACGGGTATGCTACGGCTAATTTTGTTACCGGTACTATTATAGAACTAACCAAACAACTGGGCAAAGTGCCGGCTCTGGCCAATGATTACCCGGGCTTTGTAGCCAACCGAATACTTATGCCGATGATCAATGAAGCCATCTATTCCCTTCACGAAGGGGTTGCCGATGTGGAAGCTATCGACACCATCCTGAAGCTGGGTATGGCTCATCCGATGGGGCCTCTGCAATTAGCCGACTTTATTGGCCTCGACGTTTGCCTGGCCATTATGCAGGTATTGTTTAAGGGTTTCGGGCATCCAAAATACGCGCCCTGCCCCCTGCTGGTGAATATGGTAGCTTCGGGAAAACTGGGGATAAAAACCGGCGAAGGTTTCTACATTTATACCCCGGATAGCAAAGACTTACTGGTTAGCGAGAAGTTCAGGAAGTGAATGGATCTCCGTTAACCCGCCCCCTTTCTTTTGCCAGCCATAAGTATGGTTTCCATTTGTGAGAACCAGGTACTCGGCAGGAATGGAAATATGGTAACGTAAAACCTGGTGCAAAACAACGTCAGAAACAGGCACATCCGGACGCTTGCACTCTACCAACATCCATGGTTTGTGGTTCCCGTCATACACCAAAACGTCGAAACGTTTTTTTAGGGCGCCCAGGTAAATTTCTTTTTCCAACGCAATAAGGGATGAAGGATATTTCATTACCTCAAGCAGGTAGCGTACAAAGTTCTGTCGCACCCACTCCTCCTCCTGCAACAACAGCCATTTTTTTCGAATCGTATCAAAAATATAAGGTTGCTCATTTCTCAGCTCTATTCTGAAATCAGGCTTTGGATATTCAATCAAAATCATTCATCCAAAAATAAAAGATTAATTTAGCTTAAATGAAAACCAAGCCAGATATAGTAGAAAATTGGTTGCCTCGTTATACAGGAGAAAAATTGAAAAATTTCGGACAGTATATCCTGTTAACCAATTTCAGCAATTACGTCAATCTTTTTGCCCGGTGGAATAACGTTCCCGTTGTTGGTGTTGACAAACCCATGCAATGCGCTACCGCCGATAATATTACCATTATCAATTTTGGAATGGGTAGCCCCTCCGCCGCTACTATCATGGATTTGTTAAGCGCCATAGGCCCCCAGGCCGTTTTGTTTCTGGGAAAATGCGGCGGATTAAAAAAACGCAATAAAGTAGGCGATCTTATTTTACCCATTGCAGCCATACGGGGAGAAGGCACTTCCAATGACTATTTTCCGGAGGAGGTGCCTGCGCTGCCCGCCTTTGCTTTGCAAAAAGCAGTGAGCACCAGCATCCGCGATGCAAAGACCGACTATTGGACAGGAACCGTTTACACGACCAACCGCCGCGTATGGGAGCATGACGAAGAATTTAAAAAATACCTGAAAAATATAAGAGCCTACGCCATTGATATGGAAACAGCCACCATTTTTACCGTAGGGTTTTACAACCAGATCCCTACCGGGGCATTATTATTAGTGAGCGACTCACCCATGATTCCCGAAGGGGTAAAAACCGAGGAAAGTGATAAAAAAGTTACGGCCAATTACGTGGAGAACCACCTGAAAATCGGTATCGAATCGCTAAAACAACTGATCAATAACGGGCAAACCGTAAGGCATCTGAAATTTTAATTAATCTAACAATGAACATCTTTTACCATTTAAGCACTAAAAACTTTCTCGCCGGCATTTTATTAATAGCTGTGTCCGTTTCTTTTTCCAAAATAAAATATATTAAAGTATTGGATGTCATCAAATAATCAATACCTCACCCCCGTTTTCCAATAAAATCTGTCTGTCAATTTTGTGAATGAAAAAGCTGTAAGTTAGTAGAGTTGCACTTATTGCCATTGCTTCGTCATAAACTATAAAGTTAAGTATGAAAAATGCATTAACCAACACCCTCAAAAAAATTAACCATCCAGGTAAATTAATCGAAAAAAAATGACTGCGCCACTTTTATCCATAAAAGAGCTGTCTATTGGCTTTATGTCAGATTCTGTTACCACGCCTGCCATCAAAAACATTTCATTGCAGGTGAATAAGGGTGAAATTCTTGCGCTGGTAGGGGAAAGCGGTTCGGGCAAATCAGTAACCGCCCTCTCTGTATTGCAATTATTGCCAACGCCACCGGCAATAATTGAAAAGGGCCATATTTTGTTTTCGGAAGATGGCATTTCAACGGCCGACCTGCTTTCGATGTCAAAAAAAGACCTGCAGCATATCCGCGGCAATAAAATATCGATGATTTTCCAGGAGCCGATGACTTCGCTTAATCCGGTTTACACCTGCGGACAGCAGGTAAGCGAAGCCTTGCTTGTTCACCAGCCCGTTTCAAAATCCGAAGCTAAAAAGCAAACCCTTCAATGGTTTGAAAAAGTAAAGCTCCCGCACCCCGAAAGTATTTATAATCGCTATCCGCACCAGCTGAGCGGCGGACAAAAACAA
>JBEBUZ010000017.1:0-47392 GCA_040393015.1 Paraniabella yanshanensis
CGCATAAAAGCCCCTGTAAAACATAGACTCTAAAATAGCAATTCTTTCGCAAGCCCACCTATAATTCGCCGAAACTTTTAACATTAAAATCCCCCTAAAAAGGGAGCCTCGCTTATTTCATTTACTCAATTTATTTTTGCAAATTGCGGTATTATGATTCTGAGACCCTCTGCATTCATTGCCGTAACCCTGGCTATTATTATTGCAAGCTCCTGCGAGAACCACGAAGCGGAAATAGCCGCTACCTCACTAGATACAAGTGGTGTATCCGCTGCAAAGGACTCTGTTCGGGAACCGGAAGTGATCCAACCGGTAATCCTTTATAGCTGGTTAAAAAAGCCCGACTGGAAATCGCTGCAGGATTCGCTTGATGAGAACCAACTAACTATACTCAAAGCATTAAACCGGATCGATCTTATCCATCTAAAAAGGCTCGACAGTATTATTGTACCCAGCGACTATTCTCTGCCCTTCTACCAGTACCTGTCTTTCCCGGAGCACGTCGATGCGGTAAAGGACGTGAAAAAAATAATCTTTTTCTCCTACCCTACCCAAACATTTGCCGCTTACGAGAGTGGAAAACTGGCAAGAACCGGCCCTACTAACATGGGTAAAAAATCAACCCCCACTCCCACCGGACTATTCTTTACCAACTGGAAAGCCAAAAAATCGATCAGTACCGTGGACGATGCCTGGATATTGAAATGGAATTTTAATATCAGCAACCGGGGAGGTATCGGGTTTCATGAATATGCCTTACCGGGTTATCCCGCTTCACATAGCTGTATGCGATTGCTGGAAGAAGATGCGCAATTCCTGTATGGCTGGGCCGATCAATGGATACTGAAAAACGACCAGGAGCTGGCCGCCAGCGGCACGCCGGTTATCGTATTCGGCAAATACCCTTTCGGAGAGCCCCGACCCTGGTTTGGGGTGGTGGAAGATGCCAAAGCCATGACAATTTCCACCGATTCTCTTCAGAATGTCGTTAAGCCTCATCTACCCGTTATCCTGGAAAAACAGGTGCAGCGGCAAGAGCTAACCGGAGAGTAGAGTACATTAGCAGAACAAGGGGATCCCCAATGATAAGAAAAATCTCACACGGCGCTTGCTGGTCTCAAATCTGCCATTTGTCATAAACAATAGAGACAATTGACGGAATCTACTCCGACTTTTAGCAGCGCGCATACTGTCAGCCATCGTTTAGCCACGGATAGTACCGATGAAATTCTGCCAGATATCGATATTGCCTTTTAACGATACAAATACAATGGTGTAAACAATCCCGAATACAGCGCCCCATAAATGCGCTCCATGATTGATGCGGCCCCCGCCCTGCTTATCGAGATAAGCCGAGATCCCGAGGTAGATCAGACCAAATATCCAGCCCGGAATACCCGGCAAGAAGAAAAAGCTGATAGGTAAAGTAGGATACAGGACTATACAGGAAAAGATAACAGCCGACACCGCGCCCGAAGCTCCTAAACTGCGGAAATAATAATCGTCCTTGTGCTTGAAATAATCGGGAACGCTGGAAATAATCAGTCCGCCAATATACAGCATCAGGTAATATATGGGCGCATCGGAGCCAAACACATCGGGGTTCGCAAAAAGCGCCTTTTCAAGAATCTGACCGAAACTGTAAAATGCGATCATATTAAAGGCAAGATGCATGAAATCGGCATGTATAAACCCGCAGGTAATGAACCGGTAATACTGGTTTTGCCGTGAAATAGCCGGGCCGTAAAAAATAAGTTTCTCAATAACTTTCTGGCTGCTGAACCCTGCTAAGGAAACAATAACGGTTAGCACCGCAATGATCACAGTAATAGAAAATGTAAATCCCATCCGATAAAAATATAGCTTTTCAATGAAAAAAATAGTTTAATCCGCCGTCCTGCTGCCCTGCTGTTGTTGTTGGTAAAGCTTTGCGTAAAACCCATCCTGAATTTGCATCAGTTGCTGATGGGTTCCCTGCTCCACAATGCTGCCTTCGTCCAATACGATGATCCGGTCGAAATGAAGCATAGAAAAAACCCGGTGGGTGATAATAATCGCCGTTCGGTCGGCCAGGTACTCGTTCAATCTTCCCATAATTTCCTTCTCTGTTTTCGCATCTACCGCACTCAGGCTATCATCAAAAATAATCAGTGCGGGGTCTTTGATCAGGGCTCTGGCAATAGAAATTCTTTGTTTTTGTCCACCGCTGAGGGTTACCCCCCTTTCCCCGATCATGGTATTGTATCCATCGGCAAAGCCTTCAATTTCCTTATCTACGCTGGCAATGCGGGCGGCTTCCACTACTCTTTCATGACCGGCATTGGGAATTCCGAACCGGATATTGTTTTCTACCGTATCACTGAACAGAAAAACATCCTGAGGCACATAACTAATCTGCTGGCGCAGCGAGCCCAGTTTAATCTGCTCCAGTGGCGTATCGTCTAACCGGATACTGCCCTCCTGCGGATTGTACATTCGCAGCAGCAATTGCACAAGGGTGGTTTTACCACTACCGGTCTTTCCGGTAATCGCGATCTTTTCTCCTTTGCGTATATGCAGACTAAAATTTTTTAGTGCCACAATACCCGTATCGGGATAGGTAAAACTCAGACTGTCAAAATCCACCTTTCCTTCCAAGCGGAGATCCTTTGCGTCGGGAGCGTCTTTAATTTCCGGTTCAAGGTCTAAGAACTGGTTCAGCCGTTTCTGCGACGCGGCTGCCCTTTGCACCATGCTGGCAGTAAGTCCGATAGCACTTACCGGAAACGTGAGCATGTTCACATATACGATAAATTCCACAATAGTACCCAGGCTGATACTGTGTTCGTTATTGATGTAGTAGAGTCCGCCAATCATGATCGTGAGCAGGGTACTCAATCCTATCAGTAAATTGATGGCCGGAAAATAAATCGCTTCCGTTTTAGCCAGGCTCACGGCACTTTCCCGGTAACGTTCGGTATTTTCTTTAAAAAACGCCAGCATAGCTTTTTCCTGCACAAAAGATTTTATCACCCGGATACCCGAATAGGATTCCTGCGCGTTCGTTGTTAAATCTGATAGCGCTTCCTGTATCTTTTCACTTTTTCTATGGATGGTGCTGTTAACAAAATAAATGATAATGGCCAGTACAGGTAAAGGAATCAATACATATAAAGTAAGCTCCTTACTGCTTTGCAGCATAAAGAAAACGCTGAGCGCAATTACCGACACCAGGTTCACGATGTACATAATAGCCGGACCGGTGAAGATGCGCACCCGGCTCACGTCTTCGGCAATACGGTTCATCAGGTCGCCGATGCTGTGGTTTTTAAAAAAATGACTGCTCAGCTCCTGGTACTTCGTGTACACTTCATTTTTCTGATCATATTCAATATAGCGGCTCATGACAATAAGGGTTTGCCGCATCAAAAACATAAAAAAACTCCTCAGCAAAGCCAGTAGCAGAATAATAATACTGGCTATAATAACCACCCCGGCCATACTCCTTTCTGCCTCCACCCAGCTAATTATTTTCTGCACCAGTATATCGTAACCCGCTTTATTGGCAGCCGCCGGGTTATTGGTTAAGGCCAGAGACTGATCTACATAATTAATAATAAACCGCATTAATTGCGGAGAGAGTACATTAAAATAATTAGATACTACTACAAACAGGATGCCCGCTCCCAACCTTGTCCTGTACTTCCAGAAATACTTTTGTAAAGCTTTCAAATGCTTCATGGGTTGCAAGGTAGGGTATAATGGCCGGATTTAATTGTTGACAGCTTCTTAAAAACTTTTTATTGCAGACAAGCAAACTAAAGCTTAATTTATTATCTTGTCAGTATAATTACAACCCAATGGTAACCGAGTTAAGAGAGCAATACAATGATCATTTTACCACTGAAAAGTTTGAAGCCTTCCTGGCCGATCTGAATAAGGCGTATGTACCCCTGCAATTCAGGGTGGCGGAAACCCCGGTTTTTGTGTCCAAAGACTTCCGGGATCAGATGCTAAGCGCCTGCGAAAGCATTATCGACCTGGTATTGCAACCCGATTTCAAAGCGCTTACCCGCCATGCCATTCCGCCCAACCTGGAAGTGATGCATGAAGATGCCTACCCGTCCTGTATCACCTTCGATTTTGGCGTATGCATCAACGATAAAAATGAGCTGGAACCCCAGCTTATTGAAATGCAGGCCTTCCCTACCCTGTTTGGATACGAAGTAACCCTCGATGATATCTTTTTCAAACATTTTTCGGCGCCTGACAATTATGCCAGCTATCTGAGTGGTTTAAACCGCGAAAGCTACCTGGATCTGTTGAAAAAAATGATATTGGGCAATCATGAGCCCGAAAATGTGATCTTGCTGGAAATTTTCCCCGAAAAGCAGAAAACCAATGTCGACTTTTATGCTACACAGGAATTGGTGGGTATACAACCGGTTTGTATTACCAATATTACCCAAAAAGGCCGGCAAATCTTCTATACCCGTAACGGACAGGAAATACAGGTAAAGAGGATTTATAACCGCGTTATTTTTGACGAGCTGTTACAGCAGGAAAAATGGGTGCAGGACAGGGCCAAACTGCTATTCGAAGATATTGAAGTAGAATGGGTGCCTCATCCGGCCTGGTTTTACCGGATCAGCAAATACACTTTACCGCTGCTCAACCACCCCAATATTCCGCCCACCCGTTATTTAAGCGATATACAGGAATTGCCTGCCGACCTGGAAAATTATGTGCTAAAACCCCTGTTTTCCTTTGCCGGGCAGGGCGTGGTAATAGATATCAAAAAGGAGGATATCGCCAATATCCACGATCCCGAAAACTGGATCTTGCAGCGAAAGGTAAATTATGCACCGGTTATTCTGACCCCTGATGAACCTGCCAAGGCCGAGATACGGATTTTTTACTTCTGGCCCGATGGCGCGGCACGGCCCATTGCCACCAATAACCTGGCAAGGCTGAGCAAGGGAAAAATGATAGGCGTGCGATATAATAAGGATAAAACCTGGACGGGGGGCAGCTTCTGCCTCTTTGAAAGATAAGTGTTGAACTAAAAAATAAATCAGAGCGAATGGCATCCATCAATACTCTTTCCATCGATATAGGAGGTTCTAAAATTAAAGCCTGTACTTTGAATAAGTCGGGCAAAATTGTTAATGAATATTCCCGTCTGCCCACTCCTCAGCCCGCCTCGCCGGAAAATGTGATCAATACGATAAAGGAGTTGGTGAAAGATTTTAAGTTCATCCGCATCTCGGCAGGTTTTCCGGGTTTTGTGCGAAACGGCATTGTACACACCGCTCCCAACCTGGGTACCGATCTATGGGCGGGGGTGGATCTGGCCAAAGAATTAGAGTCGGCCCTGGGGCATCCGGCAAAAGTGGTAAACGATGCGGATATGCTGGGTCTGGGCTGCGTGAGCGGCAAGGGTTTTGAAATGATGATTACCCTGGGTACGGGCTTTGGTACCGCGTTTTATCTCAACGGAAAATTGCTGCCCCATTTCGAAGTGGCGCATCATCCCATTCATAAAAAAAAGGATTATGACGCCTATATAGGGGAAGCCAGTTTTAATAGTATCGGAAAAAAGAAATGGAACAAAAGGGTAAACTATGCCTTGTCAGTTATGAAGACGGTTTTCAACTATGAAAGGCTGTACCTGGGGGGTGGGCTGGCCAGAAAAATTGATTTTCAATTAGATGACAATATTATTGTAGTAACCAATATTGAGGGGATCGATGGAGGATTGAGATTATGGGATGAGTAAGAGACTGATTGACTAACTTTGCGCTTGCTTTTTATGCTAAACAATACCAACAAGAGCACGCTAAGGGAGCGCAATAAAGCCCGAATGGAACGGATGGCCGACATTGCCACCCGTTGGATAGGCTCCACCGCCTCTCTGATTGTACATACGCTTCTTTTTATTATTGCGTTTACCTTGCCGGCATTGCAGGTGGTGAACTTTGATAAAATGCTGCTTACACTCACCACCATCGTGTCGCTCGAAGCTATTTACCTGGCCATTTTTATCCAGATGTCGGTAAACAAGAACAGTCTCGACATCGAAAATATCCAGGAAGACGTGGAAGAGATTCAGGAGGATATTGAAGAGATCCAGGAAGACGTAGAAGAAATGCAGGAAGATGTTGAAGAGATACAGGAGGATGTGGAGGAATTGCAGGAAGACCTGGTGGAAGAGAAAGAAGAAACCGACACCCTTGCCCCTCCCCCCTCTTCCCCGCCTGGCCGGCTTTCGCAAATAGAGCATTTACTATCCGAATTGCAGAAAGAAATAGCCCTGCTGAAAAAAAACCAGGTTTCTTCCTGATTGCGGGTTTAAGGATCGCTTTTGTCCCGGGTTTATTCCGCAGCCCGCTCTTTTGCCCCCGGCAGAACAATCAAAGCAATTTTTTATTCACTATTTTAGCAAAACAAAGTCCGGGTAAATTTAAAAAATGAATACGAAACTACTGATGGCCATCAGCGCAATTTTGCTGGGAGTGACAGGAATTATATTAACTTTTATTCCGGCAGAAGTTTCCGGCTACTTAAATTTAACAGGAAGTCCGGTAATCCTCCAGGTTTTAGGCGCTCTTTATCTTGGATTTGCCATCCTGAACTGGACCGCAAAAGCAAATTTAATGGGTGGCATATACAGCAGACCCGTTGCCATCGGAAACCTGACTCATTTTCTTGTAGGCGGACTGGCTTTAATTAAGGCGGCTTCAGGCCAACCGAACAGCAGTTACCTGTGGGTCTGCTCCTGCCTGTATTTACTATTCGCCCTGCTTTTTAGCTACGTACTGTTTACCCAACCCCGCCCCGGTAAAAAACATACCTGAGCATACACTAACCGGTTACCCGGCAGATGGGGTGAGAGACGCCCCAAAAGTTTGGGAAACGGACCAATAACACACTGGCGAATGCGCTATTAATTGAAATAAACCGCCACCGGACAAAGGGTAAACCAGGCACCAGTTCCGGAATTATCTTTTTTCCGCGATTTTTTGTAACTTTTTCTTTTGCCATTACTCTAATCAGGTATAGACATTGCAAAAACGAACCTGTTAAGCAGTGATCAGGTTCCTCAGAACAAAGAATATCCAAAATCCTTGATCAGGTATGAAACAACCGGAAGAGCTTACAGAAACAGAAATCATCGAACGGATTTTAAATGGCGAAAAATCGCTTTACGGGTTAATAGTAAGGCGGTTCAATTCGCCCCTTTATAAAATTGGCAGGTCCTACCATTATAACCACGAAGACACGCAGGACCTGATGCAGGACACCTATGTAGATGCCTACAAAAGCTTATCCCAATTTGAAAATCGCTCCCGTTTTAAAACCTGGCTTATTCGTATTATGATGAACAATTGTTACCGTAAAAGAGAAAAACGGAGTTTTAAAAATGAAACGATGCAAGATATTAAAGAACATGCTACACCGCTATTTAGCCGGGACAATAACGATACCGGCAAAATCCTTCAGAACCGCGAGTTGGGGCATATTATAGAAGATGCACTGGTGAAGATCCCATTAGATTACCGGATAGTTTTTTCATTAAGGGAAATAAACGGATTCAATGTTTCGGAAACTGCGGAAACGCTGTGTATTAGTGAAGCAAACGTAAAAGTGAGATTAAACCGGGCCAAAAAAATGCTGCGAACTGAAATAGAAAACGCTTACTCTCCCGCCGAATTATTTGAATTCAATTTAATTTATTGCGATGCAATGGTGGAAAATGTAATGAAAAAAATTAACGAAATCCAATAATAGTATGCAAGATTTATCCAATATAAATGTAGACGATATCATAACAGATACGCCTGTTCAAGAAGACGCTTTCGGGCTGAGCGATACCGAAAAAATAAGCAAGATAGAATATCATTTTGCTCAAATAATGCAGGCGCTCGGCCTCGACCTTTCTGACGACAGCCTGAGCGGAACACCCCGAAGAGTGGCCAAAATGTTTGTGAAAGAAATATTCAGCGGCTTGAATCCCGCCAACGAACCCAAAATAAGTCTTTTTGAAAACAAATACGGCTATAAAAAAATGCTGATTGAAAAAGACATCACCTTATATTCGAATTGCGAACATCATTTTGTACCCATAATCGGTAAAGTGCACGTTGCCTATATCCCCGGCAGGCAGGTTCTCGGTCTGTCTAAAATAAACCGGGTGGTACAATATTACGCCAAACGGCCACAAGTGCAGGAACGGCTTACCGTGCAGATTTCCGAAGCCCTAAAAGAGATACTGCAGCACAATGACGTGGCGGTTGTAATAGAGGCCGATCATTTATGTGTGGCATCAAGAGGTATTAGAGACACCAATAGCCAAACTGTTACGGTAAGCTATTCCGGTACGTTTCAGGAGGAGGCAATTAAACAGGAATTTTTATCACATATTTACAACCATAAATAAATTATAATGGAACGGGTTAAAATAATGGCGATCACACCGCTCACACACGATGTATTGAAAATAGTTGCCGAAAAACCGGCAGGGCTGCATTATCAACCCGGACAAGCGGTTGATCTGTCCATCAACAAAGAAAATTGGGAAGAGCAACTCAGGGCATTTACATTTACTTCCCTGCCCGATGATCCGTATATCGAATTCACCATTAAAACCTACCCGGCTCACAACGGGGTTACCGGGCAACTGCTCACCCTTCGGCAAGGAGATGAACTGCTTATTCACGATGTTTTTGGAGACATTGTTTATAAAGGCGAAGGTGTTTTTATCGCAGGTGGGGCGGGTGTTACACCCTTTATTGCCATTTTAAAACAATTGGAAAAGGAAAACAAACTGGGGCACAACAAACTTATTTTCGCCAACAAAACCCAGGCAGATATTATCCTGCACGAGGAGTTTACCCGCCTGCTGGGACCGAATTTCATTAATATTCTCTCTGGCGAAAAGATTGAAAATTATGAACACGGTTATATTTCGGAAGAGCTGATCAAAAAGCATACAGACGACAGAAGCAGGTATTTTTATCTCTGCGGACCCGACCCCATGATGGAAGCGGTAGAAAAACATTTATCGGCATTAGGAATTGACAACAACCTTGTCGTAAAAGAAGGGTTTTAGTTGACTTAATGGCCTTTTAAAAATGCATAAGAGGGTATGAAATAATGTTTATCACAGGTTCTGCCTCCTTAGGATTTAATATTCGGATTTATTCGGATCCAATTACAATAATATCGTAAATTCAATGCTGGTTATAATCCAGATTTATGGCAAAAACTAAAACAACCTCGACTTCTGCTGACGTTGGAGAGTTTATTCATTCTTTTGTTAACAGCGAACAAAAGAAAAAAGACAGTTTCGAGCTTATAAAGGTAATGCAGGAGCTTACCGGGGAAAAGCCCAGGATGTGGGGCCCCACAATCATCGGTTCCGGATCTGGGTAAATTTAGAATGACAAAAGCCTGTATTTATGTGAACCGACTTGACGATATTAACCTTGCCGTGCTGAAAGAACTTTGCAAAGAATCTATTAAATACATTAGCGAACACAACGAATGTTCCTGTAAAATTAAATATTGATAAAAGCCGAAAACGCTCAATAGCTTATTTGTTTTGTTCCCCCTGCCGAATTGAAACAAAATAAAAAATTTGTGTAGTTAAATAACTACACTTATATTTGTAGTCGAATAGCTACATAATTAAAAGGAGCAGTCAGCTATCAGACAAATAGAATTGATCCACTATGAACTTAAGAAGAGACGTTTTTCAGGCCATTGCCGACCCCACCCGTCGGGCTATATTATTATTGGTTGCGGCCCAATCGATGACAGCCGGGGCTATTGCTTCCAATTTCGTTACGGCCCGGCCTACCGTTTCAAAGCATTTGCAGATTTTGACCGAATGTGAATTACTGAAGCAAGAGCAAAACGGAAGAGAAATCTATTATCATATCAACGCCCAAAAAATGAAAGAAGTCGCCGATTTTATCGAACCTTTTCGAAAAATATGGGATGACCGGTTCAATAAACTGGAATCTGTAATGAAAAAATACAAAAGCGAGCAGCGCCCCAATCAAAAAAAATAAAACATTTCACTTAATTAACTTAAATAAAATGGATCAAAAAACCCAGGTACATGCCGAAGACGGCAAACAGGACATCCTCATCACAAGAGTGTTTGATTTACCGCTGGAACTACTTTTTAAAGCATACGAAGACCCCGAACTTTTTGAGCAGTGGATGGGCACAAAACTGCTGAAAATGGAAAACAAAAAACATGGTTCCTACGCTTTCGAAACATCTTACGACGGGAAGGTTGTCTTTCGGGCCAACGGCACCATTCACGAATTCGTTCCCAACCAAAGAATCACGCGTACTTTTGAAATGGAGGATACGGCCTTCCCTCCTCAGCTCGAATTTCTCGAATTCGAAAAATTAACCGATGAAACCAGCAAACTTACCATGCATATTATCTTTAAGTCGGGTGAGTTCAGAAATCAACTTTTACAAATGCCCTTTGCACAGGGGATAAACGGGGCGCATAATAAGCTGCAGGAAATATTAAACCAACAAAAATAACAATCAATGAAAAAGAAAAATAAGATAATTTATTGGATAGCCACAGTTTGGCTGGCAGTTGCCATGACGGCCAGTGGTATACAGCAAATTTTTTCTATAGGCGGCTTTGTTGAAATTATGGGTAAGCTGGAATATCCCGCCTATTTTTCGGTTATTTTGGGAGCCTGGAAAATTGCCGGGGTGATCATCCTGCTCATACCCCGGTTTCCCTTATTAAAAGAATGGGCATATGCAGGATTTTTCTTTGCTATGTCGGGTGCGGCTTTTTCCCACCTGGCCATGGGGGAGGAAGCGATTGAGTTAGTGGGACCGATTCTCCTTCTGATACTTACCCTTCTTTCCTGGCATTACCGGCCGGATAACCGCAAATTAGTACCCACTGCCACTTAAAAAAAACCCGCTAAAACTACAAAATACCTGAAGAGGATTGGCGGTTCCTACACCTTCAACTGGCAGTTTTAGTCCGCTCTTTTAGCTGAACAGGTCTTTAATTTTTTCGAAAAATCCTTTTTCTTCTTTCTGCGGCTGTGGCTTTAAATTGGACGATCGGGAAAGCTTTTCGAGGGTTTCCTTTTCTTCATCGCTAAGTGTTTGGGGAGTCCATATACTGACGTGCACCAACTGGTCGCCCCGGTCATAGCTGGAATGAACATTGGGGAAGCCTTTTCCTTTCAGCCGGAAAATTTTTCCGCTTTGCGTACCCGGTGGAATTTTTATTTTCGCACGTCCGTCAATAGTCGGTATTTCTGCCGTAATGCCAAAGACGGCATCGGTAAAGGAAATATGAAGGTCGTATACCACATTCAGTCCTTCTCTTTGTAAATCGGGATGGGCTTCCTCCTCAATCAATACAATCAGATCGCCCGGCATTCCGCCCCGCTCTCCGGCGTTACCCTTACCCGATACACTTAGCTGCATACCGGCTTGTACGCCCGCAGGTACATCTATGGTAATGGTTTCTTCGCCATAATTGCGGCCGCTGCCTTTACATCCCGAACATTTGGAAGTAATGGTGGATCCCTCCCCGTTACAATCCGGACAGGTAGTAACGGTTTGCATCTGTCCTAAAAAAGTATTCTGCACACGGCGCACCTGTCCGCTTCCCTGGCAGGTAGTACAGGTTTGAATGCTTCCCCGGTCTTTTGCCCCGTTGCCACCGCAGGTAGTACAGGTAGTATATTTTTTTACCTTGATATTCTTGGTAACTCCTTTGGCTATTTCTTCGTAATTGAGCTTTAGTTTTACCCTCAGATTACTGCCGCGAACACCAGTAGCCCGACCGCCATTTCTGGCCCGGCCACCCCCGAAAAAACTGCCAAAGATATCATCGCCAAAAACATCTCCAAACTGGCTGAATATATCATCCATATTCATTCCGCCACCAAAACCACGTCCGGCACCGCTCATGCCGGCATGACCGAACCGGTCGTATTGGGCCCGCTTCTCGGTATCGCTCAACACTTCATAAGCTTCGGCTGCTTCCTTAAATTTTTCCTCGGCCGCCTTATCGCCCGGATTCCTGTCGGGGTGATACTGCATAGCCACTTTACGATACGACTTCTTGATCTCGTCAGCCGATGCAGTTTTGGTTACACCCAATACTTCATAATAATCTCGCTTCGACATATTATTTTCCTACCACCACTTTAGCATGGCGTATTATTTTGTCATTCAAATAATAACCCTTGGTTATTTCATCAACTACTTTACCTGTCATATCCGGTGTGGGAGCGGGTACTTCCGCAATAGCTTCATGAAGTTCCGGATCAAACTCCTCGCCTTTGGCTTCCATCAGCTTCAGCCCCCTGGATTGAAGGATGTTTTTGAACTTGGTAAAAATAAGACTGATTCCCTGGGGCAGATTTTCATTTTCGGGCTCCCCCGCTTCGCCGGTGGCCCTGTCAATATCATCAACCACTTCCAGCAAATCGGTTACAATGTCCTTACCTGCAGTTTGAAACAATTCCAGCCTTTCCTTGGCTGTTCTTTTACGGAAATTATCGAATTCTGCGGCTAAACGAAGATATTTATCCTTACTTTCCTCTAATTCGGCCGTAAGATCATCCAGCCTGTTTTCCTCGATCGGATCGGTAAGATGCTCGGTTCCGCTAAGGTTTTCATCCGAGTTAATATTCAGTTCGTCCTGCTCTGTAAATTTATCATTATTCTGACTCATCATACGGTAATTTGTGACAAAGCTAAGCATGTCAATTATATTGCCAATTGATAAAAGGAGGACAAAATGTCCGATTCCCTGCTAATTCGCAGGAAAAATTAAACCATAATATTATTTTTCAGTCAATTACCGTACTTTCACTCTGTAATAAATTTTATGAAAAAAATCCTGAGCCTCTTTTTCTTCTCTTTCCTATTTTCATCTTTCCTTTTTGCGCAACCCATTGAAAACAAGCTTTCTGTCTGGGCAAAATCGAATCCGGTGGAAAAACTCTATTTGCATCTCGACCGGGAAAACTACCTGGCCGGACAAAGCATTTGGTTCAAAGCTTATTTTATATCGGAACTGATCCCTTCAAATTATAGCACTACCCTGTATGTGGAATTATTAAACGCCGAGTCGGCAGTAGTCTTGCGCGGCATTTTTCCTGTCAGCTACGGTACTACTTATGGTCAACTTGATTTGCCCGAAGATTTTGTTACCGGAACCTATTTACTTCGGGCCTACTCGCCCATAATGCTCAATCAGCCAGGTTTCAATTTTTATAAGCGGGTAGCTATTTTTGGAAAAGAACGAGCCAGGGCCGGCAAAAATAATAACCGGCAGGAAGAAGGACCGGATATTCGTTTTTTTCCGGAGAGCGGCAACCTTGTCAGGGGTATTTTGAACACGGTTGCATTTAAGGCAACGGATCACGATGGCATGCCCCTGAACCTGGAGGGGGAAATAAGGAATGAACAAGGCGAGTTGATTACCGAATTTAAGAGCGCCCACGATGGAATGGGTCAGTTTGCACTGGTTCCCCAAACCGGCCGGTATTTTGCGGCGGTTAAAGGAATCAACAAGGAATTCCCTTTGCCCGAACAGGTGGCAGAAGGCATTATTCTTACTGTGAGAAACTCTCCCCGCGGGAAGCAGTTCCGAATTGTGCGCAACAGCAATAATACCGCTTTTAAACCTGCCTATATCATCGGGCAGATGGAAAATGAAATATTATTTAAACAACCCCTAAACGGAGAAAAAACAGAGATCTCTGGCTTAATACCCACCGACAATTTGTTTTCGGGCGTTATGCAACTGACGATTTTCAACAAAGACGACATGCCGCTGGCCGAACGTCTGACCTTTATCGATAACAAAGAATACCTGCTTAACGGCGTTTTCAAAGCCGACACTTTAAACACGGAGCCCAGAAAAAGAAACCGCTTTTCAATTGAACTGAAAGATACCATCATCGGGTACTTCTCCGTATCGGTAACAGATGCGGAATATGAATCCGCCGCCAGACCCCAAAATATTTATTCCTGGTTATTACTCAACAGCGATATCAAAGGTTATATTCATAATTCGGCTTATTATTTCGGATCGGATGCCAGCTCGGTCGCTAACACCCTGGATCTGGTGATGATGACCAATGGCTGGACTCGTTTTAAATGGACGGATGTTACACAAAACAAATTACCCCAACCGCTTTATAAGGATCCCGGATACATTAGTTTAAGTGGCACCATATACATTGAAGGAAGAAAAAAGACCCTTGCCAACAAGGACATTATAGTGATGAGATCAATGGCCGACACTTCCCTGGGAAGAGGCAGCCTTCCTATGTTATTACAAACCGATTCGCTCGGAAGATTCAGGAAAGACACGATGATCTTTTTTGACAATAACAAAATACTTTTTTCAGAAGTACGCGGCAATAAAAGCAAATATATTTCGGTGAAACTTGATGCCGATTCCCTGAACCGAAAATATCCGATCGCCCCCCTCACTTACCCCTACGATAGCAGCGCCATCCAGACCAATCGGAATCAAATGGAAACGGCCTACACCGATTACCTGCGGGCCGAAGGCAAAATGCTGGAAACAGTTACCGTAAGAGCCAGGCAAAAATCGGAGATAGAAAAATTGGAGGAAGAATATACCTCCGGGCTTTTTTCGGGCGGCATCAATGACCGTACCTACGATCTCCGGAACGAGAATTATTCGGGCGATATCTTTCAGTACCTGCAGGGCAGAATTCCCGGCCTGTCGGTTAGCGGCTCGGCCGGCGAGTATAACATTAACTATCGCGGCGGAGGCCTGGGAGGAAGCAATGTAACCTTGTTCCTTGATGAAGTGCCCACCGATGCTGTTATGATCGAATCCATTCCGGTTTACCAAATTGCGATGATCAAACTAATGCCCAGCACCGTGGCTACTCCAGGCGGCGGAACGGCACTGGCCATCTATACCAAAAAAGGACCCGATTTAAACGCCGTACTCGAATCGCCTACCGATATTGTTACCTATCGGGGATATACTATTTCCAAGGAATTTTATTCTCCCGACTACGACAGGCAGCCGTCTAATGAAAAGGCAGATAACCGGCTGACGCTTAATTGGGATCCGCAAATTTTTATCGCCGATGTCAACCCCACTATCCCCATTATTTTTTACAATAACGATCGCACCAAACGTTTTAAAATAGTGGTAGAAGGCATTACCAGCACCGGTAAAATGCTGATGATTGAAAAATGGATAGAGCCGGACACGCAATAAGTTGTTCCTGCATCTTTGTGTAAAGGCATTGTTAAATGCATCATTCAGTTGTAAAGCAAAAAACGGCTTTGCAATTTTTTTCGTAACTTAACAATATGGAATGATGCGTTTCAAACACATACTTGCATTAGCCTTTCTTTTTTTGCTGGCTACCCCGGCGCAAACTCAAAACCCGGCGGAAAGGTTGGAAACCTGGCACACCCGGAACCCGATAGAAAAATTATATCTGCAACTGGATCGCAAAGATTATTTCGCGGGTCAAACCTGTTGGTTTAAGGGCTATTTCATGTCAGATTTTTTGCCTTCCTCAAGAAATTCAACCCTTTTCACTGAACTTATCAACTCGGGCGGACAGGTCGTAGCCAAAAAAGTGCTGCCGGTTTTAGGAGGGGTTACTTACGGACAAATTGACATTCCCGATACCTTAAGTACCGCCACCTATCATTTGAGAGCTTATACCCCCCTTATGCTGAACCACGACAAGGACTACCTGTTCAGCACTTCCATCCGCGTGTACGGAAAAACAAAAGGTAAAAAAATCGCAGCCGGTGGAAATGAAATATCGCTCAGCTTTTTCCCCGAAGGCGGTACCCTGTTAGCAGATACCGAAAACAATATTGCTTTCAAAGTAACCAACTCAACAGGCTTACCCGTTACGGTTTCATTTAATATTGAAGACAATACCGGCGCATTGATAGCCTCTGTCCAAAGCCTGCACGATGGCATGGGTTCGTTCCGGCTAAAACCGCAGACCGGTAAAACCTATACCGCTAAATGGGAAGACCGGTCGGTACCATTGCCAGGAGTGGAAACAATGGGTGCCAGCCTTATGGTTACCCGGAGCGGAGATCAGCTCAGCTACCAAATCCAATCGAAAGGCGGCGACAATTTTATTCCTTCCTATATGATCGGCCAGATGCAACACCAGGTTATAGTAAAACAATCTTTAAAAGATAACGCATCGGGTTCCATCAATACTTCCGAATTTCCTTCCGGCGTACTACAGCTCACCTTTTTTAACAGCAATGGAATGCCGCTGGCGGAAAGACTGGTCTTTATCGATAACAAGGAATACGAGGTAGAAGCCAGTCTGCACAAACAGTTGGTGAATACCCGGGCGCGTGGAAGGAACCAGTACGATATCCGGTTTAACAAACCTGTAGAAGGGAACTTTTCGGTATCGGTTACCGATGATAATATGAATGAGCCCGGCCTGCGTAAAAACAATATCATCAGCTCCTTCCTGCTCAGCAGCGATATTCCCGGCTATGTTCATAATCCGGCCTTCTATTTCTCATCAAATGAAGAAGCCGGAAAGGCCCTGGACCTGGTGATGCTTACCAATGGCTGGCGCAGATTTAGCTGGAAACAGGTGACCGAAAACAAGTTGCCGGCACCGGTATATACCGATCCGGGCTATATATCTCTGTCGGGACAGGTTACCGAAAAAGGCTCCCGAAAAAGTTTTGCCGAACGGGATCTGCTGGTTTGGGTGGCCAGCTCCGACTCAGGCAGGGCTTTGCAAATGGTAAAAACGGATGCGCAGGGGCGTTTTCAAATGGATCCCCTCATATTCTTTGACAAGGCGAAAATACTGTTTAGTGATGTGATGGGCGATAAGAGTAAGTTTATAACGGTAAAACTCGATACCGACTCCCTGTACCAAACCTACAACCTCCCTCCCCTGCTGCTGCCTGCCGCGGTGAATACAAATACCTCGCTTGCCGGCAGTATGCAAAATGCCTATAACGCCTATGCCAGGGGCAGCGGTGTGTTACTCGACAATGTAAATATAGAAGGACGCCGCCTCACCCTCGAAGAACTGGAAAAAAAATATGTAAGCGGCATGTTTGCCGGAAGCATTAATGCCAGAACCATTAATCTTACCGGGCAGTTTGTGCCCCAGATCAATATTTTTGAATGGCTTATTGGCCGCGTACCGGGCTTGAGTGTACACCCTACCAGCCGTTTTGCTGATAACTACCTGTTGCAGTTTCGGCAGCAACCAGTTCAGCTTTTTCTCGACGAAATGCAGATGCAGGACGCTACCTGGATTTCGGCCATTCCGCCCAATCAGATCGCACTTATTAAAATATACCCCCAATTTATAGGCGCCCGCGGTAATGGCCCTGCCGTGGCGATTTATACCAAACGCGGCGAGGATCTTAATGAAGAAATGGAAAGCAGGGGCGATATAGTGGACTATGACGGTTACAGCATCATTAAAGAATTTTACAGTCCGGACTATTCGGTTCCCCCCGATGTAAATTATATCGATCACCGGCTTACACTCAACTGGCAGCCCGAAGTGATCACCGATTCCTTGCACAGCTCCATTCCAATTCATTTTTACAATACCGACCGTACCAAAAAATTCAGAGTCGTAGCCGAAGGAATAACAAAAGATGGCAAATTACTCATGGTAGAACAATGGGTGGAATAACCGTTTATACCGGCTATATCATCAATTTCCCGTACTTTCAAGGTCCGGTTATATTCCCGGATATAGTTATTAAATACATCTCCATATGATAATAAGTGCCGTTACTTCTTATCTCGAATCCATTGCTCCTCCTGCTTTGCAGGAAAGCTATGATAATGCCGGACTGATTACCGGCAGCCCCCACTGGGAATGTACGGGCATTCTTTGTAGTTTGGACGCGATTGAGGCGGTAATAGACGAAGCCATAGAAAAAAACTGCAACCTGGTAGTGGCTCACCACCCCATTATTTTTGGCGGGTTAAAAAAAATTACGGGCAATAACTATGTAGAGCGCACCATTATCAAAGCCATCCGGAACAATATTGCGATTTACGCCATTCATACCAATTTCGACAATATTATTTGCGGCGTAAATGGAAAAATAGCTGAAAAACTGGGATTGAAAAACCTCTCTATCCTCACTCCCAAAGCAGGGCAGTTAAGCAAACTGTATTTTTATGTACCTGCCCCGCATGCAGAGAAACTGATGACCGCCTTGTTCGCCGCCGGAGCGGGTTCCATAGGCAATTACAGCGAATGCAGTTTTAGGGTAAACGGACAGGGCACTTTTAAACCCAATGAAGAAGCCAACCCGTTTAGCGGTGAAAGCGGCAAAAGATCCGATGACCCGGAGATGAAAATAGAAATACTTTTTCCGGCCTATGCAGAAAGCCGGATCATTGCCTGCCTGAAGGAAAATCATCCCTATGAAGAAGTAGCTTACGAGGTTATAAGGCTGAACAATCTTCACCAGCAGGTAGGTTCGGGCATCACGGGCGAATGGGAGGAAGCGGTTTCAGAAACCGAATTTCTGCAGAAACTGAAGGATATTTTCAAACTATCGGTGGTTAAACATACCCCTCTAACCGGCAGAAAAATCAAAAAACTAAGTATTTGCGGAGGCGCCGGTATTTTTTTACTGAAAGATGCCATTCGCTCAAAATCAGACGCTTATATCACTTCAGATATCAAATACCACGAATATTTCGATGCCGAGGATCGGCTGCTCCTGGCCGATATAGGCCATTACGAAAGTGAGCAGTTCACCATTGAATTGCTGGCGAATCTTTTAGAACAAAAATTCCCTAACTTTGCCGTCCTTAAAACAGGTATAAATACAAACCCTGTCCATTATTTTTAAAAGTTCCGTAAAGGGATTTTAAAAAATTAATACCGAAAAATATGGCACAATTAAAAGAATTTTCGATCGAAGAAAAATTAAGCTCACTGATCAATCTGCAAAAAATAGACAGTAAGCTGGATGAAATCAAGATACTTAAAGGGGAGCTTCCTATGGAAGTGGCCGATCTGGAAGACGAATTACAGGGTTTGCGTGCAAGACAAACGCGCGTGGAAGAAGAAATAAACGGTGTTACGGAATTTATTGATGAGCGTAAAGCTGCCATAAAAGACAGCGAAGCTTTGATCAAGAAATATGAAAAAGATAGCGAGAATGTAAAAAACAACCGTGAGTTTGAGGCAATCAACCGGGAAATAGAAATGCAGCAGCTTGAAATAAAGTTGGCCGAAAAGCATATCAGGGATGCTAATGAAGAAATATCGGAAAAGGTAGTGCTTCTTGAAAAGGCCAAAAAGAATATCGCTTTAAAAGAAGGTTCGCTGGAATTGAAAAAATCGGAACTGGAAAAGATCATCACCGCCAACGAGAAAGAGGAAAAGGAATTTAATAAGCTTTCGGAGGTAGCCAAACAGGAAGTGGAACCCCGCCTTTTAACCAGCTATGAAAGAATCCGGGGTAATTTTCGTAATGGCCTGGCAGTAGTACCCGTGGTTAGGGATGCCTGCGGTGGTTGTTTTTACGCTATTCCTCCTCAGAAACAAAGTGAGATCAAACAACATAAAAAAATCATCGCCTGTGAAAACTGCGGTCGCATTTTAGTGGATGAGGAACTGCACAACAATGTGGAAGTAAAATAATTTTTTTTCTTTTTTTTATTTTTGCTCCAACCCTTACCGGTTGGAGTTTTTTTATCCACAACGCCCGATCCTGTCCTTAACAACTTATACCCTCACCCTGGGGTCAAACACACCGTACAGGACATCGGCAATAATGTTCATAAACACAAAAAAAGCAGCCGACACCAATACTGATCCCATCACTACGGGATAGTCGAGTTTCTCAAGCGCATCTACGGTTACCTTTCCTATTCCCTGCCAGCCAAAAATGTACTCTACAAAAAAAGCCCCGGCCAGCAGTTCGGCAAACCAGCCGGTGATGGCCGTAATAACCGGGTTCAGGGCATTTTTCAGTGCGTGTTTCCAGATCACAATTCGCTTGCTTAGCCCCTTGGCATAGGCAGTGCGGATATAGTCCTGACTCAATACATCGAGCATGGCGCTGCGGGTGAGCTGCGTAATTATAGCAAGCGGTCTTATACCCAGGGTTATTGCGGGCAATAAAAGGTTTTTAAAACTGAGTACCCGCTCACCGGTGATTTCATCAATATCGAACCAATTGCCACTGATCTGTAAACCGGTGTATTTCGTTAGCACAAACCCGAATACATAAGCAATGACAATACCCATAAAAAAAGAGGGTGCAGATATACCTACGATACTCGAAAAAATGGCACCCGTATCCCACCAGGTATTTTGTTTTACCGCTGCCACCACACCTAAGGGTATTCCTATCACAATAGCGATAGCCATAGCAGCTATGGACAACATCAGCGTTCCCGGTAAAGCCTGCATCAATATGCTTCCCACTTCTCGCTTACTTTGATATGAGCGACGGAGATAGGGAAGTTTTATGCCCAGTTTTTTCTCTCCCCCAATAAAAAATCCTTTCAGTTCCTTTTTTTCAATGTCTTCCTTCGAATGAATAGCGACCGGCGACACATCATTCACATATAAAAGGAACTGCTTCCATTTTGGCTGATCGAGATAAAGTTCCTTCCGTATATTCTCCCGCGTTTTGGCATCGCCGGTTTGCCCCATGATGAGGCGGGCGGGATCGCCAAACCCCTGGAATAAAAAAAATACCAATACCACCACACCCATCAGAACGAGCAGGCTATAAAATATTTTCCTGGTGATATACTGGAGCATGGCAAATATTAGGGCGCATCCGTTTCTCCGATCAGGGTTTCTGCCGGAAGCGCACCAATTACTTCTGCGGCATCGTCAAAATTTTTGTAACTCCATTTTCCGGCCACCACACCATTTTGCAATAAATATAATGTGGGATTGGTACGGGCGGCCGTACGGATCATGGTGGCATCGCCGGTCCAGATCATCGCATCGCTGAAATTCGTTCCGTCCAGCGCTTTCTCCAGCGCAGGTTTGGTAGAGGAAACAATAAAGAAGGATAAATGTTTCCTTTTGATCTCAGGGTATATTTTTTCAAACTCATCCTTCCACTTGTTTACTGTAGAAGCATTTTCTGCAAAAAGTAACAGTATATTGGGATAGCCCAGAACCGAGGCTCCCATATCCGTTCCGTCGGCAGCGGTTATGGCAAAACCCTTCAGGGGTGGTTCGTTATTAACGCCCGGCCGGATCACTTTATCGTAGCGGTCGACAAAAGTATAAGTGCTGTCGTTGAAATCATCCGGGAAAGATTCGGCGGTAAACTCAATATTCTTTCCGTCTTTTTCATATATAAAAGTGATCACTGTACTGTCGGGTATCGCATTGGCAGGTATTTTCATTTGCTCGGGAATACTGTTACCTTTTTTAAGAGGCAAACAATCGGCCACCGGCAGGTATTGAAGCGTGTACCACTGAGCTGCAAAACTAAAAACCGCAGCCAACAGCAATAGCAATATCGTCACCGTTTTGGGGAAGACAGGCTTGATATACCGGGTATTGAAAAATATAAGTATAATCAGCGCCAGCAGTAAAATGTCTTTGAAAAATGACTGACCGGCTGTAATCGGAATACAATCGCCAAAACACCCGCAGTTCTTGAATTTTCCCGATAAATAGGCATAACCCGTGAGAAAGGTAAAGAACAAAATCAATAACAGGAGTAACCAACTGATCGATTTAGGTTTCCAGCCCAGCAACAACGCCGCGCCCGCAATAATTTCAAAAGCAATCATCAGTACCGAAAGAGGAAGCGTAATAACGTCGAAGGCGCTCATGCCCCATACCAGGAAGAATTCCTGCATTTTATAGGACAGGCCTATCGGATCATTGGCTTTTACCAGTCCCGAAAAAATAAACAAAACTCCCACCAGTACCCTCGCAATGTTT
The DNA here is from genome assembly GCA_040393015.1 of Paraniabella yanshanensis. Taxonomy (GTDB): domain Bacteria; phylum Bacteroidota; class Bacteroidia; order Chitinophagales; family Chitinophagaceae; genus Niabella; species Niabella yanshanensis_A. The sequence continues at coordinate 21,966 of JBEBUZ010000017.1, forward strand.
ACAACTATCTTCATGATATGATTTTATTTTGAGCTTCGCTGTCAAGAATCAAAGCAAAAACCGCATAATTAATGATATCGTGATAATTGGCATCTATCCCTTCACTGATCAGCGTTTTTCCCTCGTTATTTAATATTTGTCTGATGCGGAACAGCTTCATTAATATAAGATCGGTTAGCCCCTCCTGGCTCATGTTTCGCCAGGCTTCGCCATAATCATGGTTTTTATTTTGCATCAGGGCTTTTGTTTCCGAAATATGCTTCTCATACAAAGCCTCCACCTCATCTGCGGGCAGATCCCAGGAAGTTTCGGGGGAAAGTTGCAATTGTACCAGCCCGATAACCGAATAATTTACAATTCCCAGGAACTCACCGGTAATTTCATCCGCTATTTTCTGCTCTTTCTTTTCCTGTATGGTTCGGATCCGTAGTGCCTTGATATAAATCTGGTCCACAACAGAAATCGTTCGCAGTACCCGCCAGGCAGTACCATAGTCCTTGTTCTTTTTAAAGAAAACCGATTTACAGTTTTCAACAACTGCATCGTATTGCTGATTTGTTCTGTTCATTTCCAATATTCCTGCTTAAGCTTAACTTAGCCTTTTAAAAGCCAGTTCAGACAAAAATAACAAAACAAAGTTTGATGTTTACACTTAATTGCAAAGGCCGCTTATTAGTGATGGACGAACCCGTTGTAATGGGCATCCTAAACATTAATCCCGATTCGTTTTATGGTAACAGCCGGTTCGATCAGATCGGCGATGTATTGCAGGCAGCTGAAAAAATGATTGGGGAGGGCGCTGCGATTCTGGATATTGGCGGACAAAGTACGCGACCCGGCAGCGAAAGGGTGAGCGCCATTACCGAACACGCGCGGGTAATTCCCGTGATCGAAGCACTTGCCAAAAATTTTCCCGATGCCATACTTTCTGTGGATACTTTCTATAGTTTGGTAGCCCGCGATGCCGTTGCTGCGGGCGCCTCCATCATAAACGATATTAGTGCCGGAAGCATGGACGACGATTTTTTAGATACGGTTGCCGCATTGGGAGTGCCTTATGTGCTGATGCATATGCAGGGCAATCCCCAAACCATGCAGCAGCATCCCCAATATACCGATGTAACAAGGGAGGTGATGGGTTTCTTCGTTCAACAACTATCTGTTTTGCGGGCTAAGGGCATCAAAGATATTATCATCGACCCCGGCTTTGGATTTGGCAAAACCAGCGCTCATAATTTTACCCTCCTGAAAAATCTGCGCTTGTTTAAGGAATTGGGATGTCCCCTGCTGCTAGGCGTGAGCCGCAAGGGCACCATTTACAAAACCCTGGGCATTACGGCCGATGAGGCTTTGAACGGCACCACGGTGCTCAACACGATCGGTCTTTGCAACGGGGCCAATATTTTAAGAGTGCATGATGTGAAGGAGGCGGTGGAGGCGGTACAATTGGTTCGGGAAGTTTACGGATTCTAAACCATCCTGGCAGCCAACCCACCTCCGTTTATTTACGTCTTTAAAGAAGGGGCTATTTTTTCAGGATATCCGGCATAAACTTCCTGCTTTGCTCAATAGCTTCCATGATCTGGTCGGTAATTTCCTGTGCCGACGCTTCGTAATTAATTTCCAGGGGTTCTTTAAAAGTGACCGTCAGTAAAGTTCCTTTTTTCTTCAGCGTAACGCCGGTTTTATTAAAAGCTTTTGAAAATCCGTCTATCACCACGGGTATTACTACCGGTTTATGATGTTTGATAATCAGGGCCGTTCCTTTACGCGCCGGAGCATAGGGTGTGGTGGTGCCCTGCGGAAAAGTGATGATCCAGTTATTGAGCAGGGATCGCTCTATTTTACGGGTGTCGCTGGGATCCAACCCTGCTCTTTGTTCTTTACTATTTTCATTCCAGGTACGGCGAACTGTTAATCCGCCCGCCAGTAGGAATAACCGGCTCATCCAACTGCTTTTCATGGTTTGTTCTGCCGCCACGTATGTTACTTTCGTAAACGGATTGAGGGTATAGCAGGGTACTCCTAATTTATTCTTCTTACCCCATTTCACCGCCGAAAAAATATGAAACAGTGTAATCACATCCAGGAAATAGGTTTGGTGATTGCATACAAACAACACATTGGAACGGGGAAGCTTCTTCAACTCTTCGGCACCGTAAAACCGAAGTTTGTTGAGTATAGCAATACCCGGATAAGTAGCCAGCCCCACTATAAAATGTACCAGCTTTCTCATTAAGCTCGTTTGCCTGATTCTATGTATGGTTTTACTCATTCAAACAGGAAAAATAACCATTTATCGGTTTCTATTCCATTTTTCGGGAAATATAAATACAATGATACATTTGCCCCTTAAATTTAACCATATTTCATAACTTGTATTTATGAACAATCAGGATATTCTTCACAATAAACCTTCCAGAAAGAAAATACTCTACCCGGTTACAACCGAACTGGCGAATTATCTGGTAAGGCAGGGACGTGAAGTGTCTTTACCCGTTTCGCACCGGGATCTGCTCAATTTTACCTGGTCGGTGCCTATACACGACCCCTGGGGAAATTCCACCCACTGGGAAAAAGCCCTCTACGACAACCGCGACTGGGATTACCTGCGGATAGGCCTGGTAAAAATATATGCCATCCTGAAAACCGAGGGAGATATGAGTTTCGCCGATCAACTGGATGTAGCGCGAATCGATTACTGCGCCTTCGGGAATTCTCTCCCCTTCCGCATCCGGATCATCAATAAATTCAACGCCAATTTCGATCACTATTATATTAAGATCACCGATGCATCGAGGGTGTACGGACTCGAATTGGAACATTTTCTTTCGCCCAACCGTATTACGTTTTATACAGATGGAGGCACGTTGGTGGAAGAACATATACCCGGCCTGGCCGGCGATGTATTTTTAGAGCAATACCTCAACCGGGAAGAAACCAACAGAACCCGCTTAGCCAAGGAGTTCGTAAAATTCAATGAGCGCTGCTTTGTGCGGTTATTAGGCGATATGCGGGCATATAACTTTGTGGTGGCCGCTACGCCGGATATAGAAAGTTACCAGTACCGTATACGTGCGATTGATTTCGACCAGCAATCCTACGAAGGGCGAAAATACCTGTATATGCCCCAGTTTTTTAAAGAAAATAATGCGTTTGTAAAAACCGTACTCAGCCAGTTAAACGCCGAATCCATCGAGCAATATAAGGCAGAAGAGCGATCGGCCATGGCCTACCGGGTGGCCGTAACCCGGTTCAGGTTGATGGAACTGCTGAATATTATGTCCCGCGATACGGTTGCTCCCCCCGAAAAACAACAACTATTAAAGCAACAATTGAATGAACATTTTAAAACACAGGCTTTTAACCGCTGCAGCAATATGGGGCAGATATTAAAACTGCACCTAAAATACATGCTGCGCGATAACCTGAAGCTGATCCAGGAAAAAACCCGGAGCCTCGCTAAAAGAACGCCTAAGCCCATCTAAACAGAACCGCCCGGTTCGCCAAAAGTAATTTAACCGCTATTTTTGCGCAAAACCTACCAAACCCGATGAAATTGTAAGACTGGGCCTTGCCGAAAAAGAGCTAAAATCTTATGGTTATCTGTCGCATCATCCTATTCTACCTATTCCTGTTGAACAAATAATAATGAACCCAAACATGACCCAAAATCCCGGATATTAATGCTCCCCAACTCCGGTATAGCCTGTACAAGCCGTCAAACTGACCAAAATCATGGTCTTGCCTGCCTATTCTTTGTGTATTTATCACATATTATTATTACCTTAGCGAGCCGGATTTTTCACAGGCGGCTATTTAATTCTAATTAAAACTAAAATTTCAAAATGAGCAAGTACACAGCCGGAGTATTACACGGCAAAGAGCTGGAAGCTCTTTACAATGATGCTAAAGACAATAATTTCGCCCTTCCTGCAGTAAACGTGGTGGGAACCGACAGCGTAAATGCTGTACTGGAAACTGCGGCTAAGGTAAACTCCCCGGTTATGATTCAATTCAGCAACGGCGGAGGACAGTTTTTCGCAGGAAAGGGAATGCCCAACGATAATTTGCGGGCAAATATCTGGGGTTGTGTAAGCGGCGCCTTACACGTACATACCGTAGCCCGGCATTACGGCGTTCCGGTTGTGCTGCATACCGACCATGCAGCGAAAAAATGGTTGCCCTGGATCAGCGCCCTGATCGACGAAGGAGAAAAATTTTATAAAGAAAAAGGTCAGCCCTTATACAGTTCGCACATGCTCGATTTGAGTGAAGAGCCTATCGAAGAAAACATTGCTACCTCTGTCGAATTTTTCAAACGGATGGCGCCATTGGGCATGAGCATCGAAATTGAACTGGGTGTTACCGGTGGTGAAGAAGATGGGGTTGACAATACAGATGTAGACAATTCAAAACTTTACACGCAGCCCGAAGATGTGGCTTATGCTTACGAAAAACTGAACGAAGTGAGCAATATGTTTACCGTTGCTGCGGCTTTCGGAAATGTACATGGCGTGTACAAACCCGGAAATGTTCAGTTAACCCCCGTTATCCTGGATAACAGCCAGAAATATATTGCTGAAAAATTCAAAACCGCGAGCGATAAGCCCGTTTACTTTGTATTTCACGGTGGCAGCGGCTCAGAAAAAGCTAAAATTACAGAAGCAATCGGCTATGGCGCTATTAAAATGAACCTCGATACGGATATGCAATGGGCTTTTGCAGAAGGCGTATTTGATTATTACAAAAAGAACGAGGCTTACCTGCAGGGACAATTAGGCAACCCGGAAGGAGACGACAAGCCGAATAAAAAATATTACGATCCGCGTGTATGGCTGCGCAAAGGAGAGGAATCGTTTGTAAAACGCCTTGAAATTGCCTTCGAGGATTTGAATTGCATCGGCAGGAATGCCTGATCCAACATCATTTTTTAAAAAGCCCTGCCCTTTGCGGCGGGGTTTTTTGTGAAAGGAAGTCGGGGTTTTTACTTTAAATTTGTAATTATTAAAAATACCCATGAAGCGCTTGCAACATATAATCCATCCGGGTAAAAAAACACCCACCGACAAAAAGAGATTCTTTTCCCCTCCCCTTTCTTTGTTAACCGGATTGTGCTGTTTGCTTTTTTTTGTTTCCTGTAAAAAAGATCCGCCTATATCTGGTTCCAGTGGGGAGTACACTATCGTTCCCGGCAATATAAACCTGAATAAGGAAGATGCCGTTCCTTTACAATTGTATGTTTTAAAAGGCCGCGACACTTTACCGCCAGCAGGAATTGTATGGAGGTCGGGCAACGAACAAATCCTTAGCTTCTCAGGTGCAGGCCTCCTGGTACCGGTATGGGCAGGTGAAGCAGAAATAATTGCTTCTTCAACGCAAGGTAAGGAACTGGCCCGCCGGTCGGTTACGGTTACTGACAATTATGTATATAAGCTCAGACTGGTATTGAAAGATAAGGGTACGCACGAAAATCTGTCGCTCAGCAATCCCGCCGGCTTTCTTTCTGCAAGGGCAATAGCCAGAAGGCAGCGGCAAAATATTGCGGTCACGAATGAGGATATTCCTATCGCCAACCAGTATCTTAACCAGATCAGCCAGTTGGGCGGTATTATTGTGGCTAAAAGCAAGTGGCTAAAATCGGTAAGCGTACATGTTGACGACCCTGCCCTTCTTCATAAATACAGAGCGCTGCCTTTTGTAGAAAGCGTGAAAGTGGTTTGGCGAAAAAAACGCAGCGCCTACCAGAAGCCTTCCACACAATGGACTTTCCCCGGCAGCAATGCGCCTCAGGCACCTACTGTTTCCATCGCCGATGATCCTTCGGTATACGGAGTGGCTTTCGACAACCTGAAACTGAATAAAGGGAACCGGCTCCATCAAATGGGGTTCAAAGGCCGCAATATACAAATTGCGGTGATCGATGCGGGTTTCAAAAATATCAACCAAAATACCACGCTGGGCAATCTTCATATTACCGGCGCCAAATCATTCATCTACGAGCAGCCCAATCCTTATAGTATCGACGAGCATGGCACCGCCGTTTTATCGATCATGGGCGGGGCCCGGCCTGGCCAATACGTAGGCACTGCACCCGAAGCGAGTTTCTTACTCCTCACTTCGGAAGATGATACCGACGAATTCCCGATTGAAGAGGACTACTATGTAAGTGCATTGGAATATGCCGACAGTTCGGGAGCAGACATCGTGAATACCTCGTTGGGATATGATGAATATGATTTGCCGGGCGGAAACAATACCTTCGAAATGCTGGACGGAAAAACCGCCTTCGCTTCGCGCGGGGTTACCGCCGCTTTCTCGAAAGGGATACTGATAGTGGTATCGGCAGGCAACAGCGGCAGGTATGTAGGCAGTCCGGCCGATTCGCCACATGCTTTAGCCGTTGGCATGACCTTTAGCAACGGTTCCATCGTAAGCATCAGCTCAAGTGGATTAACGGCCGATGGAAGGATAAAGCCCGATATTGTAGCGATGGGCGGCAGCAGTTATGTAATACTCAGTTCGGGCTCTTTGGGCGGGGGCACCGGCACCTCTTATGCTTCGCCGGCTATCAGCGGTATGGCCGCCTGTTTATGGCAGGCTTTCCCGCAGCTTACCAACGGCCAGCTGGCGGATATTATTAAGAGATCGGCCGACAGGTATCCTAACCCGGTTTTACCTTATGGCAACGGACTTCCCGATATGGAAAAAGCCTATACCCTCGCGCAGGGGAATTAAACGCCGGCTATTTTCAGGCAAGGAGCACCGGGTCTGATGTTAGCACCAATTGGATATGATGAAGGATAACGAAAAGCGCTACTTTGATCTGGTGAGGCAGGTAACCAAAATATTTTTTAAAAGCGGTGGTAAAATGAGAGGCGTGTTTGTAGCCCGATAATTTCGCCACTTCGGCAATTTTCTTATCCTCGTTTAGCAACATTTCTCTCGACCGGAGCATACGCTGGGTGTGTACATACCCAAATACCGTGGTGCCGAAAACCTGCTTAAAGTGTCTTTTCAGGTAGCATTCATTAGTACCTACCTGCTGGGCCAGATCGAGCAGGGAGCAGGACTGTGTAATATTGGAATCGATAATCTCCCGCACCTCGTACATTTTTTCAAGGTTGCTGTCGCTGGTGCAGATACCCGGTAATTTTTTAACAATCACTTCATATTCCTGAAACAGCAACATCAACAGTTCAATGAGGCGTGATCTCAGGTAAAGATATTTGTAATAATTTTTTTGCTCGCATTGATAAATATCAAACAAGAGGGCTTTGAGCTTTGCGGTGACATCAATCGAACGCTCGTTCAGCATCACCGGAAGGTTTTCAGAAAGCGTTTGATAAAAAGTTTCATAAAATGGGTTCCCGGCCGATAAGAAGCGTTCGAAATAACTTGTGGTGAGATTGATAACGTATAGTTCCCCTCCTGCTTCGGTTGCCAGCTCTATATCGAATACCTGGTCGTTAAAAAAAATAATACCCGCCTGGTTATCCTGCACAGCGGCAAAAGTTTTACCGTTCTGGCGACTGATAAACTCACACTCGCTTTTAAGAGCGAATACAAGGCTGATATAAGGCTTTTCATTAAGAAAACTAAAGCATTGGGTTTCTGTTTTATTACCGGTAAGCTTTATAAAATGCATGGAGCTGGCGAGGAACTCGTAGTACTCCGGGGACGAAGGATCCGATCCCTGGTTATCCCTGCTTTCTACAATTTCATTATCTCCCACTCTATGCAAATGATCATACACCATTATTGATTCCGATGACACTGCCTCCCTGATTATACTTTCTACCATTTAATGCCTCTCTTAAATTGAAACTAACTATTGCGAATAACTAATCAATCTCTGTGCTACAAAGTTCCCTTATAACAGACGAAATGCCTTACGAAAAGAGTAAAATTTTTCAAATCTGACAATAATATGACAGTATTTTCCCCCTGACGTAAGTCCTTTTCCGTTTGCAGTCAGCCACACGCTACAACTTTGCAGCCGGAAAAGAGGCAGGCTAAGGTATAAATATGGAACAGAACAGTCTAAACCACCATCCGCTGCTTCCCCCAAACACAGTATTAGTTTAACAAATGAGATATAGCAAAGCGGTTTTTTTGGTTTTTGGTCTCGGCCTGTTTTTACTTTTTTCAAGTGAAATTAAGGCGCAGAAACAGGGCATAGTGAAAGGAGTAATTACCGATGAGAACGGCGCTCCGGCCGAAAAAGCTACGGTTGGGGTGCCGGAAAGTGGCACCTGGACCACCACCGACGCAAATGGTATGTATCTCCTTCTCCTCCCGGCGGGGAAAGTAAGGATCACCTGTTCCATGGTGGGGTATGAAACGCAGCGGGCTTCCGTTATTACTACGGCTGACACCCTCCTGCAAAATTTCCGGCTGAGGAGAAACGACAAGGAGCGGCTACAGGAAGTGAGGGTGGAAGGAATGTCGAAAAAACGTGCGATAGAAACTTCGGGCTTTGCCGTCAGCGTTGTTGAAACAAAAGAAGCTTCTCTTAGAAATCTTCAGACAAATGAATTATTAGACCGTACTGTAGGCGTAAGGGTTCGGCAAAACGGGGGGCTGGGCTCGCAGGTAGAATATAATCTCAATGGAATGTCGGGAAGATCGGTAGGGATTTTTATCGATGGCATAGAAATTTCCACCTATGGATCGTCGTTCAACCTCAGCAATATACCCCCTTCTATGATTGAACGGATTGAAGTGTATAAAGGGGTTCTCCCTTCTCATCTGTCGGGCGATTATATGGGCGGAGCCATCAATGTTATCCTGAAAAAAGATATTTCGCACAACAACTTTACAGCTTCTGTATCTTATGGCTCTTTCAATACTTTCCAGGCGGATGCCGGTGGCATGTACCGAAATCCCAAAACCGGATTCACCGCTAAAGCATCTGGGTTTTATACTTATACGGACAACAGCTACGAGACCTGGGGCAAATTTTCGAAGTATATCGAACCTAATGGCAGGGTGCAAAGAAACTACAGAGCAAAACGCTTTAACGATTCCTATAAATCGCTCGGTGGACGGGCAGAACTTGGCTTTACAAATGTGAAATGGGCCGATGCCTTCTTAGTCGGTTACAATGGATCTGATACCTATAAAGAAATTCCGCACGGACAAACAATGGGCAGACCTTATGTGGGCAGGTTTAGCGAATACCAGGCGCATGTATTTAGTTTAAATTATACGAAAAGAAACTTACTGGTGGATGGTTTAGGTCTTACCATCAACGCGGTGCGAAGCAATCGTGACACCTATTTACAGGATACTGTCGGATGGGTATATAATTGGGACGGCAATTACCGGCTCGATATCAACAACAACCCCATTTACCGGCAGGGCGAAGGCCAGCAGGGAGATAAAGTGATTACCGATATAAACCGTATAATAACCACGCTTCGCTCTAATTTAAGTTACGATATTTTTTCGGGACATCGCCTCTCCATTAATCATTCTTACTATACCGTTGACAGGGACGATAAGGATCTGCTGAAAACGGTTAAAAATAATTCCCTGAAAACGGTAAGTGATATTGTAAAAAATGTGCTGGCATTTAATTATGAAGCCCAAACCCTCAAAAACAAACTCAAAACAAATCTTTTTGCCAAATACTATCAGCAGGATGTGACCCGTACCATGCCCGTTGTAACAAATGTGAACGGGACAAACGTAGTAACCAGTTCGGAGAGTACAGGCAGTGTTAGTACAATGGGATACGGATTGGCTTTGTCTTATACCGTTATACCTCGCGTACACTTGATAGGCTCTGCGGAGCGCGCTGTGAGAATGCCCGGTGAGTCTGAAATACTGGGCGACCCCACTGAAAATATTCTCGAAAATTTTTCAATAAGACCCGAGGTGAGCCGAAACCTTAACATCGGCTTCCGTGCAGGGTATTTCGACTTCGGCCAACACAAAATATCCTTATCTGCCAACGCATTCCGGAGAAATGTAAAAGACAAAATTATGCGTAGAGCCAATGTAAACCTGGCCGACCAGGAAGTAGAAATTTCACCCTTTGTAAACCTGGGACTGGCGCAATCCTTAGGGTTCGAAGGCGAATTGGGGTACATCTATAATAATCAATTCAATTTCCTGTTTACTTTTTCCCGGTTCAACTCCTTATTGAAGGGAACGGGTTCGGAATCGGATCGTTTATCCCGTTTTTATAATCAGCAGATTCCCAATGAGCCATTTTTTACCATGAATGGAAACGCTCAATATCGAATAAACAACGCTATTCAAAAGAAATCTATCCTCAATCTGTTTTACAATTTCGGCTATGTAGCTCCCTTCAGAACGATATGGCCCGAATCGGAGTGGTTTGTAACCCCTGTACAGTTTGCCCACGACCTGGGCGCAAACTACCGCTTCCCTAACCAGCGAATAGTTGTAAGCCTGGATGCCAAAAATATTTTCAATTCCGAAGTATACGACAATTTCGGTGTGCAGAAGCCCGGTCGGGCATTTTATATAAAGCTCAATTATACAATCAATAAATTTTAACCATACGCAAACAACAAAAAAATATGAAAAAAAATCTATTCAAACCAACAGTTCTCGTTACCCTATTAGCAGCTCTTAGCTTCTCTGCGTGTAAAAAGGACGGACAGGGTACAGATATTCCAGCCGAATCTGAACGATGGATCACCATCTCTGCCTCAGAAGACGACCCCGATAATACCACCGTTGGCGATGGTGACCTGGCGGTTAAAGTGTACAGTGTTTCTGTGGATGACGCCAAAAATCCGGATGTCTCCATTAATGCATTTACGCAGGGTTTCCAGGTAAAATCGCAACGTACAGCCCGTTTGCAGGCTTCGGCTGATGGAAAATTCTTGTACAATATCCAATACACAGGTGATGACGGAGGGATTTTCAACAAATATTCGGTACATGGCAAGAACGATTTCCGAATCGATCCTATTGAAGTAGAAACAGCCATTTACGTAAGTAATGCACCCCGCTGGGTAAAAGCAATGGAGGGCATCGGTATTGCCGTAAGAGCGCAGGCGAATGCGGTTGTGTATGAAGGCACCAGTCCGAATTTCGTCTACAAGCAAAGAACGGCCAAAACAGATGCGATCACACTGGATCTGAATGACCCTAAGATCACTAAAACAGCTTCTTTTGATCTCGCACTTTCGGCAGAAGATATTGCAGCCGGCTACTATGTAAGTCGGATAGATGTGCCGGTAGTAAACAAAGCGCAAAACAAAGTATACATCGGGGCGGCGGTAAGTAAAATGAACCCTTCTACCTTCACTATTGGCACCGATGGAACGCCTGTATTTCCTGCAGATAACAGCGTTAGGAGCTGGGCTAAAACACTGGTACTGGATTACCCTTCCCTGGCCAATCCTAAAATAATCACTTCCAGCCAAACCAGGGGCAATACCAACGGGTACCGCAGCACCATGCAATACGTTGGTGATGACGGACATGTTTACCAGGCTACAACAGGCGAATTAACCGGTGGGTCTAAAATCCTGCGAATCAATGCTTCTACCAATGATTACGACAATAGTTATGTGTTTAGCTTAGACCAGGCTTTAGGAGTACAAAACAGCTATATCTACACCTGGCGCTACGTGGGCGATGGCATCGGATACGTTGTATACGCCCTTCCCAACGAGGCCGGCCAACGCACCGGAAGCTATGTGGCCAGGATTGATCTGAATACCAAAACCGCCACCAAGTATACCATCCCCGGCGAAGAAACATTGAGCTATTTCCAGATACAAAATATCGCCCTCGAAGGAGACGAAGTATTTATCTGCCTCGCTCCCATCGGCGCAGACGGCAATATCTATGTATTCAACAGAAAAACGGGTGAAATGAAAGTAGGCGCTAAATTGATCAACCAATTTGGCGGACAGTATATCGGCGCATATTAATTTCATTACCAGTTACTCCCCCTAATATTTCAGAAATTTTAGTAAAGGCCGCTTTTCAATGTATGGAGGCGGCCTTTATTATTATAATTACTGCAATAACCCCCGGGAAAACCCCGGATCTTTTTCGAAATCGGGAAATTCGGTTACGTTATCCGGAAAAAAAGCCCCATCCATTTGGCAGACGCTACGCCATTTATACCTTTGCAGCATCCCGGAAAAACCGCTAAATACAAAATTTTCAAAATGAAACATAGTCTAATTGGATTTTTACTATTCGCTTCTTTGAGCGCTTTCGCACAGCCATCAGAAACCAATACCCTAATGAATGCCGATTTTTGGAAAACCAAACCTACCATAGAGCAGGTAAAAGCAGAAATTGCCAAAGGCAACAGTCCCTCTCAACCCAACGAAGCTTCCTGGGATCCTACTGCAAGGGCCATTTTGAACGACGCTCCCCTTGAAACCATTAAATTTATGGTAGAACAGGAAGGAAATGGGGTAACCAAAAAAACACACCATAGTGCTTCCTACCTGCATTGGGCGGCGGCAAGAGGAAACAGTGATCTGGTAAATTATCTAATTGAAAAAGGATCGGATGTAAACCTGTCCGACAGTCACGGATACACGGTGATTGGCAATGCCGCTATGAGCGGGAACAAAAACACCGCTATTTACGAGGCTCTTTTAAAAGCCGGTGTAGATATCAAACAAAAAAATGAAGACGGCGCCAGTTTATTATTGTTGGGGATACCTCGTGATAACGATCTTGCCCTAACCGATTATTTTGTTTCCAAAGGTTTGTCGTATAACGATAAGGATGAGTATGGAAGTACTGCCGTGGATTATGCAGCCAAGCTGGGAAATAAGGAGTTGATGAAAAAACTGATGGCCAAAGGAGTAAAACCCACCGGCAACGCACTTTTCTTTGCCACGCAGGGATCGCGGGGTGTGCAAAACGGTATCGAAACCTATCAATACCTGGTAGAAGAACTGAAACTCGACCCTAAATCGGTTAACTCCAAAGACGGGGCTACTATCCTGCACATATTAGCACGTCGTCCGAATGCCGAAATCATTCATTATTTCCTGGCAAAAGGCGTAGATGTTAACCAAAAAGACCAGGAAGGCAATACGGTATTAATTCACGCAGCAGGCAGCCGCGACGCAGCACTGATTAAAACGCTTATCGATAAAACTGCGGATATAAACGCAGTAAACATAAAAGGCGAGTCGGCACTCACCAAAGCTGTGGCCAACGGTTCGGCTCAGGTGGTGGAATTATTATTAAAGAGCGGCGCCGATATCAAAGTGATGGACAAAGACGGCAGGAACCTGGCCTATCATTGGTTTAATTCCTTCCGGGAAGGTCGGCCCGGCGGCCCGCAGGGAGGTGGCCCGGCGCAATCGCAGGGAGATGATTTCGTGGCAAAGCTGAATCTGCTGAAAAAGCATGGGCTTGACCTGGCGGCGCCCCAGGGCGATGGAAGTTCCCTCTTCCACCTTGCAGTGGCCCGGGAGAATGCCGCACTCGTTCAAAAAGCGGCCCAATTAGGCGCCAATATCAACGCACAGGACAAGGAAGGCGCTACCGCCCTGCATAAAGCAGCGCTCATTGCCAAAGACGATAAAATACTGAAGGCTCTTATCGCATCGGGAGCCAACAAAAATTTAAAAACTGCTTTTGAAGAAACCGCTTACGACCTGGCAAAAGACAACGATTTCTTGAAAAGAAATAATATCGCTGTTGATTTTTTAAAATAGAACTTAAATTATAAAAGCAGATAAATGAAAGTACCCGTAAGGTTTATAGTGGCAGTCTGTTTGTTTTTAGCGGCCGGGCCTTCTTCGGCCCAAACCACCCAATACAGGTGTATGGTACAGATGAATAGCTACCAGGGCGAGAAAGCCTATGTCATTATTTCCCTCATCAACCCTAAAGGCCAGTACGAAAAAACCCTTTCCGTACTGGGCCCCGATAAGCAATGGTTTAATACCCTGAAAGAATGGTATAAATTTCAAACCCGTACCAAAGAAAAAATTAGCGCGGTAACCGGCGCATCGGTAGGTGGGGGTGACCGCGCCGTTGCTACACTGGAAATAGACAAGAAAAAACTGAATGCCGGTTATACCCTTCGTTTCGAAAGTGCCGTTGAAGAGCAAAAATATTATGCCCGGGATGTGGAAGTGCCCCTCACCACTGCGGGACTTGCCGCAAAAAGCGACGGCAAAGGATATATAAGATATGTACGGTTTAGCGGAGGGAACTAAAAGAAAATAATGATCATATCCGTTTGGAGATATAGCCACCTGGCACTGGCTATATCTTCATCTTTATTATTGATAGCAGCCTGTATAACCGGCATTTTCCTCGCCTTTGAGCCGGTGATAGAAAAAGCACAGGGATTCAGAGCAACAGGTTTCGACACTACCACCCTCGCTCATTCCGTTCCCCTGCTCAGGGAAAAATTCCCGGGCATACAGGAAATCACCGTAGATGATAACGATTTTGTTATTATCAAATACGCCGAAGAAGAAGGAGGCGATCAGCAAGCCTATGTAGATCCGGCTACCGGAACTATACTGGGAGTACCCCGGGAAAAAACTCCCTTTTTTCAGTGGATGACCGCCCTGCACCGTTCACTGTTCCTGAAAGAGACAGGCAGGATATTAGTGGGTCTGTCCGCCTTTTTGCTAATTCTTATTGCGGTCTCCGGCATATTGCTGGTAGCCCAACGACAGAACGGTTTTAAAAATTTCTTTTCCCGGGTAGAAAAAACAGGGTGGGCACAATATTACCATGTTATCTTTGGCCGCCTTTCGCTTTTTTTTATTTTGGCGCTGGCAGTTACCGGGGCCTACCTGGCTGTTTACCGGTTCGTTCCACCACCCCCGAGGGCAAGCGAAAAAATAGAGGAAGACAGTATCCGGGAAGAACCTTTGAGAGAGGTAAAAGACTTTATTGTTTTTCAGCAAACACCCCTCTCCCACCTTCAGAAACTCCAATACCCTTTTTCCGATTTCCCGGAAGATTATTATAATGTCCTGCTAAAAGACCGGGAGATTTGCATTAACCAGTTCACCGGCGATATTCTGGCCCAGGTCGATTTTACAAAAACCTATCAGTTAGCCAGTTTTAGTCTGCGCTGGCACACAGGCCGCTCGGGTTCTATCTGGGCTATTCTCATGGCCATCACATCGGGATATATTCTGTTCTTTATTTACTCAGGATTTGCTATTACTTTAAAAAGAAGAAGGAGCCGTTCTAAAAATAAATTCAAAGCCACGGAAGCCAGCCTTATCTTATTGGTAGGATCGGAAAACGGAGCCAGTTTTAAGTTTGCCGACGCCATCTACCGCCAGCTCATCCGGCACGGTGTGAAACCCTATCTTACAGATCTGGACAATTATGCCCTTTTCCCGAAAGCGGAGCATCTTATCGTTATGACGAGTACCTACGGAGAGGGTGATCCTCCTTCCAATGCCAAAAAATTTGTCGAAAAATTAAAACAATATCCCCAGCAGCAAAACATTCCCTTCTCTGTTGTAGGTTTTGGCTCGCGGAGTTATGCACATTATTGCCGATTTGCCTACCTGGTTCACGAAGAACTGAAAACCAGCTCCCGGGCCACACCCGCTTTACCGGTGTTTTGCGTGAACGATAAATCACCGCAGGACTTCAGCGACTGGCTCACGGCATGGACGAAAACTACCGGCTATACAGCCAGCATGCCGCGCGAGCTTATTGAAACGAATCCCGCTGATCTGAAAGAATGGAGGGTTACTCATACAACCACTCCCGACGAAGAAGGCTCTTTTACCCTGCGGCTAAAGGGCAGAGAAATTAAAAAAGCGGTATCCGGCGATCTGCTGGCCGTGTATCCCAAAAACGATCACCGGGAACGGCTTTACTCCATCGGCAAAATCGGTAACGAAATTCAGTTGAGTATCAAACTCCACGAACATGGATTGGGTTCGGGTTTTCTGCAGGGTTTGCAGGCTGGCGATAAATTTAAAGCCCGACTGGTAAAAAACCGCCATTTCCGTTTTCCCAAACCTGCCCGTCAGGTCATTATGATCTCCAACGGAACCGGCATTGCTCCTTTCCTGGGAATGATAGATGAAAACAGGAAAAAAATTCCGGTTCAGTTATACTGTGGATTCCGCACCCGTGCTTCTTTTGCGCTCTACCAGCCCTATCTGGATCAACAGCAACAAAACGGACATATTAAAGCTGTCCATCTTACCTTATCGAGAGAAGAGGCCCGGGAGTATGTAAGTCATCGTATCTTAGCGAACGGGGAAATGATTTTCCAGGCGTTGAAATCGGGCGCCATCATTATGATCTGCGGCTCACTATCGATGCAAAAAGATACAATGGAGGCACTGAATATTATTTGTAAAGATTACAATTATTTTACTGCCGCTTATCTCGAAGAACGGGGACAAATCGTTTCCGATTGTTATTAGCGACTTTATTGTAAGAAAATCTATGAGAGAATTATTGGTTGCGGCATTTCTGTTGCTCATTATGGGGAGAGTTGAGGCGCAGGTAAGCATTACCCGCGATGCTTTTTTGATGGGCGGACGTTTTGATATTACCCTGGTAGCAAAAGACTCACAAACCGCGCGGCAGCATATTGATACTGTTATTGCGGAAATATCCCGGATAGAAAATCTGATCTCCGATTGGAAGCCCCATACCCAGGTTTCGGAACTGAACCGGAACGCTGGAATTAAACCCGTGAAAGTAGAGGAGGAATTGCTGGATCTCACAGAGCGCGCCCTAAAGATTTCGGAGATCACGAATGGCGCTTTCGATATCAGCTTTGCCGCTATGGACAGGATATGGAAATTTGATGGTAGTATGACGGAAATGCCTTCACCAGAGCTTGTAAAAAAAGCGAAGGAAAAAGTAGGGTATAAAAATATTGTACTTAATAAAGACAGTTCTACCATTTTTTTAAAGCTAAAGGGAATGAAGATTGGTTTTGGAGCTTTGGGCGAAGGATATGCGGCGGACAGATGCCGCGAGATCATGTTAGCAAAAGGTATTGAAGCCGGGCTGATCAACGCCACGGGTGATATAGTAGCCTGGGGAACCCGCCCCGATGGCCGGCCCTGGATTGTGGGTGTTAACGACCCCTTTCATATCGGCGACCTGGTAGCGACCGTCCCTGTAAACGGAGCCATTACCACATCTGGTAGTTACGAAAAATACGCGATGATAGATGGCAAACGCTACGCTCATATTATTAATCCTGCTACAGGCTACCCTGCTACCGGGCTAACCAGCGTAACAGTGACAGGCCCACGGGGCGAATTTGCCAATGCGCTGAGTACCTCGCTTATGGTGTTGGGCAAAAAAAAAGGATTAAGACTGCTTAAAAAATATCCTACCTATAAAGCCCTGCTTATAACGGACAATCAAAAAATCATTCGTTCCCGGGGAATGAAGAAGTGAGAGTTCATAGACCATCGCCTGCCCGCCAGCCTGTTTATCTGTGCATCTGCGGCCAGCTTTATTCTGCCCTTCAAAAGATAAGATAGCCGCAGAGTCCGCAGATAGGCGCCTGCGGGGCAGCGACTATTATGAGAATATCTTGAACTCGTAAACAATTACCACTCATCTGTGCATCTGAGGTCAGCTTTGGCGCAAGACCTTGCACGGCTTTCAGCTTGTCCGCCAGCAATCGAAATCGTAAATCGTAATTCTTAACTCCTAATTTGCTTTAGCCTTGCGCTTTTAGCATTTTGCTTTCAGCCTTTTCGATGCCTTCTCTAATACTGCTCCTTTTCGTTAGGAAAATCGCCGGTTTTTACATCGGCAATATATTGTTTTACCGCGCCAATTGCCTGGTCAAATATATTGAGATACTGCCTTAAGAATTTCGGTTTAAACTCGGTATTGATACCCAGCATATCGTGCATAACGAGCACCTGCCCATCGCAAAAATGACCGGCACCAATTCCTATAATGGGAATATGCAGACTCTCTGTTACCTCCTTCGCCAGTTGAGCGGGTATTTTCTCCAATACTACTCCAAAGCATCCCGCTTCCTGCAACAGGGCGGCATCTTTTTTCAGCCTTTCAGCCTCCGCATCTTCCTTTGCCCTAACAGCATAAGTCCCAAATTTATAAATCGATTGCGGCGTCAGACCTAAATGTCCCATCACCGGTATACCCGCCGAGACAATCTTCTTAATAGAATCGATCACTTCCTCTCCTCCCTCCAGTTTGATAGCATGGGCACCCGTCTCCTTCATAATTCTTATCGCGGAGGCAAGGGCAACCTCGGAATTAGACTGGTAAGCGCCAAAGGGAAGATCGACAACGACAAGGCATCTTTGTACACCCCGGATGACGGAAGAAGCATGATAAATCATCTGATCGAGGGTGATAGGCAGCGTGGTTTCATGCCCCGCCATTACATTAGACGCAGAATCTCCCACCAATATCACATCAATACCAGCATTATCTATAATACGGGCAAAAGAAAAATCATAGGCCGTAAGCATAGATATTTTTTCGCCGGTTTCCTTCATTTTTACCAGGGTATTGGTAGTAACCCGTTTCACTTCTTTATTTACTGACACAGCATTGATTTTATGATTAATGGAACAATTTTTAACTATTTCTGTATGGTGTGAACAACCTCTATCCTTCTCCACCCAAAGCCTGCACTACGATATCCTGGTATAAAGTCTGTATCAACCCATCTGCAAGGCCTATTTTGGGAATCAGAATTTCGGACACGCCCGCCCATTTTAAAACATTGATATAAATCAGCAGCGCGGGTACAATCACATCTGCCCGGTCTTCCCTCAACTTATAGGTAGTCATTCTTTCCGGGAGGCTCAGGCTGTTCAGCTCTTTATAATAATCACGGAGCAAATCCAGCGGCAAAGGCTTTCCTTCTTTTCTTTTGGACAGGGAGAATACCTTATTAATATTGCCCCCGCTGCCAATGGCTTTTACGGCTCCCCCGTTTTTCACCTGCTCTTTGATGGTATTTTTCATTTCCTCCCATCTTTCCTCTTTAACCTGCTGCTTTAATAGCCGGATGGTACCAATATTAAAGGAATGCTTAAAAACAACCTCACCGTTCCTAAAAAACGTAATTTCGGTACTTCCTCCGCCTACATCTATATAAAGGTATAAAATATCTTTTTCGAGGCCTTCGGCAATATGCGTTTCGTAAATCATAGCCGCCTCTTCATCGCCCGAAATTATTTCTATTCCGATGCCGGTTTCCTGCTTCACTCTTTCCACAATTTCTTTCGAATTGGCAGCATCTCTCATGGCCGAGGTAGCACAGGCTTTCAGGTGTTTTACCCGATAGGCGTTTAAAAGGTTGCGGTAGCCTCTCATTGTTTCCACTAATTGTTCTTCCTTGGCAGTTGAAATACTGCCGGTTTCAAACACATCAAATCCCAGTCTGAGGGGCACACGAATAAGATTCGACTTGATAAACTGTGGCCTTTTTTTCTGATCAATAAAGACATCCGTAATCAATAGTCTTGCCGCATTACTCCCTATATCTATAGCCGCTAATTTCATATCATTTTATTTTCGGTCAACGCGAAAATATTAATAAGTTTTGTTAACCAGGTAGCGGTGAATTTCTTCCTGCGATCGTACCCGTTTTCCCTTGCCCCGTTTTACGTACTCGTTGGAAAGCTCATTATTCAATATCCGCGCCTTGGTATTGTCCCGCAACTGGATATTTAAAATATCAATCAGCTCATTTTTCAGGGCCTCATCCCTCACCGGGCAGGTTGCTTCTATGCGGTGCTCAATATTTCTTACCATCCAGTCGGCGGAAGATATAAATACTTTTTTATTTCCTTTATTATGAAACACCCATACCCTGGCATGTTCGAGATACTCGTCCACTATGCTGATCGCTGTAACGGGCTTTTTAAATTTTTTGCTCTCCGATAACATACAAAAAATACCTCTCACAATAAGTTTTATTTCCACCCCGGCTTTTGCAGCTTCGGTCAGCTTCTCAATCAAACGGGCATCCGCCATGGAATTCATTTTCAGAATGATTTCCGCCGCCCCTCCTTTTTTGGCCGTGGCTATTTCATGATCAATGAGGCGATTCAATTCGGTGCGTACAAAATGAGGACTTGGAATAAGGGTCTTACATTTTTCGAGGTAATGAAGTCCGGTTGCGGGATTTTGCAGAAAATTAAACAGCCGGTTCACATCGGCCATGATCATGCGGTTAGCGGTAAGCAGGCAATGATCACCATATATTTTCGACGTTTTTTCGTTGACATTTCCGGTGCTCACAAAACCATAATGAATAATTTTGCCTTTTACTCTCTTTTTAATCACACAAATTTTCGCATGCACTTTCATATCCTGTACGCCGGTGAGTACCCTGGCTCCCACATCGGTTAAAACCTGCTGCCATTGCAGATTCGCTTCTTCATCAAATCGCGCTTTCAATTCCATCATCACCGTCACATCTTTACCATTGCGAACGGCGTTTACCAGTGCGTTAATGATCTTCGATTGAGAAGCCAGCCGGTAACAGGCTATTTTAATAGAAATAACATCGGGGTCAAAAGCCGCTTCCCTTATCATATCTATCACCGATATAAAACTATGGTAAGGAAAATTCAACAGTACATCTCTTTTCAATAATACATCGCTGACACGTGCATTTTCGAGAACGGGGTGAATAAAAGGCTGTTTACGTTTGGCTTTTTCTGTAAAAACCTGCGAAGGGAACTCCATAAAATGCCGGAAGTTGTGAATACTACCGCCAGGCATCAGGCTATCTTTTTTAGACAAGCCCAGACGTACCATCAGGTATTCCAGAAAGCCGGTATCAATATTTTCATCATAAGCCAGCCGGATCGGCTTCCCTTTTTTGCGGTTTTTCAGTCCTTTTTCCAGCTTTTGTATAATAGTAGCGGAATCCGAATTATCAATATCGAGTTCTGCGTCGCGGGTAAACTTAAAAATATGGGCCTGAAATTCATCGTAGCCCAAAAAGTTAAAAATATCGGGCAGGTTGAATTTGATCGCGTCTTCCAGCAGCATAATATCGTGCGTACCGGGCCGGGATGGCAGTACGATAAAGCGGCTTCCCACCGCCGTAACCGGCACTTCAATAATGGCATACTTCCGATCTGATGGTTCGGAATTCCTGGACATTACCACCCCCAGAAAAATAGATTTATCGCGCAGATGGGGAAACTTCTTGATATTTTCAACCATCAGCGGAACGATATTGGCGCTAATCTCCCGATCGAAGAGATCGAGGATGAATTTCTTTTGTTCTGCATTCAGTTGTTTATCGTCTTTTAAATAGATATTTTCTTTATTCAGGCTGTCAAGCACCTCGGCCCATACCTTTTCAAATGCCGTTTGCTGCCCGCTGTTGAGCCGCTGTATTTCGTCGAGTATTTTTTGCGGGTTTTTCTCGGGGTGCATTTTCATCCTGGTTTCTATCTGCAGCATCCGCTTGAGCGAAGCCACCCTCACCCTGAAGAACTCATCCCGGTTATTGGAAAAGATACCTAAAAATTTTACCCGTTCTCTCAACGGCACCGTTTTATCCGCTGCTTCCTGTAAAACACGTGCATTAAAAGACAGCCAGCTTATGTCCCTGGGGATAAGTTTCAAGATCATTAATTTAGCTTTTCAATATATAGAAAATATCCGATAAATATAAGTGTGGGGTTTGATCCTTTTGATAGCGGGTCTTTATTTAATTGTTATCTTTTAAAAGCAGCTCAACCCCGCAGATCCATCGGTAGCCATTATAGATACTGGTTAACCATTCAATCGTTTTTTCCCTTATTTTTGCCATCCCTGAAGGGGTTCTTCGGGTAAAATTTTAGAAGGTGGCAACGAAATTTTCAAAAGAAACATATTTGTACTGGTACGAACTGATGGAGCTGATCCGCCAGTTTGAGCTGACAGCAGAGGAAAAGTATAAAATGGAGGGCAAAATACGTGGTTTCTTCCATGCTTATGTAGGACAGGAAGCAATTGCTGCCGGCTGCATGACAGCCACCCGACCAGAGGATAAGTTTATTACCGCTTATCGGGATCATGGATTGGCTATTGCGAAGGGAGTATCGGTTGACAGTTGTATGGCCGAACTATACGGCAAAGCCACTGGTTGTGCAAAAGGCAAGGGAGGAAGTATGCACTTTTTTGGAAAAAAAGAGAATTTCTTTGGCGGACATGGAATAGTTGGAGCGCAAATTGGTACCGGCACGGGATTAGCATTTGCAGAAAATTATAAAAACACCGATAATGTGGTGCTTTGCTTTTTCGGGGATGGAGCCGCCAGACAGGGTATTCTGCACGAAAGTTTCAATCTGGCCATGCTTTGGAAATTGCCGGTTATTTATATCTGCGAAAACAACAACTACGCTATGGGTACTTCGGTAGCCCGTACCTCTAATGTTACCGATATTTATAAACTGGGCGCCGGGTTTGATATGCCGGCCGAGGTTGTCGATGGAATGAATCCCGAAACGGTACATGATGCCGTGGCAAAAGCGGTTAAAAGAGCCCGTGAAAAGCAGGGTCCTACCTTACTTGAAATTAAAACATACCGCTATAAAGGCCACTCCATCAGCGATCCGCAGAAATACAGAACCAAGGACGAGGTAGATGAATACAAAACCAAGGATCCGATTGTGGTATTAAGAAATCTGATACTCGAAAATAATCACGCCAGTGAAGAGACGCTGAAGGAAATTGACCAGCGCTGCGAAGAAGTAGTGGCAGGTTCGGTTACATTTGCCGAGCAAAGTCCCTTCCCCGATGACGACGAGGTATTGAAGGATATATATGTTGATCAAAACTATCCGTTCATTACCGACTAAACAACCGTAAACTTTCTATTAAAAATAAAATGACAGACAAGAGTAAGAAACACACTGATAACCAGCAGCCGTCGCACGAATCAGTAGATAAAATTAAACAAACCTGGGATAAAAGCGGAAAAAGCATTCTTCTTTTCTTAGGTGTTTTAGTAGTAGGCGTCGCTGGCTTTTTTGGGTACCGCCACTTCATTCAGGCTCCAAAAGAAGCGGAGGCCGCCGATAAAGTTTTTAAAGCCGAACAATATTATCGCATGGATTCTCTGAACCTTGCTTTAAACGGAGACGGAGTAAACCCCGGCTTTCTGAAAATAGCTGACAGTTATAGCGGTACTTCCAAAGGAAACCTGGCTAAATTTTATGCAGGCGTTTGCTATGTCAAACTCAACCAGAATGACAAAGCGATAAAAATGCTCGAAGATTTTAGCACCAGTTCCAAACAGGTGCAACAGCGCGCTTATATGCTATTGGGTGATGCGTACGGAGATCTGGGAAAAGGAAAAGAAGCATTGGATTACTATAAGAAATCGGCCAATCATTTTGATTCCGATGCCCAGGCATCTTCTGAAGCCTTGTTCAGAGGGGCTTTCCTGGCGCAGCATGTACTTAACAATAAGGATCAGGCTATCAGTCTTTACAAAGAATTAAAAGAGAAATATCCCCGCACCCAGCAAGGTTTCCAGGCCGATAAATACCTGGCCCAGTTAGGTGTGTATAACGTCAATTAGTCATGGCTTCAGTTGGAAATAGCGATCTTATAAGCAATAAAGGCATCTTTAAACAGGATGCCTTTATTATATTGATCAAGACAGAATGGAATGCGTCGATAGTGAATGAACTTGAAAACGGTGCGAGAAAGGTTTTATCGGAGTATAATGCCCGTATAGAAACCATCACGGTTCCCGGATCGGTTGAGATCCCGTTCGCCATTAATCGCCATTGGAATAAGGCCAGGCAGCTATTTGACGAGCCCCACGCTTATATAGCGCTGGGTTGTGTGATCCAGGGCGATACACCGCATTTTGACTACGTGTGTAAGATGGTAGCCGACGGGATCCTGCAATTAAACCTGAGCCTGCCGGTGCCTTCTATATTTGGTGTGCTTACCGTGAACTCCGAAGAACAGGCCCTGGAGAGAATTGGCGGCAAACACGGACATAAGGGCGAGGAAGCCGCTTTAACGGCTTTAAAAATGATAGGATAATGTACGATGTTCATATTTTCATACCCTGTTTTGTAGACCAGTTGTATCCCGAAACGGGATTCAACATGGTAAAAGTGTTGGAAAAATTTAATTGTACCGTTCATTATAACCAAAACCAAACCTGTTGCGGGCAGCCGGCTTTTAATGCCGGTTTTTGGGATGAGTCGAAAGCGGTTTGCAGTAAATTTATCGCCGATTTTCACGAGGCAGATTACATAGTAACCCCGAGTGCCAGTTGTACCGGGTTTATCAGGAACTATTATCCCAAACTATTCGACAACTCGTCGCTGCACAACAATGTGAAAGCGCTGAGTTCAAAAACCTATGAGTTCTCTGAATTCCTGCTGAACGTGTTAAAGGTAAGCGATTGCGGAGCCGAATTGCCCGGCCTGGCCACTTACCACGATAGCTGTGCGGCGCTCCGAGAGTGTAAGATAAAAAATGGTCCCCGGCAATTGCTGCAGAACGTAAAAGGATTACATCTTACCGAAATGGACGATGTGGAAACCTGCTGTGGTTTTGGGGGAACTTTCGCGGTGAAGTTTCCCGAAATTTCTATCGGCATGGGCGAGCAGAAAGTAGAGAATGCCATTGCCACCGATGCCGATTACCTGGTGAGTACCGACCTCTCCTGCCTGATGCATTTGCAGGGTTATATTGATGGAAAGGGCTACAAAATTAAAACCATGCACCTGGCCGATGTATTAGCCAGTGGTTGGTAGAAAAAAACATTCAAATAAGCATTGCACTTTCAACTTTTCGAGTATATTTGCATCCCTTTTGGTGAGGTGGATGAGTGGCTGAAATCAGTAGTTTGCTAAACTGCCGTACGGGTTAAACTGTACCGCGGGTTCGAATCCCGCCCTCACCGCAATTATTAAGCCTAATTAGTTAATTATTAACTGGTTAGGCTTTTTTAACTGCCTGTGTTGTTCTAAAATAGCCTTTTAGAGTTGATTCCGGTGAAGCCTTATCACGGAAGGCTACACCGGATTTACATTTTTTGAAATGTATACGCATATTTTTTATTTCCTTTAAACAAAAATAACGTATCTGAATAAGCCGGTTTATAAATACTGTCGTTTGGTTTTGCTATATACTGAAATATTTCATTATTATTCAAGTGCTTGTCTGTATATGGATAGAAGCAAAATTCATTTGGATTATTTTCAAGCATAAGATTTGATGCTCTGGAATACTCTTCGATCTTAACAACCTTTCCAGATAATTGGCTTGAATAAAACAAATTATACTCTCTTCTACCTTTATTGTGCTGCCAGCGTGTCGAATAAAAAATGGCAAAGCAAGCTAATAGAAACATCGAAACAATAAATAGTTTCTTTTTCATAAAAATATTTTCAGTTCCCAATAAGCGTCATCCTTTTTATTTCGGACTAAGCCATTGATCTTTTGTCTTGAATGGATGAACCCCTAAAACACAAAAC
>JBEBUZ010000018.1:0-47382 GCA_040393015.1 Paraniabella yanshanensis
TGATGAACACGGTTTAATCCGCGCACGTCTTTTCCAAAACTTCCCGCTTCCCGCCGGAAACAGGGAGAGTAAGCCGTCATCCGGATGGGAAGCTGGTCGGCCTTCAGGATTTCGTCCCGGTAAATATTGGTAACCGGCACTTCGGAAGTAGGGATCATATAAAAATTATCGGCAGGCATAAAATACATCTGTCCCTCTTTGTCGGGCAACTGGCCGGTACCGTAGGCCGATGCTTCGTTTACCATAAATGGTGGCAGGTACTCGGTATACCCGGCCGCAATATTATAATCCAGGAAATACTGCACCAGGGCACGTTGCAGTTTGGCCCCGGCTCCTTTGTACAAGGGGAATCCGCTACCGGTAAGTTTAGCGCCCGTTTCAAAATCCACGATATCATATTCCTTTATCAAATCCCAATGCGGACGGGCATCTGCATATAATACGGGCTTAAGGCCTCCTTCCCTTACCACTTCGTTGTCTTCCGCCCGGGTTCCGGCAGGTACCAAAGGCGATGGCAGGTTGGGCAATTGCACCAGGGCCTCCTGTAGCGCAAGTTCCGTGGCGGCTAACTGCTCAGCAATGGGTTGGAGGCCCGATTTCAGCGCTGTCACTTCTGCTTTCTTAGCCTCGGCAGCTTCTTTCTCGCCCCGGGCCATCAACCCTCCTATTTCTTTAGAGGCAGCGTTTACCGAAGCCTGTGTGGTATCAAACTCCAGTTGAAGCTTTTTGCGCTGGTCATCTAATCCGACAACCTCATCCACCAAACCGGGGTTTTTAAAATTTTTCACTGCCAGACGGTTTTTCACATCCTGCACATTTTGCCTGATCACATTTACTTGTAACATGTTGAACGATTTTGCGCAAAAATAAAACATCGGGAGAGTAAGCCGGCTTTTTTTGCGGCATGGCAGAGAATTTATCTGCAGGCACGCAGGAACACCCGGTATTATACAGCTCCTGGCTGATTTTTGACAGGTCAACAAGTCAAAAAAGAAACCGGTTCACCGTTTTTAAGCCTGATATTATATATTTGGAGCTGACCTTTATATTATTCCCAATGACTCAAACCAAAAAAAATCTCAACGTTACCGAGGACTGGGCATCAGTGATCATCGGCTTTTTTATCATTATCGCAACGGTGGCAGGCCTGCAACTGCCGGTTCCCACATTTACATGGAACAGTCTGAATGGCCTGTTTTCCTCGGTATTAACGTCCCAAAACCTACTTGGTTTATTAATACAGTTTGCGCTTATTTATGTTGTTACTGTGGCCGGAACCATTCTCATGGGCAAAGGCGCGCCGGGCATCCTGAAAGCTTTTCCAATAGTATACCTGCTTACTATATTGGCATCGATAGCCGGCGGATATGAGGGTATCAAGTCTCTGAACCTCGAAACCGTTATTTTTTGCCTGTTTTTAGGGCTTGCCATTCGCAACTTTATAAAACTACCGGAATGGTTTTATGGTTCCTTGTCTTCCGAATTCTTTGTAAAGATCGGGTTGGTATTGCTGGGCATCAGTGTGATTTTTTCAGATATCCTGAAATCGGGCTCGCTGGGACTGATCCAGTCGCTAATAGTGGTTCTTTCCGTGTGGTATTTTTCTTTCTGGCTTTGCCGCAAACTGAAAGTAGATAAGGAAATGTCCATGATGTTGTCCAGTGCGGTATCTATCTGCGGCGTCTCTGCGGCCATTGCCACATCGGGCGCTATTAAGGGCGATTCTAAAAAGCTGTCGCTGGTTGTTTCACTGGTACTGATTACCGCTATTCCTATGATGATTTTTATGCCCTGGATTGCCCACAAGCTGGGATTAAGCCAGGAAGTAACCGGCGCCTGGCTGGGAGGGACCATCGACACAACGGGAGCCGTAGTAGCATCCGGCAGCCTGGTAGGCGAAACAGCTTTAAAAATCAGTACCATTGTAAAATTTTCGCAGAATGTGTTATTAGGTATTGCCGCCTTTGCCATCTCTATTTATTGGAGTTATACCCGTAAAGAGGTGGATAAGGAAGAGAAACCTACCTTAAAAGTAATATGGGAACGGTTTCCCAAGTTTGTGCTGGGTTTTATCCTGGTATCGGTCATCTTTTCCTTTTTCGTGAGCCCGGAGGTGACGAATGCCGTAAAGCCGCAATTAAAAAACCTGCAAGGCCTGTGGTTTGCTTTGGCATTTACCTGTATAGGTCTCGAAACCAATTTCAGGGATTTGTTTGGTACACATAACCGCAAGCCGATGCTGGCATTCCTGGGAGCCCAGACCTTCAATATTTTGGTAACACTGGTAATTGCTTATTTATTGTTTAAATAGGCAGAGTTAAAGCAGGCGTTTACAGCCTGCGGATCAACTGTCCTTTTAAATATTCCGCTTTTATATTAAATTGCCGCCCGATGGCTTTATTAAGTCCCGCCATATCATCACTTGCCCGTATGCGACAATGGCGTATAGATGCCTGGCGTAGCCATCCTATCGACTCTCAAAGAGAAGTCATACAAAACCTGGTAGCCTCTGCACAATACACAGAGTACGGACGCAAGCACAGTTTCAGCAGCATTTACAATATCCGGGATTTTAAAAAAGCGGTTCCCATCTGCGATTATAACGACCTCCGGCCTTATATCGAAAGAACCATGCAAGGCGAGCAAAACCTGCTATGGAACAGTCCGGTGTATTGGTTTGCCAAAAGCTCCGGCACCACAAGTGATAAGAGCAAATTCATTCCGGTAAGCGAAGAAAGCCTCGAAGACTGCCATTATAAAGCAGCAAAAGATGTGCTTACCATGTACTATTCCTATAATCCCAACAGTGCCATGCTCACAGGCAAAGGACTGGTATTGGGCGGAAGTCACAATATCAACCCGGTTAATGAGGAAGCGCAATACGGCGATTTAAGTGCTGTGCTTTTACAGAACAGCCCTTTCTGGGGGCATTGGTTGCGCACACCCGACCTGGAAATAGCGCTAATGGATAAATGGGAGGACAAGCTGGAAAAAATGGCTCTCCAAACCCTGAATGAAAACGTCACTTCTGTAAGCGGGGTACCTACCTGGACTCTGATCTTATTCAAACGCCTGCTCGAAATGACCGGGAAAAATACGATCGGCGAGGTTTGGCCTAATCTCGAACTATATATGCATGGCGGAGTGTCCTTCACACCCTATCGCCAACAATTCGAATCTATTATTGGTAAGCCTGTCCACTATCTCGAAACCTATAATGCCAGCGAAGGTTTTTTTGCGGCTCATGAGATTCCCGGAGACGATGGCATGTTACTTTTTACGGATCATGGGGTTTTTCTGGAATTTATGCCCATGAGCGAATTTGGCCAATCCGCTCCCCTTACTATCGGATTGAAAGACGTTCAATTGAACACTAATTACGCCCTTGTTATCAGTACTAATGGCGGATTGTGGCGCTATTTGCTGGGCGATACAATACAATTCGTTTCTAAAGATCCTTATAAAGTTATCGTCAGTGGCAGGGTAAAGCATTATATCAATGCCTTTGGGGAAGAAGTTATTGTAGACAACAGCGATAAAGCCATCAGCATAGCCAGTAAAATCACAGGCGCCATTGTAAACGACTATACCGCAGCGCCCATTTATTTTTCTGAAAACGCCAATGGTGCCCACGAATGGCTGATAGAGTTTGAAAAAAACCCCGACCATATCGACCGGTTTACCGAAGAACTCGATAAAGCGCTGCAAAACATCAATAGCGATTATGAAGCCAAACGTTATAAAAATATCGCCCTGCGAATGCCGGTTGTACACCATTTACCCAAAGGCAGCTTTAATAAATGGCTGCAACGAAAAGGAAAATTGGGCGGGCAGAACAAAGTACCCCGGCTCTCTAATGAAAGGAAATATCTCGAAGAAATATTAGCTGCAGCCAGCGACAGGGCAGAGTAATCTCTTTTTAACAAAAAGACTTGGCACTATTGTCAAAATACCCTGTTATTTTTGCCCCATCATGGAAATGACCATCAAAACAAAAAACCTGGTAAAAAGATACGGCCAGCGTACCGTTGTAAACAATGTTACATTTGAAGTGCATCAGGGCGAAATTGTGGGGTTATTGGGGCCCAATGGTGCGGGTAAAACCACTTCGTTTTACCAGGTAGTAGGTTTGATAAAACCAGACGAGGGCGATGTATTCCTGAACGACGAGAATATAACCCGGTTACCCATGTACAAGAGGGCTCAAATGGGTATTGGATACCTCCCCCAGGAAGCTTCGGTTTTCAGGAAACTAAGCGTGGAAGACAATATTGCCGCCGTGCTGGAAATGACCAAACTGAGCAAGGCCGAACAAAAAGAGAAGCTGGAGTCTCTGATCGCTGAGTTTCGGCTGGGGCATGTACGCAAAAGCAATGGCGATGTACTAAGTGGGGGCGAACGACGCAGAACCGAGATAGCGCGGGCTCTGGCAGTGAATCCCAAATTTATTTTACTGGACGAACCTTTTGCCGGTATCGACCCTATTGCCGTAGAAGATATACAGAGCATCGTTGCCAAATTAAAATTTAAAAATATCGGGATACTGATCACCGACCACAACGTAAACGAAACCCTTTCTATCTGCGACCGTGCCTACCTGCTGATCGATGGGAAAATTTTTGAGAGCGGAACAGCAGAAGAACTGGCCGCCAATGAGCAGGTGCGCAATCTTTATTTAGGTCGCAACTTTGAACTGAAACGTAAGGATTATCTGTACGAAGAAGCACTGGTAGAGTTGAAGGAAGAAAGCGAACCATCAACAGAAAATCTGCCCAAAGAGGAACCCCGTTCTGAAGCCTGAGAATACCAACATTTCTAAGGAATTCATTTCAAATCATTCGGAATTTGACTGGTTCCCGTCCAGATACTCATCGGTGAAATGCTGGCGGTGGGGAGGCTCCGAAAATTTGGCCGCATTATATTCGTCGGAACGACCCCGTGGAACAGATAGCGAAACCCATCTGCTATCGCATAACATCTTTCCAATAAATACAATTTGTCCCACATGGTAGGTGTAATGCGCCAGCTGCCGGTTAATGGCCTCGGTAACCGAATGTCCCTGATTGCGGATAAAAACCTCTCTGGTCAGATCAAATTCTGACAGCGGCCGGATCGCGTTGAACAAACAGGTCCAGCCTTCTTCCCATTTGACCAGAAGTTCCGTTCTGTCGCGGATATCATTTTCAAATTCTGCCTCTCTTTGCCGCCATTCCTTTTCGCCATCGGTGATCAGAAAATCTGTCCAGCGGGAAAGCATATTACCCCATAAATGTTTTACGATTGTTGCTATGCTATTGGTTTCCTTATTGTATTGCCAGAAAAGTTCCTGATCGCTGAGTTGCTCAAAAGTTTTTTCACCCAGCATCTTGTAATATTGAAACTGCTTTTGAACGCTTTCGAGGTAGTTGCCTGTCATAGTATTTTTTTATTCCGATAACCGGCTTATTCTCTGCCGGATATTTCCAGGTTCGGTTGATCAATTGCTGTAAATTTACAAAATTGCAGTAGTTTATCCCGATTGTTTCACCCGCACTCATCACCCGGCCCTTTTCCTATGATGAGGGCCTTCCCATCAGATCGGCCAATAACTTCTCTTCCAATACGACTCTGACAGGCTGTCCCTGTTTATTTTGCCATTTGATTAACCGGATCGCACCGCCCTCTATCTCTATCCCTGTTATATCGCCGTCCGAAAAACAGCAACAGCCGGTATTAAAATAAGTGGGAACAACTTTAGAATAATCCTCATCCAGCGTATCGAAACGTTTCTGGTAGGTTTTTACCGTATCGTTGATTTTGGCGATCATATCGGCATCCTTATTCGACTCCGCCCATTTCATCTGACGGTGCAACCGCTCCAGGTGGGTAAGCGATTCGAACACCGGCTGATGGGTATGCCCCGTAATCAATATAAGATCCTGCTGCGAAGCGCTCCATTCGTACATGATTTCATTATGTACGGTTTTTTTATAGGCATCGTTAGAAGGTTCATTCGGGTTAATGCGTAAATACGCCTGTAAAGGTGCCCATATACGGGCAATAAAAAACTTGGAAAACCAGTTGCCATCGCTACTGGCATCACCCTGGTGCCCATGCGTGCATAGTATCTTTAATGGTCTGTTTTCCACCATTGCGGTAAGAATCACTCCTTCATATATTTTTACTTTTTGCCCGTAAATACTTTCCAATTCCAGCGAGGCCAGCGGATCGTTATCCCAGTAAAGATCGTGATTACCAAAAACTTTTATAAACGCATTTCTTTGCAGGAACCTTCCTTCCAGCTTAAAAATACCGGCATAGGCTTTCTTTACCTGCCAGAAGAGATTCTCCCAAAGTTCCTCGCAATCGCCCAGCGCGATAAGGCAAAATTGGTTTTGGTCATAATATTCCAGCGCCGCTTTGTAATTAGCTTCGGCTGCAACAAAATCATCCGCACCGTTCCTGTTGCCTTTGTGCTGATCAGAAAAAATAATAAACCGTCCGCCAAATTCGCTAAGGGGCACCACCGGTCCTTTCTTGCCGGGTTCTTCCGTTATATGATTATAAAGTTTGGTAAGGGCATTATAAATCCTGTCCTTATCGGGGCGGGAGGCCAACTTGTTTGAAAGCCACAAAATAGGTCTGCGAAGTATTTGTTGAAGTAATCTGCGCATGACCCCCAAAAATAAGAATAGCTGTCTTATAATTTATACGTGGATGTGGATCTGATTGTAATTATTCAAAAGGAGAACCCATGGCAGAAGTATGACCATTTCCATTAAAAAACCGGGCCGTACCGAAGCTTTTTACTTTTTTGGGGAGAGGAGGGGCCAATAATATCGGTAGCCGTTTCATAGCCTTCGTCTGCTACATCTGAAAGATGACTGCGAAGCCTGCGCCTGCGCGACTGGCATACCGCCCCCGCAAAGGCTGTAACAGCCACCCCCAATAACACTAACCCTATTACGCGATACTTTTTCTTCATCAATATAAAGTTTCCAAAATTCCGGATACGGAGACTATAATTTCACCTGCTTGTCACAGAGATCTTATTCATCTATAACAAAACACATACCGAACTGGTATTGTTGCGAATTTACTGAAAAATACTTTTATTTTCTTTGCCCTCACCGACCAAACAATAATGAAGTTATCTTTAATGCCGCTGAAGTGTTCGGCGTTTATTTAAGTTGGTATTATGGAATTTGAACTCCCCAAAGTAATTTCCGGAACCAGTCTTCTGGGCAATCTCTATAAGGAAATGCCTCATGAGGAAAAGCGGGCTATCGTGAAAGAGTATATAATCACCTGCCCCGGTACACCGATGTTCGACAGCGCCGGAAAATACGGAGCTGGTCTGGCTTTGGAGTCCCTGGGAGCCTGTTTGAACGAACTGGGAGTAAAGCCAGATGAGGTACTGATCAGCAATAAACTGGCCTGGGTAAGAAAACCCCTTACTACCCCCGAGCCCACCTTTGAAAAGGGTATCTGGCATAACCTGAAACACGATGCCGATCAGAAAATGAGTTATAGGGGAATTATTGAATGTTTTGAGAACGGCAATCAGTTGCTGGGCAATTACCGCTCCCGGTTTGCATCGGTACACGACCCCGATGAATACCTTGCGGCGGCTAAAAACGAAGACGAATATAAAAAACGATACGAGGATATAATAGAAGCCTACCGGGCTTTAGCCGAATTGAAAAGGGAGGGTCATATACTGGCCATTGGTATCGGAGCCAAAGACTGGCGCTCGATTGAAAAAATATCGAAGGATGTGGAACTGGACTGGGTGATGATTGCCAATAGCTATACGGTATACCACCACCCCAAAGAGCTGGTTGATTTTGTTGACAGCCTGCGTCGTCAGGAAATTACCATTATCAATTCGGCAGTATTTCACGGCGGGTTTCTTACAGGAAGTAACTTTTTCAATTATGTGGAATTGAGCCGCGATAACCCGGCACACGAAAAGTACTACCGTTGGCGGGATCGGTTTTGCAAAATATGTAAGGACTATAACATTGAGCCGTCGGCTGCCGCCATTTATTTCGGACTGCATATACCGGGTGTAAAAAGTATTGCCTTAAACAGCAGCAATCCCAAACGGGTAAGGCATAATATTGAAATGGCTAATACAGAAATCCCTTCTTCCTTCTGGACACGAATGAAGGAAGAAGGATTAATGGAAAAAAGTTACCCCCACCTGGGGTAATTCTTTACCCACCACCCGGCTAACAGGAACCCGCTTAGGGTGTTGGTAATTTTAGAATTGTTAACATAAAAAGACATAGATTTGGATATGAGTACAAGTGCGCGTAAAAAATCAGCAAAAAAAGAGTTGATTCTTACAACGGCGGCAGCTATGTTCAGGGAAAAAGGGTTCGCTGCAAGCTCCATGCGTGATCTGGCGGAGAAAATAGGTATTGAAGCTGCCAGTTTATATAACCATATACAATCCAAAGCCCAGATCCTGGAGGAAATAGTAGATAGCGTAGCGCGGGATTGTAATGAGCATTTAGACATGCTGGAAAAAAGAAATGGCACTTCGCTTGAAAAAATAGAGTCATTGATTCGTTTTCACACCAAAATGATGATGACCCGCTTCGAAGCCTATTCGGTAATGGTAAACGAGTGGATGCATCTCGAAAAAGACAAACTCAATAGCTTTGTCGCCAACCGTCGGGATTACGTGAAACGTATGGAAGCCATCGTGGAAGCCGGAGTAAAAAAAGGAGAGTTTAAATCGCTGATGCCTTATGTGGTGGTACTCAATATTCTTTCGGCTGTACGCGGCCTCGAGTTCTGGCAGCGCAGCGCTAAAACCCATACTGCACAGGAAATGGAGGACAATATAGTCGTACATCTTATAGGCGGAATCAAGCGATAAAAGTGTGCGGTGTCAGAAAACCAATGAAAAGTTAGTATATCAGTTCACAAAATCGATTTTGCAGCATTTCCTAACCATTATTGAATAAATAGTCAATAGAAATAATGAGGGCTTTTCTATTCGTTTTTGAACAGCCGGTTGCCGTATTTATCAAGGATCCGGTTATAGGCTTCGGCCGCCGCTCCATTGCCCCAGTCGTAGATCGTAAACTCACCAATGCCCAACCCCTCATCATTGGTAACGCCGTCGTGCCCGTAGTTCTCCATCATAAAGCCGTAATCTCTTTCTCCAAAAAAAGGCCAGCGCGCCTGCCACTGCTTCATCGTTTGGGGGTTTAAGGGCGTATACATCATGGTAAAAGAAGCGCGCAGAGCGGCAATACCCCGCTGAACGTAAAGCTCATTTTTCAGCGTCTTCCCATACTCCAATATCAGTCCAGCAAAAAGACTTTGCCTCGAATCGTTCCATTCTGCGTCCGCATTCATCACTCCAAACCCACCCAGGCTTCTTACCGCAATGAAGGGCGGCTGCCAAACTGCCTGGGCCATCAGCAATTCATCTAATGTTCGCTGCCCCAGGCGCAGGTATTCTTTATTGCGGGTGGTGTTATACAGCTCTAATAATGCCTCGGCCGTCCAGTATATAGCAAAAGTATTTTGCTTAAACATATTGTTACGCGGCAATTTCTTACCTACCCAGCTATCGCTTCCTACCCGGCTGCACGACCAATAGGTTTCGAAATCTTCCCATTGTCCCTGCGGTATAATTTTTTCAATTACGGCTTTCATGGCTTTCTCCGCACTTCGCAGGTAACGGGGGTCCTTTGTTTCCTCATATATCTTTAATAAAAAACTAACAGAAACGCTGGTTTCGGGGGATTGACTTAATGGTTCGAGAGGGGTAAAGTTGTCGAGACTTAACCAGGCGGGAAAAAACCCTTCCTGGTCTTGTAAATTTAATAATGCGTCAGCATAATTTTTCGCATATTGCAGCAGTCGGCTGTCTTTTTCCAGCTCCTGGTACCAAACCAGCATCCAGTAAGCGGTGAAGCTCATATCTGCTATATGGTAAGGTGACTGACGGGGATCCCAGGTGTAGGGATTACGGTTAGAATTGCCGAAATACCTGGTGTCCCAACCCCGCGAGCGGTGATATTTTTTACCGTCAATTTCCACCACCTGCATTTCGGTAGCAATAACGCTTTTAAAAAAACCATTGGTTTGCGGAAAAGCCAGTGCCAGCTCTTTTGTCTGGAGGGCATAGGCTTTCAGCGTATCGTTTTGCGTACGCACCGCATACCGGTATAATCCTTGTGCAGATCGCAAAGAGTTGAACCAGGCCTGGTTCCATATCGAGCGAAACTCCCTTTCGTTTACTTCCCCGGGGTAATTGGGACTTTGGGTAGTATTAACAATAAACACGGGAGCACCTACTTTTTTCCCGGCCAACTCAAACTCCTGCCATACGGCCTGCTTCCAGTTTTTAAATGCCCATTCATAGGTTTGCTTTACATAAGGCTCCATATCGGGCTGGCGCAGGGGTTCGCCTGCCTGATATAGTACAGTGGCCCATTTGCTCCACAGGAAGTCGGTAGTACGGCGGAACGGATTTTCAATATCGGCCTTCTTATCAGAAACAATAATATAAAAGCCGATTTCTGTTTTACCGGCGGGTATGATCATCCCAGCCTCTTTTTCGTACAACACATGTCCGGTTACTTTGGATTTTCCGAGACCCAACTGCAGTTGGTTGGCGGGGGCATTCATATCCATCCACCAGGGAATTCCGTTTTTCTTTATTAGGTTGAGATCGGGTATAACAGAGATCATTTTTTTGCCATTGGCCACAATAAGCGCGGGAGCACGAAATACATGCTGCGGAATAATATTATTATCGCCCGGCGTTAAATGAGGCGCCCAGTTAAAAACGGGTGAAAAGCCAGGGGTTATGGTTACAGCCAGTTCGTTCTGCTGAAGAGGGGTTTTCAGTTCCCAGCTTACCGTTGCATAAAAGAGGTTACGCGATAGTTTCCGGCAGGTTATATCCGGCACAATATCGCCGGCCTTTGCCGCGTCTATCTGCTTTATATACGCATCTATTTTTCCGGAAACCTCTGTTCTGCCATTTGCCAGCAATGTTCCCAATAATAAGAAAATAAGTGTCGCTGTTTTAGGTGGTTTTAAACTGATCAATGGTAATATTAATTTAAATAGTATGATAATTTTTCCTGTCGCCTCTGCTCCGGCAATATCTTTTTAAGAGAAATAAGTATCAGGGTTTATCTTTCATCTTAAACTTCAGCACTCCCCCATTAACAATATCTTCATGAGCAATACGAAATCCCTGCAGCGGTTGACCGTTTAACTCTATGCTTTTAATGTATTTATTTTTAACCGAGAGGTTGGACGCTTTAATACGGAATTTTTTTCCGCCGGGTAAAGAAAGTGTTATTTCTTTTATCTGCGGTGCGCCAATAATATATTCTCCGCTAACCGGATCCACCGGGTAAAATCCCATAGCCGTAAAAATATACCAGGCCGACATTTGTCCGCAGTCATCGTTACCGCAAAGCCCGTCGGGCCGGGGCTGGTAGAAACGGTCTGTAATTTCCCTCACCAGTTCCTGGGTACGATAATTCTTCCCCACATAATTGTACAGATAAGCCACGTGGTGACTGGGTTCGTTACCATGAGCATATTGGCCGATCAGCCCGGTTACATCGGGTAGATTAGGCTCGGTGGGTGCGGCAACGGTAAAAAGAGTATCCAGCCTGGCAGAGAATACTTTCTTCCCTCCCATTTGTTCGATCAGCCCGGGTATATCCTGCTGTACATGCCAGCTATATTGCCAGGCGTTTCCTTCGGTATAATCGCCTCCAAAAGCAATAAAATGAGAGAGGGAGAACGGATCAAAAGGGGTACGCCAGTTTCCATTGGAATCTTTCCCCCGCATTAACCCCGTTTCGGGGTCTATCAGATTTTTATAATAGCCGGCTCGTTTGGTGAAAAAAGTTACATCTTCTTTTTTACCCATCCTTTCAGCCATTTTCGCAATGCAATAATCGTCATAGGCCGACTCTAATGTTCTTGACACAGATTCCCGTTCTACGATATCGAATGGATAGTATCCAAACCGGTCGTAGGTTTCCCAATCAGAATTAAAATGACTGACAGTCGCCGATTGCTTCACTGCCGCATAGGCGTCGACGGTGTCGA
Organism: Paraniabella yanshanensis; assembly: GCA_040393015.1. Classification (GTDB taxonomy): domain Bacteria; phylum Bacteroidota; class Bacteroidia; order Chitinophagales; family Chitinophagaceae; genus Niabella; species Niabella yanshanensis_A. The sequence goes on from JBEBUZ010000018.1 coordinate 12,085, forward strand.
ACCCTCTGAATCCTTTCAGGTAGGCATCGGCTATTACCGGTATGGCGTGATTACCGATCATGCAATAATTTTCCTTGCCCCATAGCGTCCAGATGGGCAAAAAACCAGCCACCTTATGGTGCCGGATCATTGTTTCGACAAAGCCGTCTACCTTCTCCGGAGCGAGAATAGTATAGAGAGGATGCGCTGCCCGATAAGTATCCCATAAAGACAAGGTAGAGTAATAAGTTTTATTTGGAGATTGATAAATTTTATCGTCCGGCCCCCTGTACCTGCCATCGGTATCGGCAATATTTGAAGGTTGTATAAATAAATGGTATAGTGCCGTGTAAAAGTTTATCTTTTGATTTTCGTTTCCTTTGATGTTGACTTTAGCGAATATCTTATTCCATTTATCCCTGGCGTTGGCACGAACCTGATCAAAGTTCCAGCCCGGAATTTCTTTTACGAGCGATGCGTTGGCTCCGTTCACGTCCACCGTTGAAATAGCCACCTTAACCTCAAGGGTTTCGCCCGGCTTTAGTTCGTTAAATCTTAGCACCGTTCTCTTTCCTTTTTCTTCAGGCTTCATCGGCAACCATTTTTCCACAACATAGGATCGGTTGAACCTGATTACATAAGAAAAATGTCGGCGAACCCACTCCTGCACTTCCTGGTTACCGGTAATAGTTCTGTTATCGGGCATATCTGTATGGGAATAATGAACACGCGTGGGCAACACCTCCGGCCTATGCACCAATCCACTTTGCAGATCTACCAACAAGCGGGCGGCACCTCCCTTTTTGAAGGTATATCTATGATACGCCACATGTTCGGTTGCTGTAATTTCTACTCTTATGTCTGAATCCGGAAGATGTACCGCATAGTAGCCCGGCGAGGCTTTTTCTGTGTTCTTGTCCATTTTTGATGACAAAGCAGTCTCTTTCTGGCCGGCATCCAGCGGCAATAGCAAAATATCCCCTAATTCGGGCACTCCGGTACCATTTAACCGTGTTTGGGAAAATCCCGTTACAAAATCATCTTCATAATTATAGCCCGAGCAATAACGCCAGGAGGCATTACCAGTTTCCGGTCCTGCCTGTATCATTCCAAAAGGCAGACAGGCGCCGGGAAAGGTATGTCCATGATAGGCGGTGCCAATAAACGGATTCACATATTTGCTGTAATTGTCTCCCCTTTGTCCGTACAGCGATGCGGTCATCAGCCATAGTGAAATAAAAATATAGGATCCCCTTTTTTTCACTTCATTCAATGCTTATTTTGTCTTCAAATAATACAGAGACGAAATTTCCATTACCAGTTTATCGGCAGTTCCCGGCTGAGCGACAAACCGGGCTTTGATCATTCCGGTGCGCCGGGGCGAAACCTTGTCCATCGCATTGTGCGTATGAAATACATAATTTAACCCCCCGCTGGCATCGGTAAACATATCGCCATGCCCTATACCCGGCTTACCTGAATTGCTCATACTGAGTATGGGATTTTCCGTTGCCTTGGTCCAGGGGCCCATGGGGCTTGCCGAGGTGGCATACCCCACGGCATACTGCTGGTTTTCGAAATGATTGGCGGTGTAAATCAGATAATACAGATTGTTGCGCTTCAAAACCGTGGGGCCTTCTACCACGCGCGCCTGTATAATTTCCCAGGGCTCTGTGGCGGTTAAACAGAGCGTACGGGTAGATTTATCTATAGCCGTGAAGTCGTCGTTGATAGCGGCCACATATATCTTATTTCCGTTGGTAATATCTACATGATACAGGTATTTTTTACCGTCATCGTCAAAAAAAACGAAGGGGTCGATATTCTTCTGATCAAAGGCTATAGGACCGCTGGCCGAAAATGGTCCTTCGGGTTTCGTGGCCGTTCCAATTGCAATTTGTTCGTTGGCTACATAGGCCATATAAAACTTATTGTTGTACTTCCACACCTGCGGTGCCCAGAAGCCTTGTGTGCCAAAGGACTCGAGCGTTCTTACTGCGAAGCCATCCGCAATTCCTTCAGGCGTTTTCCAATCTTTGAGATCTGAAGAAACAAACACTTTGATCCCCTTGTTGGGTGTGTAACCGTCTGTTCCATACAGGTAATACTTATTCTCATTAAAGAAAATAGTGGGGTCGGCCTGAAAAATAAACTGTTCCGGAGCAGGAGTTTCTTCCTCCTGTCCGGTATTTACATCTCCGTCCTTTCCGCAGGACAGCAAGAGCAAAGCTAATATCCAACATGAAAAAACATTCAGCTCAAACAGACTCTTTGTCATTACACCCTCTTTTAAAATTAATTAAAATATATAGGTTCTGTCGGGGTCGAAAGGCAGCCTGTACACGCCGTTTGTAGAAGAAAGCGCCAGGATATCGCTCTCACTTACGATGATTTTCTTAAACACGTTCCAACCCGATCCTACTTTTTTGCCCGCACCCAGTACTCCGGCAGTGGAAGTAGGATAGTACCAGAGGTCGCCGCCTGCGGTAAGGCAAAGCAGCGCATTGGAGTTTTTACTGGGGAATGCCACCACCTGCGTAAAATTGAAATTAGTAGCTACCTGCGTTCTATTCTGATCAACTTTGGAGAAAACGGGCTGCCGCCACAAAGTTCCACTCCGGTCAACAGTGAAAAAGTAATCACGGAAGGTTGCTATCAGGTATTTGTCCCAGAAATCGCCCAACCAGAAAGTATTCCAGTCGGCATACGACTGGATAATATTTTCTGCGGGTGTGGGATTATCCTGAACAATATTCTGCGGGTGCATTAAAAACCGAAATAACCCCGCCCAATATGGCGCATTTCTGACTACCATAGCATTTTCGTTTACATAGTAGAAAGATTCTGATGCATCCCAAAAAATACCTATTTGCAGTGGCGGTTTATCGTACTTGCCTTCGGCATTGGGCAGGTGCATTAAAATATCTTTGCTGTTTTTATCGTTGGAAACGATGGTATTTTTAGGACCCAGGCAGAAAATGCCACCCCAGTTATTTCCCAGGTTCAATATCTCTTCCTGTCCCACTTTTACCAGATAATACGTAGTAGTATAATTTTCACCGGTTTTTGATCCGCTACCGTTGACAGACTGTATACTTACGGGCAGAATATAGGTTTTAAAAAGGGATAGCAGGGCATTGGATTGAATGCTGAGTGTAAGGGGGTCTGTGCTTCTCTGGCCCGCCCTGATGACGGCCGAGGTGGCGCCCAAACTATAGTTCGTAGCGGGAAGAACGGGATAGTTGGTTCCGTATCTTTCATTAAATGCCTGTGCTTTCGATTCATCTACAACAAAAGATACATTGATATCTTCCGATGCATTGTCGATCCCGCCCAAATATGCACTATAAGGCAATTCGAAGGTATTTTCATCCAGCGTTACCGCCAGCACAGTGGAGTCATAAGCAGCCCGCGGCATATACACATTTTTATACGACTCCGCCTCCGTAATCCCGCTGTCATATTTGTCGCAGGAACTGATCAAAAACACCAGGAAGGCGATTATACAGTAAAGTCTATTTTTCATTTTCAGAATTTTATTTTGAAAAGAATATTTTTTAAGCGCTTGCTTCAAAGATCCTTATTTACCAATACAGACTCTGCTGCAGGTTAGGAACCTTATCCAGCTCTGACTGCGGAACAGGCCAGAAATAATCTCTTGGCGCGAGGAAGATCCTCTTGTCGGCTACCGTTCTCTGGTAGAAAGAGGCATCTGTTGCCGAAGTACCGGCGGTTATATTAAGCCCGTAGAGATTTCCGTTATTAGTAGTAGCCGCTATCTTCCATCTCCTTGTATCAAAATAACGATGCCCTTCAAATGCCAGTTCTATCCGGCGCTCCTGCCAGATCTGGGCGCGCATTTCCTCTTTTGACAGGCCCGCGGGCAATACAGGTAATCCCGACCGTGTGCGAATAGCATTTACGTATTTGTACACATCGGCTACAGGCCCGTCGCTTTCGTTCAGTGCCTCGGCATAGTTGAGATATTGCTCACCCAGGCGGAAATAGATAAAGGTCTTCAGATCCCAGCCGGTATTGGTTTGAATATTGATAAGCGGATTAGAGAATTTCTTCATCAGGTATCCTGTTTTTGAAAAGTCCGATGCGTTTCTTGAAGCGCCGTCCTTTCCCGAATACCACATTTGAAGGGTGTTGTTTTTCCACGAAGACCCGGAATAATGCACGCTGGCATAAAACCGGGGTTCTCTTTTCACATACATATTATTCACGCCCGAAGGCCAGTATTTTCCTGCGGCTGCCGCAAAGCCGGTTTCTGTATAGCCTGTTTCATTATTAATTATGGGAGATCCGTCGGCCCGATATCCGGTAATAACCGGCCGGCCCAGCTCATCGCGATAGGCGTCGACCAGTTGCTGAGAAACCGACATAATGGAGTAACCACCATAACCCAGCGGGTTAGAGCAACGCTCCAAATGCTGATAAGCCTGGTAGTTGGTCGCCCACAATACTTCTTTGTTGTGATTTTGAAGGAAAATATTTCTGTAATTCTCTACCGGATCGTTATTCGCAACGGTGTAAAGTCCGTAGCCTCCCGCTTCTACTGCGTCAATACAAGCTTTGGCGGCATTGGCTGCGATTTTCCATTTATTGGCATCGTAGCTTTGTGAAAAAAGGTCTACGCCATCTGGATCCTTGAAGTTTTTGAAGTCGTTGTTACCGTTAAACAAGGGACTGGCAGCGTAGAGCAGCACCCTCGCCTTCAATGCCAGGGCAGCAGCTCTGGTAGCACGGCCCAATTTATCGCTGGAAACCGAAACAGGTAATAGTTCTGCCGCCCGGTCGCAATCCGCAACAATAAAATCCACAACCGCCTGTACCGGCGACCTTTTGATGATCTTAAAATCATCGCTGGTATTCCAGGCTCTGTCCATTATGGGGGAGGGGCCGTAAAGCCGGAATACGGCGAAATGGTCCCAGGCCCGCAGGAAATAGGTTTCTCCCAGCCAGCCGGTTTTGTGCTCTTGTGTATACCCGTCCTGAAAAGGAAGCAGGTCTATATTTTCGAGGAAGAGGTTGGCTTTCCGGATAGTCTGGTAGGCAAACTGCCAGTTGTCTAAAATATTCTGCGAGTTCCATCCGCCGTTGGTCATATAATGAACATAACTGCCGGGAAAGGTAATTTCCATTTCATCCGAAGCTCCTGTCCATGGAGCCCTCGATGGCGGATCCACCGGGTTAATATCCCAGGGCTGACCTGCGTACATTGAGGTCAGAAAAGCTTCGGTATGCAACCTGTTAGTGAACACATCTTTAAGTGTCAGATCCTCATCGGGTGTTTTGTCCAGATATTTAGAGCAGGCACCCAGCATAAGGGTGAACAGCACTGATATCCATAAACTTATTTTCATCCGTCTGTTTTTCCTTTTGTCAGCCCCCCCGGATGGAACTCCGCATACACCTCTCACTGGGCGAGAATTACTGATTATGCTACGTTTCATATGTATATTTTTTTAAGCAATTAATTAAAAAGTGATCTGTAACCCGAAGTTGAGGGTGCGTTGTAAGGGATAAAGCCCCAGGTTATCACCATCCAGCCCGATATTCGTACCATTGTTAGATTCGGGATCAAGGAATTTTAATTTATCAAATGTCAGCAGGTTAGTGCCATTGATAAATGCACGTATTCCGGTGAATTTGTATTTTTTCACAAACAGATCGGGAAGGGTATAGCCTATTTCTGCATTTTTCAAACGCAGGTAAGACGCGTCTCTTAAATATTGCGAAGAATATTGGAAATTGTTGGAGTTATTGGCAGGCGTTGCAGCCGGATAACGGGCATCTGTATTTTCCGGTGTCCACCTGTTATCATAGTATTCTCTTAAAATATTATAACTACCGGGACCTCTTAAGAAGGGGTAGAGGGAGGGACCTACTGTAAATATACTGGTACGGGCGGCTCCCTGAAAGAATACGCTTAAATCAACCCCTTTCCAGGCCACGGTGCCACCGAAGCCATAAATAATTTCGGGTGTACGTGGGTGACCTTCTAAAAAAATATAATCGTCGGCGTTAATCACTCCGTCTCCGTTTACATCCATAAACTTAATATCGCCGGGATATACAACACTCGAAAACTGCTGTAAGGGACTCTGGTCTATATCGGCCTGATCCTTAAACAAGCCGATGGCCTGTAAACCGTAGGGAGCCCCGATCGAGTGGCCGATGGCCGACTGGTAGGGTACGCCTTCTCTTAAGGGTGTATCGTTTTCGAGTATCTCATTGTGTGCATAGGTAAAGTTGCCAATGAAAGAGTAATACACTCCGTTCGCGGCGGGTTTATTTTGAATCTTCAAACTGGCATCCACACCATGGTTCCTGGATTCGCCGAGGTTGCCGTAAGGAATAATCCAGGAAAAATAACCGGCTACATAGGGAATGGTTCCTCTTCTGATTAACATGCCGGTTCTTTTTTCATCAAAAGCATCGACCTGTAAGGAAACAACATCAAAAAGCTCGATATCCAACCCTATATTTCTTTTTAGTGAAGATTCCCAGGTAACATCGGTCACTCCTATCTGTCCTTCATCGTATCCGCTATACCCCTGCTGGCTGCTGCCAAACCAGGCTGTATTGGCGTTTTTGGTAATACGGGTAAGATAGAGGAAGCGGGTGCCGCCAATCTGATCATTACCTACCGTTCCGTAAGAACCTCTGATCTTAAATTGGTTGATCCAGCTGATATCCCAGAATTTTTCATTAGACAATACCCAGCCCGCCGAAACAGAAGGGAAGAAGCCATAACGTTTTTCGGGAGGGAACTGCTCCGATCCGTTCACACCTATATTAAACTCGAGCAGGTAACGGTTGTCGTAAGCATAGGAGGCACGACCCGCATAGCCCCTGCTTCGGTAAGGTAGCGCCCCGATAGAAGAAGCGGCCGCCAGGTAACTGTCTTCTTTTTGGTTGAACAGGAATAATCCGTTTATGTCGTGTTTGTTTGCAAATGTGCGTTGGTAGTTCAAAGATCCTTCTATATAAGATTTACGGTCGTTATCGGCAACAAACTTAGAAAACCCCAGTGTTCCCCCTTCGCGCACTACGGCATACCTATCCTCTTCCGACACGGGATCCTTACCGAGGTATTGCCTGATTTCGTAGTTTCTTATGCGGTCGATACCGCTGAAATTATAATAGTCGTAGGCAAATCGTCCGTTCAGTGATAACCCTTTTGTAATTAAATTGGATAAGTCCCATTTAGCAGCCAATGTACTTTGCAGGGTATGGCGCGCCTGGTCGGAATAGCCGCTTTGGGTAACAAGCGCGTAGGGGTTTCTGCCCAGGTAGGAAGCGCCGCCGGCAACAGATCCGTCCGGATTTTTTACCGGGTATTGAATGGGCGAAATAACACCGAGGGCGCTGAAAATATTCGGTGCACCCGAGCCGGGGTAATGGCCGTTTTGAATAATAGCGCCCAACCCAACCGTTACGCTGAAAGTTTGTGAAAGTTTCACATCAATATTGGATCTGAAATTATAACGCTTTACATTGGCGTTGGTATTAAACTCATTAAGTCCATCTTCCCTGTAAAGGCCCGATTGCATTAAAAACCCTACATTGGTATAATAGCGAACCATTTCCGACCCACCGGAAATACTCAGGTTATGAATGGTTTGATAAGTATGTTTCTTAAGAATAGTATTGGTCCAGTCTACATTAGGATGCAGGTAGGGGTCGCTGCCGTCCTTATATTTTTGCAAATCTTCTTCGGTATACGATACATTAGTCATGCCTATATGTCTCTGGGCTTCATTCAACAGGCTAGCATACTCGTATCCATCGATGTATTCAGGCATTCTTAAAGCGGTTAGTTGTGCCGCCTCTGATCTCAGTTTCACCGCCGGCTTGCCGGTTTTACCTTTTTTGGTATTAATCAATATTACGCCATTGGCCCCGCGAACCCCATACACAGCCGTTGCCGATGCATCTTTCAGGATGGTAAAGCTTTCTATTTCTTCGGGCGTAATATTATTCATGTCCCTGTCTCTCACCCCGTCTACCAGTACTAAAGGGCTGTTGCTTCCCGAAAAAGAAGCCACCCCTCTGATAAACACCTGGGCCTGGTCGTAGCCGGGTTCTCCGCTGCTTTGCCGGGTGATGATACCGGGCAGGCGTCCGGCGATCGCATTGGAAAGGGAGGGTGCGGCAACGCGCTGCAAATCTTCGGTCGATACACTCGATACAGCGCCTGTGAGGGTTATTTTCTTCTGGGTTCCGTAACCTACCACCACCACTTCGTTCATTTTCTGTGCTACCTCATCCACATAAAGAGTTACAGCAATATTACGCTGAGCGCCGGGTACCACTTTCTGGGTTATATAGCCCACAAAAGAAATCTCCAGTGTGTCGGTTGTGCTATGCATTTCTATCATAAAGTTTCCGCTGAGATCTGTGGCAGCACCTTTTGTTTCGGAGGTACTGACTTTAACCGATGCGCCGGGTATCGGCTTTCGTTGTTCATCAGTCACCGTTCCATAAAGCACCCAGCTACGGGCGGGTACGGTGTCCTGAAGAAGATACGTCCGACCCGGGCTTGCAGTTGCCCCGTTGCTATAAAGAACACTCAGACAGGTAAGCAGCATGCTGAGAGCAAGAAATACCGAAGGGCGAACTCCTCTCAGAACACCATTAACAGGCAGTAATCGTTTTGAATTCATTTTGATGAATATTTAAGTGAATAAAGTCAATCGTTGATTTGGCTCTTAATCGTTTAAGCAAGCTCCGGAATATCCCGGGGTCAGGCTATTTCTGAAACAATCAATACCGACACTTAGTGATATTAATCTTAAACGTTTAAGCTATGCCGGAAGTGCTTTACCGAAAGTCACTTCGTTTTTGTTTATGCTTTTACTTTATACCCGTTTATAGCGTAGTAAAGTATAAAGAGGAACAGCGGTATGGGTACAAGGAAACCGGTAGCCATACCATAGTTGTCGGCAACCAATCCCATGATAGGAGGAAATATCGCCCCTCCGGCTACCGCCATTACGAGGTAGGAAGCTCCCTGTTTGGTTTTGGTACCCAGGCCTTTAATAGCCAATGCAAATATAGTAGGAAACATAATCGACATAAAAAAGAAAACCCCATACAATGCAATAAGCGATACCCACCCCTGTTTGGATGCCACCACCGGCAATAGAATACATACGGCTAATGCGTAAATGGCCAGCAGCCTCGCGGGTTTATAATATTTCATCAGCGCGCTGCCGCTTATACGTCCCAGCATAAATAATAAAAAGCCGAGTGACAGAAAATAAGGCCCGTCTTTTACATCAAACCGGGGATGCATATCGTGGTCTGTTACAAAATTGATCAGATAGCTGAAAACACCTGTCTGCGCAGCCACATAACAGGCCTGGGCAATAAACCCCAGCGAAAAATGCCGGTTTTTCCACAAAGGCTTTTTGGTAATATATCCCGGGTCAGCGGGATCCTTCGCCTCCATATTGGCTCCGGGATCGGCAGAGACCCCATGCGCTCCATGAGCTGCATTTTCGTCTTCTTCCGTTATCTCGGGCAGTTTGAGGCGCATAAAAACGAACGCCACTGCCAATACAGCCAGACCAATGAGAGCAAAAGGCAAAACAATGGACATCATTTTTTCCCCTTCCACATGGCTTTGATTGCCGTAAACATATAAGGCTATCAGCGGCCCCACTACCCAGGCCAGGCCGTTGAAGGATTGAGAAAAATTGATCCGGCGCTCTGCTGTTTCGGGCGGCCCCAATTTAGTGGTATACGGATTGGCGGCGGTTTCCAGCGTGGTAAGTCCTGCACCAATAACTAATAAACAAAACAGGAATAATATGAAAGATTGGGCGGGTGCTGTTGCCGCAGCCAGCAATGCCCCGGCGGCAAATAAAAGCAGGCCAAAAATAACCCCTTTTTTATAGCCGTATTTTTTCATAAATAAGCCGGCCGGTATTGCCATTGCAAAGTAGGCTCCATACAGAGAAAATTGTATGAAGCTCGACTGCCACTTTTTTAAATGCAGCATGTCCTGAAAGTTTTTGTCCAGCGTATCCAGCATACCATGCGCTACTCCCCATAGAAAAAACAAGGCGCTGATAGCGGCGAAGGGTCGCACATAATTGATACCGTCTTTAACAAAAAGTGATTTTTTTTCCATTGGCATATCTCTCAATCGTTTAAAATAAAAGAAATGGTAAAATACAGATTTTTTAAGTAAAAAGCATCGTTATACAAAGTAATGAAGCATCACTTCCGGGTTACTTATACAGCGGTCCGTAAACATCGCAGGCACGATAGTCGGCACCTTCCGGATCCATCCCAAACGAAGCCCATGCGGAGGGCCGGAACATCTTATCCGCAGCGATATTATGCATGGCTACCGGTATCCGAAGCATGGAAGCAAGTGTTATCAACCTGTTGCCGATATGTCCGTAACTAATAGCCCCATGATTGGCGCCCCAATTGGCCATTACCGAATACACGTCTTTAAAAGGTCCTTCTCCGGTAAGGTTAGGCACAAACCAGGTCGTAGGCCAGATCCTGTCGGTACGCTCGTTAAGGATATCATGTACTTTTTTCGGAAGGTCTACGGTATAGCCTTCAGCAATCTGCAATACGGGTCCCTGTCCTTTTACCAGATTCAGCCGGCACATCGTTACGGGCATATCCCCCTTTGTCAGGAAAGTAGAAGAATACCCCCCGCCCCGCATATAGTCGCGGTTAGAAGGACTCCATACCGTTGCATCCAGACAAGCTTTTGCTTCTTTTGAAGTGATCTCCCAGAAAGGTTTCATAGCTGGTTGTCCGTTTATCGACTGTTGTCCGGTGCCATCGAGGGTTGCCGAGCCGGAATTGATGAGATGAATAAATCCGTCAGCCGCCCGCCCATCGGGCTTCCAGCCTGATACCCGCTCGGTGGCCTGGGGGCTCCAGCAGGTGCGTACATCTGCAAATATTTGCGCTGTGTTTGTTAGCAGATAATTGAATAACATCGACACGCCATTGTAACAGTCGTTTTCGGTAGCGACCATATAGGGATTCCGGATGCCGTTCCAATCGAAGGATGAATTAAGCAGGGCCTCAGAAAAATCGCCATCTGGCAGGAAATCTGTCCACTGACGCTGACCCTGAAAACCTGAAACAATGGCGTTATGCCCCTGTGCTTCTTCTGCATAACCCATTTTCGCCAACCGGGGATTACCGATCATCAGATCACGGATAATGATCGTCATTTTCACCACAAATTCCCAGTCCTTATCTTTCTCCCGGCGGGATTTTATTTTTTCTTTCCGGTTATAATCTTTTCCCTCCTTGCAATTTTTTCTTACCCAGGCAATCGCTTTCTCAAATTCTTTCTGATCAAAGATTCCTAATTGTATCCTGCGCAGCACTTCCGATGAATCTACATATTCGTTACGCATACCCAGGTATTCCTGGAAAAACTGCGGATCAACAATAGATCCGGCAATACCCATCGAAACTGAGCCGATGGCGAGGTAGGACTGTCCGCGCATAATCGCTACCGCTAATCCTGCTTTTGCAAAGTCGAGTAGTTTATCTTTTACATCAGCGGGAATGGTGGTATCTCCCATATCCTGTACATCCCTTCCATAAATACCAAAACAAGGCAATCCTTTCTGATTATGGGCGGCCAGCGTGGCGGCCAGGTATACCGCTCCCGGCCGTTCTGTACCATTAAAGCCCCAAATAGCTTTTGGTATAAGCGGATCCATATCCATCGTTTCCGAACCATAGCACCAGCAGGGCGTTACGGAAAGAGAGACACCCACATTGCTGGCAGCAAATTTTTCAGCACAGGCTGCAGCTTCTTTTACACCACCGATAGTTGTATCGGCAATGACACATTCTACGGGCGTTCCGTCGGGATACCTTAGTTCTTTTGCATATAAGGCTGCTACGGATCTGGCCATCGCCATAGTAGTTTCTTCCAGCGATTCCCGGATACCGCCCAGGCGGCCATCGATAATAGGACGTATACCTATCTTCGGGTATTTATTTTTTGATGCCATTTATATTTGTTGAATAGTTGTTGAATGATGGTTGAACGATGGTTGAATATGATTGAAGGATAATTAAAACGCCTTTTCGATCTCTTCTACCGATACGCCTAATAGTTTTTTTGCTATTTCACTTAATGCCGGTTTATCGCCGGTAAAATGATATACGTTGTGGTTATGCGTCAGTTTCCCGCCCGGCTTCAAAAAAGCGGCGGGAGATACACTTTCGATTTCGTAAAAAGGTCCCATTTGCCCCCCGTCTTCCAGCGGTCCGTCGTTATAGGCATTCATGGCATCTCCGCTAAAGGGCTCCCTGTCTGTACGCCACTCCTGGTTCAGGTATTTACCTGAAGGGTTGATATCGTATTTGACGATAGTGAGCACGTTATTGGTAGCATCGTAGCTTCCTGCAATATCTTTTACACGGGCCGGAGGGATACCCAGTTTGCCGCGCGATTTTCCATCGGCCTTAAAAAACAGGATACCATCTTTGTAATGAACGCGATCCTGGGGTATTTCACCGAAATAATCGGTAGTAGCCACTTTTCCGCCCGCATCGTTATTATACGGGATCACGATGGTACAGGCATCTGAGGGTGCAAACATATCGAGGTTCCACATGCAGGGGGCTCCGCTCTTCTCATCCCAGGCATTGTCGCCGGCGTTGGTAAGGGTATTAACTGTTTTAAATGCTACCGACTTTACCGCTGCGGGGAGTGTAAGTCCCAGATCCGAAGCCAGCCCATCCCGATCGATCATGGCCACGAGGCGATCGGCTTTAATTTTCAGCAGGGTACCGGCATAATTGGTCAGGTTCATGTCTTTGCTCATGCTGACCGAAGTAGCATCAGAGCTTAGCAGTGCCCAGGGTTCGGTATCGATCGGCGCAGGCGTTTTCCAGTTGGCAAATTCCATTTTATCGCCCGGCTTAAAATACAGCGAGAACACACCACCCTCAGGCCCCAGCCATAGCCTGTCTTCGCCTCCATACCCGTTCATATGTTCATCCTCAGGGCCATCAAAAGCCTTATAGTTCACCCATCCGAAGCTCTTTCCATTGAGTCCGTCGGCCGAAGAAGTAAAAACCTTTGCCTGGTACCGGGGCGATACGATGATCTGCGCGCTGCCATCGGCGCTGCTAAGTACCACCAGACCGCTGTCTCTCTTACTTAAAAAATCAAGATCGTAACCAAAGCTGCCGGTGGGGTAATCTTGCTGCATAGTAGTATTGTTATCTTCTTCGCTGTTTTTTTTCTCTTCATTTTTGCAGGATCCCAGCATGGCTGCTAAGGACAGGGCAAACAGAATATGTAGTTTCATGATGAACTGTGTTTGGACTAAAATGGGTACTTTAATTTACTTCCAGTATATCTGCCGAAGGCAGTTTGGGAAACTTCGCATGGGGCTCGGCCTGATACCAGTAAGCTACGGTAATAATATCCGAGTGCTGGGGCAAATACCTGCCTCCGCTGCGCCAGCCCAGGTCCTGGATGGTCACTTTCAGATCCTTTTCAAAGCGGATGGGGTCCATAATATGCCAGCGATACATACCAAACCGCATTTGGGAACCATACAAACCATCGGGGCGAAGCACCTGGTGCAAACCCGCATAGGCAGTGGAAAACTCCTGGTACTGCCGGGTGCGTTTGTTTTCGAAATTATAGGAACCGCAGAAATAGTCCTCTGTGCCGGTGCCAACAATTGTTGCGTTTTCTTTATCACCGTCCATAAAGAATTTTATTTCACCTTCTCCCCACCAACCGTTATTAGTAACTCCTACGCCCATATAGGTACCCACATAATGGCCTTTGCCTTTTATGCCATCGATGATGGTATGCAGGGAGGTAAGATTGGGTTTGCTACGACGATATTGCGCATGAAAATAGGCTTCATCGTCACCCACTTCGGTAAGTGTATAGTCGACCTGGTAATACAGCCGCATGGGCTGGCTGTCTATATTCTGCATGGTCATTTTAAGTCTTTTACGAAAAGGCATCTTCCAGTAACTGTTAAAGGCACTGCCGGGATTAACCGTGATAGCCAGGGAATTTAAAGGTGAAAACTCGTTCCAGGGGGTGGCAAAGAAAGGGCCGATGGGGCTTTCTACCGATGGCTCGGTTTCGTCATCGTAATACACTCTTAATATAGAGTAATTGTTATTACCGGTAGGGGTCATCCAGATATGCTGAATAGCGCCCGGGCCTTTAATATCGGCCATTGTAAATGTTTCACCCGGATCAATGATAATGAAAGGATTTACTTTCCAGCCCTTGCCCAGGTCGCGGGCTTCATTAGCGGCATTAGCCACATTGCGCTTGCCTTTATCCTTTACCGGATCGGCCAGGGCACCTTTTCCTTTTTCGCCTGTATAATTTTCGGGGCTGATGGAGCGCGTTTTCGCATCAGAGAGCCGGGATAGATTCCCCAGATGCATATCCAAACCGCTGAATTTTCCCTGCTGGGCATGGGCTCCAAGGGCCATCACAACAGCTGCAAACAATAGAATTCTTTTCATATGGCTTTTTCTTTTAAAAACTAAGATTGCTTATACGTTTAAGCAAACGTACAGCAATAAAATTTATTTTCCAAGTTTTTTTTACTGCTCATTTTGTTGCTTTTTTCCTGCTGCTTTGTCCAACGATAATGGCAGAAGGAACTACTACTTTCAGGGGTTGGTGGTTGCTGTTATTGATATTTTTAAGAAGCGACTGCACCGACTTCTCGCTGATCGCATTGAGGTTTTGTTTGATATAGGTGATGGATGCGTAAAAAAATTCAAATGTATCGCTTTCATCAAAGCTTATCATACCCAGGTCATCGGGAACAATGAGATTCTTTTTATGGATCACTTTGAGCGCCTGAACCGAAATACTGTTGGTAGCAAAAACCAGTGCATCTACCGCGTTAGAACGTTTATCCAATAGCTGCGCCATTGCCTCGGCTACATGTGTTTTATAATCCTGGTAAGGAACTTTAACCAACCAATTGGACCGGAAGCGGATCCCTGCATCCTTCAGCGCATCTTTATAGCCCTGGATGCGATCCTTCATGTGGGTTAAGGGGGTGTCGTAAGCCACCATCCCTATTTTTTTATACCCGTTTTTTGTAAGGAGCTTTACAGCGCTGAACATGGCATCATGGTTATCTGTAACCACTATATTTGTTTCCATATCTAAAAATCCCCGATCCATCAATACAAAGGGAACTCCTTTTTTTTGTAACTCAGCTATCTGGCGCTGAGAGCCTGCTACCGGGGTAATGATCAGTCCGTCTACCTGCCGGTTTAAAAAGGTATTGATAAGGTTCTGTGATTTTTCCAACTGTTCATCGCTGCTGCCGAAAAGTACGGTATATCCGTTTTTTTGCGCTTCCAACTCGATATTCCGGGCAAGGGTGGCAAAAAAAGGATTGGATATATCGGCTACGATTAAGCCAATGGTATTTGTTCGGCCAAACTTTAACCCCCTGGCAATGAGGTTGGGCTGGTAATTCATCTCCGCTGCTACTTTCTTCACTTTCTTTGCAATTTCCTCACCCACACGTGCTTCCCGCTCCTTTCCGTTTAATACATAGGACACGAGGGCGGTGGAAACCCCCACTTTTTCTGCGATATCCTTTATTGACACTCTTTTTTTCATTACCTGATCCGGTGTTTTTTTCTTAAGAGAAGCAGTGCTTTGTTCCGATCTGTCAGCGAAATAACATTTTTATTCCTTTAAAGATATTTTTTTTTAGGGATTTCCGATTGAATAAATGGATCTTCATTTCTTTCTTAACATAATCCGGTTGAAAATGAAATTCGGTGGTGTATCGGCCCGGAACATCATATGTACCGGTGTGAGCGGTACCGTACGATGATGGATTTCTATATCCCCTATATAAATATCAATGCTTTTTTTATCTTTTTGTAAATCAACCGTACGCCAGTTGTGTATCCCCGCTGCGTCTGCCATCCGGATTTCTATTTTATCTGTATCTGCATGCTCTTTGTTCAGGTAGACGGCGTATTTCCCCTCGGGCGCTTCGTTCACATTTACAGAAACATTCACGTTGTCCTTCTCTTTTATAATAATATTTCCATCCCGGAATTCTACGCCGCCATTAGCCGTAATATGTTTCAGGAAGGCACTGTAAAAGGTTACGGTATCGGGTACAAATACACGGGTTAATTCATTAGAGGGAGCTGACTGAACTGCTATTGCTTTGTCGGCATAATACATGGCTACTGAGGTATATTTCACGGGACGGTTATTGGTGGGGCCATGCTCCATGCCATGCCTAATCTCTTTGGAAAACGGCATTTTGTCGGTCAAAAAAAACCGGTATCCGGCGGTTCGGCTTAAAGGAAGGGTATAATCCATGCATCCGCTTAAGGGGCCTCCGCGCCTTTCTGTCCACCCCCCTGGCTGCGCATACCATCCCCCATTGAAATAATCTTCGCTGCCTGTGCCGTGCAGTCTAAGTTCTCCATCGATATAGGTTTGGTCGTCGCCTTCGAAAAACTCGGTGAAATTATTATAATCTTTTCCCTGCGACTGTAGGAGGGTGCCTATATAATGTCCCTTCCCTTTGCCCTCCAGAAACATATACAACTGTCCGTTAGCCGGCTCAGCATTGTTCCATTGGGCGTAAAACCGACCTTCTCCGCTGGTGCGCTTCTGATCGGTATAATAAACCGAGGCTTTTAAGCGCAACGGCTGTTGTTCGAACTGGTCGCTCTTCCTATACACCAGTTCTATCGTCGCCCGTTTATCAAAGGGCATGGGTAAATAAGTGTATAGTTTACCGGTGGTAGCCCCCATGAGCAGGCTTTCCATGGTTCCTTCCCCGAAGGCCAGGCCAAAAAAATCGGCAACAGGGATATTAACGGCTGGTACCGTTTCATCGTCCCAGGTAATTTTAATATCGGCCTGTTTATAGAGCCCGGTAAAAACTTTTGCAGGGTTTAGTTCTATACCGGTCAGTCTGCCTCCGGAGCCGATCCGGGCTATCGCTTTAGAATCTCCAGGCAATAGGAGCAGATCATTTGTGATCGTTTTCAGACCCGCGTACTTAAAATTTTGAATCGTTCTGCTCTCGTTACTCCATAGTCTGGTTATTTTTTCAAGAAGGTTTTTTTGCGCAACGGCCTTTGTATTATCGTAGGTTTCTATTTTATAAGAAGCGTCACACTCGCGGTACTGCACCTGGTGAAACATGATTTTTTCGCCGCGGAAAATAATTTTACAACTTTTAGCGTATGGAATGGGCACATAGCTATAATACCCTCCCACCATATGCGCATCTACCAATGGCTTTAAAAAGGGCGATACCTTTCCGGAAAAAAGATCACGGAATTTAATGGATAATCCCGGACTCGTATTTCCGTCAAAATAAAAATCCAATATATCATCCGTAGGGGTGGGCGTCCATATCCGCTCGATCACGCCGCTTCCCTTTGCCTCAAATATGACAAGGCCATCCTTTTCCTTACGGAGGAAAGAGTATTTTCCGCTAAAGCCATCGTCATTACCTCCGGTTCGGTCGTATGAAGAAACCTGTTTCACCCGGGTTCCTTCGAGGTAGGCGGGCAATGCACTGATATTGTACAAGCGATTCAATTCTGTTTCAAAATTGACTAATTTTTGTGCATTAGCTCCGATGGTCGCGACCAATATCACAGCAATGAGAAAGTTTTTTTTCATGATCTTATCCCCGTAAAATAATATATTTAAGCCCCTGATTTTTTTAACCACCGCCGGCGAACAGTGAAAGATAATTTGCCCGGATTTGAAAAACTCTTCCGGCAAGCAACAATCGATACCAGCTTATTCGTTTAAGCAAATTAAATCATTCCGGGAGGAACTGCCAAACTTTTTTTGCGGAAATCTTTTTTATTGCGGTGCGTACAGCCCGTCCATTTTTAAAAACACTGTTTCGCCGGTCTTTATCACGGCGTTGCAGAGCAGATTACTATCCCTGAACCGATAATCGATTATAATGGTCATCATCCTGGTCTGAACGGGATCGAT
This sequence comes from Paraniabella yanshanensis, assembly GCA_040393015.1. GTDB lineage: Bacteria > Bacteroidota > Bacteroidia > Chitinophagales > Chitinophagaceae > Niabella > Niabella yanshanensis_A. Next base: position 30,083 of record JBEBUZ010000018.1, read on the forward strand.
CATTTGTAGAAATTTACAGTTGCCGGCCTCTTTTAAAATAAGCTTTTGCCCAACTGCCTTCTCCAGGAGTTCTTTCACCATCTGCAACTGGCAAACACCCGGCAATACGGGCTGTCCGGGAAAATGGCCCGCAAAGACCGGATGAGCCGCATTGACCGTGACCGCTGCGGTGATCTTGCCCGCTTCATCGGTAAAAGCATCTACTGTATATAACCCTTCAATCAGCATAAGCTTGTAAATTTAATAATTTATCGGCTGGTACAATTTCATAACCCTGCTTATGGGCGTATTCTATAAATAACGGTAATGCCTCCACGGTCACAGCGCGGGTGTCGTGAAATAAAATAATCGCCCCGGGGTGGAGTTGTTTTTTCAAACGCCGCAACAGCCCCTCTTTGTTTCGGGTAACAGTGTCAAGCGAGCGGATACTCCAGCCAATAGCCGTATAGTTCATCTGCTTTACTGCCCTGGCAACAGGAGGGCTGGTAACGCCAAAAGGAGGGCGGAACCAGCAGATATCCCGGCCGGTAGCCGCCTTAATGAGCAGATGCGTTCTTTCTAAATCCCGCAACACCTTCCTGTGGCGCCAGCAGGCAAATGTAGTACTATGACTGTAAGAATGGTTACCTATGATATGTCCTGCTTCGTATGCCTCCCTTATTATACCGGCCTGTTGATCGATATTTTTACCGATGCAAAAAAAAGCGGCCTTTACTTTATACTTATCCAGGATTTGCAAAACCTGCCTGGTGTGAAGGGCAGGCCCATCGTCGAAACTGATTGCAATTTTTTTTAAGGACGTAGAAACTTTGCAAGTTACCGGCATATAAAAACCAGATCCAATATAATAACTTCCGTAAAAAAGACAGCTTATATAAGCAGCGGCAGATAAAAGGTAGATCAAAAAGGGCAGACTGCTCCAGCTATCCACTGCGACCAGTATAAGAAGCAGTAATACAAAAATTATATTCGTGGCTTTAAAGGTTAGCATGCCGATAACAGGTAGAGAGAAGGATATTGAAGCATATAATTATTGTAAATCAAAACCTGCTTTACCGGATTTCCGTTAAACTCCCCTGCTTGTAATATATGGGTTGCCATCCACCAGGCAAAAGCTACCGAGGTGGGATACTCGCCGCAGTATTGCTTATAGGTGATCATTTTGTTATGAGGGAAAACCTCCTCATTCACCGCGTCGTAATGCGATTTTTCGCGTATATCGCCGTTGAACCCGGTTATAACCAGGTCGATATCATTGGCTGAAATTTTTCTTTCGCTGAGAAAATCCTTTATCAACCCCTCCATGTCTTCCCCGGGTTTATAAAAATGGTGGAAAGCATCCAATCGTGCAATTGCTTCCTTTGCCTTATTACTCAATACAAAAAACGCAGCGCCTTCGCCGGCCATGGAGCCCTTGCTATCTCCCTCCATAAGAAGCCTGCTATTACCGTTCTTTTTGTACAGGCCGAAGCGTTTTAAGATGGTATGGCTTTTTTCGGTTATTTCATCGGCCGCACCCAGCAAAACAGTTTGCGCATCTCCTTCTTCCATCAACGAAATCGCATCGGTGAGTGCCGATTCAAAAGAACTGCCCCGATGTACATAAGTATTATTATAGCCATGGCATTGCAGCATCAGAGCGATCTGGGCGGCAACGGTGTTATGGGTAGACTGTATAAAAGCTGTAGGGGATAACAGTGTTTCATTGAACTCCGTCATTCTGGTTAAAAACTGATCGGTGTCCGCCAGGCAGCCGTAAGCAGTACCGGTTATAATAGCATCGGGCATTTGAATATCCGTCTCCCGCAGGGCATCGGAAGCAGCAGCCACGCCCATTTTTATGATGCGGCTCATGCGTCGGATAAGTTTAGCATCTATATACCGGGTATAATCGGGCTCTATACAACTAAATTTATCGCCGGTATAGCCGGCAGGCTCCACGAACATTTGCCCAAAAGACGGCTGGGGCGATACAGCGCCCGCAGCAAGCAGGTAAATGGGATACCCCGCATCCTCTGGCGGTTTTCCTGATAAAGGGTATGTATTGTGTTCGGGCATTATGAGCTAAATATTCGGCGAATTTAAAGTAAAAGCCCGCACAAATATGATGTGATATGCGAATAATAAAATATATTTACGGATTCAGCAAACAAAACGATGTGTTACATGAAAACAAGAAAAATTACACTCTCAGAACAGGAAATTCCCGAAGCATGGTACAATATTGTGGCCGACATGCCCAACAAACCACTGCCACCCTTGCATCCGGGTACCAAAGAACCCATAGGTCCCGATGCGCTTGCTCCCTTATTTCCGCAGGAACTGATTAAACAGGAAGTATCGGCCGAAAAATGGATAAGCATTCCGGATGAAGTACGTAATATTTACAGCCTCTGGCGCCCTACTCCTTTGTACCGTGCTTATGAACTGGAAAAAGCCCTGGATACCCCCGCCAAGATCTACTATAAATACGAGGGCGTTAGCCCCGCCGGGTCGCATAAGCCCAATACGGCGGTTCCGCAGGCCTATTATAATAAGATGGAGGGGGTAAAAAGGATTTCCACCGAAACAGGCGCGGGCCAATGGGGCAGCGCCCTGAGTTTTGCCTGTAACCTGTTTGGGATCGAATGCGAGGTATACATGGTAAAGCTTTCGTACGAACACAAACCCTACCGGAAGGTAATGATGAATACCTGGGGGGCGAAGGTAATTCCTTCACCCAGCGATTTGACAGCAGCCGGTCGTAAGATACTCGAACTGGACCCCAACAGTCCGGGCTCGCTCGGCATAGCCATCTCGGAAGCGGTGGAAGTAGCCGCACAGCGCGAAGACACCAAATATGCGCTGGGCAGTGTATTGAACCATGTGTTGCTGCATCAAACCATTATTGGACTGGAAGCTCAAAAGCAAATGGAAAAGGCCGGGGATCTGCCTGATGTAATAATTGCTCCTTTCGGCGGTGGCTCCAATTTTGCCGGGTTGTCTTTTCCCTTCCTGCGTTTAAATTTTGAAGAAGGTAAAAATATTCGCTGTATTGCCAGTGAACCCACTTCCTGCCCCAAGCTTACCCGGGGCGTTTTCCGTTACGATTTTGGAGATACAGTAGGCATGACACCCTTACTGCCCATGTACACCCTGGGCCATAATTTTGTTCCGGCGCCTATTCATGCCGGCGGTTTACGGTACCACGGCGCGGGCGCCATCGTTAGCCAGTTGCTGAAGGATGGCCTGATTGAAGCCAGTGCTCACGACAACCTCGAAGTTTTTGAAGCAGGAATCAAATTTGCCAGAGCCGAAGGCATTATACCCGCTCCCGAAGCCACCCATGGTATTGCCACCGCCATTAAAGAAGCGGAACGCTGCAAACGCGAGGGCAAAAGCGAGACGATCCTGTTTAACCTTTGCGGACATGGAAATTTCGACATGAAGGCTTACCAGGACTATTTTGAAGGTAAAATTGAAAGACATGAGCTCACAGACGAGGATATTCAGCGATCCCTGAAAGAGCTGGACACCCCTGTAATAGCTTAAAACAAAAATAGAAAAATGCAGCGAATCAACCGGTTCGCTGTATTTTTATATCCATTATAACAGATATAAACCCAACCCGTATGAAATCATTAATTGCAACGGTATTATTGTCTGTGGCTCTTACGGCTAATGCACAAACGGAAATTGCCCTTATTCCCGAACCGGTGAAAATGGAAAAAGGTAGCGGGTATTTTACCCTGCCCGCAGAAATTTCTATAAAAGCTCCTAAAGATAAAAGCCTTGCGCATAGCCTCAGCTGGTTTAAAAACAAGGTATCGGCCACCACCGGCTTCACCTTTAAAGAAGCTACGGCAAGAGCCGCGATACAGGTTCAACTGAACAAACCCGCTGATGCTCTGCTGGGTGAAGAAGGCTATTTTCTGCAAACAACTCCCACGGGCGTTCTTATTAAAGCCAACCAACCAGCCGGTATATTTTACGCATTGCAAACGCTTATTCAATTGCTTCCCCCCGAAATAGAAAGCAAGGAACCGGTAAAGGGTGTACAATGGAAAATCCCTGCAGTTACGATAACCGATTATCCGCGCCTGGGCTGGCGGGGCCTGATGCTGGATGTGTCGCGCCATTTTTTTACAAAAGACGAAGTGAAGCAATATATCGACAATATGGTGCGGTATAAATACAATATGCTGCACTGGCACCTGACCGATGATGAGGGCTGGCGTATCGAAATCAAAAGCCTGCCCAAACTCACCGAAGTAGGCGCCTGGCGTGTAAACAAAACGGGGACTTTTGGCACGTTTTCAAAACCGCAACCTGGTGAACCAAAAGATTACGGCGGATTTTATACACAGGAAAACATCAGGGAAATTGTTCAATACGCCAAAGATCGTTTTGTTAATATATTACCCGAAATAGACGTGCCGGGTCATAGCCTTGCAGCTATCGCTTCTTACCCCGAACTCTCTTGCACGCCGGAAGCCCATACCTACCAGGTGGGCAATGGTTCGCCTTTTATGGACTGGTCGCGGGGCGCCCCGCCGATAGCCCTGCTCGACAATACGCTTTGTCCCGCCAATGAGAAAGTTTATGGATTCCTGGATAAAGTGATGACCGAAGTAGCCCAATTATTTCCATTTGAATATATTCATGTGGGAGGGGATGAAGCCCCCCATAATTTCTGGGAGAAAAATCCCGAGGTACAGGCCCTGATGAAAAGAGAAAAACTGACCACCATTCCGCAGGTGCAGGCCTATTTTGAAAAACGACTGGAGAAAATAGTAAACGCCAAAGGCAAAAAAATGATGGCCTGGGATGAAGTGCTGGAAGGGGGTGTAAATAAAAGCACGGCAGTAATGAGCTGGCGGGGCTTACAGCATGGCATCGAAGCTTCGAACAAAGGTCATTATGTAGTAATGAGTCCTACCCAGTTTGCCTATATCGATTATATGCAGGGCGATGTGAGCACCGAACCCAAAGTATATGCCTCGCTCCGGCTGAACAAAACCTACGAGTTTAACCCCGTTCCGGCAGGAGCTAACGCAAAGTACATTCTGGGCGGCCAGGCCAATTTGTGGACCGAGCAGATCTATAACCTGCGACAGGCCGAATACATGACCTGGCCCCGTGGTTTCGCGATATCGGAAAGTGTATGGAGCCCGGTAGAAAAAAAGAACTGGAATAAATTTGTGGCCAAAACCGAAGCGCAATTTAAACGGCTCGATTATGCGGAAGTGAAATATTCTCCGGCTATCTACGACCCCATTGTTACGGTAAACAGAGATAACAATAACCAATATTGGGTGAGTTTGACTCCCGAGATAGAAGGACTGGATGTATATTACAGCTTCGACAATTCATCGCCCGACCGGTTTTACCCCAGGTATAAAGAGGCGGTTAAGATTCCAGCCGATGCCTCTCTAATGCGCATCATCAGTTATAAGGGAAAGAACGCAGCCGGCCGGTTAATGACGATAACGGTGGAGGATCTGAAGAAAAGAGCACCAGTTAAAAAATAGCTTCGCCATAGAAAATTAATAAAGATTCACTGATTGCAGGAGCAGAGAAAAGCCCGGCAGTGAGTAGATTATTTTAGGTTTAGCTCATGCGGTTTTTTAGAAAGAAGAAAAAAACAATCGGGGTTGCGCTTTCGGGCGGCGGACTCAGAGGTATTGCCCATCTGGGTGTTATAAAAGCCCTGGAGGAGAAGGATCTGGCGCCATCCGTCATTTCGGGAACCAGCGCCGGTGCCATCGTGGGTGCTTTTTATGCAGCGGGATATAAGCCGGACGAGTTAATAGAAATCGTCACCAAACTCAGTTTCTTCAGTGCGCGGGCCCTTCGCTTCAGCACGTCGGCGCTTTTTGACCGCCACATGCTGCTGAAAATTTTTGAACACTATTTTCCCAATAATAACTTTTCGGCGTTAAAGCTACCCCTTTATGTTACCGCTACAGATATTGTAGCGGGCAAGTCGGTTTATTTTCACGAAGGCGAACTTCACGAAGCGCTGATGGCCTCGGCCAGTATTCCCTTTATTTTTCCGGTTACCCGCATTGATGAGCATTTTTTCCTGGATGGAGGCGTTATTAATAACCTTCCGGTACAGCCCATCAAAAATAAATGCGATATACTGATTGGCGTAAGTGTCAACTCTATTTCGCCTGTGGAAGGAGCCCGCTTGTCGGGTCGGCGCCTGTTCGACCGCATTGTGCACCTGGCTCTGGGACAGTCGGTTCTACAAAACGCCCGGTTATGCGATTTTTTTATCAATCCGCCCGACATGACGCGTTTCAGTATGTTTGACAAAAAGAATGCTCACCAGATATTTGATTACGCCTATGAGTTTGCGACTCATTTTTTACAGGAGAATGAGCGTAAAATTAAACGATAAACAAAACAGTAATATTAAAAACCCGGAGGTTCGCGATAATTGAACGGCTCTTAGTTTTTCAGCCCTCAAATAAAAAAGGTGAACGCTTTTGCCTCCACCCTAAAATTTTATCTCCCCGAAATTTACTTATACCGCAGTAAGCAGTGCATACATATAACTGAACCTCGAGCTTTCGGGTACCAGCAGGAATATTTTATCTCCTTTTTTCAGCTTACCGCTGTTGAGCAACTCGTCTACCATAAAATAAACCGATGCAGCGCCTACATTACCTACATAACTGAGGTTCACGAACCATTTTTCGTAGGGAATATGATGCCCGAGTTTTAAATGCTCTTCATAAATTTTATCCTTAAAAAAGTTGCTGCTCATGTGCGGACAATACCAGGTAATATCATCGGGGTTCAGGCCGCGGCGTTCGAAAAGCTCCGGCAGGGGCTTCCCACCCAGGGGAACAATATTGGGGCTGAGCAATTTCACATCCTGTTTAATGCTCATGACTGACTTCTGGTTGAGTTCGTCATGCGTAAACTCGAGATAGCTTTTTAAGTTCCCGTCTTCCATTTTCTCTGCGCCGCAATACATGCAGGATTCCATGTCATCGGCATAAGAAATACCTTCCATCCATTCTATTTTCAGGCTCAGGCCCTCCGGGTTCGGCTTATTGCTGAGCAGGAATGCAGAAGCTCCGTCGGAAAGCATCCAGCGCAGAAACTCTTTATCAAAACTAATATAAGGATTTTGCTCCAGCTCTTCCAGCTTGTGCACTTCATCCTCGAACTGATTAGCCACGAGCGAAGCAGAGAAGCGCTCGGAGCCTGCCGCCACTGCGGTTTGTGCATCACCTGTTTTTACCGCCATATAAGCGTATTTCAAAGCGTGCATACCGGCACAGCAAACCCCACTGGGCGACACTACCTCCAGCTTCCCCAATTCCGGAAGCCAGCCATGCGTCATTACAGCATGCGAGGGCATAATCTGGTCGGGCGATGAAGTACCGCAGGATAAAACATCTACATTTTTCAACCCTTCCGAATCATCCTTAAATAACTCTTTTATGGCTTCTGCCGTTAACTGAGCATTGGTGTGGGTAGTTTTTCCGCCTTTTTCCAAAGCGTAATAACGGTTGGTAATACCGTTATTCCTCAACACTATTCTGCGCGATTTGGAAGGTTTACCGTTAATATATCCCAGGTATTCTTCCATCTCATCGTTGCCCACCGGATTATTCGGAAAATAATGGGAGGTTCGGTTAATATAAACTTCGTTTAATAACATAATTCTTTAATCATTTTTTTATGTGCCGGCTTTTCTGCCTTTAACACTAAGATATTGTCTGCTGTGCACACTGTATAAATTCGTTTCTCCGGCGCTACACACTCTCAAGGTAGTCCACTCCTCTGTAATAATCCATCTGCCTTTTAATTTTCTTTTGCGAGAATGGTCTGAAAAGCAGTGCATCTACCGCCAAAATGAGGGGAGAAGCTACCAGTAACGCGATGGCAAGATAATATTTATATGCAATAAGTATATTTTTCCTTTTTTGGGGATATTTATGAATAATATCTACCCATTTCCGGAAGATCTTTCCAGCCTTTCTTTCGATGAACATGAGGGAATATTTAACAGGGGCCGCGCCCTGATTTACCAGCTCGGCCTGCATACCGTTCCAGTTACCGCCGCGGAGATAATCCCTCACCACGCTCCCAAATTTTGAAGCACCGGCGATATCCTTGTCAGATACGCCGGGCCTGGGAAATATCCCCCATTTACGGGTTTTCTTTCCGGTTCCCAGCCAGTGAAAGATAGTCACGTAACTTAAGTGATTGGCATGCCGGTCTACCAGCGCAATATTTCCCACCAGTTTTGCCTCCGCATTAAGCAACAGGGCTTTATTTTTTTCCTGGGCATTGATCCACATATTACGGCAGCCGCTGATGGTTATGACCGGCGTGTTTTTTATAATAGCTTTGAATTTTTCGTCCTGCAAAATGGAATTTACAGGAATACTGGGCGAAAGATTCCAGGGCTGCCAGCCCAGCACAACCAGATCATATTTTTCCTCCTTTGCCTGCCAGAACTCCAGCGCAGTGGGAATAAGGTTAACCGACTCGGGAACCGTGTCGAAAAAAACCGGAGTAGGCCAGGGAAAGGGAAACTTGTGTACGGTTTGCACCTGCAGGTACTCCACTTCGTTCCCATCGGCAAGTACCGGTCGTAAAAAATTGTCCAATATCGCTTTTGTCTGGCCGGATTGAGAATGGTAAACCGCCAATATTTTTTTTCTCATAAACTTCTATTTCAGTCCCGCCAGCATTTTTGAAGATTTACTATACGCTAAAACGGCCTGCTGTGTTTCTACAGGCAAGGATTTATAATTATTTTTAATCGCATGGGCATCCTCCACGATACTTTTGTTATATCCCACAACCTTCGGCGCATTTTCCTGAATCATCAGCCTCAGGAAACGATATTCCGCATTTCCCGGATCTCTGCCGATAGAACTTTCCAGCAATTTCAAGCCCTGTTTAAACATACTCATTTTTTGGGCAGGCACTTTCAATAAATGAGATTTACGCATGAGTAATGCTCCCTCAAAAGCCGCCACTTCCTTGCCTTTCAGTCCTTTGGCAACGGCTATCTGCTTGTCCAGCACCGTAACGTTCCCAGACGACAGTGCTCCGTAGAACGCTTTTTTTTCCGCTGCGGTCTGAGCGGTGGCTGAAAAACAGGCAACAGCTAAGAAAATCAGCAAACCGAACCACCCTTTTACATTTCGCTTCATATTAAAGTCTGCAAATTTAAAACAATATATATTTTTTTTGCTCAATTATACTAAGGATCGGATTTAATCTTATCCTTGCATGGTTTTTGTTCAATCCATTTATGCTTTCTCTAAACACTTTCTCGGCCTTTTTTTAAGAAAGTTTTTACAGGGCTATAATAAATCTTTTAAATAATGAAGACGAAGAAATCGCTTCTATTGGTTGCGTTGACCTTGTCCTGGCTCGCGGTATTTGCCCAAAGCGATTATAAAAATGCCCTGGGGATCCGGCTTACCACTCATATCCCCTATGATGTGTTGTCGGCCTCGTATAAAAACTTTCTTGGTGATCATGGAGCACTGGAATTCAACCTGGGTTTTGGCGGGCGCAACATGTATATACCCAATTCAGGCGGACGGTCGGGCTACTCACCCGGGATAAGTTTTTCCGGTTCTTACCAGTTTCACGAGGATATTTTTACCCCTACCCATGAGAACCTGCGTTGGTTTGCCGGAGGAGGCATGGTGGTTTTTAATATTTTTTCCAAAAACAACTTTTACGAAGGTTTTGGAGCAGGCTTGTTTGGAGCCGGCGGTATCGATTATATGTTTAAGAATGTACCGATAAACCTCACGGCAGACTGGCGGCCTACGATTTTTATTTCCTCTCCTTCTGCATTTGCGCCGGTTAATATCGGCACCATTGGGGTAGCCGCCAGGTATACGTTTTAATTCGCTCATTTTCCCATGCAAGCCAGCGCTTTTTAATATTGCCGGGCAAGCGTTATTTTTGGCTCCGTGAGCGAAGAACCAGTCATACTAAATCATATATCGGCGAGCTTCGATGAGTTGAAGATCTGCGTCATCATTCCCACCTATAACAATGCGTCTACCATTAAAAAGGTGGTTACCGATGTTCAGCAATACTGTTCCCGTATTATAGTAGTGAACGATGGCTCGACCGACGATACAGAAGCCATTATTGGCTCCATTCCCAACATTACTACTATTTCTTACCTGCCTAACCGTGGCAAGGGCTTTGCGCTGCGTAGTGGCTTTAAGAAAGCTCTTGAACTGGGATATGATCATGCCATTACCATCGACTCCGACGGGCAACATTTTGCCAAAGACCTGCCCGCCTTTCTTCATGCTTTGAAGGAAAACGGTGAAGCGCTTATTATGGGCGCCCGTAATATGGAAACCACGGATAATGTACCCGGCAAAAGTAGCTTTGGAAATAAGTTCAGCAATTTCTGGTACAAATTTGAAACCGGCATAGCGCTACCCGATACGCAAACCGGCTACCGCCTGTATCCCCTTCGACCCATTGCGGGCATGAAGTTCTTTACCCGCAAATACGAGTTTGAAATTGAGGTGATTGTACGTCTGGCCTGGGCGGGTGTAAAAGTAGAATCTGTTCCCATTACGGTCTATTATCCGCCCAAAGAAGAAAGAATCAGCCATTTTCGGCCATTCAAGGATTTTACGAGAATCAGCATTGTGAACACGGTGCTGGTGGCGATCTGTTTTTTTTATGTATGGCCGCGTAATTTTTTTCGGCGGTTTACCCAAAAAAACTGGAAGCAGGAATTGAGACGGATGCTGCTAAAACCGGGCGAAAAAGACATTACGAAGGCTAATTCGATGGGCTTCGGCGCTTTTATGGGTATTGTACCCATTTGGGGATTTCAACTGCTGGCAGGCATTCCATTAGCCCATATTTTTAAACTGAACAAGGCCCTTTTTGTACTGGCCGCCCATATAAGCGTGGCGCCGATGATACCGCTGATTGTTTTTCTTAGCTATAAAATGGGAAAGCCATTCATGGGCGGGCGGGCGGTTGACATCTCTTTCAACAAGGATCTGACGCTGGAAAAAATATGGCAGAACCTGGAACAATATATTTATGGCAGTATTTTCCTGGCCATTATAACAGGTATTGCTTTTTGGATCATTACGTTCTTATTTTTGAAGATATGGAAATTTAGGAAACAGAATAGACTGAGATGAATAGCAACGACATAGAGCAATGCTACCGCCTGCAGCCCTTTATTTCCGATACGGAACGGTTGGAATATTTGTTTAAGCTATTTGAGGAGATGACAAAGAGGGATACTTTGTTTGCGAAGGAGAAGAAACCGAAAAAGACCACAGTAAAAAGGGTAAAATGACAGATATACTTCATAAACTATTGGCTTTATCTACCGAAAATGAAGTGGTGGAGTTTAAAGAAGCAAGAACCCAACATGACAAAGACAAATTGGGGCAATATTTTTCTGCTTTAAGCAACGAAGCCAACTTAAAAAATATAGAAAATGCATGGTTTATTTTAGGCGTAAAAAACGACAGGACGATTGCAGGCACTATTATCAACGACAACCAACTGAATGAATATAAAAATGAGCTGGCACAGCATACCAGTCCACGGCTGTCATTTGATAGAACAGAACGGGTAGAAAAAGACGGCAAAACGGTAATCCTTTGCAAAATACCCGCTGCACCGCAGGGGCAGCCTGTTTCATGGAAAGGGCATTACTATGGCAGGAACGGTGAAAGTTTGGGAGCATTAAACGACAGGGAATTTGACATTATCCGTATGCAAAACAAATCCTTCGACTGGTCGGCACAAATCATTCCTGCTGCTACCCTTGGCGACCTTTCAAAAGAAGCGATTGATTTTTCCCGAAACCAATACATTGAGAAAAATAAAAAACATGAGCAGGAAATCCTGCAGTGGGACGATACTACTTTTCTTAACAAAGCCAAAGTAACCATACAGGGTAAAATAACCCGTGCGGCAATTTTATTGTTGGGCAAACCGGAATCAGACCATTTCATCAGTCCTGCACAGGCTAAAATAAGCTGGATATTGCGGGATAAAGACAATATCGAAAAAGACTATGCTCATTTCGGAAGCCCACTTATACTGGCAGTAAACGAAGTGAAAGATAAAATCCGCAACCTGAAATACAGGTATATAAAAGATGAAACGCTTTTCCCAGATGAAGTTGACCAGTTTGACCCTTATATCATTCGTGAGTCCTTAAACAACTGTATCGCCCACCAGGATTATACCCTGAACGGAAAAATAAATGTGGTTGAGCGGGAAGATGCTATGCTTACCTTCAGCAATGTCGGTTCATTTATACCGGAATCGGTAGAGCATGTAATAAAATCGGATGCGCCTGAATCAAGATATCGTAATCCATTTTTAGCCAATGCTATGCTCAATTTAAATATGATAGATACTACAGGAAGTGGTATAAAAAGAATGTTCGTTATTCAACGAAAAAAGTTTTTTCCTTTACCCGATTATGATTTAAGCAAAAACAAAGTACAAGTAACTATCATAGGCAAAGTACTGGACATGAAATACGCCATCAAGCTGGCCCAAATGCCCGACTTGTCGCTGGATGAAATTATGTTGTTAGATAAGATAGCAAAGCACAAAAAGTTATCTGATGAAGAGGCAAAAGCATTAAAAGTAAAGCATCTGATTGAAGGAAGAAGGCCTAATTATTTTATTTCCGCCACTGTGGCAAATGCTACCGATGAGAAAGAAAAATACATAAGAATGAGGGGCTTTAAAGACGACCACTATAAGAAGATGATACTGGACTATATTGACGAATATGGTTCTGCCTCTAAGGCGAATATAGACCAATTGCTTTTAGATATTCTTCCGGCTGTTTTAGATGATGCCCAGAAACAAAATAAGGTCAGAAACTTAATATATGCCCTCTCAAAAAAGGAAAAAGCCATTAAAAATCAGGGAACTATAAGATATCCCCGATGGGTTAGAAATGTTTAAAGATTAGATAGACTTTAGATGAACTTTAGACAGACTTTAAATATATTATTTTAATAGTTGCATTGTAACAAATTGACTTTTAGTAATTAGTCATTGTCTAAAATTGTGTAGGTAAAAACAAATTAGATGAACTGTAGACAGATTTTTCGGTCCAAAAACCAGATCATGCCCGATTTAGTAAGACTAACATACAACCAGGCTGGCAAAAGTAAAAAGACTAATGCCTATGATATGCGCGAAATGCATGAAAAAGCCTTTGCTGCCCGATCCGCACAATATCTTTTGATAAAAGCTCCAATCAGGTGATTGCTCATAAGAATTATAGCTTGTAAGGTTCGGAGCCTCTTTGTTTACAGAATATTCATTTATTTTGAACCATTAATGCAATTAGTAAGGGTTAAAATAATGGTTAATTTGAAGATCATTGTAGAAAAACAGGTTAGATGCAAAAACTCTTTTTAACCATATTTAGCTTCTTCGAAAAGAACAAAGCAGCGCTTTACATCAGCTTTTTTGCAACTTTGGTTCTGTTTGCTTTTTTTGCTTCGCGGGTGCGATTTGTAGAAAATATTTACGCTATCATTCCCAAAGATAAAAAAATAGAAAAGCTGACCGGGGTATTCGAGAATTCGAAGTTTGCCGACAAATTGGTAATGATGATTTCTCTGGAGGACAGCACACTGGTAAATCCCGACAAGCTGGTTGCTTTTACCGATGTTTTTGCCGGATCGCTGGAACAACAGGCCGCTCCCTTTATAAAAAATATCCGTTACCGGATCGACGAAAGTTTTACTTACCAACTCTTTGAAACCATTCAGCAACATCTACCCGTTTTTTTAAATGAGGCGGATTATGAAAAAATAGACACATTGCTTCAACCAGGGGAGATAACCCGGTCTGTTAGCCGCGCAGGTTCCATCCTAAGTATTCCCAGTACCACACCCATCAAAAATGTGGTGCTAAACGATCCTTCGGGTATATCCTTTATCGCGCTTAAAAAACTCCAGCGTCTGCAATACGAAGACAATATAACCCTGCATGGAAATCATTTTTTAACGAAAGACAAAAAAACATTGCTGTTTTTTATTACCCCCGCCTTCGAAGCAGGAAATACCGGCAAAAACCAGCAGTTTTTCTCCCTTGTTGACGCCATTGCCGATTCGGTAAAAACCAAAAATAATAGTGGGGTGAACGTACAGTACTTTGGCGGAGCAGTGGTATCGGAAGGCAATGCGGCACAGTTGAGGAAAGACACTTTGTTTACACAGGGGATTACTATTTTCTTTTTGGTGCTGTTTCTGGGTTTCTATTTCAGAAAAAAAAGAGCCCCTTTATTGATACTGGTTCCGGTAGTGTATGGCGCTGCCTTTTCGCTGGCGGCCATCTATTTTATAAAAGGCAGCATTTCGGTTATCGCATTAGGAACCGGTTCTATTGTGCTGGGTATAGCCGTTAACTATTCGCTCCATGTATTTAACCATTACCGGCACACGGGTGAAATCAGAGATGTTATCAAAGATCTTTCTTTTCCGCTTACCATTGGCAGCATTACCACTATCCTGGGTTTCCTCAGCCTGCAATATGCTCAGTCCGACATGCTGAAAGATTTGGGCCTGTTTGCCGGTTTCAGCCTTATCGGCGCAGCAGTTTGCTCCTTGGTTTTCCTGCCTCATTTTATAGCCACTACTCAAAAAACAGTTGTCAGGGAAACCTGGATCGACCGGATTTCCACTATAAGACCCGAACATAATAAATGGCTGGTCATAGGTATATTGTTACTTACCGGCCTGTTTTACCATTATTCCCGCCAGGTGAAATTTGAACCAGACATGACCCGGTTGAATTATATGTCGGAAAAGGTAAAAAAAGCAGAAGAGAAACTGAACAGCATCAGCGGAGCAGCGTTGAAGTCTGTGTATGTAGTGAATGAAGGTGGTAGTTTGGATGAAGCACTTAGAAAAAATGAAGCTATTCAAAAACAGATTCATTCCCTGGAAGCAAAGGGTTGGATCCATACCCACTCCGGCGTTTCGGATCTCTTTATGTCGGATAGTTTGCAGGCAATAAGGATAGCCCGCTGGAATCGCTACTGGACAGCCGATAAAAAACAGGAACTGATTGCCAACATCAGCCGGGAGGCGCCGGACGCCGGCTACACAACAGATGGGCTAAACGCTTTCAGGGAGCTGATCAGCCGCAATTATACACCGGTTGATCTAAAAAAGCTGGAGATCCTGCGAAGCAGTTTTTTAGACGATTTCATTACCGAAAAAAAAAACGAGGCTTCCGTGGTTAGCCTGGTTAAGGTTCCCGACATTCACAAACAAAATGTAGTGGCCGCACTCGAACAGCAGCCGGCAACCACCGTACTCGACCGGCAATATTTAACAACCAGGCTTACCCAGATGGTGAGCGAGGATTTTGATCGCATTGCCTGGACCATTTCTATCATCGTAGCCATCATGTTGCTGCTCACCTATGGCCGCATAGAACTGATGCTGATATCTTTTATACCCATGCTCATAAGCTGGATATGGATACTGGGAATAATGGCGATTTTTAATATCCAGTTCAATATTGTAAACATCATTATTTCGGCGCTTATTTTTGGGTTAGGCGACGATTACAGTTTGTTCGTAATGGACGGCCTGATTAACGAATATAAAACCGGAAAAAAGAACCTCGCCTCCTACAAATCCTCCATCTTACTTTCTGCTATCACTACTATTACCGGTTTGGGCGTCCTGATCTTTGCCCAACATCCGGCGCTCCGGTCGATCGCCTTTATTTCGGTAACCGGCATTTTATGTGTGGTGCTTATGTCGCAAATACTTATTCCTTTCTTTTTTTCACTGGTTATAAAAAACCGTATTAAAAAAGGATTTCATCCCTGGACGATTTGGAGCTGGGGCCGGTCGGTTTTCTCTTTCTTTTATTTTGGCTTTGTAAGTGTGCTGCTCACTGTTGCAGGGCTTTTTCTCATTAAGCTGAATATTGTGGGCAGAAAAATGGGGAAATATATTTATCATTATCTGTTATCCAAATTCTGCAAGTCGGTTCTGTACATTATGGGCAATTTCCGAAAGAGGCAAATCAATCCCGACGGGGAAAATTTTAACACGCCCGCGGTGGTGATCGCCAATCACCAGTCTTTTCTGGATATCCTGCAGATGGCCATGCTCAACCCCCGACTGACCCTGCTTACCAATAAATGGGTATGGAATTCGCCCGTATTCGGCTGGGCTATTAAAATGGCGGATTTTTACCCGGTAGCCAATGGCATCGAAAACAGTGTGGATTTGCTGAACACACAGGTTCAAAAGGGATACTCTATCGCCGTGTTTCCCGAAGGCACCCGGAGCACCCGTGCGCCTATGAAACGTTTTCACAAAGGAGCATTTTACCTCGCCCAACAATTGAACCTCGATATAGTGCCGGTACTGTTTCATGGCCTGGGATATACGATGACCAAAGGCGATTTTCTTTTAAAGAATGGCCCCATTACCGCCAAATACCTGCCTCGCATTAAAGCCAGTGATGCCAGTTGGGGAGCTACCTACCAGGAAAGGACCAAATCCATTTCAAAATATTTCAGACAGCAGCACGAAATACTTACTGAAGAGCTGGAGCAACCCGCTTATTTTAAGGAACATCTTTTCTTTAACTATATTTATAAAGGTCCGGTACTGGAATGGTACTTAAAAATAAAACTACGACTCGAGAAATACTACCAGCCTTTTCATGAGCTGCTACCCCGCGAGGGAAAGTTTTTAGACCTGGGTTGCGGCTATGGATTTTTAGTGTACATGATGTATTGGAGCAGCCAGGAAAAAAGGAAATTTACGGGCGTTGATTATGACGCAGAGAAGATAGACACAGCCAATCTTTGCCTGGGGAAGACGGACGACCTACGGTTTGTTCATGCCGATATCGCTGCATTTTCAATGGAAGACTCCTATAACGGTATTATCATCAGCGACGTGCTGCACTACCTCGAACCGGAAAAACAAAAAGTGGTTCTTCATCGCGCTATCGACAATTTACTCCCCGGCGGTATTCTTATTATCAGAGAGGGTGATGCCGATCTGAAAGAAAAACACAAGGGTACCCGGCTCACCGAATTATTCTCCACCAAAATATTCTCGTTCAATAAAACTGCCAATGCATTGCACTTCCTCTCAGGTTGTACCATTGAAGAGATCGCCCGCGATAAAGAAATGACCTTACAGCGAATAGATGATACAAGGTACACGTCCAACGTGATGTGGATATTGAGAAAAAGCAGCCGGTAACCAATGATTATTGATATACCAATCAGGCTTCTTTTAACCGCCTTTTGCTCT
>JBEBUZ010000019.1:0-45386 GCA_040393015.1 Paraniabella yanshanensis
ATCCATATCGTTACCTATATCCACCGAGGAGAAATGGGTATAGTCGTAGGTTTTGGTGATGATGTTCCCATTGCCTTTTATCCTTTTCTGATCGATAATATTGCAGGACCCGATGCTAAAAGCCATCAGCAGCAAAAAAATTGAATATTTCATACGAGTTTTTTGTTAATTATTAAAAAAAGTCAGCTTATAAATCATTGCTAAAGCATTCGCGACAAATCTCAAATAATATTACCTTCGCCGCATTATGACGGAAAGGATTCTTATTCTCGATTTCGGTTCTCAGTACACTCAGCTAATTGCCCGTGCGGTAAGGGAGGCCAATGTCTACTGCGAAATTATACCTTATTCCAAATCTTTCGAAACAGATGGCAATTTAAAAGGAATTATTCTTTCGGGCTCGCCGTTTTCGGTAAACGACCCGAATGCGCCTGTTATCGACGTAAAGAACCTTGTAAAAGACATGCCGGTATTAGGTATTTGCTACGGAGCCCAGTTAACAGCGAAAAACTTTGGTGGCCGGGTAGAAAAGAGCAGCAAGCGGGAATATGGCCGCGCGTCTATGTCGGTAAACGATGACGCCGACCCGCTTACCACCGGTGTAAGCGCTAAAAGCCAGGTTTGGATGAGTCATGGCGACAGTATTCTGGAACTTCCCGAAGATTTTGAAGTATTGGCCACTACCGATACCATACCCGTGGCCGCGTTTCGGTGCCGGAACCAGCCCCACCCGTTATATGGATTGCAGTTTCACCCCGAAGTATATCATAGTACCGAAGGAAAGATGATCCTAAGAAATTTCCTGGTAAATATTTGTGGTTGTGCGCAGGACTGGACCCCGGCTCACTTTATTACCGATACCGTCAACGCTCTGAAAGAACAGATCGGGGACCGTCATGTAATTATGGCGCTGAGCGGTGGGGTGGACAGCACGGTTGCAGCCACCCTTATTCAGAGAGCTATTGGCGACCGGTTACATGGTATTTTTGTGGATAATGGGGTATTGCGGAAAAATGAATTTGAGGAAGTGCTGGAAATATATCGTCATTTAGGGCTGAATGTAAAAGGCATAGACGCCCGACATGTATTTTACGCAGAACTAAAAGACAACCCCGATCCTGAAACAAAAAGAAAAATTATCGGCCGCTTATTTATCGAAACTTTCCAAAAAGAAGCGGCAGCGCTCACAAATATCGAATTATTGGGGCAGGGTACCATTTATCCCGATGTAATTGAAAGTGTTTCGGTTCACGGCCCATCGGTAACCATCAAATCGCACCACAATGTGGGAGGCCTGCCGGCCACTATGAAAATGGAACTGGTAGAACCCCTCCGGTATTTATTTAAAGACGAAGTAAGAAAAGTAGGACGGGAACTGGGCATTCCCTCCAACCTTATCGACCGCCACCCCTTCCCCGGGCCGGGCCTGGCCATCAGGATATTAGGCGAAGTAACAGAAGAAAAAGTAAAACTTCTGCAGGAAGCCGACCATATTTATATGAACGCGCTGAAAGAAACCGGCCTCTATGCAACTATCTGGCAGGCAGGTACCATCTTATTACCGGTAAAAAGTGTGGGAGTAATGGGCGATGAGCGTACTTATGAGTTTACTGTCGCTTTGCGTGCAGTAACCAGTGTGGATGGGATGACTGCCGATTGGGCGCACCTGCCCTACGATTTTCTGGCCAGTGTGAGCAACGAAATCATTAATAATGTGCGGGGAATCAATCGGGTAGTGTACGATATCAGCAGCAAGCCTCCCGCAACCATCGAATGGGAGTAATAGCCGGCTCGTCAGTTGAACAGACCCATTTCCGGCTTCGGCCACCGGTTACCGCTGAATTCGGAACAATATTTGTTAGATAGAGTCCATCATCGGAACCGGCAATGGACTGTTGACTTTAAAAATACCCTGATGAGACAATTTGCTTTATTCATCTTTCTTTGGTCTTTTTCGATACCTGTCAGTGCGCAGCTCAATGGCAATATCAGGCATAAAATGGCCATTTTTACACCCTTATATATAGATCAGGCCTTCGATAACGCAGGAACTTACCAGTACACGGGCAGAAGCTTTCCGAAACAGTCGATTGCAGGACTGGAATTTTATCATGGGGCGGCATTAGCCATCGACTCACTGAATAAAATGTCTGTGCCGCTGGATGTGTATGTTTACGATACGAAATCCAAAAATGAAACCCTGGAGCAGCAATTCAGCAAATGTGCGGCAGACGGGGTTAAACTGATTATTGCCAATTGTTCGATCAGTGAGCTGACTACCCTGGCAAGGCTGGGTGCCGACAAAAAAATTACGGTATTAAATGCTACGGTTCCCAATAACGCCAACACAACCAATAACCCTTATTTTGTGGTGTTGAATCCCACTATCCAAACCCAGTTGGAGGCATTGTACGACTTCATGAAGAAAAAGTACCCCGGCCAGCCCATAACGGTGATTACCCGCAAACAGAGTTCCGAACAATATATAAGGTCGGTATTGGAGACACTGAACAAGCATTACAAGGATTCGGTAAAACTAAGTTTTCGGGAAGTAAACGACGAAATAGCTCTCAAAGCCCTGGGAACAACCACGCAGCCCACCCAAACAGGAGTTTTTTTGGTGGGTTCCCTGGATACCGAATTTGGAAATAAAATTTTGAACCAGTTTTCGGCCAATAGCAAAAATTACGCATCGCTGACCCTGATAGGAATGCCTACCTGGGAAAACCTCTCGCTTACAAAGCCCGAATACAGAGGGATACAAATTATTTACAGCACCCCATTTTATAATGCGGTTACCGACCCTGTGTCCAGATCCATTCTGGATTATTACAATAAAAAAATGTTTGCTTCGCCCAGCGATCTGGTTTACCGCGCTTATGGATTGACTTATAAGTTTGGCAACCTGCTGAGCCGTTATGGTGCGGATATCAACAAACATCTCTCCTCCAAAGAGTATAAAAGTTTATATGAACTGAACATACAGCCCGATTATTTGAATGGTAAAATAAGGCATTACGAAAACAAGAAACTGTACTACCTGAAATATTTCGATGGTGCATTGGCAGGGGTAGATTAAGCCGGGGTATCGTACCCCCCTTCTATAAAGACGATCCTTTCTGCGGAAAGGATGCAGGGAAGGTCTCAGAATCATCGGCGGATGACAGGATGTGCCATTTGACCATTTATAAGAACCAACCCTGGCTTCTTCCCTTTTTCAAAACTGCCGTACCGGGCATCTGCTTTAAGCGCTTTTGCCCCGTTAATCGTGGCCCATTGCAGCATTTGTGCCAGCGAAATTCCGGGAAAAGCTTCCTGTAAAGTCTGGATTTCGCTCCAGATACTCAACTGGTAATTAGAGGCCAGGCTATCTGTACCAAGCACGATTTTAGCTCCATTTTTAATAAAAACCGGCAAATCGGGTAAAATTCGGCCAATATAATGGTTGGCATTGGGGCAGAAACACCAGTACAGGTCGGGCCTTTCGTTTTCGGCAAACCAAAAATCTTCTTCGCTGGTAAAAACATTATGAACCAGCAACAGTTGCTGCCCGGGCCCGAATTGGGGCAGGTAGGTTTGCAGGCTGCTTTTGCCCGAGGCCGTAAAAGCATCGGTAGGAATGCCCATTGCTTTAAACATATCGGCAAAAGCGCCTGTTTTATGTTTGAACCAGGTGTTCTCATCCTCCGTTTCCTGGTTATGAATGCTGAACAGGGTGTTTTGATCCTGCGTCAAAATCTTTTTCCATAATGCGGTTGATACAGAGTATGGGGCGTGTGGTACAATGGAAGCCTGCCGGGGGTTAACGGCCGCAAATTGCTGGTATACTTTTTCGTAAAAACCGAAATTTTTGTCGGCCATAGAGGGATCGCTGCCCAGGGCTTCTACAAAGTTGTGATAATATATGCGGCTCTCCAATTTTTGTGGCAGGGTATCGGTGGTATTGCAGATATCGCCCACAGCTACAATACCGTTAGCGATCATTTCCGCCTCGGCGTCGGAAATAGCCTGTCGGATAAACGCCGCCGGAAAATTTCTTTTTTGTACCACCTGGCTCACAAAGCCTGCCAGTCCGGTGTTTTCATCGATCTGACTTTTTAAATGACTTAGCTCGAGGTGGCAATGGCAATTGATAAAGCCGGGCGTTAAAATGCCCTGTAGCTGCTCCACGTCTTCACCCGCCTCCTCGGCTGCAATAATAGCTTCAACGGTTTCGTCGTCCTTTAATACCAGCACTTCCTTTTCCCTGAAACGGTAGCCATCAAATAACTGTGTTGCCTGTAACTTCTTAAAACGCATCTTGTAAAATAATTTAACTTTGCTGCCCTTGTAAAAGTAAGAGATAAATATGTTAGATAAACTGGAAGCTATAAAAGCAAAATACGATCAGTTGGGTGTGGCGCTCACCAACCCCGAAATTGTGAGCGACAACAAACGGTTTGCGGCCACAAGTAAAGAATACCGGGGGCTGGAAAAGATCGTGAATGCGTATAAGGAATACACCCGTTTGCTCGATGATATAGCCTTTAATAAGGAGGCTTTAAACGACGATGACGAGGAGCTCCGTGAACTGGCCAAAGCAGAAACCGAAGATTTACAGGAGCGAAGGGAAGCATTGGAAATGCATATACGCCAATTGCTGATTCCCAAAGACCCGCAGGATGAGAAGGACGTGATTATGGAAATAAGGGCGGGAACAGGGGGCGACGAAGCCAGTATTTTCGCCGGCGACCTGCTTCGGATGTACATGAAATACTGTGAGAAAAAAGGGTTTAAAACTGCCCTGTTAAGCGAAAGCGAAGGCACCGTGGGCGGATACAAGGAAGTTCAGTTAGAAGTAAGGGGCGATGATGTGTATGGCACGCTTAAGTTTGAAAGTGGTGTTCACCGCGTGCAGCGGGTACCGGATACAGAAACCCAGGGCCGGGTACATACATCGGCGGCTACCGTTGCCGTAATGCCGGAGGCCGAGGAAATTGATTTTGATTTGCGGGAGGCCGATGTGAAAATGGAGACTTCGCGAAGCGGTGGTGCCGGCGGACAAAACGTAAACAAGGTAGAGACGAAAGTGATGCTGACCCATATTCCTACCGGTACGGTGGTTATTTGCCAGACAGAACGAACCCAGTTAGGGAACCGTGAGCGAGCCATGCAAATGCTTCGTACCAAATTGTATGAGGAAGAAGTGCGTAAGCAGGAAGAAGAAATATCGCGCCATCGCAAAAGCCTGGTGAGCAGCGGCGACCGAAGCGCCAAGATCAGGACTTATAATTATCCCCAGGGACGGGTAACCGATCACCGTATCAATTTTACCTCTTATAACCTGGATGCGGTTATGAACGGAGATATTCAGGAGTTTATAGACAACCTGCAGTTCGCAGAAAATTCAGAAAAACTCGCCAGGCAGGAGTAGGTAGTGGACTGCTGAACACCGGCCACTCGTGTTCAGGGAACATCTTCATAACCAATGGCAAAAGGTAGGGATAGTATCCGGCCTTAAGCCCTCTGCTTTTACCACTATGGTCGATCAGCAATCCGAATCGTCGTCAACCAAAATTCACCACATCCATCCCACTTTTAGCCTGGCATAATACTGAGGGGAATACTGGGTAAGGGATTGTTTGTTTTCAAAAATAGCAGCCCCGTCCACAACCACCTTGTTGCCTGCATAAATCATCCCCAACTTTGCCTGGAAAAAAACAGGGTTCAGCCTGCCCGGTATCTTTTCGGGCGCTGTATTGAACATACCGCCCTGTACTGTAGCATCGTAGGCCTTATAATAAAGCATCGGGAAAAGGTATCCGAAAAATTCCCGGTCGTCTCTCGTGGTTCCATAATGGTTATCCCAGAAAGCGCTTGCATTATTGCGGTTAAACCGGCCAAATAGCAAGGCTCCGCCGGCGCCAGCATTGGTAAAAAAAGTTCCGCCGGTGGCAGATAACATCGGCTTAAAGGCCCACCGTGGGCTTTTTTCGTTCTGAGACAACTCGGGCGACCAGGCTATATTTGCATTAATGCCAAATGCTGCCTGCAATTGACGGTCCCAAAAAGTAGGGGCATATATTTGCATAATCTTATGTGCCCGCTTCTGTACTTCCTCTCCATAAGCCGGGGGGCCTATATAGCCTGCGCTCAATCCCCATTTCAACAGGTGTTGTTTCTCACTGTATAGTTTTTGATGAAAAGCGGCGTACAGATGGCCGGTCAGGGGCCGGTCGAGCTTGTCTTCATAAAACTCGCCCGAAAACCGGGAAGTATAAATTTCATGGCCTGCCTCAAATTGTTGAAACCGTACTGTTTTTCTTTTTTCGGGTCGCGATTTTCTCCATTGGTAGGCCAGTTTTAACCCATTGGTATAATATCCATCGTTATTTAAAGAAAGATAGCCGTCATTGTCGGAAACAACCGTAAACTGGTTGTTTTGAGCAAACAGGGATGCCGGACAAATAATGTAAAACAGGATAATCGAAATAAACCAATTCCTCATCGTCTTAATAATACTTAAGCAGTGAACGAGCGCAAAAATACGGCTCTAAACGATTGGGCGTACATCGTATGAAATTATTTACCGGGCCATGTATTTATCTACAGGCAACCGGTTTTGAAGACTGCGACCCAGGGTGAGTTCATCGGCGTATTCCAGTTCACCACCAAAAGCAATACCCCGGGCAATAGTGGTAATATTAATTTCGCGTCCCTGCAGTTTTTTCTGAATATAATAAATAGTGGTATCTCCTTGTATATCAGGGTTCAGTGCAAAAATCAATTCTTCGGTATTTTCCCGGTCGGTACGCTCCACGAGCGACTCAATATTTAATTGATCCGGCCCTATTCCGTCCAGCGGTGAAATAACCCCGCCCAGCACATGATAGGTGCCGTTAAACTGTTGTGTGGCTTCGATGGCAATTACGTCCCGGAGGGTTTCTACCACACAAATGGTCTTTTGCTGTCGGTAGCTATTGGCGCAAATGGAACAAAAGTCGCCATCGGCCACATTAAAACATCTTTTACAAAATCTTATTTCTTTCCGCATACGGGCAATCGTATCGCTAAACCGGCTCACCTGGTCCACATCCTGTTTAAGCAGGTGCAGAACCAGCCGGAGAGCTGTTTTCCGGCCAATGCCGGGCAGGCGTGAAAATTCATTGACGGCAGATTCCAGTAAGGCAGAAGAAAATTGCATACTGCAAAGATAAAATGAGGTTGCTAATAGAAAATTAAAAATCAGAAATCCCCGGTCAACTTGCCCAAAACGCTTTAAGTTTGCTTTATATGCAGGTGAAGAAGTTTCTTGTTCTTATAATATTGGTGGCTGCCGCGGCGGCTTTAATCCTTTCCGAAACAGGCTGTGCAAGTATCGTTCCACCCTCCGGCGGGCCCAAAGATACCTTGCCCCCCATTATTGTTTCGGTAGTGCCCGAAAACGAAACCCTGCATTTTAACGCGAAAGAGATTAGGATAGAGTTTGATGAGTACGTGGAGTTAAATGATATTTACTCGAACCTTATCATTTCCCCCTTCCCCCGCATTATGCCCGAAGTGTCCCGTAAACTCAGAAACGTAACCGTAAAAATTAAGGACACTCTTCAACCCAATACTACTTATGTGTACAATTTTGCCAATGCTATTAAAGACCTGAACGAGGGGAATAAGGGTAAAGACCTTTTATATGTGGTTTCCACAGGCGATTATATCGATTCCATGCAGCTAAGCGGTGAAGTGAAAATGGCTAAAACAGGAAAGGCCGATTCTACACTAACGGTAATGCTTTACAGTAACCTCGATGACAGCGCAGTGGTAAAGGAAAAGCCACGCTATGTAACTACCCTGGACAGTAACGGTGTTTTCTTTTTCAGGTACCTGGCGCCGGGCGATTACAGGCTGTATGCGATGAAGGATGAGGGCGGTTCGTTTATGTTCAACGGAGAGCAGATTTTTGCTTTTGCCGATTCTATTGTGACCATTGCGCCCGAACCTCCGGCCCCCATCAGGCTTTGGGCTTATCAGCCGGAAAAGCTAAAAGACGAATGGGAAGAAGATGAAGAAAAGGAAATGGACACCAAAGAAAAGCGACTTAAGTATCAAACCAGTCTGGAAGGAGACAAGCAGGATATATTAAGCGCCTTTACAATGACGTTTGAGAATCCTTTAAAAACCTTTGTTCCGTCGCGTATAAGCGTTAGCACCGACAGCAGTTTTATCCCTTTTACCGGGCACAAATTCAGTCTCGACAGTACTGCCCAAATTGTAACCATGAACGTGCCCTGGGAACTGGGTAAACAATACAATCTCATCCTCGAAAGAGATTTTGCATCGGATAGTATCAACCGCCAGATTCCAAGAAAAGATACCATTAGCTTCAAGGCCAATACGGCCGCTGATTACGGCCAGGTAGAGATTACTTTTGTGGATGTAGATCTAAACCGAAATCCGGTGCTGCTGATATCGAACGGAGATCAGGTAAAAAATGCTTTCCCCATACCGGCCAACAGAATTCTGCGTCTCCAGTACTATCAGCCGGGCGAATACGATATGAGTATTTTATACGATACCAATAATAACCAACAATGGGATCCCGGAGTGTTCTTCGGCGAACGCAGGCAACCGGAATTGATTGACCCCATCGACCGTAAACTTACCGTAAAGCCCGACCAATGGATGACGGAATTTGAGCTGCGGTACGGTAAGTAGTTTTTCCGGGCTGCCCTCTCTCAAATACACGGCTTGTGTAACTAAAGTATCTGTACAACCGGACAAGGTTCGTTTATTTTGCCTGAAACAAAAAATACAGGCCATGATACAGGAACATTACTACGAAGTGGATGTGCAGTGGAAAAAAGACAGGATCGGTGAGCTTAGCGCGCCCGGGATAGAAGAACGCATAACCTGTGCCACTCCACCCGAATTTCCCGATGGAGTGGCCGGAATATGGTCGCCCGAACATTTGTTTGCCGCTTCTATCAACAGTTGCTTTATGGCTACTTTTTTAGCCATTAGCCACAATTTTAAGCTGGATATCACCCATTTTAATTGCAGAACCACCGTTGGATTGCAGATGGTAGAGGGGCGTTATCAGATTACCACTGCCCGGATCAACCCGGTTGTGGGACTGCTTCGACCCGATACGGACAGGGAAAAAACGCTGCGGGTGCTGAACAAGTCAAAGGACGGATGCCTGGTCACCCGCTCGATGAAAACAGAAGTATTCATGAACCCCCTGGTACAGTAAATAGGTTTATTTTAGGAATCAATTTATATTGAAATAAAATGCGGATAGATAGTATTTTCACTCATTGGCACTGGATACGTTTTTTACGTTTGTTATTGGGGTTGAGTATTGTTGCACAGGGACTCCAGTGGAGTCGTTGGTCCTTTATTGTAGCGGGTATTATACTTACCATTTTGCCCGTATTAAATATCGGCTGTTGCTCAACAGGTGGTTGCCATACTTCTCCACGGGAAAAAGGCAAACAAAAAAGCATGGATGATGTTATGTATGAAGAGATAAAATAGAAAGAATAAATGTTGTTTATCAGAAAAAATATATGGATAGTGTTAGGCGTAGCGGCCGGCGCTCTGGCGGGGTTTTTGTACTGGAACTTTATAGGATGTAACTCCGGTAGTTGTGCCATTACGTCGAAGCCGGTTAACAGTACGGTATATGGAGCGCTGATGGGTGGACTCCTGTTTTCTCTGTTTACAAAAGATAAAAAGAAAGCCAATGACCTTCACGGACATGATTAACCAGGACAAACCTGTACTGGTAGATTTTTTTGCAGAATGGTGCGGCCCCTGCAAAATGATGGCACCGGTTCTGGAGCAACTCAAACAAAAACTGGGCGATAAAGCGGCTATCATTAAAGTAGATGTCGATAAAAGTCCACAGGCCGCGGCCGCTTACCAGGTGCAGGGGGTGCCAACGCTCATATTATTTAAAAATGGCAGGCAGGTATGGCGGCAATCGGGTGTGAGGCCGTTGGCAGAATTGGAAAAGGTAATTGATGCCACATTATAATCCCAATTTTCTGCCGGCTACAGACAAAGAATTTCGTTAAAACAATCCGGTTTCAAATTTATTCAGGCTTTACCGGTTCGTCTATGAAAAAATAGCAGCCCGTGAGAGCTGCTATTATAGGAGTAGAAAGGATTAAATTACTGAATAGAAATGAGTTCCTGTGTGCCCCATTTAGAGCTGCTTTTGATCATCCCAAAACCCGGCACAAACCATTCGGTGATCCGAACTTTTATGGGTATGGAAATGCCCATCGTCATTACTGTTTTGGATTCGTAACTGATTTTAAAAGCATCCCAGCTTCCCGCAGGCGTGGTTATTTTTTCTTTCGCTTCCACCGTTCTCCCGGTAATGTCCATAGACATGTTGGCGGACATGCCCCCGTCCATCGTTATGTCCATCTCAAAATTGCCATCGGGCAGGGTTTGACCCACGCTTAAATTGGCCGGATACTCTATATAGGCGGCCTTGCCTTCTACTTTGGCATTTTTAAACTGTTCGGATTGCTGGGGGCTTAACATCATCTGCATATCCATCATCAGCATACCGGTTTTACATTGCATGGTTCCCTTCCCGCCGCCGATAGATTTTCCTTTTTTGTCGAAGATTTCCGACTGTATGGTAGCGCTGGTCGTATTTCCGCTGGTGCTTACATCCGACACTTTGTAAACATATTTGCCATCTTCCTTTCCTTTGCGGTCGAACATCCCAAAAGTTACCGTTTTATTATTCTGAAGATAATAATAACTGCATTGGGCATAAGTACCGGTCGTTCCTAATAAACATAAAAACACAAAAAACACCTTCATCATGTATAAGTTTTAAAGTTGCAAAATAAGAAGCTTGATGGTATCGGGCAATCCCTAAAACAGGGGAGGGCGTGTAGGCTGTTCCTGGCTGTTCATCTTCGTTCTGCCGGGACCATTTTATTTAGTTTCTGTTAGTTCCTCTTCAGCTCCCGTTATCTTTTTGTAACGGTTCTGTATTTTATAAAGAATTTGTTGGCCGAATTTTTTAAAAAAGAGAAAATCGAATAACCAGAAGAGAAGACAAAAGACCAGAGCCTCCAGAAAATCTTCCTTGCTTTTTATGGTGCCGCTAATCAAAAAGCCCAACATCAGCGCCGCTGCCATAAACCAGGATTGGTTCACCAGCCATGCAAAAATACCAGCTTCTTTTTTTGATTTTTTCATACAGCAATAAATCTCTTCTTTATACAAAGTTAGTAAAAAGGCCCGGGAATGGCAAAAGCAGGCTATGCCAACAGGGCTCCGTGAGAAAGAATCCGGATAAGTCTATTGTTTAGCCCAATTTACATTTTTGCACCAAAAGCGCTGCTTTCAGATAATCATATTGCGGATGTCTTCCTGGGTCAGATCCTGCGATTGTGCTTCGAGGATCTGTTCTTCCGAAATTTCGGTAATAATAAACCGGCATACTTTACAGGCGTTAAACTGATGCTGGCCAAACCATCGGCATCGGCTGCGGATGCCGCATACCGGCAATTGGGCAAGCGTGGGCACCTCTTCGAGATGCTGTACCACCCGGTCGATCACCCCGCAACTTTTACCGGTCCACTGGCTGCAGCCGCCTTCCACGCATTTGTTGGTGAAACGAAAGCGCTGCTCCGGTGCCATCTCATCCTTGCTAACCTGTTCTATAAAATGTTCGTCAATATAGAGCGATTGGGGTAAAATGGCTACCGATCCATCATCCTGCCGGATGCCCAGTAATTCCGAGCCGGGTTTGCAGCGGTTGGAGGGACATAGTTTAGATTCCTGCTTTTTCATCTTTACGTATTAATAGTGAACGATCAGGTGTGGAACGGGGGGCTTTTAGGAACCACATAGAAACATAGATTTCAAACTTCTTATTTCTATGTACCTATGTGGTTAATTCCCGGTGCTGATTCCTGTTCTTAAAAGAGACCTTCTTTTTGCAGGAGGGCACCAAGGTTTTTGTCGAGCGGGCGGGCAATAATGCCATCGATAATGGGTCCGCGGGGCCATTTTTCGATGGGAATAAGAACATATTTTTTACCCAGCTTTACATTCGAAAGCTCGGAGGCAACTGCTGCCTGGATGGAGCGGTTGATACGCTGACTCTGATCGGCGGTGAGTTTGAGATCGCCGAGGTCTACTTCAAATTTGGTGGCCATACTATTGGTTTTAGAAGTGAAAAATGAGGGTTAAAGAAAGCAGTAGTGCTGCTGTACAAATGTAGTATAGACGTGACCCCCTGTCAATACCTCATTCAGGGTATTGGCAAAACAGCGTTCTGTTTTTGTAAATGGTGTCATCTGCCAGAAGGGCCGCTAAGAGAGCGGCGGAAGGAAACCCCGGAAAAAATAGGGAAAAAAGTAAAAAGAGGCCTGCAAAATCGATTTTTCACCAGCCTGTGCAGGTGACGGGGTAGCAAAATGGCCTGGGGGTTAACCGGCTGCGATTACTTTTTCAATTATCTGGGGAAAATGCTCGTGCTCCAGCCGGTGAATTTTTTCAGCCAGGGTGTCGGCGGTATCGGAGTCGTTTATTTTGCATCGGGCCTGGAAGATGATATCTCCGTGGTCGTAGTGTTCATCTACATAGTGAATAGTAATACCGCTTTCTTTTTCGCCATTGGCTATAACGGCTTCATGAACAAAGCGACCGTACATACCTTTTCCACCGTATGCAGGTAACAAGGCGGGATGGATATTAATGATGCGGCGCGGATAAGCTTCTATTAAAGCCAGGGGAATTTTTCGTAAAAAACCGGCTAAGATGATAAAATCAATGCCTTTTTCTTTCAAAAAACCGGCATAACCATCGGCTTTATACTGTTCTTTATCCATCAGTAAATGCGCAATACCCTCGTTTTGGGCGATGGATAGTACCCCTGCGTCGGGTTTATTGCAGAGTATCAGCGACACTTCGGTATGCGGGTCGCTTTTAAAATGGTCGATGATTTTTTGGGCGTTACTCCCGGCTCCGCTGGCAAAAATGGCGAGTTTCTTTGTCATACATTAATATTCATACCGGCAACAAAAGGCAAAATAAGGCTGATACGGCTTCGGTTGCCTTTTATCTTTTTCCATAATTGCTGCAAATATTGCCTGAAAAACCGGAATTGTCCGAAAAAAATGCTTACCAATAGTACTGCCAGGGGCCAGATAAGAGCCACCACCACTATATATATAATAAGGTATAGGGCGCGGCCTGAAATCGGGAAAAAAGCCAGTAACCACCTTCCGGCATACCCACTCAGGCTGCCGCCAATGGCAAAAGTGCTGAGAATCAGCACCAGTTGGAGGGGTCCTACCTTCCATTTTTGTTTTAATCGCTCAAACATGAGCTGCAATTTAAGGAAGATGTTGGGAAAAGACCTAAAGGGGGAGGGTATTTGAATTACGGGTTGAGAATTACGAATTAAGAATTACGATGCTGAAGGCTCAAGGCCGAAAGCTAAAAGCTTAAAGCCGGATAAGGCCTTTCGCCTTACGCTTATCTGATTACCGGTTGGCTATGAACCATGAACCATGATCCATTCCCCGCCCCGGCAAACAGCCCCCAATTGTCAATTATTCACATCTTACCGACCCCGAACCGGATGACTTTTTAATGACAAATAATTTTCAGACCCCGCAAATTTGGTTTGAAAATCGGCTGAAATGCAGGCTGGTAGCGGGTTTAAAAAATTTTTAAATTGTTGCTGTTATGTTAACGCCGCGCCTTATTTTTGCAGTTCGTCAGAGGTTTTTATCCACATTTTAGATTTTATGCGATTTATGGACAATCATAAGTATTTATTTAACCGGCTAACCTTACTTATAATAGCGCTGCTTATATCTATTGCTCCCGTTTTTGCACAGGACGATGCCCAGGTTAACGAGGGGAAAACCCTGTTCGTAACCAAATGTCAGGCCTGTCACGCCCCCGATATGAAGAGCGATATGACGGGTCCTGCCCTGTTTCCGGCACTTTCCGAGTGGACGGAAAAGGACAAACTGCACGAATGGATCAGAAATAATATTAAACTGACGGCCTCGGGTTATCCGCAGGCAGTAGCCGCTTCTCAAAAGAAGCCTACCGCCATGACCACTTTCCCCGATCTGACCGATCCCCAGATTGATGCGATCCTGGCCTATGTAGATGCCAAAGGAAGTGGTAAGCTCGACGCTGCTGCCGCTGCCTCCGGAACGGGCGCTGCTCCCGCAGCCGAATCTACCCCGGGAACCCTTATGTATGGGATCGTTTCCCTTCTGCTGGCGCTCGTGGTATTGGTACTGATGTACGTGAATGCCAACCTGCAAAAAGCCGCCAACGACGCCGAAAATATTAAAGAGGCTCCGGTACTGCCCATCTATCGCAATAAAGCCTACCTGGCCATCGCTGCTATCGCCCTGTTTATTATAGGCGGGTATTTTACCACGAAAGGGATGATCAATGTAAACCGGCAGATCGATTACTCACCCAAACAACCTATTTTCTATTCCCATAAGGTACACGCCGGCATCAACCAGATCAACTGTTTATACTGCCACGGAAACGCCTGGGAAAGCAAAACTGCCGCCATTCCATCGGTGAACGTATGTATGAACTGTCATAAAACGATCCAAAAATACAACGGACCCGAATTGCGCGACAGGAACGGGAATATCGTGGATGGTACCCGCGAAATCCAGAAATTATATGAATACGCAGGCTTCGACCCCACCAATGCCGACGGCTGGGATCCTTCAAAAGCCAAACCCATCGAATGGGTGAAAATACACAACCTCCCCGACCACGTATATTTCAACCACAGCCAGCACATCAGGGTGGGTAATATACAGTGCCAAACCTGTCATGGCGATATCGCCGGCATGGACGAAGTATACCAGTTCTCCGAGTTGAGCATGGGATGGTGTGTGAATTGCCACCGCCAAACCAAGGTGAACTTTAATGTGGACTCCACCAGCGGAAACCAATATTACAGTATCTACGAAAAGTTCCATGCAGATATCAAGTCGGGTAAAATGGATAGTGTAACAGTAAAAGATATCGGCGGCCTGGAGTGTCAGAAATGTCACTATTAAAATCCTGCCCCTAAAGAGGGGTGAGGTTTGTTTATAAAATTGAATTATTTTTTAACTATCCCTGAGCAGAAATTGTAAAAAATGATAATGCTTAGGTTTAAAAAGTCCTTTTAGGGATTTAGGTAATATGAGTAAGAAGTACTGGCAAGGTTTTGGAGAAATAAATGATCCTGAAAACTTTCAGAAGAACGTTCACGACGAGTTTCGCGATGAACTTCCTTTTGAGGATTTCGACAGCAAGGGATTGTTGGATGCAAAAGCTCCCCGCAGGGACTTTCTAAAGTACCTGGGTTTCAGCACAGCGGCTGCTACACTGGCGGCCAGTTGTAAAACAAAAGTGCGCGAAGCCATTCCCTATGCTTACCGCCCCGAAAACATCGTTCCGGGTGAGGCAAGATATTATGCCACTACCTACGTACAGGGTGGAGAAGCGGTTCCCATTCTGGCTAAAGTAAGAGACGGCCGGCCCATCAAAATTGAGGGAAATACACAGGCCAGCTTTACCAAAGGTGGTACATCGGCGGCAGTACAGGCTTCGGTTTTAGATTTGTACGATACCCATCGCCTCCGTTTTCCTCAAAAGAAAACCGGCGACAAATTCGAAGAAGCTACTTACGAACAATTAGACAAGGCCATTGCTGCCGAACTGGCTGCGGTCGGGGAAATCGTGTTTTTAACCAACACCATCAATTCTCCCTCTACCCTCGATATTATTTCCAAATTTCCCAAACTGCGTCACGTACAGTACGAACCGGTAAGTTATAGCGGTATGCTGCTGGCTAACGAAGCCTCGGGTTTTGGCCGCAATTTGCCCACTTATCAGTTAGAAAATGCAGACGTGATCGTTAGCCTCGGCGCCGATTTCCTGGGCACCTGGCTCAACCCCATCGAACAGGCTTCGGGCTATGCCAAAGGCCGTAAAATAGATGAGAAAGCGCCCAAAATGAGTAAGCATTACCATTTTGAGGGCGCCCTTAGTATGACCGGCTCCAACGCCGACGAACGCTTTTCGCACCGCCCTTCTCAAACAGGTGCGGTAGCCCTCGCCCTGTTGTCGGCGATCAATGGCAGCACCCAGGCTCCGGCGCTCGATGCCAAATTATCGGCCGGAATTGCCAAAGCAGCGGCCGACCTTAAAGCGGCTGGCGCGCGCGGTGTAGTGGTTTGCGGCAGCAACGATGTAAACATACAATTGGTAGTGAACGCTATCAACGGCGCCATCGGAGCCTATGGTTCCACCATCGATTTTTCGCGGCCTTCACTTAGTTCAAAAGCGATTGACAAGGATTTTGCCGACCTGCTTACGCAGATGGAAAACGGTCAGGTGGCGGCCCTGTTCATTCATGGCGCCAACCCCGCCTACGACTATTTCGATGGCGTGCGCTTTGCCAATGCGCTTAAAAAAGTTAAAACTTCGGTTTCGTTTACCGGAAGAATGGACGAAACCACCCAACTCTGTACATACAGCCTGCCCACCGATCATTTCCTCGAAAGCTGGGGCGATGCAGAACCCAAAGCAGGTATTATCAGTTTTATACAGCCTACTATCAACCCATTATTTAAAACCCGTCCTTACCAGGAAACGCTTTTAAAATGGAGCGGTAACCCGGTAGAATACCACGAGTACCATAAATCTTATTGGGTGGCACGCCTTGGCAGCGAAAAGGCCTTCCTCGAAGCGCTGAAAGCCGGTGTGGTAGAAAACGCGGCCGGCGGTGGAGGGGCTTATTCCGGCGCCGGACTGGAAGCAGCGGCTGCAGCTATTGCCGGTA
The DNA here is from genome assembly GCA_040393015.1 of Paraniabella yanshanensis. Lineage (GTDB taxonomy): Bacteria > Bacteroidota > Bacteroidia > Chitinophagales > Chitinophagaceae > Niabella > Niabella yanshanensis_A. The sequence continues at coordinate 16,841 of JBEBUZ010000019.1, forward strand.
TACCTGCGGGCGGGAAAGACGAGCTGGTGGTGTACCAGCCTGTGGGCGTGGGCAATGGCTCGGGAGCTACCAATCCCTGGTTACAGGAACTGCCCGACCCCGTAACAAGGGCCACCTGGGGTAACTATGCATTGATTTCGATGGCCAAGGCCAACGAATTGAAAATAAAATTAGATGTTGACTACGAATATTACCCGGAGAAGCCGGTAATTAAAATTCAAAGCGGTAAAAACAGTATCGAATTGCCCGTACTGGTAATGCCGGGCATGAACGCCAATACCATTGCAGTAGCCATGGGTTACGGGCGTGCAGGCTTTACCGGTCGTACGGCCGGCGACCTGGGACAAAATGCTTTCCCTTTCAGTTCCTTTAACGGCACAACGGTAAGTTTTGAGAATGCCAATGTAACCGTTACCGATGCCGGAAGAAAAGAAAAAGTGGCCCAGGTTCAGATCCACAACTCTTACGAAGGGCGGGTGGAAGTGCTGAGAGAGACCACCCTGGGAACTTTTAAGAAAAGACCCAATGAAATCAAAGACTGGAGGGATGGCCTGGTAAAAACCTATGCGGCAGCTACCGGCGATTTCAGGAGAGAAGGTACTTTGTACGGAGTGCATGAGTCGCCCGGTTTAAAATGGGGCATGAACGTGGATATGAACGCCTGTTTTGGCTGCGGCGCCTGTGTGGTTGCCTGCCATATCGAGAACAATGTACCTATTGTGGGTAAGAGCGAGGTAGTTCGCTACCACGATATGCACTGGCTGCGCATCGACCGGTATTTTATCAGCGATGAAAATGATGCCGATAACCTCAAAGGGGTGGTTTTCCAACCCATGATGTGCCAGCATTGCGATAACGCTCCCTGTGAGAATGTGTGCCCGGTGGCGGCTACCAACCACAGCGATGAAGGCATCAACCAAATGGCTTATAACCGTTGTATTGGTACCCGTTATTGTGCCAACAACTGCCCGTATAAAGTGCGTCGGTTTAACTGGCTGGATTATACCGGCGCCGACAGTTTTGCCGATAACCAGGATCAAAAACTGGTAGGTAAATTAGATCCTGTGGTGTTCCAGATGAACGACCCCCTCACCCGCATGGTGCTGAACCCCGATGTTACGGTACGCAGCCGCGGTGTAATGGAAAAATGTTCTTTCTGCATCCAGCGTACCCAGCACGCCAAGCTCGAGGCCAAGAAAGAAAACCGGCCCCTGCGCGATGGCGAAGCCAAAACCGCCTGTATGCAGGCCTGTAACGCCGATGCCATCGTATTTGGCAATGTAAACGATACCACCAGCCGCGTACACCAGGACAGGGAAAACAACCCGCAGCGCCTGTTTTACTCGCTGGAGCAGTTGCACGTATTGCCCAATGTAAGCTATCTCGCCAAAGTAAGAAATACAGACGAGATCATTGCAGGCGATGAGCACCACGAGGCGGAAGGCCATGAGGCAAAGCCGGCAGCGGGGCATTAAGTAATAGGGACAAAGTGTCCCACTCAAATTGATTAGGTAGATATATTAATGGAGCGTTTCAAAAAAATATTACAGGTTTTATTTTTTGTTCTACTATTGATAAGTAAATCAATAGTAAGCCTGGCTGAAAATATGCCAAAACAAGGATATGTATTGCTCGACAGCCTTTATGAAGATTTTTCGGTACAACAGTATACATTAAATACAAGTGAATTATACGGTATCAATAAAACAGTAGAAATATTTAATGTTTCAATCCGTAAAGGTGAAATACTTTTGGTATTTTCTGTACTGCCACCTTTTGTTGAAGAAGATAACTGGAAGAAGATTACTCTTGACAGTGTTAAATCTCAAATTTATTCTAATTCGCAAGTCCGGAATTATGCAGTCGAAATAGCTACTTTTCAAAATATTGATGAAGAATATATCAATTCACTTCAGCTTAGTCTTGTTAAAAAGGTGGATAATGAGTATTATGTATCGAAAGTTTGTTTATCACAAAGATTTACCGTACATACTTATCCCCATCCTTTATCCGTAATACTTAGGCATAATATCAATATTCGGGGATTGCCTATAAGTATTCGTGAATTTCTGCATGAACTACCTGGATATGCGGCTGTAATGAATCCCCAAAACGATCATTATTTTCTATTTGGGAAGGAGTTATTGGGAAGATATTACTTTTCTAAAAGCGTAGTTATTGGATCGGATACAGCGTATCAGTTCTGGACATTTGCGGATTGGCAGGTAAAGGACAGTTGGAATATACAAAGGGGAATTGACAGGTTTGTGTTTATCCCAGGCAAGGGAATTATGGGCGGGTCCTACGATTTTTGGTTCGCCTTCAAGCCCTGGAGAGCAACGTATAAAGTGGGCGGGATTCCTGTAAAAAAAGAAAAATTGTGGGATAATATTATCAACGAGAAAGTGATGCTGGCGGAGGGAATGAACGGGGTAACGGAAGACGGCGTATGATTGCAAAAAAATTACCGGGGCGGGTGTTTGAAAAGGAGTTTAGGATTTAAAAGAATGTAATTAGTATTTAGGATGAATTTTTTAAGAAGTAGAGGATTTTTATTATGTCTATCGTTAATGTTAGGGATAGAAATTATGTCCTTTGCTCAAACTAAGAGCGCTGGTTTTGAAGAGAATGTTTACTATAGTGGTGGGTTTTCCACGTTGGAGAGAGCGTTTCATAAAAACATGAATTTTGACATTAATGACGGGGCTTACAGAGAATATTATTTGTTTTTCGAGATAAGACTTTCGTCAAAAAGTGACGTTGTAAAAATCGTTATGCTTAACGAGGGCAGCGATAAAGTAACAAGAAGCGTATATGAGACCTTACAGAAGGTAGATAAGAATTGGAAAAACGAAACCGGAACCAATCAAACTGTTATACTACCGGTTTTTATAGTAGGAGAGAGAAATGAAGGAAACATTGGAAAACCGGATAATAACTGGGGGTATAATTTTAAAAAAATAAAGGGGGTGTTTTTCCAGCCGTTGGTTATACCCCAATATAAGGAAATTTTATAGGAGTGTGAAGACTACCTATTGATTTTGAATGATTAAAAGAACGCATAGGATTGAATAGGGTATTTTTTATATTATTTATTGCACTTTATAGTGGTGGCGTTTCGCAGGCCTGTGCGCGTGACTCTATTTTTATAAAAATGCCGGAGCAAAACGATAGTCAAATTAAATACAATGTGTCGAGACGATACAAGGATCCGGTTGACGATCGTATTTCCGTATTTTCAATATTAGTGGGCGGTATAACCGAAGAAAGCAAAAAGGACCGTGCTGCTTATGTGTTGAATGTATCTGTAACGGCCGATGTTAAAGACTCAAATGCGATTGACAGAAGTAAAATATATACGCCGGAAATGATAATGGATAGTCTTAGTAAATACCGGCATGACTATATTACAAGGAATAGGCAGAATTTTTATGTTACACTGAAGGGGCAGGGGCCAATCTGGTATTTGCACAAAGCTTCACTGACATATATTTATGCGAATTACGATGGCGATGTAAAAGTTCCTTTGAGTGCTAAAAATATAGAAAGCAAATGGATTCATATTGCATTGAACAAGGCGCTGCCGGTAAAAAAGCCTCAAAGCTTGTCTGACGAACAGGCGAGTTCGATTGAATTTGCAGGGATAGTTTTTAAAGAAAACGGATACAATATTGTTGATTCGGTTCTTTTCAATACAAAAGATACAGGTATCATACGGTATATTAAATCTGCCATTTTGGGAGCTGATTTTTCCAAAATATCGAAACAAAGCAGCGATACGTTACTTATTATACCTTTTATTTTTATGTGCAATTGTTCGGAGGGGCAAAAATATACCCGTTTCCCCACAGATGCTTTAGAAGTGTGGGCATGGTGGTACCAGTTTGAAAAGTATAAGGTAATACAGCCGTTTAAGGTGGACATTTTCTCAAAAGCGACCGAGCCTGCAAATGGTGCCGGCCTAACAGGGTGTGAGAATGCAAAAAAATTACCGGAACGGGTGTTTGAAAAGGAGTTTAGGATTTAAAAAAGTGTAATTTTCGGCTCATAAAGACAGAGCCAAAAAAGATAAGAATTGATCATTAGTTGTTAGATTTTTTATAAATAATTATGTCATTACTCAGATACGAATCGCAGGCCAGGGCGCCATTGGTAGAAGGAAATAAAACCTACCACGATGTAACGGAAGATATTTGCCGCCCCGTGGAGGCCAAACCGGGTAAACTGTGGTGGATTGGTTTTATCATTTCCCTGGGTTTGCTGGGCTTTGGTGTGGTGTCTATTTATATGGACGTGGTATACGGTACCGGCCAGTGGAACCTGAATAAAACCGTTGGCTGGGGATGGGATATCACCAACTTTGTATGGTGGGTAGGTATCGGTCATGCCGGTACGCTGATCTCAGCCATCCTGTTGCTTTTCCGCCAGGGCTGGCGTACCGGTGTAAACCGTGCGGCAGAAGCCATGACCATCTTTGCGGTAATGTGTGCGGGCCAGTTCCCCATCTGGCACATGGGCCGTGTATGGAACGCGTTTTTCGTAATGCCCTACCCCAATACCCGGGGGCCGCTATGGGTAAACTTTAACTCGCCGCTGCTCTGGGATGTGTTCGCCATCTCTACCTACTTTACCGTGTCGCTCCTGTTCTGGTACTCGGGCCTTCTGCCCGATCTGGCCACCCTTCGCGACCGGGCCAAACTAAAATGGAGAAAGTTTTTTTATGGCCTGGCAGCTTTTGGCTGGACGGGCAGCACCAAGCACTGGCAAAGGCACGAAGCCCTGTCGCTGGTATTGGCCGGTCTTTCCACTCCGCTGGTACTTTCGGTACATACCATCGTATCCTTCGACTTTGCTACTTCGGTAATCCCCGGCTGGCATACCACCATCTTCCCGCCCTATTTTGTGGCCGGTGCGGTATTCAGCGGTTTCGCCATGGTGCAAACCCTGTTATTAATCACCCGTAAGGTTTTGCACCTCGAAGAATATATTACCATCGAACACATCGATGTAATGAATAAGGTTATTGTGCTTACGGGTTCTATTGTGGGTATCGCCTACCTTACCGAATTATTTATTTCGTGGTACAGCGCCGCGCCTTACGAATGGTTTGCCTTTAAGGAAAACCGGGTAAACCTCAACAGCCCTTACGGCTGGAGCTACTGGCTGATGATGGGCTGTAACGTGCTTTCGCCTCAAATATTCTGGTTCCGCAAAATGCGCCGTAACCTGCTGGTAACCTTCTTTATGAGTATTTTGGTAAATATCGGTATGTGGTTCGAAAGGTTTGTGATCATCGTTACCTCTATTTACCGCGATTACCTGCCCAGCTCCTGGAGTACTTATTATACCCCCACCATCTGGGAAATAGGCTTCTACCTGGGTACATTTGGTTTGTTCTTTACCTGTTATTTCCTGTTCAGCAAGTTTTTCCCGGTTATTGCTATTGCCGAGATCAAGCATATCTTAAAACGCAGCGGTAATAATTATAAAGAGCAAATGGACAAAGTGGAAACGCAGAGCTACGATGAGTTTGAGCACGAGCAAAGCCACCATTAAGGATGGGTTGAAAAGTTGGAAAGTTTAACAGTTGAAAGGTTTTTCAGGAGGGGCAAGCGCCGCTATCCTGCAGCCAAAAACCAGTAACAAAAAAAATATGAACGTTAAGAAATTTGTTGTAGGTAATTTTTACGAGGAAGAGGTACTGTTCCCGGCGGTAACCAGGGTTCGCCGCGCAGGCTATAAAATACATGATGTGTACACGCCCTTCCCCATTCACGGACTGGATAAAACCATGGGTTTAAAAGATACCGATCTGCACATTGCCGGATTCATTTACGGTATTCTGGGTACCATTACCGCTTTAGGGTTTATTACCTTTATGCTGGCCTTCGACTGGCAGATCAATTTCGGGGGTAAGCCTTATTTCTCTTTACCCGCATGGATACCCATTATGTTCGAGCTCACCGTTTTGTTTTCTGCCGTGGGCATGGTACTTACTTTTTGCTGGTTGTGCCAGTTGGCGCCTTTTGTAAAGAAAGACCATTTCAACCTTCGCAGTACCGACGACACTTTTACTATGGCTATTGAATGTACCGATAAAACAAATGAAGCAGAAGCAATCGCTTTTTTAGAAAGCGTGGGTGCCCAGGGTGTAGAAGTGCAGCACAGGGAAGCCGATTGGTGGATTGGCCGCTACGACCGCGAAACGGTTCGGTTCGGTAAAAAAGTTCCCCAGGTAGATGCCTGATGAACAATAGAAACCAGGAAGGGCAGAAAAGTAAAACAGTTATTAAGAATCGAAATACTAATATGAGCAAATATTTTTACATTGGAGTAGTGATGTTAAGCGTGGTCGCCGCCGGTTGTGGTGCGGGGAAAGATCCCGGGCTGGCTTATATGCCCGACATGTTTTATAGCCAGGCCTACGAAACCTACGCTTCTACCCAGGAATTAGCCGATTCGGGCATCCATTACAACGGGCTGCCGGTAGCCGGAACAGTGGCCAACGACGAAGACCTTGCTTTTCATTTCGATCTGAAACACGACTCAGCGGGTTATGCACAGTCGGCCGGTCTTAAAAACCCCTTAGACAGCAATCTGGCTTCGATTAATATGAAAGAGGCCGAGCGTTTATATTTAATTCATTGCGGTATCTGTCACGGTTCTGCTTTGGATGGTAACGGTCCGCTGTTTAAAGGCGGCGAAGGACCCTATACGGCTGCTCCCAAAAACTTCCTCGATGCGGAAATGATAGCAATGGCACCGGGTACCATGTTTTATTCTGTTACATACGGTAAGGGGCAAATGGGTAGCTATGCATCGCAGTTAACGCCTAAAGAGCGCTGGGAAGTGGTGGCCTACATTAAGTCGAAACAAAATAAAGGAGGAACGGCTGCGGCAGCAACAGCGGTGGCGGCAGACAGTACAGCAACGAATTAATTATTTGAACTTATTTAATATAGAACCGGGATGTCAACAGTAGAAAAATTCATACCTACCAAAAAGTACAACACTATTGCTTACGTGTTAATGGGCGTGGGGCTGCTCGCAACAATAGCATTGTACATCTCTACCCATAGTGGCGGTGCAGCCAGCGAGGAGGAATTGCATAGGAGCCATGCGCGTTTCTGGGCAAGCCTTCTTCAAAACAGCGTGTACTTTTTATTAACGGTAAACGCGGCCATGTTTTTTATGTGCGCCACCACCCTGGCATGGGGCGGATTCCAGATCGGTTTTTCGAGGGTTACCGAAGCCGTTTCAGCGGCGGTACCCGTTATAGGTGTTATTACAGCCGTGATACTCCTGTCCATTGTTTTTGGCGGCAACCATGTAATTTATCACTGGACAGATGCCGAGCATGTAGCTCATGATAAGGTATTGGACTTTAAAAAAGGGTTCTTAAATAAAGGGTTTTATACAACGGTAACGGTTTTAACGGTGGTTCTCTGGTCCTTCCTGGGTTGGAAAATGCGCCAGCGCTCCCGCAGCCTCGATACCGACCCGCCCACAACAGTGGAAGCAAAGAAGAAATTTATTTGGGACAATACGGTGATGGCAGCATTATATATAGTGGTGTTTGCGTTAACCATTATGTCGTCTCTTCCCTGGTTATGGCTTATGAGCATCGACGCACACTGGTTCAGCACCATGTATAGCTGGTACACTTTCGCCAGTACCTTTGTGTCGGGCCTGGCGCTGATCGCTCTTTTTGTGGTATTTCTTAAAAATAATGGCCTGTTGCAGGCAGTTACCAAGGAGCATCTGCACGATCTTGGGAAGTTTATATTCGCTTTTTCTATTTTCTGGACCTACCTGTGGTTCTCGCAGTTTATGCTGATATGGTACAGTAACCAGCCCGAAGAGACCATTTATTTCGTGAACCGTATTGGTAACTCGGCCCGCGAAAGTCCGTATGCCGGCATCTTCTGGTTTATGCTGATCATCAATTTTGTAGCGCCGATCCTTATTTTCATGAGCCGCGACTCCAAGCGAAATTATGCAACGGTAACTTTTGTGTCGGTACTCTTACTATTTGGTCACTGGCTCGATTTTTACCAGATGGTATTCCCGGCGATTTCACCTGATAAAGTGCCGTCCATCATTTTCGATATGGGTATAGCCCTGTTTTTCGTGGGACTGATCATGTTTATTGTAGGACGCACGCTCAGCAGGTTCCCACTGGTGGTTAAAAACCATCCTTTTGCGAAAGAAAGCGTTATTCACCACACCTAAAAAAGACAAAGAGCGGTTAACAGTGTATTACAAGAGGGCAGAAGCCGTGAGCCGGTCATACAAAAAGAAGATAAAAAATAACAGAACAATATAATTAGTATGCATACTTTTTTAATTATAGCGATTTTATTATTGGGATTCATTATCACCTTCCAGATAGCGAGGGCTACTGAATTGGTATCAATAATACAAGGTGAAGAAAGAACAAGAAAGCAATCCAACCGGATCAATGCGGTTTTGTTATTGGTATTTCTGATTGTGGGACTGTTTGGTGTGTATTGGACGCATCATACCCTCGGAGATAAAATTTTGAAATTCGGTACTTCTGCTTCGGATCATGGGATCAAGGTAGATAAGATGATGACCTATACCCTTATTGCTACCGGCGTGGTGTTTGTGATTACACAGGTATTGTTGTTCTGGTATTCGTTTAAATACAGGGAAAGAGACGATCGGAAAGCTTATTATTTCCCGCACAATAATAAACTGGAAATGATCTGGACGGTAGTTCCTGCCATTGTACTGACGATTCTTATTTCCTTTGGACTGGTTTACTGGTATCAAATCACCGGCGCCGCCCCCGAAAACGCAGCCACCGTAGAAATAGTAGGCAGCCAGTTTAAATGGGAATACCGCTATCCGGGTAAGGATGGGGTGTTAGGAAAAAAGAGTTACAAACTGATCGACGAAGCAAAGGATAATCCGCTGGGTTTGATATGGGAAGATGCTGCTGCGCAGGATGATATTGTTTCCGGGGGGCCGATGTACCTGGTGGTAAACAAACCTGTTAGGTTGGTTATTGGGGCGAAGGATGTAATTCATAGTGTAGGCCTTCCTCATTTCCGTTTAAAAATGGATGCGGTGCCAGGTACTCCCACCACGCTATGGTTTACCCCTATCAAAACCACCAAGGATATGATTAAGGAAACAGGTAATGAAAATTTCGTATTTGAAATTGCCTGCGACCAGATGTGCGGAAACGGCCATACCGGCATGAGGGGAGAAATTATGGTGGTAACGCAGGAAGAATATGATCAGTGGATGGCCACCCAGAAGCCGCAATACCTAACGGCTGTGGTAGAAAACCAGGCTCCGCCGGCTGCGGCGCCTGTGGCCGATTCTACAGCAGCAAACGGAGCCGACAGTGCAGCTACCACAGCGCCGGACTCTACATCAACAAAATAATTTAGCATACCTTTAGGTTATATTATATAAGGAGAAATTTGTTATGAGCGATACTCTACATACCCAGCACGAATCAGTGAGTCACAGCCTTCATGCAGGCGATCATCATGTGCATGCACATCATAAAGAAACATTCATTACCAAGTATATTTTCAGCCAGGATCATAAAACGATCAGTAAGCAATTCCTGATAACGGGTATTGTGTGGGCCATTATAGGAGGTTTGTTCTCGGTTCTTTTCAGGCTGCAACTGGGTTTTCCCGACCAACAATTTCCCATACTCGAAACTCTTTTCGGCCAATGGGCGGAAGGCGGTCGTATTAAGCCCGATTTTTATTATGCCATCGTTACCATGCACGGAACTGTGCTGATCTTCTTTGTGTTAACACAGGGCCTCAGCGGAACCTTTTCCAACCTCTTAATTCCTTTACAGGTAGGAGCCCGGGATATGGCTTCTCCTATGATGAATATGCTTTCTTACTGGTTCTTTTTTGTGGCCAGTATTGTAATGGTGGCGTCCCTGTTTCTACAAACAGGCCCGGCTTCGGGAGGATGGACCGTGTATCCGCCTTTGAGCGCTTTGGCCCAGGCATCGCCGGGTTCTAAAGCGGGGATGGACTACTGGATCATATCCATGGCTTTATTTGTGATTTCTTCCCTGCTGGGTAACCTCAACTATATCGCTACCATTTTAAATATGCGTACTAAGGGAATGAGCATGACCCGGGTGCCCCTTACCATCTGGGCTTTCCTGTTCACCGCTATTTTAGGAGCTTTATCCTTCCCTGTACTGTTATCGGGTTTAATATTGTTGATGTTCGATCGCCATGCCGGTACCAGCTTTTACCTGAGTGATATCTTTATTGCCGGAGCAGCCCTGCCCAATGAGGGAGGCAACGCCATCTTATACCAGCACTTATTCTGGTTCCTCGGTCACCCCGAAGTGTATATTATTATTCTGCCCACCATGGGTATTGTTTCCGAAGTAATGTCGGTCAATGCCCGTAAGCCGATATTTGGATACATTGCGATGGTGTTTTCGCTGTGCGCTATTTGTGTGCTGGCCTTCCTGGTATGGGCACACCACATGTTTGTATCGGGCTTAAATCCCTTCCTCGGATCGGTATTCGTATTACTTACCCTTTTAATCGCCATACCTTCTGCGATAAAAGTGTTTAACTGGCTGACTACTTTATGGCGGGGAAATCTAAGATTTACGCCGGGCATGTTATTCTCTATCGGTTTTGTAAGCGTATTTATTTCCGGGGGCTTAACCGGTATCTGGCTCGGTAATTCCACCATCGATATTCATTTACACGATACTATGTTCAATATTGCCCACTTCCACCTGGTAATGGGGGTAGCGGCCTTTTTGGGCATGTTTGCCGGTATTTATCACTGGTTCCCCAAAATGTTTGGCAGGTATATGAACAATACCCTCGCTTATATCCACTTTTGGGTAACCATGATAGGAGCGTATCTTATTTTCTGGCCCATGCACTACCAGGGTTTTGCCGGTATGCCCAGAAGATATTTGGATAAAAGTAGCTGGGTGAGCTTTAACCAGTTCAACGACCTGGATGCCATGATTTCGGTAGTGACCATCATTGTGTTTGCGGTGCAGTTGATGTTTGTGTTCAATTTCTTCTATTCTATCTATAAGGGTAAACGTGTAAGAACATTGAATCCCTGGAATGCCAATACGCTCGAATGGACTACCCCGATTAAACCGGGTCATGGCAACTGGGAAGGAGAGATACCCGAAGTGCATCGTTGGGCTTATGATTACAGTAAGGATGGACGTGATTTTATTCCCCAGACGGAGCCTATCGGGGAAAATGAAAGTTCGCATTAGAAAGAATCGTCAATGGTCAATGGTCGATGGACTTTAACCTATGGCCATTAACAATGAACCATGAACAATTTGAAACAGGAAAGAGCAGGCTTAAAGGATTTTGTACAACTTATTAAGCCTTCTCTCAGTATAATGGTGGTTTTCAGCAGCGTAATCAGTTACCTGCTGGTGCCTGGAGTGTTGATGGACTGGTGGCGGATTGTTTTGCTCTTTGCAGGTGGGTTATTGGTAACAGGCAGTGCCAATACCATCAATATGGTTGTGGAAAAAGATACCGACGCCCTGATGAAGCGTACGGCAAAAAGACCCATTGCCAGCGGCAGGATTACGCCCGAGCAAGGTTGGGGGTTTGCAATACTAACGGGTGCGCTCGGGGTGTTTATACTGGGCTACTATTTTAACTGGACCGCCGCTTTACTGGCCGCTTTTAGTTTATTTCTGTACGCCTTTGTGTACACACCGCTGAAAAAGGTTAATTCCATTGCCGTGTTGGTGGGTGCTTTCCCAGGCGCGCTGCCCTGCCTCATTGGTTGGGTAGCGGGTTTCGTACCCGAACAGGAAATTGACTGGCTGGGGGGCACTGTTATGTTTGGCATACAGTTTTTATGGCAGTTCCCTCATTTCTGGGCCATTGCCTGGATAGCGCACCAGGACTACAGCACTGCGGGATTTAAGTTGTTGCCCAGCGATAAGGGACCTACCAAATTTACGGCTCTGCAAACACTGGTATATTCCCTGTTGCTGGTACCGATAAGCGTAGCCCCCTTCTTAACCGGGATAAGCTCTACGAACGGGGTGAAAGGGATCATAGGACTGGCATTAATCATCCTCGCCAATATTTTTATGATCATGAGATGTGTGACACTGTATAACAGGATGGATGTAAAGAGCGCCCGGAATGTAATGTTTGGAAGTTATTTGTACCTGCCCGTGGTTTTACTGGCTTTACTGCTGGCAAAGGTTTAAGACCCGGCACCAGGGCAAAGGGAGGAAGTTAATAAATTGAACTAAAAAATACATCTGAAGTAGATATAGTGAGCAATGAACAACATAAAAAGCTGCATCCTTATAAGTTTAGCTTATGGGTGGCCATAGCGAGCATTGTGATGATGTTTGCAGGCCTTACGAGCGCATTTATCGTGAAAAGTAATCTTACCGGATGGAGAACGATCGAACTTCCTAAGGTTTTCTGGGTGTCCACGGTGGTTGTTATCGCCAGCAGTGTCACCATGCAAATGGCCATTAAAGCTTTCAAGGGGCGCGAAATGCAGCGTTACAGAATGCTGATGATTGCTACCGTGTTGTTGGGGACGGTATTCGTGGCCTGCCAGTTGCTGGGTTTTGGGGAGCTGTGGAGTAATAATGTACGGTTCAGGGGGTCTTCGGGCGCAGGTCAGTTTTTCTATGCTATTGCCGGCTTGCATGCCGTGCATGTTATCGGCGGAATAGTAGCGCTGATCATCATGGTGGTGAAATCCTTCGTGGGGAAAGTGAAGTTATACAGCGCTGTGCCCGTAGAGGTAATGGCTATGTACTGGCATTTTGTAGATGTTTTGTGGTTGTATTTATTAATATTTTTTTTAATTGTAGGATAAAATTTTTATAAAGGAATGGCACAAGAAGCAACAGTAAACACACATCGTACCAAGTGGTGGAGCGGCGGCAAAAGCCCCTTTAATCTGGAGTACGGAAAAGTAATGATGTGGTATTTTTTAATGAGCGATGCCTTTACGTTTGGCGCGTTCCTTATCGCATACGGAACAGCGCGTTTTTCGAGTAACTCCTGGCCCGACCCCAACGACGTGTTCAACGCAGTTCCTTTTATGGGACATGCCAATCTGCCGCTGGTATTTGTGAGTATTATGACCTTTATCCTGATCATCAGTTCGGTAACGATGGTGTTGGCAGTGCATGCGGGGCATAACCGGGATAAGGCGGGGGTTCAAAAATGGCTGATCTGGACGATTATCGGAGGATTGGCATTTTTAGGCTGCCAGGCCTGGGAATGGACGCACCTGTATCATGCAGGGGCATGGTGGGGCTTAAATCCCTTTGCCAATGCCAACGGCACAGCAGCTAATACTGCCTTTACCAACTTCTTTTTCACCATTACCGGCTTCCATGGCTTCCACGTATTCAGCGGGTTAATTATTAACGTCGTGATGCTGCTGATGACCCGCGCCAATGTGTTCGAACGAAAAGGACACTACTTAATGATTGAGAAAGCCGGTTTGTACTGGCACTTTGTAGACCTGGTTTGGGTATTTGTGTTCATGGCGTTTTATCTTATTTAATAATTTTTTGAAGTATAGAGTTTATGAGTAATCATTACGATCCCACCAAAGACATTTCGCCGTCTGCCGCTTACCCCGAAGTAAGCTTTCAGCATCCTCATTCGGATGATAAAGCTTTCAAAAAGAAAGTGGCCAAAACTACCTGGCTGCTGTCCCTTATTACAGTGGTAGAACTGGGAATAGGTTTCTTCATTTATTATTTGCATAAAGGAGAACCCCCTTATTTCTTCATATTGCTGCTAAAAGGAATTGTTTGTATTCTCACCCTCGCAAAGGCCTATTATATCGTGGCTGTGTTTATGCACCTTGGCGATGAGATAAAGAATTTTGTGATGACAATTGTGGTGCCGCTGCTGCTGTTCATCTGGTTTATTATCGCCTTCCTGCACGATGGCAATGCATTTAAAAATGCACGCAACGAGTTCGATAAACATCACGAAGAAATGACCACCAACCCGCAAAAAAATCCGGCGCCTGTTATTAAACATGAGGAGGTGAAAGGAGAAGGGGCCGGCCATCACTAAAGTATTATTTAAAAAATAGCTAAAGGCTCTGGTGTTCAATGCATCGGAGCCTTTAGTCATAATAATAGAGAGCCGTTTTACACGAAAGCGAATGATCCTATATGAGCCGCCCATTTGTTTTTAGCAATAAGATGCTGCTGGTTGCGTCCGCAATAAGTGCGTTGTACTTTTTGGGCCTGTATGCCTGTTACCATTTTGGTATAAACGTAGGCGTAATCGGTGGTGTAGTAGTGGAAATGACGACTATACCCATGGCTCTGAGTTCGGTTTTTGTACTGCTGACTGTTTTTTTCAGGATATTCCGCCATCGCCATATAACGGCGGCGCTTATTATATCGGGTATTTTATCGGCCCTTGTTGTAGTGGCGTTGCTAACCGTTCGCTAAGCGATAAACCGGCACTGTTACCACCCCGCCTGGCCGTTCCGGCCGGAGAGTTTGTCCATTACCGTTTGTTTGTAAAGTCTGCCAATGGGAATGTCCTTTAGGCCCAACTGTACCGAAAAACTATTATATCCCGTTACTTTGTTTAGCGATACCATGTAGGAACGATGGGTTCTTACGAATTGGTGGTCCGACAAAAGATTTTCCATCGCAGAAATGGATTGCTTCACCAGAAAATGTTTGTGATCCGAAAGATAGATGCGCACATAATCTTTCCAGCTTTCGATATAGTCGATTTCACCCACAAAAAACTTTCGCATATCCTTATCTACCTTCAAATAAACAAAGGCATTCGACTCGCTGGTTTCGCTTACGGGCAACCCTGTGGTTTCTCTACCCATCACCCGGTTGAGCCGGGCAATGGCTTTAAAAAACCGTTCAAAGGAAACGGGCTTTACGAGGTAGTCGATGGCATCCAGTTCAAAACCATCCACCGCATACTCACGGTAGGCCGTTACAAAAATTACTTTGGGCGGGTGAACCAGGTTCTTTAAAAAATCGGTACCAATAATCAGCGGCATCTTAATGTCGAGAAAGATTACGTCTACCCGATATCGTTTCAGAATCTCCAAAGCTTCCACGGCATTATTACAAAGGCCTACTATTTCCAGGCCTCCTATATCGGAAATATACCTCGACAATATTTTTAAAGCCGGTGGCTCGTCATCAATAAGCAGGCAATGCAGGTTCATGTATAGTAGATTTTGAAATAACTTCCCTGCCCGGGTGCGGGTGGGCAGCTAATCCGCCCACGAGGTTGATGGAAAGTGCCACAACGAAAAAGGAACCTTCGTCATTAATTTTTAGCTCGTGTTGATCTCTGTAAATAAGCTCCAGTCTCTTTCTTACATTGGCAATGCCGATCCCGTTGTTAGCTCGGTTGGCGGAATATTCGTTTTTGCTGTTTGCAATTTTTGCACTTAACCATCCTTCCTTCACCAACATGTCTATACTAAGCCAGCATCTTTCTATCTGCTCCGATGTGCCATGTTTGAAGGCATTCTCGATAAAGGGCAGCATCATCAAAGGGGCAATAAATATATCCCTCACTTCGCCGCTCAGCTTCCAGGATATATCAATCTTATTCCCATAGCGCTCCCGCTCCAGTTCTATATAATTTTTCATAATTTCGAGCTCTTTTTCCAACCTCACTTCCGGGGTCTTACAATCGTAAAGCATATAGCTGAGCAGGCTCGACAATTTTAAGATAAGGCCCGGTGTTTTGGGTGAGTTTTCGAGAGAAAAGGAATAAATATTGTTGAGGGTATTAAATAAAAAATGCGGATGTACCTGTGCTTTTAGTAATTGCAGTTCGGCGGTTATCTTTTCCTGCCGGGCCCGCAACCAGTCTTGTTGTTTTTTGCTCCAATGTTTAAAAAACTGAATGCCCATGGGTACGGCGGCGGCAGTTGTAATGCACAAATAGCACCAGGCCTGCTGTCCGCGCGGAAGAATATATTTCATCTGCAAGGCTTCCTGTATGGGTATCACAAAATAGTCCTTGTACCATACATCAATATACAACCCAGCTACGCCCCACATCAGCAGGGTCAGTAAAAACTGCAGGATTTTTCCCTTTAATAGAAAATGCGGAACCGCCCAATAAGCCATCGGGTAACCGTACAGGATAAAAACAGGCAACCAAAGAGCCATATTCACAACCTGGAGGCCATAACTGCCTGGCGCCCCGATTACTACCCAAAAAGCTGCCCAGATAAGGGTATGGCATACCCAGTAAACCAGGTGCCTTATGAGCCTGTAGCCTGGATTAAATACGAAATCTTTGTACAGAAAAGCGTTAACCGATTTCAGCAGCCTGTCCATTTGTAGAACGTTTACCCGGTCTGTAAGGATCAGGTGGTTAATGAAAATTTTTCCAACCCTATTCAAAGGTACAAATTAGCCGCCGCCGGAAAATAGTAAAAAGATAAGCAACCGGTTTTTTCGATAAACAACCGTTTTTTTCTTCCCGCGCCATTTATAGCATAAGGCTGTTTTATTTTCTTAAACAGGGTTGTTCAGCGATAAGTAAAAGGAAAAAGAAATCCTGTTTATAATTTTAGGCTGCCAACGGCTTTGAGCGAAATACCGCCAAATGAACAGTACAACGACCAAAGGATTTATTTTCTCATGTAAAAACTCCGGAGAGGATATTCTTATCCTCTCCTTTACAGAAAAATATTGTTTCACTTAATACATAACCATTATGAGACAGAAGTTTATTTTTTTTCTTTTTATGCTGGTTTTGATGGCCTGTCAGAAGAAGGATATCGACGCGTTACGCCGCGACCTCGAAGCCCAAAACGGTCGTATTGCCTCATTGGAACAGGCGGTAACTGCTATTAACAGCAACATACAATCTCTGAAAGCGCTTACCGAAGCCCTTCAGAAAAACATCAGTGTAAAATCATACACTGCCACGGCATCGGGCTATCAGCTTTTAATGAGTGATGGTTCTGTGATGGAACTTAAGAACGGCATCAATGGTACGGATGCGCCCCCGATCGGGGTAATGAAAGATACCGATGGCGAGTATTACTGGAGCCTCGGCGGCACTTTCCTGCTGCAAAATGGTACAAAACTAAGAGTAACGGGTAATAGCGGTAAAGATGGAAAAGATGGCAGCGACGGAAAGAATGGGGAGGACGGGAAAGATGGCAATAACGGGAAAGACGGAAAAGACGGGCAGGCAGGAGCAAATGGCATCACCCCCTTGCTACAGGTAAGTAACACGGGTAATTATTGGATGATCAGTTACGACAATGGTGCGAACTGGCAACCGGTAACCGATGCCATGGGTAATATTATAGCCGCTACAGGAGCTACCGGAGCCACAGGAGCAGCAGGAGCGCCCGGACCAGAAGGCGCCCCGGGTCCCGCAGGTCCTCAGGGCCCGGCCGGTATTCCCGGTTTTGCCATTACCGAAACGGGAACAGCGGTAGTGATCACTTATATGGGAACAAGCTATACCCTGCCTAAAGACGCCGGCAACCCCGTTGGCCCCGGCTACTGGCAAATTGCGGCCGGAGCACATCAATCCTATTTTCTCAGTCCGCAGGGCAATCTGTATGCAACCGGCGATAACCAATATGGCCAACTGGGATTGGGACATAATATTGACCAGAACAGACCCCGGTTTGTAATGGGGAATGTAAAAGATATTGCGGCGGGCGGCTTTCATTTGCTGATCTTAAAAGCAGATGGGAAGCTGTACGCAACAGGGCTTAACTCTTCCGGTCAGTTAGGCCTTGGCAATACTATTGATCAAAACCTGCCGGAGCCTGTAATGGATAATGTAGCAGGTATATCAGCAGGGACGTATCACTCGCTGATATTGAAAGCCAACGGAGACCTTTATGGGGCGGGGTACAATGCAGACTATCAGTTAGGCATTGGAGTTACTGCCGATCAGCTACTGCCGGTTTTTATAACGGGAAATGTAAAATATGCAGGAGGGGGAACGGAATTTTCCTTAATATTGAAAACAGATGGAAAACTTTATGGGGCCGGTAGCAATGTATGGGGTCAATTAGGACTTGGAAATACTACCGGCGTCATCGAACTGGTGTGGATTGCCGACGACGTGAAAGATATTGCAGCGGGCAGGTATCACTCTCTTATACTCAAAAATAACGGGAACCTTTATACAACAGGCTTTAATGGAGAAGGCCAGTTGGGCATAGGCAATTACACTCATCAAAAACAGCTGGCATTTGCCACCAATAATGTAACAGATATTGGCGCATGGGATCATATTTCGATGGTACTGAAGAACGATAAGGGGCTTTATGCATCGGGATCCAATTTCGGTGGCCAAATGGGTACGGGAGATAATAGCAACCGGAATCGCTTTTCACCGATTATGGCGGGCGTAACTTCGTTCGCGGGAGGAAACGCGCATACCCTTATTGTAAAGACGGACGGTAAGATATATGGAGCCGGAGGCAATTATAAGGGAGCAATGGGGATGGGAAGTATTGCCTCGGTCGACCAGTTTACAGAGATCCCCGCATTTGAATAAGCACCAAATTAGCTTTCGGTTCTCGATTTTCAAATAAAAATCACAGTATAGTGTGATTTATGATGTAATATCTAAGGACTGTAGGCACAAATTCTCTACAATCCCATTATAATGTGATTTCAACAGTTTCTTTTCGGTTTTGGATGGTGGTGAGGGGGTTAACCCTTTCCATACAGAAAGGGGGTGCGGATAGCCCAATACCGTTCCCCTGCCTGTCTCAATCGTTTTTGTAGGAGAGCAGCTTCGCTATACCCTATATCAGTGGCTGAACCGGCCATCACAACCGGCTCTGCCCGTTTAAATGGTCCACTGATCGTGTACCACCCCTACCAGGTAATATTTTCCCTGCCACTGTTTGAAAACCAGCCTTACCGATTTCCAGTCGATACCACTATTTTGGGTGGTTCCGTCCTGGTGGCTTTCGGTAAAATCGCTGCCCTCATAACTGTTCCTGAGGTTGTTGATAGAATTGCCTGTTCTGATAAAATTATTGATATCGAATTTCGAGGGTTGCAGGAAATTTCCGTCGTACACAAACAAATTAAAATACTCAGCCGGTGTAAGCAGTATAGGGTCGCCGCTTCCATCGTAATGCCCCCAGTTTATCTTTTTGTTTTTTTGGGTGGTCACTAATTGGTGAAATGCTTGTCGGGAGAAACGGTTGTCTTCGGCCGATACGGTAGCGTATGGCGAAAAGCGAACGCCTTCTTCCGGATGGATCAGCGAATCGAGCCGGGTATATTGCTTATTTTTAAAAATGGTTAACACCTCTTTGGTAAGGCTGGTAAGTACGGCATCCTTATCTTGCAAAGCCCTGACCGAATCGGACACGGTGCCGGACAAAGCGGCCAGGCTATCCACGTTTTCCGCAGCACTTAGCGTGGAGTCCTCATCCTCGCCGGGCCCACCTCCACTCCGGTTACATCCGTTTTTACACCCGGCAATGGCCAGGCTCCCGATCATCAAAAGCGTCAAAAATTTCTTCATTCCATTTAATTTAGTCTGAATAGGTCTGTTCTTAAAACGGCAGGTCGTCCTTGTCATCGCTGTAATGGGTATCCGTGGGCATTTCATCTATATAATTATTGCCTCCTCCTGCGCCGGCTCCCGCCACTTCTACTTTCCAGGCTTTTACATCCGTATACCATCTGCCGTTAAACTCGCGGCTTTCCACATCAAACGATATATTGAGTGTATTGCCTGTTTGCAAGGCACTCTCATTTATTTTGTCGCCCCATATCGAAACACAGATCTTCTTGGGATACTGTCCGCTGGTTTCCACGATAATGTCCTGCTTTTTCCATTCGCCGTTCTTGCCGGTTCCTTTTTGAAGCGGCAATACCTGTACCAATTTTGCTGTTAATTCCATAAAATAATAATTAAATACAAAGATAAAGGCAAAGACGATAGCGCTTCTACCAACATTCTTATTTCCGCTATTTTTGTAAAAACATTTGAATATGCGTTTATTTTTTTTATGGGGCCTGCTGAGTTGCTTGTTTGCCGCTCCTTTATTTGCCCAGGAAGATATTACCTACCAAAAACCTTCTGCTTCCATTCTGGCACTGGCCGATTATGAACCCGTTCCTTCGGTGTCGATGGATACCAAAAAGAACTATATGCTGCTATCCTACCGCAACGCATACAAAACCCTCGATGATCTGAACCAGGAAGATATCCGCCTGGCGGGCCTGCGCATCGATCCGGTAACAAGCATTTCGGCTACTACATCCTATGTGAACAATCTTAAAATCCGGAAGATTAAAGACGTACAGGCCGAGCCTTCTCAGGTGAAAGGGCTTCCGTCTAACCCCCGTATCGCTTATATTTCGCGGAGCCCCGATGATACTAAGATCGCTTTTACCAATACTACAGCAACCGGCGTGGAACTATGGGTGATTGATGTAGCCACCGCCACTGCCACAAAACTTACCGAAGCCAACCTGAATGCAACAATGGGTTCTCCCTATAGCTGGCTAAAGGATAATAAAACACTGCTCATACGTGTGATTCCCGCTAACCGGCCCGCCCTGATCGATTCGAAAAAAGACCTTCCCCGCGGACCCGTGGTATCTGTAGCGGATGGAAAAGCGTCTCAAAACAGAACCTACCAGGATTTGCTGAAGAATAAAGCCGACGAACAGAACTTTGAAACCCTGGTTAAGTCCGAATTATATACAGTGGATATTAACGGCGGAAAAAAGCTTTATAAACAGGCCGATATTTACAGCGGACAGTCGGTATCGCCCGATGGCAATTATATTATGCTTACCACTATTGAAAAGCCTTTTTCTTATATCGTAACCGCAGGTCGTTTTCCTCAAAAAACCACCGTCTACGATTTGGAGGGCAAAGAAGTCAAAACCGTGAATAAGACACCTCTGATAGAAATAATGCCCCGTGGTTTTAATGCCGTAGCCCCCGGCAAAAGAGCGATGGGCTGGCGGGCCGATAAACCCGCTACCCTGTATTTTGTGCAGGCGTTAGACAAGGGTGATCCCGCTGTGGCTACCGATTATCGCGATGAAGTTTTTACCTGGGATGCCCCTTTTACCTCCAACCCAGTGTCGCTTGTTAAAACGCAACAGCGGTTTTCCGGTATTACCTGGGGAGATGAACAAACCGCTATCCTGTCCGACAGTTGGTATGATACCCGCAACCTGAAAACCTTTCTCCTCAACCCTTCCAAACCCGGAGAAAAGCCCCGCCTGATCTGGGACCGGAATTACCAGGATATTTACAGCGACCCGGGCAATTTTGAAACCAGGGAAAACACCTATGGCCGGCGGGTACTGGCCATCGAAAACGGGAATATGTACCTTATCGGAGATGGATTTACAAAGGACGGACAATACCCTTTTATAGATGAATTCAATCTTAAGACAGGTAAAACAAAACGGCTTTATCAAAGCTCCCTGCAGGATAAAAAGGAAACGATTTATTCTATTGAAGATTTTAAAAACGGAGTGGCGCTGGTTTCCCTGCAATCCAAAAATGAATATCCGAATTATTATTTCCGCAATATCAAAAAAAGAATAGCGCCCCAGCAAATTACTTTCAATAAAAATCCTTTCGAGGCCATCGCCAACGTACATAAAGAAGTGCTGCGGTATAAACGCGCCGATGGCGTAGACCTTTCCGGCACTTTATATCTGCCTGTTGGTTACGATATGAATAAAAAGGAAAAAATTCCGCTGCTGGTATGGGCTTACCCGCAGGAATTTAAAGACAGGAATAGCGCCGGACAAAGCAATAAAAATCCCAACCAGTTCACCTTTCCTTCCTATGGTTCCTTTATTTATTGGGTAACAAAAGGCTATGCGGTATTGGATGATGCTTCTTTTCCCATTATAGGTGAGGGCGACAAAGAGCCCAACGACAGTTTTATTGAACAACTGGTGGCCAATGGTCGTGCAGCAGTAGATGCAGTAGATAAATTAGGGTATATCGATCGTTCAAAAGTGGCGGTGGGTGGCCACTCTTACGGCGCGTTTATGACGGCCAATTTGCTCACCCATTCCAACGACTTTGCCTGCGGAATAGCGCGTAGCGGCGCCTATAACCGAACCCTTACACCGTTTGGGTTTCAGCGGGAGCAGCGTAATTACTGGGATGTTCCGGAAGTATATAACCGGATGTCGCCTTTTATGAGCGCGCATAAAATGA
Organism: Paraniabella yanshanensis; assembly: GCA_040393015.1. GTDB lineage: Bacteria > Bacteroidota > Bacteroidia > Chitinophagales > Chitinophagaceae > Niabella > Niabella yanshanensis_A. The sequence goes on from JBEBUZ010000019.1 coordinate 39,061, forward strand.
AAAAACCCGTTTTATTAATTCATGGCGAAGCCGATAATAATCCCGGAACTTTTACCTTACAAACCGAAAGGTATTTCCAGGCCATCAAAGGTTTGGGCGGTGAGGCCCGCATGGTTATTCTGCCCAAAGAAAGCCACGGGTACGCAGCCAGGGAAAATGTATTGCATACCCTTTGGGAGCAGGAACAGTTTTTAGATAAGTATTTGAAAGGAAAATAAAGAGAGCCAATACGATGACCGACTTCAGTTTCTATTTTGCAGAGGGTTGGAAGCATATTATCAGCGCCGATGCGTTGGATCACCAGTTATTTATCCTGGCCCTCGCGGTAGTATATACCTTTAAAGACTGGAAAAAAGTGTTGGTGCTGGTGACGGCTTTTACCATTGGCCATTCACTTACGCTCGCATTGAGCGTACTCGATATCATCCGCGTGTCGTCGGCCTGGGTGGAATTTCTGATTCCGGTTACCATTGCGCTCACCGCCCTTTGGAACCTTGTTAACGGCAAGCCGGTTAAAAATGTAAATACCAATTATTTTCTGGCACTGTTTTTTGGACTGGTTCACGGCCTGGGATTTGCCAACTCCATTCGGATGATGCTGGCCAGCGACCAATCGCTGGGTTGGGGACTTTTGGGATTTAATACCGGGCTGGAAGCAGGGCAGATTGTAGTGGTGTTGCTCATCCTTTTCCTCGGTAAATTATTGATCGACGGCGCCCGACTTCCTCAAAGAATATATATATTCGTTGTGTCCTTAGCGGTTTTTGCATTGGCCGCAAAAATGACGATAGAAAGAATTCCCTGGTAGCTTTTACCAACAGGGCGGCTCCGGCCATTAACTTAAAGGTGAGATAATCATGATGTCGAAATTATTTTATTTTATTGTTTCCACGCTACTATGCAGTAGCCTGTATGCCCAGGATATTCAAAATAACCCCACCAGTAACCACGGGAATAAGTTTGAGCAATTAGGCACCATCTTGCCTACTCCCAATGAATACCGTACGGCCAGTGGTGCGCCCGGTTCCAAATATTGGCAGCAGCGTTGCGATTACGATATTAAATGCGAACTCGACGAAAAAAACAATATCCTCACCGGAAGCGAAATATTGAACTATTTCAATAACTCTCCCGATGTACTGACTTATATCTGGTTTCAGCTCGATGAAAACCAACACAGCAATATCAATAACGCCAATTACCAGCGATCCAGCTCTATGCCAGCAATGTTAACAGACGCAGCACTCGCAACTGCCGAAGAAGATGCCGCTGTAGCCGACAATGGCAAGGGAGTACAAATAAAAAAGGTTACCGGCGCTACCGGGCAGCCTTTGAAATATACGATTAATAAAACCATGATGCGGGTAGACCTGCCCCAGGCCCTAAAACCAGGACAGCGGTTTGTTATACATATAGATTGGTCTTATAAAATAGTGGACCGCATGACCGACGGCGGGCGCGGCGGTTACGAGCATTTTGCTGAAGATGGAAATAATCTCTATACCATTGCCCAATGGTTTCCACGCGTATGTGTATACAGCGATTTCCAGGGTTGGCAAAACCACCAGTTCACCGGCAGGGGCGAGTTTGCCCTTACATTTGGTAATTATAAGGTGCAGATGACGGTTCCCGCCGATCATATAGTGGGCGCCACCGGCGAATGCCAGAACTATGCACAGGTGCTGACACCCCAACAGATGGCCCGTTACAACCAGGCTGCCAATGCTAAAGAACCTGTTGAAATTGTGACACTGGCCGAAGCCACAAAAGCCGAGCAAACAAAAAGCTCAGCGAAAAGAACCTGGATCTTTAAAGCAGATAATGTGCGGGATTTTGCCTGGACATCCTCGCGAAAATTTATTTGGGATGCCATGCCCCAATTGATCAACGGCAAAAAGATCATGTGCATGAGCTTTTACGGAAAAGAAGCGTATGGCCTGTACCGTAAATTTTCTACCAGGGCAGTAGCGCATACAATTAAAACCTATTCTGATTTTACCTTTCCTTACCCCTACCCCGTAGCCCAAAGCGTGGAAGCGGCGAATGGCATGGAATACCCCATGATCTGCTTTAATTATGGCAGAACAGAAAAAGACGGAACCTATAGCGAAACGGTGAAAAACGGGATGCTCGGAGTGATCATTCACGAAGTAGGACATAATTTTTTTCCCATGATCGTTAATAGCGATGAACGCCAGTGGAGCTGGATGGACGAAGGACTGAATAGCTTTGTAGAATACCTTACCGAAGAGTTGTGGGATAATAAATTTCCTACCAAAAAAGGATGGGCCGGCGCTATAGTGGATTATATGAAATTGCCCCGGGAGCAGTTGGAACCCGTAATGACCAACTCCGAAAATATCATCGGCTTTGGCCCCAATGCCTATACCAAACCTGCTACCGCCCTCAATATTTTACGCGAAACCATTATGGGCCGCGAATTATTTGATTTTGCTTTTAAAGAGTACGCCCGTCGCTGGGCCTTTAAACATCCTACCCCTGCCGATTTTTTCCGTACCATGGAAGATGCCAGCGGCGAGGATCTCGACTGGTTCTGGCGGGGCTGGTTTTACGGCATTCAACCCGTTGATATTTCTTTAGATACCGTTAAGTATGCACGGGCCGACCTCAACAGCGAATTGCCGCAGGTGCAACCCGTCAGAAAAAAAGCAGACCCACCTGCTTCCAACCCCTACGACGATATTTCGAAAATCCGGAACCGGGAGGATAAAACTATACGCTTTTATACCGATGAGCATCCCCAGGCACGCGACTTTTACTGGCAATATGCGCGTGGCGAAGTAAAGGTCGATACCAGTCAGACCTTCGCTTTTAGCATGCCCATGAGTATAACCGCCTTAACACCGGAGGCAAAGGAAAAATTTGCTAATAAATATTTTTATGAATTGTCGTTCAGCAATAAAGGAGGATTGGTAATGCCTATTATTATTGAGTGGACTTACACCGATGGCAGCACGGAGATCGACCGGATACCCGCGCAGATCTGGCGGTACGATGAGCAAAAAGTAAAGAAATTTTTTGTAAAAAATAAGGAAGTGAAGGCTATACAATTGGATCCCCTTCGCGAAACAGCCGATATAGATATTACCAACAATGCCTGGGGAACCATGCCGGCACCCACCCGCTTTAAAGCTTTTTCGCAACGCGAAGGCGGGCCGAGGCGGGGGCAGAGTGTGGGTAAAAACCCCATGCAGATGGCGCAATAAGCCGCAAGAGTTGAGGCTCCGTGAAGCGAATGGTTATAAACGTTTCCGGTGCGCTGCATCTGAAGGCCGGTAGTGATAAAAGGCGGCCGGGCAGTGTAAATTTTTACAGGCTTTATCTGAGCATTCTGTACAACAAAAGAAGACATGGCCACCAATGCACGAATAGATAATCTATTAAAAAACCCTTCATTCGTGCATTCGTGACACAGTTGTATTTAAAAATCATTCGTGGCCTATTCTCCGTTGTTGTGCACGAATGACGCACCAAAACCGTATTGATCCGGTTTATGCGACCGTCCTGAACCACCCACGCCAATTTTACCGAATCTGCGTATCTTTAGTGAAACTGCCAGATATATGAAACGTAAAGAGTTCCTGCAACGATCGGTACCCGCCTTTTTATTATTAGCCAACGGCAATATTCTGAAAGCGGAAGAGCAGATGGCTCCTTTCCTGAAAAAGAAAAAAAGAATTCGTTTCGCGATTGCATCCGATGTACACTACGGTGAACCCAAAACAGCGTATGCAGCTTTTTTGAAAACGGCGGTGGAGAACCTTAACCAGGAGCACAGGAAAGATCCTTTTCAGTTTTGCATGTTCAACGGCGATATCGTGCACGACGATCCAAAGTTCTATCCCGAAGTAAAAGATGCGCTCAAACAATTGCAGGCGCCCTATCATGTTACCATAGGTAATCACGACCGGGTAACGCCCGCACAGTGGGAGCAAATCTGGGCCGAGCCTGTAAATTACCATTTTAAGATCGGTAACACGGTTTTTCTCGCCGCCGCCACCTCCAATGAAAAAGGAAAATATATATGTCCCGACCTGACCTGGATGGAGCAACAGCTAAAGAAACACCGGAAGGCAAAAAATATTTTTATTTTCATTCATATCAACCCCGCCAAACAAACCACCCATGCGATCGACTGTCCCGAATTTCTTTCGATGCTAAAAAAATACAAAAATGTGAGGGCCGTTTTCAACGGTCATGATCATGATGAGGATGGCATCAAAACAAAAGAGGGCATCCCTTTTATTTTCGATGCGCATGTGGGGGGTAGCTGGGGCACTGCTTACCGCGGCTTCCGGGTGGTTGAATTGCTGGAAGACAATTCTGTGCTTACCTATATCATGAATCCTGCCGAAAAAATAAACCTGGGTAAACTTTAGATAGGCCTGATTGGGATTAATTGCCGGAGTAATAAGTAAGGGGCACCGTCTCTGCTGCCTTGTTATGGTTTGTTAGGGCGGCACTCATTGTTTTTTCCGATCAGCCGCTTTTCTTCCAACAACTATAAAGTCGTCTCCTCATAAAATCGATTTTGCTCAACCAAATCCTGTGAAAATTATTATAGGTGTTTTATTTGCTTTTTCCAGAAAAGCATCAGATACTTATTTTGTGTATAAGAGGCCAGGAGCTAAAGACAGGCCTCTGAATAGTTAAAGTGCAATACCATGAAATATTATTTTTCTGTTTTTTTTATTGAGTTGTCTGTCAATGGGTCCGCTGGCTGCCCAGTCAATATCAGGTATTTATACCGATTTTAATGGTTATTGGCATAGTACCAGTGTATCCACTTCACCCATTCCCAATAACAGTCATAATCTCTTAGGATTTACCTGGAACGGGGTAACTTATTTCACCGGTGTTGATAATGATGCGATTCTGAATACCCAACTGGGTACGGGTAACTTTATACCCATGGGTTTTCAGGCATTTCCCGTGGCCAGCTTACCCACTCCATCTGGCAGTTCTGTTTATGTAGGAGTAGGCGCCAATTACGGAGGCGCTGATGATGTGGATATGGGATTGCCGAGCGGTAGCATGGAGTATTATCTGACCGATGGGAAAAATGGCCTCGATATCGGAACCGGCGTTTATAATCTTCCTTTGGGTGGCGAAAGCAAATACACGGTTGTGTCTATTAACCCCGATGCGGTTGGCGATGGTAAACCCGATATTATTGTCGCCCAGATGGGCGATTACGGCCAGGGCAGCGCAAGGGATATTTTTAAATTTGTAGACGCCGGGGGAAATACCGTTGGCAACAGCCAGACAGTAGACTTTTATAACGTAGGAGCAGTTGGAACGGGCGATTTTAAATTTTATTCAGTGAGTTCCTCCGGCAACCTTACATTTACCACCAACCCAACCGGCACCCGGCCGCTGCGGCTGGTGGCTTTTGACTTTGCCGATTTTATCAGTACGGCCGATATCGCCAACATTAAAAGTTTTGTACAGGTGCTTTCGGGGGTAAGCGACCAGCCTTTTATCGCCTATAATAACCAGGCAATTGTGGTATACCAGACGGTAAGCGGGTATGTGTACAATGAAACCGGCACCAGTGGATACGGAGATATTCAAATCGAGCTGTATAAGGACAATATCAAAATTGCCGAAACCACTACCGATAATTCAGGTTATTATATTTTTGGCGACGTGGCACCGGGAGATTACGTAGTAAAAATTGTTCTGCCCAATGGCGCTACCATTGTAGCGGCTGCCGATGGCGGAACAGATCCCGATATTGACAGAACAATAACATCGGAGCCGGTAACACAAGTCAATTACTACCTCAACCACCCGCTACCCGTAATTTTTGGTCCGGTGGAGGCATTTATATCCGGGAACCGGCTATTCGTTAACTGGTCAACGTTGAAAGAGCAAGCCAATCAGTATTTTGAGGTAGAAGCATCGGAAGACGGAAGCAGTTTTACCAGTATAGGCAAAATAAATACCCTGGCGGCGGAGGGCAACTCCGATATCACCCTTGATTATAATTTTTCGACAAACCTGGGCGCACAGGGACTATTGGGGCTTTCCCTGTTATCGGCTCTGCTGTTTGCATTTACAGGAAATTTCAAAAACAGGAAAAACTATTACCTGTATACCATTTTTGCAGGTCTTATGCTGTTGGGGGTAAGCTCCTGCTATAAAAATGACAGCCTCGATTATGACAGGAAGGCCGACCTGTTTGTCCGGATAAAACAGGTGGATAAAGATGGCACCGTTAAATATAGCAAAACGGTAAAAGTGGAAAAAAGATAGGAGCTGTGGTTCGCCCTAAGGCGTAGTACCCATCCATTTTTGAAAAG
>JBEBUZ010000020.1:0-44823 GCA_040393015.1 Paraniabella yanshanensis
ATTTGTCAAACTTTGCAGCATATTTTCTCCGCAGTTCTGGATAGTCAAAACGTGGTGTCTTTAAGCTATTAATTTCTAATTCGTAATTAATCCATTGCAATTGTTCTTGTCTGGGCACAACCAAATCAAGGTCTGTCTCTCCATTAATGATGCTTACAAGATTAATGTTTCTGAGAGGTTTTTTCAAATTCTCAAGTTGGTAAACTGTTTGCTTTTCCGTCTCACTAAGTCTTGAAGGGTCAACCTGTTTGAAACTCACGTATTCTATGTCGTAGTGATTTTGTCTATGCTGTGCGTGTCTGTTTACCACATCCACCGCTAAACCCACATAATATTCTCCGTTTTCAAAATGAAGTATATAAATGCCGCAGCGATTATTTTTTGTAAAGCTGTCAGCTAAACTTCTTCTGTCTTTGGCGTACAGAAATTTGTCAAAGCCTAAATCTATAAATTCTGATTGCATTATTTGAGTGTTCGCAATGGTGACGCACAACTCTCAAATATACGCAATAAATCTACTAAACTATATTGTAAATCAACACTCTTCAACTGCGCATTTTGTATAATTTTTACCCGCCTTAAACGTTTGTAATCGCTTACAAACGGTGGCGATGATTTCGGGGCTATACATTTCGCTCTACAATCCTTTGGGTAGTATTTATGTTAGTGATTTTGGCCCGGATGAAAGGTAAAATGAAAAAGTATTTCTTAAACAGCTCCGCCTTTTCCGGTAGGTCGGACGCATAAATCTTTTTGCCAGGAATGCACGAATAGAAATATAATACCCTGTTGAAATGAAAAGGTTAGCACAGTACCGACTCACCCACCTTAAAATAGCGGATACCGGCAGCAATGGCCTTGTCAATATCCTGGTATTTCATGCCCAACTCATTAACAGAGCTACTATTGCTATAAAAACCCTGTACCGCCAGCACCCGCATATTAGCAGTACACAAACTGGTTTTGATACGGCAGTAACGCAGCACATCGCCCGCCCAACCCAATAGGCGAAGCGCCACTCCGGGCAGCGGCACCAGCCATTGTCTTTTTCCCGTATGCAGTCTCATTCGTTTAAAAAAGTCTTTATAGCTCATATTTTCACCGGCCACGAGGTACTTCCGGCCGTTTTTGCCCGCTGTCAGGCATTTTTCAATGGCAATGGCCACATCTGCAGCCGCTACAAAATTTTTTCCGCCGGGTGGATAAAAAACTAATCGCCGGTTCAAGGCCATCAGTATAATTCGGCTGCTACCCAACCTGCGGCCCTTAGGCCCTATTATAAAACCTGGGTTGATAATATGTACCGCTATTTTATCCTGCTGCAAAAGCACATAGTCCTCGGCCCGCCTTTTGCTGCTGGCATAGGGAAGGCTGCAAAACGGTTCTTTCATCGGCTCGTCTTCGGGGCGGCCTGACGGCGCTGGGTTATAGCCGATGGTATTGGCCGTACTTACAAAAATAAATTTCGCTACCCCCGCTTTGATACTGGCATCCAACAACCGATTGGTAGCATCGCAATTAATCGAATAATACTCGGCAGGATTAATAATATCCGGCGAGGTGCAGGCCGCCGCATGAATAACACAGTCCACCCTCAGCAAATGATTATCGAGGTTGGAAAATAAGGGGCCCTCTATCAATTGCAATCGCTCGTGTTGTAGTGTGAACGCCTTTTTGTTGCGTACCAGCCCACTAACTGTATACCCCTTTTCGAGAAGCAATAAGGCAAGATGAGTGCCCAGCAGCCCGCTGATGCCGGTTATCAATACCCTCATTGTATTTCCTTTTTGATATTATGGGTAAGCAGCGGCAATTTTATCCAGATAGGCAGAAGCGCCATCAGCAACCAACTAAACGGGTTTACCATAATCACGCGGTCCTTTTTAAAAAGCTTTTTAATACAATAACCGGCTACCTTATCGGGTTCGGCAAGGGTTAGCCTGCCCACAACACCCAGCTTCTTGATCCGCTTTCTTACCTCCTCGTTGGTAGCCATGGCGCCGGGATTTACCACGCTTACGACGACCCCGGTATTTTTAAGCTCTTCACTTAATCCCCTCGAAAAAGAATGAATAAAAGTTTTGGAAGCCGGGTAAACCGTTTTGAACCCAATGGGCGAAAACGCGGCCATGCTGGATACATTGAGGATATAGGCTTCTGGCTGTTTAAGCAAATTGGGCAATAACTGATGCGTTAATAAAGAAGTAGCCACTACATTTACCTGCATAATAGCATCAATATACTGCACCGACGCATCGGTAAATTTACGCGTACCTCCCAGGCCGGCATTATTGATCAGCGTATCAATTTCAAAATGTGCATTCAGCCATCGGCAAAGTGCCATCACATTTGATTTTACAGAAAGATCGGTTTCATAACACCTTATATCGGTTTGATAGTTTTTGTTCAGTTCCCAGGCGAGCGCGGGAAGCTCCTGCCCTGGCAGACTTACCAGTATAAGGTGCCTTCCCCTGGCGGCCAGCTCACGGGCAAAAGATTTCCCCAATCCCTGGCTGGCGCCGGTAACCACTGCATACTTCCGTGAGTACATTTGTTGCTGTTTAATGGCTTCGTTTAAACCTTTTAATAAAATAAATAATCATAGCGGTGATAAGCATAATTGTTGGTTTGAATTACAGTTTGCGCAATTTTCCTGAACCCGAAACCGAGCTGGTAATACCTGGCGTGCCCTTATACCAAACATCGCCGCTGCCCGAAATGGTAACCTGCAGGGTTTGATGGGCCCACAAACGAGCCCCGCCCGATCCACTGATCCTTACCAAAGCCTCCTCACTGCTCATATCGACGGCATAATAATCGCCATTCCCCGTTACCGCAAGGTCTTGCTTTTGAACCGAACCGTCCTGTATAGAAATATTGCCGCTGCCCGTTATCTCTGCCTTCAGTTGAGTAGCGGTGAGCCGGGGAATACTAATATCTCCGCTGCCTGTAACTTTAAGTACAACGGAGGATCCCGAAACAGAAGCAACGGAGTTGAAGTTGCCGGAACCCGTGATAACCGCTTCCGAAAAATCGGGACTCGAAATATACAGGGTTACCTTTCCGCCCGCGATATTTACATTGGGTCTGGTTTTCAACACCAGTTTGCTGCCTTTCGTTTCTGTAATAATATAGGGAAGTATATTTTGAGCAGCCTCTATCTCTACCTGATGAGCAGCTTGCTGGGTGTAAACAATGTCCCCGCTAAAAGCCAGCTCTATCTTATCAAAGACGGCAGTTTGTCTGGTTTCCCGTATGGCCGGCCCTTCGGGAAACACCTTTTTACAGCCGGTTAAAAAGATAGCGAAGCCAAAAATTACCAGGAGTGAAGTTTGTTTCATACGATATATTTTTTGTTTTACAGATTAATATTTAGTCCGGCTGTGGCACCAACGGTGAGCGAAAAGTCACGGGTATAGCTGGTATGCTTAAATAGATAATTGTCGGCAAATATTTTTGAATCGGAGTATTTATAGGTATTCACCGAGGGCCCTGCTGTGAGCTCTATACCCGGCGTTAATTTATAACCGAGCAGGGTTCTCAAAAATTGGGTGTGCTTCCACAAAACAAAATCTGTTTTGCTCATGGCTCCCGCTTCCATATTTATCCTGAGCGCCGGGGAAAGACGAATGCGGTAGCCTATTCCTGCTTCCATTTGCAGCAGCGACCTCTCCTTTTCTCTTCCCACGCCTGCGCCAATAATCCCATAGGTTTTTCGGCCACCGGTGCGTAGTACCAGGTTGGCCGAAGCATCGTCGTATACCTGTACCCCGATCTGCTGTTCGCCGTTCTTTACAATATTAACAAGGCCGATGGGGTAATCACATTCATCTGCAATATTGACAAGTCCGGCTATCTGCATCCCGGCATGGCGGCTAATATTTACCAGGCCGGCTATTTGCAGTACTTCGTAGCGGCTATAATTGCTCAAACCCGCCACCTGTACAAACCCGTTCCCGTTTTGTTGGTTGTGTAGTCCCGCAATTTGCAGTCCACGGCCGTTTCCGGCACTGTTGAGCAGGCCCGCAACAGCAAGGCCTTTATCGGCGCCCTCTACTCTATTCAAAAGCCCGCTTACCAACACCCCCCTGTTGTTTCCTGACAAGCGGGTAGACAGTCCTGCAATGGAGGCGCCCCTGTTTCCGCGGTTTATGCCCTGTAATATATGCAGTGCAAAAACAGGACTTAATTCGCGTGCCTGGCGGCCCTGTGTGCTAATGGGAGAAAAAATTCCCAGGTGGATATTACTGGTAGTTGGCTCCTGCGCCCGGACTGAAATACTTAACAACAGCAGGATGAAAAAGAATAGACTGTTTCTACGGATCATGTTTTAATGTGTTATACCTGATACACATTAAAAGCGGTTTACCCCTATTAGGATTAAAAAATATTCACTCCGGCGGTAAAGCCAAGAAACCATCCGTCATTAGTACTATGCGATAAAGAAAGCATATTTTGGTGCAGGCGTTTATAATGATCTTTTCCATGCTGGTAAACCGGTAACTGGTACTGCAAGCGGGGGCCGAGAAATACCTGCAATTGTTTCAGGGGCTGATAAATAAAAATTGGCTGTAGAGTAACAGCGCTATAATCAGCTTCAAACCGGGAGGAGGGCGTGTAAAAAAGGCTGATCAGTTCTGTTGCCATTTTCATTTTACCTTTCAGATGCCATTCGGTCCCCAAACCATAACCATAACAATAATAATCAGAACCAGGTTTGTCTTTTAACCATCCTGCCTGAATAATATTATACAAAGCATAACTACCCGATTTATAGGCCAGGTTCAATTGCCCGTTTTCATTCATTGATATGGACAGGGAATGTTTTCCGTTACGACTGTAGTTAAAGGGCCCTATAGATACACCATTTAATGTATCAGCCATATTTAACACCCCGAGCTGGAAGCCGTTTATTTTTTTAGCCCTGTTAAGCAGGCCGGCTACCTGTGCTCCGTTTATCTGTGTTGAATTATTAACCAGTCCCGCGAGCTGAAAACCTTTTTTAAAAAAGTCTGCCCGGTTTACAAGGCCGCTCAACTGCATGGCTTTATCTGCCTCGCCGGTATTATTGGCCAGCCCTGCTATTTGTAAACCTCTAAAATGCGGCGCAGCATTGTAGATACCGCCGATTTGTAACCCCGAAACCGGACCTTTTACCCGGTTGACCAGGCCTCCTATTTGTAACCCATTCACAGTGTCGCCCACATAATTATACAGCCCGCCAATCTGAACACCTTTTAGGGTTCCGCCTACCATATTGGCCAGGCCTCCTATCTGAACCGCATGCACATGCTTCTGCACTACGTTGAACAAGCCGCCCAGTTCCAGGGCATCTACCTGGGCCGCATAGCCCCCCAGCAGGTTAAAAGAAATCTGGTTCTCCTGCTGCCCCTTCAATATGTTTTTAGTGCCTATACCCGGCCATATGCCCAGTTGAAATTTACGCTGATAAAAATAATTTCTCAAATTCAGGCTGTTTACTTTTTGCCGGGCGCCAATGAGGCCGCGAGCCAGCCAATGCGCCTCTACCGGCCGTACAATAACGGTTGGCTCTGTGGCAATACGGGGCGACAAGCCGATGTGCAAGGGTGGGTTGTTCCTCGTATCGATGACTAATGTGGTATCGAAATAGGATACCCGGCTTGCCATTAGTTTAAGAGGCGTTTTTAAGGGGAGCCTCACCGAAAAAGAACCATCTTCGTTCGAGGTTGCCCCTCTCTGGAGTTCGGGCTCGAAAATAGTTACGTAAGCGAGCGGCTGCTGGTCGCTATGATCATAAAAACGGCCCTGAACGGTAATGTACTCCGTTTCCTTCCTCCGGATAATCACCTTGTTATTGTTGATGATATAATGATACTCGTTGTCCAGTATCATGTCCAGAACTTCCTTCACCGTTTTGTCTGACACGGTAAAGGAAAGCCTTTTTTGATTCCGGATAAACTGGTTATCGTAAGAAAAATAAAACCCTGCCCTGGCTTCTATCTGCATCAGGGCTTCATACATGGTTATATTCCTGAAATCTACAGAAATGGTTTTTTGCAGCATTTCGTTTTGCGCAAATACTACCAGGTTTGTCAACAGCAGTATCCAAAAAGCAACGTATTTTTTCAACAGGAAGATTATTTGTAAATAGTATAATGGTTCTCTTTTTTTGTCCAGTTCGCATCCAGCGTCAGCGCAATATTTTCCACCACCTGGTCGGGCGTCTCTGTAGTCAGATAAGTACTGGTAATTTTCCGTGCTGCGATGGAAGGCGAAAATTCAATACGGATATTATACAATTCCTCTACAAGGCGGCTCAGGCTGTCGATACGAATATCCCGGCAACGGATGGTTTGGGTAAGTAAAGCTTCGCTCACATCAACATCAAGGTTAACCAAACTGAGTTGCCCGGTTTGATTGTCTTTCACAATTTTTTGTTGAGCTACTGCTACTACCGATTGGTTTTGATAGCTGGCTTTTACTTTTCCGCTATGCACATAAGTGGTATTGAAATCGGCCCGTTGTTGTATGGTAAAGGAGGTACCCAATACTTCCACCTCTATATCTTTATTAAGGATGATAAAAGGTTTATCTGGATTTTTGGCAATATCGAAACGGGCATCTCCTTCGAGGCGTACGGTTCTTGTTTTATCATTGAAACCGGGGGTTACCTGCAAACGGGCATTCTTAAAAAGGGTGATGATACTTTTATCTTCCAGTTCAATCGTTCGCTGCTCCGCAACAGCATCGAACTGCTGCGGCCGGGGATCGCGGAAAACAATAAATAATGCCGCCAGCAAAGCAACGGAAGCCGCAGCAGCCAGTAGCCGCCACCCGACAAGTACAGGTTTTGATTTGATGTTACGGCCCTCTTCCAGGTCAATCTGCTGTTGCAGCCGCTCCCAGGCTTTTTGTTTGTTCATCATCCGAAATGGCTGTTCTACCCCCGAATGCTTCCAGATGGTGATGGTATCGGCATATATTTTCTGATGCTCAGGATCGCGGGCAAGCCATTCCTCTACCTCCTGCTGCTCGGGCACAGTTAATCTTTTTTCATAAAACGCTATCAATTTATGCTCCATATTATACATGGATAAGTTGAATTATTAACAGGGAAACCATACTTCCCAAATACTCCGCCAGTCCCTGCCGAAGGAATTTTAAAGCCTTCGACACCTGGTTTTCCACCGTCTTAACCGATATGCCCAGGGTTTCTGCTACCTCCCGATAGCTTAGCCCCAACTGCCGGCTCATGTAAAACACCGTCGCACATTTTTCGGGAAGCTGGTTGGTAAGCAGGTTTATTTTTCTCTCCAATTCCTTTTCCTCGGCCTTAACCACCTCAACAGCATCGTTGGCTCCTGCCAGGGCTGCTTTTGCGTAATTGGCCTGTACTACTTTATGCTTGAGGCGATTGAGGCACTCGTTTCGCACCGAGGTATACAGGTAGGCTTTCACCGTTTCCGCTTTTATCGATTCGCGGGTTTGCCAGAGTTTTATAAAAATGTTCTGTAAAATATCGTCAACATAGGTTTCTTCCCTCAATAACGAGCAGGCATACCCGTATAATGCCTCGTAATGAAGATCAAAAACATTTTTATATTGAGTACCGTTCAAAGCCATCGGGCTTCACAAAAATAGCATTGTACCTATGATACAACCAAAAGACGTATTACCCCTACAGAAAATATTTTTTTTGATCAAATCCGTAATTTTACCACAAACAGATACAGGATGGCCATTGTAACGGTTCCCACGAGTTTTAATATTGACCTGGAGTTTGATGTGCCCGGACTGGGCAGGCGCACAGCCTCTCTGCTCCTCGATATGTTTGCCCAATACCTGTATATGGTGCTGGCCTCTTACCTTATGAGTAAATTGTCCTGGCTGGATGATCACTGGGCATTGGGATTGATATTGATGAGCCCGGTATTTTTATACCATATCATTATGGAAATATCTACCAACGGGCAGAGTATCGGAAAAAAAGTAATGAATTTACGAGTGGTGAGCCTCAGTGGAGGACGTCCTTCCATCAGCCAGTTGCTGATCCGATGGCTGCTGCGGGTTTCAGATTTGTGGATGGTTATATTGTTGTATTTGCTGATTAATGTGGTGGCAGGTGGCGGAGGCACAGAAGCAATAATCGCATTTGTATTTGGGATGGGGTTTTTGATCACCGATATCGTCCTCGTGTCGAACGGGAAAAAACCCCAGCGCATCGGCGATCTGCTTGCTCAAACCATCCTTATTAAAACTTCGGTGAAGGAAAGTCTGGATAATACCATTTTCCAGGAGGTGGAGGACGGTTATACACCTCTTTTTCCCGAGGTTATGCGTATCAGCGACAAGGACCTGAACATTATAAAAAATCTGCTGAACACTAAGAAGCACGAAGATATTTCGGTAGCCGCCGAAAAAGTAAAGGAGTTTCTGCAAATAAAAACAGATATGTACCCCGATCAATTCCTGGAAAGGCTTCTTACCGACTATAACTACCTGTCTGTGAAATAAAGGTTTTATCCACCGGCAGCACCGTTAAGCATACCGCCTAAAAGCAGGAGCCCAAAGAAAAACATCATCAGAAAAAGCAGTATACCCCATATTTTAAAATATTTCGCCAGGCTTTGCAATGCCTCACTCAATTTAATGCTATCGCCCCTCAAAAGAGCAGATTGCGCCAGTTTGGAAAAACGGAACAAAAAATAGAAGGTGACAACACTGATAATCAGCGAAAGGGTTACAAAGAAATAAGTACTGCTCTGAGCCAGTTGTTGCACATCCACTTCTTCAAATCCTTCCTTTGCAGGCAACGATACCGCGGCAATAGGCTTGGTAAATCCCGCAATGGCACCAATCACGCTTCCTGCCAGCGAGAGCAGCGCTGCATAGCCGCCTATCCGGGCAACGGAAAAAATGTTCCGGTATAAGGGGCTAAGTTTTCCTTCTGCGTCCTGGTTTCCGATGTTGTCCATTCGTTATAGTAAATTAAACAGATTACCGGTTAATCGCAGGGCCGCGAAAACCAATACAACCACAAAAAAATATTTCAGATATCCGAAAGCCTGTGAAATCATTTCCGTATTCTTTTGCTGCACGCCCAAGAAAAAGAGCTGGGAGGCTTTCAACAAATAAAATAAAACCAATGCTACCAGGAAAAATAAAATAAAAAAGCCAGCGACCAGCACCGGGTAGGTATTCGCTCCCTCCAGTGACAGGGAAGAAGCGACTGTGGTTAGAACCTGAACCCCGCCGAATAACATGGTCATTACAACAAAAGCGCCGATTCCAAAACCGATAACGGCCACCTGTCTTGTCCACCTGCTGATCTGCAATAGCGCATTTTGGCTGGGCTCTAAGGGGTCGGGCTCAGAAACAGGCTTCTCTTCTTCTTGTTCTTCAGATACCATCCGGCAAATATACTGCTATTGCCGCTTGTGAGACCGAATCATCCCCGCAATTGTTCTACTACGGAAATAATATTTTTTTGCTTTTGAACATCGATCCAATGCAGGTCTGCTTGCCGCTTAAACCAGGTCATCTGTCTTTTGGCGTAGCGGCGCGTATTTTGCTGAATAAGGCTAACCGCTTCGTTTAAAGAAGTTTTGCCATCAAAATATTCGAAAAGTTCTTTGTAACCAACGGTTTGCAAGGCGTTCAAACGGCGGTGGGGAAGCAAACCCCGGGCTTCCTCCAGCAAGCCGCTGTGCATCATTTCCTCCACCCGTTGGTTAATTCTCTGGTACAATATTTCCCGGGGCAGTTCCAGCCCCACCTGCAGGATCTGAAATGGTCGGGGCTTTTTTGGCCTGTTTCGGAAGAGGATTATCGACCGACCGGTGGTTTGAACTACTTCAAGTGCCCGCATCATCCGTTGAGGGTTCTGCATTTCACCTTCGGCTGCAAATATCGGATCGGCCGATTGCAATTGAGCCTGTAACCACTCGATACCCTTTGCTTCGTATTGCTGCACAATATGGCTCCGTACCTGCTCGTTTGCCGGTGGAATCTCGTCCAGGCCCCCGGTCAGCGCCTGAAGATACAGTCCGGTGCCGCCGGTTACTACAACAGTATCCTGCTCTAAAAACAATTTTTGGAGCAATTCGAGGGCATAGGTTTCGTACCAGGCAGCATTCAGGTTTTCGTGGATGCTGTGTGAAGCGATAAAATAATGCCGAACTTTTTCCAGTTCTTCGGTCGTGGGCCGGGCCACACCAATATTCAGCTCTTTAAAACACTGGCGACTATCGGCCGACAGAATAACCGTGTTAAAATGCTGTGCCACTTCAACCGCGTGGGCAGTTTTACCTACTGCGGTGGGACCCGCAATAACAATAATCGATTTGATATCTGAAATTTATAATGTAAAAACCCGGGGCGGTTTACTCTTCTTCATCCTGGTATTCATCAGCGGTTTCCACGCTTAAATCTTCTCCATCCTCATTTTTTTCATTGAAGCCTTCCGCCCCCCGTGAAAGATCGTATTTCTCTTCAATATCGGCAAATTTATCCCCCAGGAGTCCTTTGGTACCGTATTGCTTGGGCCCGATCCCTTCCGCACGCACCACAGATGGGTAGCTGACGCGGTCATCCGCCTCTTTAGACACATTAATCAATTCAATCAAAAAGCCCCATAACTTATGAAAATCATAGGTATAAGTAAAGCGCTGGTTGGTATTTTTAACCTCCGATCCTATGGTGGTTTCTGCCATCAGCAAAGGTTCTACCCTGTAATTTTTATCGTATTTCTGCAAACTAATCTCCCGGCCCTGCTGCCAATTATCATTGGATCGGTAAAAAGTAGCCTGGTGTTTATTGTCGAATTCGTAGGCTTTTAGTATAACCTCGTGCAATTGCAGAAAGGTTTGGGTATGTTTAATCACCACATCGCGATAAATGCTGTCATCCTCCTCAAAATATACTCTGAACTTTAAGATTGCCATGTGTCGAAGGTACAAAGTTTCTGTTTTACAAGTTAAATTAAGGCAAACAAAAACATATCCTCCTTTTTATATGGAAGAACAGAAAAATAGCCCGCGGGGACCAGCCGCGGACTAAAACCGGAAACAGCTTCAAAATAACCGGCAACAGGTTCGCTTATGCATCGGAAGCACCGGTATTTCCCGGACCGAGCAGTAAAAGTTCGGTGGCATGTACTTCGGTAACGTATTTTTTGGTGCCGGTTTTGTCGACATAACTCCGGTTGACCAATTTACCTTCGATAGCCACTTCCTTTCCCTTGGTGAGAAATTTATTGACAATTTCGGCGACCTGGCCCCAGGCTACGATACTGTGCCATTGGGTTTCTTTAACGCGTTCTCCACTGGTGTTTTTATACACTTCATTGGTTGCAATGCTGAAACGCGCCATCTTTTTACCGGTTTCCATTGTTTTGATCTCCGGGGCATTGCCCAGATTTCCGATCAACTGAACCTTGTTTCTAAGTGCATACATAGTTGTAAGTTTTGTGTCCGCCATCCGACAGACGGTTAAAAAATTTCTATTTCAATCTCTCAGTAGCGCTGCTGATTGACCACACAAAAATGCATGAATGGGAAAGCCATAGTCGTATATTAAAGATTTACTTACGACAATAACTGTTTGTAAGCGTTTAAAAACGCCTTTTAGATTAAAGGCCAATGTATTTGGGATTTTTTTTGTATCTTTAAGGAACAAAAGGCTACCTATGATCATCCCTTTTAAAGAATGCCGGGTCTGCGGCAAACCGCTTAAAGGCCGGAGCGATAAAAAATTTTGTAACGACTATTGCCGTAATGTATACAACAACCAGGCTAAAGCGGTCGATAACAATATTATCCGAAATATCAATAACGCATTAAAAAAGAACCGGCAAATACTGGCTTCCCTGATAGACAATGAACAGCAGATCGCCAGAACTAACCGCGAAAAACTGTCCCACCTGGGCTTCCAGTTTAAATGGCATACCCATGCCTATACCAATCAAAAAGGAGCTACTTATTTTTTCTGCTATGACTATGGCTATTTACAAACGGGCCGCGACGGCTACCTGGTAGTGAAGGGCAAACAAAGCAAATAACATTATTTATTGTACCTTTACGCGCTTAAATTTTTTGTACCGCGTGCCCGATCAAATAGTACTGTTACCCGATAATATCGCCAACCAGATTGCGGCCGGAGAAGTAATTCAACGGCCGGCCAGCGCCGTAAAGGAGCTACTGGAAAACGCCGTTGATGCCGGAGCCACCGAAATAAAGCTATTGGTCACCGATGCAGGCAAAACCCTGCTACAGGTTATCGATAACGGAGCAGGCATGAGCGAAACCGATGCCCGCCTTTGCTTTGAACGTCATGCCACCTCCAAAATAAAAAATATCGACGACCTGTTCCATATCAAAACCATGGGATTCAGAGGGGAGGCCCTGGCATCGATTGCCGCAGTGGCACAGGTAGAACTTAAAACAAAACGAGCTACCGATGATGCAGGTACCCTGCTGGAAATAGAAAACAGCATGGTGGGCCGCCAGGAGCCGGTGGCTGTACCCGATGGCACCAGCATTGCGATGAAGAACCTTTTCTTCAATATCCCGGCACGCCGGAATTTTTTAAAAAGCAATGCCGCCGAAATGCGCCATATCGTGGATGAATTTTCCCGGGTAGCAATGGCTTTTCCCCATATATTATTTACCCTCACTGCCAACGGACAACAAATTTTCCACCTCGAAAAAGGCAGCCTGAAACAAAGGGTAATACAGTTGCTGGGTAATACCTATAATGCCAAAATGGTGTCGGTGAAGGAAGAAACCGACTATATGAACATTTATGGTTTTACCGGCAAACCCGAAACAGCGAAAAAAACCCGGGGCGACCAATATTTTTTTGTCAATAACCGCTTTATCAAAAGCGCCTACCTGAACCACGCGGTGATGAATGCCTACCGGGAGTTGATCCCCACGGATAGCTTCCCCATGTATGTACTGTTTATCGATATTGATCCCGAACAGGTGGATGTAAACGTACACCCCACCAAACAGGAAATCAAATTTGAAGACGAAAAGATTGTTTATGCCTTCGTTCAGGCCGCAGTGAAACATGCCCTGGCCCAGTTCAGTATAACGCCGGCGCTCGATTTTGAGCTGGATGCCGCTATACAGCAACTCCCCTCAATAACCAACCCTTTCACCTCCCAACAAAAAGACAACGCCGCCACCTCTCCTCTTTACAAAGGGTTTACACAAAAACACCAGGCTCATTTTATTGAACGGCCATCCTCCACCGAGCTACAACACTGGAAAGATTTTTACGAACCGGTTAAAAAAGAAGATGGCCCGGTTGAGCAGGAAACCAACAGGCCAACGGCTTTTGCCAGCGGACAGGGTCAAATGGCATTTACCATAGAAGAAAATACCGATCTGGCACAAGTGCTCAATTCTTACATTCTTTTATCCACCGAAAACAGCTTTTTACTCATTAACCAGCGAGCCGCACACGAACGCGTTCTGTATCAGCAAATGAGCGATGCGGTAGAGGGAAAACCCATTGCCACCCAAAGCAGTATGTTCCCGGTAACCATAGAACTGGTGCCGGCCGATGTACTGCTGCTGAACGAACTGCTGCCCTATTTCCGGCAACTGGGCTATGCTATTGAAGCTTTTGGGAAAAATAGCTTCGTAATACAAGGCACACCGGCCGACCTTGCACCAGGAGATGAAAAACAAATTATCGACTTCACGCTGGAACAATATAAACACTTTAACAAGGAGGTAAAAATATCCGGCCGGGAAAAGCTGATCCGCTCCCTCGCCCGCCAGAGAGCCGTCAAATCCGGCGTAAAGCTAACCCCAAAGGAAATGCGACAGCTATTGACCGATCTTTTTCAATGCCGGCCTTTTAATGTGGCTCCCGACGGAAACCCCACTTATCTCGAATTCAAACAGGACCAGATAGAACGAATGTTTGGAAAGTGATTTGTATATTTATCCAACGAAAAAAAGTAAACTTTAAAATATAACTGCTAATAACCATGTGTATTTACTAAAATTTATATATTAGCGGCGATAATATATCAACAAGAATGCAATACGAGATAAAGAAACACGACAAATTCAGCTATATTGAGGAGGGCGAAGGAGAGCCGCTCGTATTGTTGCATGGACTATTTGGTGCATTGAGCAATTTCCAGTCCCTCATCGATTATTTCAGGCAATATAATAAAGTAGTGGTTCCCATGCTGCCTTTACTGGACATGGATATTTTGAGCACCAGCGTAAGCGGACTGGCCAAATACGTGCACAAGTTTATAGAAACCCGGGGTTACCAGAACGTACATTTGTTAGGCAATTCGCTGGGCGGACATGTAGGATTGGTGTATTTATTAAAGAATGAAGACAACCCGGTAAAAACGGTTACCCTTACCGGCAGTTCGGGGCTTTTTGAAAGTGCCATGGGCGATAGCTATCCCAAACGCGGCGACAGGGAATATATAAGGAAAAAGACCGCATATACTTTTTACGACCCGGCAATGGCCACCGATGAACTCGTGGAAGAAGTGTTCTCTATCACCAACAACCGGCTGAAAGTAATTAAGATTATCGCCCTGGCTAAAAGCGCTATCCGTAATAACCTTGAAAAGGAATTAGGCGAAATCAAGATTCCGGCTCTTTTGATCTGGGGTAAAAACGATAATGTTACCCCCCCGTTTGTGGCAGAAGAATTTCACAAGCTTCTTCCCAACAGTGAACTTTATTTTATTGACAAATGCGGGCATGCCCCGATGATGGAAGTGCCGGAAGAATTCAATAAAATTTTGTTTAATTTCTTAAAAAAGCATTCGGCCATTGCAACAGAAGCCTGAGAATAGCAGTCTTAGGATAAAAAAGCAATATGTTAGTCATCCATTTACCGTTCGAAGATCTGCCTCCCGTTAAGCTTTCAGATACCGTATACCATGCGCTGCAATGGATGGAGCAGTACCGCGTACGGGAACTACCCGTAACGGACAATGGGGAATACATGGGCCTGATCAAAGATGAAATATTGCTCAACGAAGATGAAAACGGGAAACTGGGCGATCTTGAACATTATTTAATAAAAATCGGCGTAAATACGAACGATCATCTGCTTAAAGCCGTAGCCGTAGCCAATGCAGCCAACTTAAACATTCTGCCCGTAACCGAGGCAAACGGAAAACTGGCGGGCGTAGTGGGAACAAACCATCTTTTGAAAGAACTGGGCGAATTTATGCAGATAAACGAGCCGGGCGCGATCATTGTACTGGAGATGGAACCCGCCCAATATGCTTTCTCCGAAATATGCAGGCTGGTAGAAAGCAACGACGCACAAATCACACAATTAAATACATCGGGTATAACAGAAGACAACAAAATGCCGGTTACCATCAAAATAAACAAACTGGAAGTTTCGGATATTGTCGCCACGTTTCAACGTTACGGATATCAGGTAAGACATTATTTCGGCGAAGAACTGTATGCCAACGAACTTAAAACTAATTATGAAAACCTGATGAGCTACCTGAATGTTTAGTAAAACCCGTAAAACATATTACCCGTTTTCGCCGTGAGAGTATTTTGGATAAAAAAATACCTTTTGTGGCTGTTGATCCTGACCGCCGCCGGCCAGGTTGCTGTTGCTCAAATCTCCCCGGCAAAACAGGCAATTGATACCGCTGAAACCCCCTCTCCCGCAGGTCCCGACCGCTTTGACCTGGACACTTTAAACAAACCCGAAGACGACAGTATTTTTATCATCAGGGGGATTTATATCGACTACCTGGAAGGAAAAAAAAGAACCCGCAGGGTGATCATAACCCGGGAACTGCCTTTTGCCGAGGGCGATACGATAAATAGTAAGGATATACCCGCTTTATTTGCCAGGGCCAAGGCCCAGGTGCTGGGACTCGCTCTTTTTTCCACATCCGATCGCGACTTCAGCATTGCTGTAGACCGTTACGACGGCGACTACATAGACATTCGCATCGCGGTTAAGGAGAGATGGGATATATTAGTACTCCCCCATCTGAAACCGGTAGACCGATCATTGAGCGAATGGCTGTTTCAGAACAGGGCGCAGATTTCCCGGCTCGACTATGGCGTTAAACTCACCTACAATAATGCCACCGGGAGCAACGACCGGCTCAGGTTTCAACTCATCACAGGATATACCCGGCAATTGGTATTCAGCTACCACCGACCCTATATTGATAAAGACCAGAAATGGGGGATGAATGTGGGCTTCTCCATCGGCAAAACACACGAGGTAAATGCCGGCACACACCCCGATAGCAATACCATCATCTTCATCAAGGACCGCGAACGCTACCTCCGCAACTTTTCGAAAACCTATCTCGAAGTAACCCACCGGCCCGAACTATACACCACCCATACCTTTGGCGTCGGGTACCAAACACTGCGGGTAGGCGATACCGTGTTGAAAAGAAATCCTTATTTTTTTAAACAGGGGCAGCAGGAAATAAAATATCCCGAAATATATTACCGCCTCACCTATCAAAAGTTTAACCTGCGGCAATATCCCACCCGGGGCTATGCCGCAGATATCCTGGCGCTCAAACAGGGATTAAATAATAACATGAATGTATGGCAACTTACCGCCAAAGGAGTTGGGTACTGGCCCACCTCACTCCCGCTTACTTTTTACAGCATAGCGGCACTGGGCACCGTAAAGTTTCCGCTAAAACAGTCTTTTTACAGCTCTCAGTTATTAGGCTATGCCGATATGAACATGAGCGGTTATGAACAATATGTGATAGACGGAACTGCCGGCGGACTAATAAAAGCGACCATTTTCAGGCAAATCGCTAATTTTAGCATTAATCCGCCGATTTTTAAGAAGTGGCTGGCAACATTGATCCCTTTAAAAATCTACGGAAAAGTGTTCGGAAATGCAGGATACGCCCATAACCCACAACCCTGGGCATCGCAACTGAATAACCGGATGCTGTATGGTGCGGGCTTTGGCTTTGATATATTTACAGATTATGATTTCACGCTCAGACTCGAATTTTCGTTGAACCATAAAGGAGAAAACCGGTTTTTTACCGAAAAAAAGACCATATTTTAACAACATGAAGGTAGCCGTATACAGCAGGGGAATTGAGCCGGAATTACTGGAAGATGTGAAAATATTTTTCGAGGAACTACAGCACTACAAAATAAAATACGTAGTGTATGAACCTCTGTTCGCCTCTATAAAAGAGCCCATCAATCTTTCGGCCCATACACCCACCTTCCGGGGCGCCGAAGAATTGGACAAGGATGTTGAATTTATGATTAGCCTGGGTGGCGACGGAACACTGCTGGATACCATTACCCTTATAAAAGATAAACCCATTTCTATCATGGGTATCAATTTCGGCCGTTTGGGCTTTTTGGCCAGCATAGGCCGCGATAACCTGTCGCTGGCGATCAAAGCCATTGCCTTAAGAACCTATGTAAGCGAAAAAAGAACCCTGATCCATGTAGACGCGGACACACCCCTGTTTGGCGATATTCCCTTCGGATTGAACGAATTTGCCATTCATAAGCGCGACATCGCCTCCATGCTCAAAATACACACCTATATCAACGGTGAATTTCTGAATACCTATTGGGCCGATGGACTGATCGTATGCACACCCACAGGATCTACGGGTTATTCGTTGAGTTGCGGAGGGCCGATTGTTTTTCCCGACTCGGGCAACTTTACCATCACGCCGGTAGCGCCCCACCACCTTAATGTTAGATCGCTGGTAGTAAATGAAAACAGCATCATTTCTTTCGAAATTGAAAGCCGCTCCGACGACGTGATCTGCGCCCTCGATTCGAGAAAAGAAATTGTAGGCCGCAACGTTTCGCTGGCCGTAAGAAAGGAAAAATTTACCATTAACCTGCTCCGCCTGAGCGAAAATAATTTCCTGCATACCATTCAAACCAAGCTGATTTGGGGGCTCGACAGACGCAATCCCTGATCCACCCCTCGTTTTATTGCTTAAAACACTGAAAGATAGCTTTTTTATTCCGCCAACCTGTTCTTCCAAAAACCCAAAACCTTTTCCCCCAAATAATACCGAATCTTACAACAATGAACCGTAATTTTGCCCATTCTAAAAATCTGGAATGAAGGTAATTGAGCATATTAACCGGGCAAAGGAAAAAAAGGAAACCCTTTTGTCCTTTGAAATTCTCCCCCCGTTAAAGGGAAAAGGAATAGAAGGGCTTTACAACCATCTGGATCCCCTGATGGAATTCAAACCCGCCTACATTAATGTTACCTATCACCGGAGCGAACATGAGTTCCGGCAAAATCCCGATGGCAGTTTCAAAAAAGTAACACTGCGCAAACGACCCGGTACAGAGGCCATTTGTGCGGCCATTATGAACAAGTACGATGTAGATACGGTACCCCATCTTATTTGCGGCGGCTTTAGCATCGGCGAAACAGAAGACGCGCTCATTAACCTCCAATACCTTGGTATCGACAATGTACTGGTTTTGCGGGGCGACGCGGCTAAAAACGAAACCGCCTTTATTCCCCATCCCGAAGGCCACCGCCATGCGGTAGATCTGCTTAAACAAGTGATGAGCCTCAATAATGGTATTTACCTGGAGGAAGAACTCATCAACAGCCGGAAAACCTCGTTTTGCGTTGGGGTGGCAGGATACCCCGAAAAACATTTTGAGGCTCCGAATATGCAATCGGATCTTAATTATTTAAAAGCCAAGGTAGACGCAGGTGCTGATTATATTGTTACCCAGATGTTTTTCGATAATAAAAAATATTATGCATTTGTAGAAGCCTGCCGGGCCAACGGCATCCAGGTGCCCATTGTGCCGGGCCTCAAACCTGTTTACAATAAAAAACAGCTTACCACGCTTCCCAAAATATTCTCCATCGATCTTCCGGAGGAACTGTCGGGCGAAATAGCCAAATGCACCAATAATGCCGATGTGGAAAAGATTGGGGAAGACTGGCTGCTGGAGCAAAGCCGCGATCTGAAGAAAAACGGCGTGCCCTGCCTGCATTACTATACCCTGGGTAAGCCCCATATTGTAGCCAACGTGATAAAAAGAATGTAATTTTTTTTGAAACCAGCTATAGAACATAACTCATCGACATTGCCACGCTCGCTTGTACCGCAGAATAAAGATCAGCAGGAAAGGATCAGGCGCAACCGGAATAGAGCCTACCCATCACCCCAAAAACAGGATCAGATTTGGCCCGAAAAAAGAAAAATATCATACTCGAAAATGTGCTGGTAGAAGATTATGCCGCCGAAGGCCGTTCGCTGGCCCGGGTAGAAGGCAAGGTGGTGTTTGTAGAACAAGTGGTGCCGGGAGATGTGGTGGACCTTCGCCTCACTAAAAATAAAAAAGACTGGGCCGAGGGTTTCCCCATCCATTTTCACCGGTATTCCGAAAAAAGAGTAACTCCTTTTTGCAGCCATTTTGGTACCTGTGGCGGCTGTCAATGGCAGATGCTGCCTTATGAGCTGCAATTACAATACAAACAACAGCAGGTGCAGGATAACCTGCAACGCATCGGGAAAGTGAATTTGCCGGAAATAAGACCGATCATAGGTTCTCAGAAAACAACCCGTTACCGCAATAAAATCGAATACACTTTTGGAACAGAAGAGTTCCTAACAAAAGAAGAATTTGCCAAACGCCGCGAAGAAATAAAACTCGCCGCAACGGAACCCGAAACACAGAGCGGAACCGGAGCCGCCGGCTTCCACGCCAAAGGGTTCTGGGATAAAGTAGTGGATATTCAAACCTGCCACCTCCAGGACGAGCCCACCAATGCGGTCAGGCTGGCGGTGAAAAATTTTGCCCTTCAAAACGGGTGGAGCTTTTATAACCTGCGTAAGCAATACGGATTTTTAAGAACCATGCAGGTACGCCTTTGCGAAACGGGCGAGTGGATGGTGAATATTGTCGTGGGCGAAAACGATACTGTAAAAATCCAGGCATTGATGCAGTATGTGTTACAGCAGTTCCCGGAGATCACCTCCCTGCTGTACACCGTTAATACTAAAAATAACGACAGCCTGCACGACCTGGAGCCGGTGGTTTACCATGGCAAAGGGTATGTAATTGAAAAACTCGAAGATTTCCGGTTTAAAATTGGTGCAAAATCGTTTTTTCAGACCAATACCCGGCAGGGGGAAGAACTTTATAAAATTACCCGCGATTTTGCAGAGCTTACAGGCAGCCAAACCTTATACGACCTCTACTGCGGTACCGGCAGCATCGGCATTTTTTGCAGCGCCAATGCCGCTAAAATTGTGGGTGTGGAAGTAATTGAAGCAGCCATAGAAGATGCCCGGGAAAATGCAGCACTGAACCAACTCGCCAAAA
Organism: Paraniabella yanshanensis; assembly: GCA_040393015.1. Taxonomy (GTDB): domain Bacteria; phylum Bacteroidota; class Bacteroidia; order Chitinophagales; family Chitinophagaceae; genus Niabella; species Niabella yanshanensis_A. Next base: position 20,334 of record JBEBUZ010000020.1, read on the forward strand.
CCCATTTTTATGCAGGCGATGTAATAAAGGTTTGCGATGATGAGTTTTTTGCCCGCCACGGGCGACCCGATGTGATTATTACCGACCCTCCGCGCGCAGGTATGCACGAGAAATTAGTGCAGAAAATAAACGAAATGGCGGCGCCCACGGTGGTATATGTAAGCTGCAACCCGGCGACGCAGGCCCGCGATCTGGCTTTGCTGGACGAGCAATACGTGGTCACCAAAATTCAGCCGGTAGATATGTTCCCGCATACCCTGCATATTGAAAATGTAGTGCAGCTAAAACTCCGCCACTAAAACTCCCCCATATCGGCCAGCTCTGCCTTCATCAGAAATACATTATAGGGCATCCACATCGACATCAGGAAATATAAATGATCGCCGGCGGCGGAAAGAGGGTGAATATAGGAACCATATAACTGGGCATACTGGTTGCCTGAAGCAAGCTCGTAGGGACTGCTCCAGGGGCCGGTAATCTCTTCCGCAGTTCGCATGGTTATATTGTAGCGGGTTTCATTAAAATAAGCAATGATCCATTTTTTATACCGGGTATGGTAAATAAAGGATAATTCACCCACCTTATCATTAATAATAACGCTGGCGGCAGATTCATTGCCCGTTACCCAATTTGCCCCGGCGCTGTTCCAATATTCATACTTAGCCGGGTTTTCAATATCCTGCTCTTTAAACCTTGCAAGGTAGGCAGGGTTATTTCTACCGGCGTTGGACCCGATCATATAAACATAGCCGTCTTTTTTAAAATAACCGGCCATTCCAAAACGGCTGCTGGAGGGAAACACAACCGTCTCGCATTTTTGCCAGGTCTGTCCATTGTCCACCGATTTGTACAAGCCCGAAAAGTTGGTGACCCAACCCGTCCAGTTTTTGATATTGAAATAATGAACATAATCGGCTCCGTTAGCCCGGATGGCGGCCGAGGGAATGGAGGTAAGGTCGCCATTGCCCGAAATATCTTTCCCTCCGGGAACAATTTCGCGGGCATTGCCGGCATTATCGGTTGCCATACTGGTAAAGCTGAGCCCGTTGTCCAATTCATTGTCGTTGGAAAATGCCAGCACATTCGATCGCCAGCTACCTCCATTGGGCCCGGGGTTGGCAGAGTTGGGTACAAAGTCTTGTCCGAATGTATCCCCAAAAAATATCCCGTAGTTTCCCGGGTTCATTTCCCATATAATTCCCAGATCCGTTCCTCCTACATTCCATTTTACCGTGGTATTATTGGGGTTGGGAAGGACTTCGTTTTGCAAGGGCCTGCCGGTTACGCGGGCGGTGCGGCTTACATTCCTTATAAAAAAGCCCCATCGGTTATCCACATTGAGGTTAAGTGCATTAGAAGCATTGCCATCGGTATAATACGCTTTCAACACCAGCTTAAAGGATTCGGGGTCTGATCCCTGAATGGTATAACTAAACGTATAGGAGGGGGATAATTCCTGCCGGTTTATTTTCTCCGAATAACTGCTGCCCCCGCTTTTCACGACCGAGATATAATCGATAGCCCCCAGGTTCTTAAAACTTAAAACCGCAGATACTTTTTTGGTTTCCTTATCAGGAATAAGATTTGTTTCCGAGGCGGTTATTTCGTCGGTAGGAACAAATATCGGTGGGGCATCGTCTTTTTCACAGGCAGCAAACAACCAGAGAAAGCATATAAATACGCCCCAAATCCTTCTTCTGCCAATAAGTTTAACCGTATCTATATGCTTTTTTTGTACCATCAATACCCGGGATTTTGTGTATAATTTCCTTTGGCCCAGTTAATCTGAGCTTGCGGAATCGGGAAAAATTCATCGCGTCCCGATGTAAATTTAGCAACACCCATCCAGGAAAACCTGTTTTTCTCCACCGCAAAATAGGCATTCATGGTAGGTTCCAGGATGCCCCAACGCTGCAAATCAAAGAACCGGCGTCCTTCTCCTGCCATTTCGAGACGATTTTCCCATTGCATCGCCTTTAAGGCAAAATCTTTCGTCCACTCACAGTTAACACCGGGTTTATAAGTATCGATCCGATAATTCAACACCGGCGAGCCGTCACTTTTTTTCAACCGCCCGGTGCTATTGGCAGCCCTTTCCCGGATCTTGTTAATAGGCGCCAGGGCTTCCAGGTGGCGGTCCAGTTGGATCAGCACTTCGGCCTTCCATAATAATATTTCATCGTAGCGGATCATTCTTTTGTTCATGGAGTTAAACTGCCAGCCATCGTATAGCAAACAGCCGCAATTGGGCCGGGGAAGTTCTTTAATGGACTTAAAATAGCCGTACTCGGCTCCGTTACGAATACCTCCTGCCTCAAAAATCAAATTGGGATCATATTTCCAGGGAAGCCCGGGTGCGGCTATGGTATGGCTGAACCGGGGATCGAAACTATTATTATTGAAATACGCTTCGGCACCATCGGCATAACTGCCGTTATTGTAGGTATCGAATAAGGGCAACCCGTTAGTGCCGGTTTTAAAGGCGTTGCCCATGGAGTAGCTGATGTGGTGAAACCCGCAACAGATAAATCCGCCCCAGTTAAACGGGTGATTTAATCCTTCTCCCCGGTTTATTTTTCCCCCGGTAAAGCTGCCATCGTTGAGGGAGTACTGTATTTCCCAAATCGATTCCTTTGTCTTATTATCAAACTCTACTTCAAAATTGTCCGAAAAATCGGCTTGCAGGCCCAGTTTTCCACCTTCCTGATCGGTTAATTTGTTCAGGTAAGTGAGTGCTTCCGAGAGCCGCTCCCGGTTGATATTTACCACCTGGTGCAAATCATTCTGCTCATAAGCCATAAACATCAGCACTCTTGCCACCATAGCTGTGGCCGCGTTTTTATCCACCCTACCTTTTTCAGGCTGTGTGTCGGGTAATTTGCTTTCTGCATCCTTGAAATCATTCAGTATATTTTCCCACAGATATTGGTCGTTGGGTTGGGTTTTATCCCGGTTGGGCACGGCTTCAAATTCGGCGGTACCGCCCACCACATTTTCGTCGATATAAGGGATATACTTAAAGAACTCTTTCAACCGGAAATGTACAAATCCCCGGAGAAATTTTACCTCGCCGATCCGGACATTCTTATTGGGAAAGTCGGCTTCCGACACGAGCTGGAGCTTTTGTATCGCCGTATTGCATCGCTGAATGATCTGGTAAGATACATACCAGGGATAATCGAGCGGCCATCCGTTCGGATTCAGGTTTACAAAGGTTTCCATATCATGCCAGCCCCCGCCATCCCAGGTGCCGCCGCCGCCTTTATAGGAGTCGTCCGATCGCAAAGAGCCCGACCACCAGGGAGAAAACGGAGAATCCCAGGAAGGAATATCGGTTATCCGGGCATAGGCTGCGGTAACAAAACCCTCCATATCCTCCGGTTTATTCAGCAAATTTTCATCGAGCACCTGCTTGGGTTTCACATCGAGAAACTGGTCGCAGCCTGTAAAAAATAACAATAAAAAAACCGGAAATAAAAGTCGTTTAAACTTATTCATTGCAGTAATAATTTAGAAAGTAACATTAAGTCCAAATGTGTAAAAAGCCGGTGTCAGATACCCGTAATTGGGCATCTCGGGGTCGAAACTGGTAAAGCCATCCTTTCCTCCGCTTTTTTTCATCGTAAGAATATTCCTGGCCGATGCGTAGATCCGCAAATGCTGTATGCTCTTGCCGGTCCGGGGAACCGTATAGCCTAATTCTATATTTCTTAGCTTCAGGTAGGATCCGTTCTCAACGAAATAACTCGACATCCTTATCTCTGCATTTTGGTTGGAGTTGGAGATAGCCGGAATATCAGAATTTTGATTATCAAAATACCATCCTCCTAAAATTCTGTCGGGATGGTTTTTATGTGCAGGAACACTTACATTCCATAAATCCGACTCATATTTCCAGCTGTTCACCACCTTATTGCCGAAAACGCCCTGGAAAAATATATTCATGTCGAAATGGCGATAGTTCAGATCGAAAGTAATACCCCCAAAAAACTTAGGATCAAGCACGCCAATATAGTCCCGGTCGTTCAGTTCCTCTATCTTTCCGTTTCCGTCCAGATCCTTGTAGCGGATACGGCCAATGGCCTTCCCGGTTTGCTCGGCATGATTATCCACTTCTTCCTGGGTTTTGAAAATACCGTCGGCCACCAACCCGTAAATGATATTGGGGGTTTTGCCGATCACATTGTCTTCTTTTCCGTTGCCGGGATATTTGTTGATCACGTTTTCGGGTATGCTGACGATACGGGTTTTGTAAGTACCCACATTGGCCGAAACAGCATATTGAAAAATATTTTCGGGATTGCCTTTGTATCCTATTTCCAGTTCAATACCCTTGCTGTTCATTTCCGCGCCGTTGAGCCAGGGCTCGCCGCCCTCACCCATAGCGGCGATATACGGTGTTTGCACGAGTATGTCGGAAGTTTTTTTGAAATAGTAATCGAAAGACCCGTTTAAGCGATAGCTAAAAAGGCTGAAATCAATCCCCAGATCGGTTTGCGTGGTGGTTTCCCATTTCAGATCGGGGTTACCCAGCCAGGTTCTCCGGTAACCGGAGTAAAGCGCGCCGGTTTCATTGCCCTCGATAGGATAAGAAGTGCCAAAATAATCGGTGGTGAAGGGCGTGGAAGTATAACCGCGCGGCAGCCCCTGTACACTACCATTGGCACCCCAACTGGCTCTTATTTTAAGATCGGATATAAAATCCACATCCTTCATAAAGCTCTCCTGGCTGATGCGCCAGCCCGCCGAGAAAGCGGGAAAAACCGCGTACCGGTGGTTTACACCAAAAAGCGACGACCCATCCCTGCGCAGTGTGGCCGATAAAAGATACTTCTGGTCAAATGCGTAATTAGCCTTACCAAAAAGGGAATAATAAACATATTCGTCGGCCGAACTGCCTAAAGAATATTTTTCGCCGGTGGTAACCGATAAATGGGCAAAGTTGCGATCCTCAAGGTACACACCTTCCCTCCGGGCCGAAAAACCTTCCTGTACAAAGCGGGTAAACTCTACGCCGCCTACCGCATTGAAGCTATGTTTATTTTTATTCAGGTTATAGGACAAAGTGTTGGTCCACACATAACTTAAAGAGTGCGATTGGTTGTTGCCCACATAGTTTTCGCCGTTACTGTTTCTTCCGCCGGTTTCCGACCATTCCCTGTCGAGCACGCGGTTATAAGCATTACCGTAGTCGACGCCAAATTGCGAGCGGGCCGAAATCCCCCTCCATATATCTAAATCTGCAAACACGTTTCCGATAATCTTAACAAAATGGTTGATATTATCCCTGTTATCGGTAAGTACGCGTACGGGGTTGGTAAAGTCGTCAAATCCGGCTGCCCCGGCCCAGTTTCCGTTGATGTCGCGCACCGGCGCTGCAGGCGGGTTTATCAATCCCCAGCGGAGTTCATTGGCATCCCGGTATTGCAGGTAAGAAACGGCCAGGTTTTCGCCCACTTTTAAGCGGTTGTTGAGCAGGCTGTACTCCGTATTGGTACGGATAGAGTATTTTCTGAAGAAAGTATGTATTTGTGTTCCCTGGTTATCGTAGTACCCCAGCGAAAACAGGCTTTTAGACCTGTCGGTTCCTTTCGACACCGTTACCTGGTGTTCTGTAAGGATGGCAGGCCGTAGAATTTCGTCGAGCCAGTTGGTATTGGATCCCCGTACGGTTTGATCGGCATTGAGCCAATCTGCCGGCTTTACGGCATCAAGTACGGCCAGGCCGTCGGCATCGCGGTGCCAGGTAAAATCGTAGGTTTGCGGCAGGGTCATGGGTATATTGTACACTTTCTCATCGTAAGCATAGGCCCTGAACATGGCAGTGCCATATTGTTCGGCGTTCATCAGTGTGGGGCGGCCTACCACTTTGGTTCGGGCGATATTACCGGAGTATTCCACCCGGGTTTGTCCTGTTTTTGCCTTTTTAGTCTGTATTAATATTACCCCTCCCGAAGCCCGGGCCCCGTAAATACTGGCCGAAGCCGCGTCCTTCAACACTTGTATCGACTCGATATCGGCGGCATTAATGTCGCGAAGGTTTAAGTTTTCGGTAGGCATACCGTCGAGCACTATCAGCGGTCTTACACTTCCGGATAAAGAGGAAAGCCCTCTGATCTGTACATTCACTCCTTCAGAAGGATTTCCGCCATTGGTGGTAATATGCACACCTGCGAGTTTGCCCTGCAGCGATTTCATGGCGTTGGCCGAAGGGTTTTTGGCAATATCCTCGCTGGTGGCCATGGAAATAGCTCCTGTAAGGTCCTTTTTCCTTTGCATCATATACCCTACATACACTTCTTCGAGCAAGGCCGCATCGCTCTCCATTACTACGTCTATTACAGACAAGCCGGCCACGGGCCGCTCTTCCACTTTTTTTCCCGCGTAGCTGAAAAGCAGTACGTCGTCATTGGAAGGAACCGATATTTCGTACTGGCCCGCTTCGTTGGTAACAGTACCCACACCGGCGCCTCTGATCGTTACGTTTACACCGGCAAGGGGCGTTCCGGTTTCCTTTTCAGTAACCGTTCCCCTCACTACCCGGTTCTGGTAAGCAACTCCCAAACTGCCGGATGCCTGCAGGTAAACTACCTGGCAAAAAAGGAAACAGGCTAAGATCATTTTGCATTTAAGAATGGTTGTTCTCTTTTTCATGTAACTAAGATTATAATATATACCTGGATCGGTTGATTAAACGTTTAAGCAATCGGACACAATCGTTTTCTTTTATTAGTACGTCGGGCTCCGCAAAATCCTCTGTTGGCCCCCGACATTTTTTTTACCGGTACAATCTCTTCTGCCGCCTATTTCCTGCCCTTTATTCTTTTTACAAAAGTTTTTGGCGCCAGGGGGCTGATCCCGAATACAAAATTAGTTCCCTGCTTAAACGGGGTCTTCAGTTCAAAGTTCTCAAAAGATATACCACCGGGAATGGGTGAGCGGCTGGCCCAGTAAGTATAACGGCCGTTTACCAGTCCTTCGGGCTGGTCCGAGGGGGAGCTATACCAATATTGTGTTGCCTTTTTACCATAATATTTCCAATGATCCCGGGTTCCCTGGGCATATTCCGCTTTCGCCGGATTTTTTTCGTTGGGAGCGGCAATGAAATACACCGCCCCGTTTTTCCCTTGTATAAAATCGCTGACGGGGAAATGAGCATGGGGCGTAAAGGCATCGCCCTTATAGTTGGGCCAGAGTTTACCGGAACTTATGTCGCCGGATGCCAAATAAAGCGTGCGCAACCTCGCGTAATTACCCATAGTAGCCGTTACAATAAAGTTCGCAAGCGGAGCCGAACCCGGCGCCGCGTAGGTGGTAATTTCCACCTCGTAGGGCTGATGCTTGTAAAACCGCAACCGGGTATAAACTTTAGCGCCGTTGTCGAACGGTTCGGAAAAAATGAAAATAGTAAGTGTTTCCTCTCCGTTGATTGTTTCTGTTACGCCGCTGGCCGGAAAATCTTCGGCCACGGGGGCAGCGCTCAGCGAATCATTGGCACTCCAGAACCTTTTTCCTCTTTTCCCATCTGATTTGCTCCATTCCAATTCTGAAAAACCTCTTTGCCCCTCTCCTTTTACGATGGGTTCAAAAGCAATAAAATTCATTACGTTAGCCGGCTCATGGCCCAGATAAGGCGTGTAAATACGTAGCAGGCCTCTTGGACCCGGCAAAGGCGATAGCCCTACCTGTAAGCCCCTGGCATGGCCCCATACGGACTGTGCGGGCCTGCCTTGTGCCGGCCTTACCCACAAAACACCTGTTCGGGGCGGGGCGAGATCTTTCCCATCCTGTGCATTTAAGAATGCAGCCGGAAGCAGGACAAGGATGCTGAAAAGCAGCAGGGTGTATCCGTTTATTTTAACCATGGTTTTATTTTCCAAGCGTGGGGCCCTCTGTATTCACCAATTCGGGTATTCTTTCCTTAACGGCCGGAAGAAGAGGAAAGGGCGCGTGGGGCTCTACCTGGTACCAGTAAGCTACCGTATAATAGTTGTCGGACCGATGATTGGCATGCCCGTGCTCGATCGTCATTTTAATTGATTTATTAAATACCACCGGCGATTCGGAATGATAGCGATAAACCGTCCATTGCGCACCGCGGTCATCGCCTCCGTTTTGCGGATTACCGTATTCGCTGTAGGCGAAAGTAGGTTTTGCGTGGCCAAATGGACTGATGGCGCATCCGCCATAACACCAGGCTCCGAGGTAGTAGTCTTCGGCACCTGTTCCGTGAATTTTAGGTTTCTTCACGCCATCAATAAAAATCATTTCATCGCCTTCGCCCCACCAATCGCCCTGGTTTTGGATGATGGAGTGTGTAACGCCCACAAAATGCCCCCTCCCCTCTGCTTCGAGTATTACGTAATTGGCCTCGCCGGAGCTGTTTTGTTTGTTATTGATATGTGGGTCGCCATTGTACTTCCAGTCGGCAGTCCAGCCCTTTGTGGGAGTAGCCTGGCGATATTGCGCATGGAAATAGGCGATATTTTCGGGAAGGCTCCGGTGCTTTTCCCAATCGATATTATAATAAAAGGCATCAATTTCCTGGCTGCCTTCATTGGTTACGGTAATCTTTGCCGATTTACGGAAAGGCATTTCGAAAGAACTGTTTAGCGCCCGTTGCGAACCAACCGAAAGAAATTTGGACTCATATAAAAAATATTTTCCCAGCCCGAGGCCAAAAAAATCGCCGATGGGAGCTTCTACACTGGGTGTGGCTTCGCCATCCCAATACATACGAAGCACTATTTTTTTCAGGTGCTGAGGCTCGTGGCTGGCAATGGTAATCCAGATATGTTTAATAATGCCAGGGCCGGCTACCTCGCCGATGGTGCGGGTATCGCCGGGCTTTATTTTATTTTTCCAGTTGCCGTCGTCGTTTGCCCCGGCTATATCGTAACTGGATATTCTTTCCGACGAATAATCGCGAAGCTCCCAGATGGCCTGTGCAGAAAGGTATTTAGCCGGAAGCAACAAAAAGAGGGAGATACCGAGAATGTAAAAGGTTTTATTCATTTCTTAAACTTTTATATGATGGAATAGGCGTGCTTTAAAACTGACTGTCAGACCGAATATAATTGTTTGCCGAGCTCTGATCTGATAAATTGATTGGCTTTTACAATATGATCGCTGATGGTGGATGGCGATACTTTTAAAATTTCTCCCACTTCTTCATAACTCTTTTGTTCGAACTTGCACAATTGAAACACCCGTTTTCGTTTAGGGGGCAGTTTATCGATCGCTCCTTCCAGTTTCAGCAGGCGTTCTTCGTGGAAAATTTTATCTTCATAGCTGCTGTTCTCGAAAAAAGACCTTGCTGCCCAGCGGTGGCGGGTACCCAGGCGGCGGTAATGGTCAGCAATCATATTAAGGCCAATTTTGTACATATACATTTTCAGGGATCCCTCCGCTTTAATATATTTCCGGCGTACCCATATTTTCATAAATACTTCCTGAACAATATCTTTTACTATTTCATCAGAATCCAGCAGGAGCAATAGTCGTTTAAACAGGATATGCTGATACTCCCTGTACAATTTACAAAAGGACTCCCTGTCCAGTTCATGGTATACGGTTGTTTTCAATGTGGCCATCTGATCATTCCTTTTAATTCGGGTTAATATCGAATCTGATAAAAAGCATCTCCTTTTTCTGCTCCCGAGTCGATTCCCGATCGTTTATGGGTCTGAAGAATACACTTTCCTTTTTGCTTAAACGTTTGAGCATATTTTGCAGCGAATCGCTATATCTTCTCTCATTCCGGTTTAATTATCATAGCAAGTCTACTGCAAAATATGCTTAATCGTTTAAACGGCCAAATTTTTCAATCATTAATTCAATTTGTCACATAAGCGCATGGGTTTATCTTTGCCGGATGAGTAGTTATTATACAAGGCCTTCGGAGAAATTCCCCCCGGGAATTAAATATATTATTTCTATTAATGTTGTAGTGTGGCTGGCCCAACTCTATTTCGACCGCCAGCTTGGGACCAATATTTTTGGCAACCATTATATTGGCGGACTTACCGATAAATTAGCCCTCTGGCCCATTGGCTCCGAGAATTTCCGGCCCTGGCAGGTTATCACCCACATGTTTGCGCATGCCGCTTCGGGTTCATTCATGCCTTTTCACCTGCTGTTTAATATGTTCACGTTATGGATGTTTGGCCGCATTCTGGAAAACATGTGGGGCACCAAACGATTTGTAATTTTTTACCTGATTTCGGGTTTGGGTGCAGCGGCAGTACACTTGCTGGTGCAGCTCCTGATGAACGGGGCCGGTATAGGCGAGGCGGCTGTGGGTGCATCCGGCGCCGTATTTGGCGTATTGGTGGGATTTGGAATGTTATTTCCGAACACAGAGCTTTATATGATGTTTATTCCCATTCCTATTAAAGCCAAATGGGCTATTCTGGGTTTTATTGCCATCGATTTATTTGGCGGACTGAACCAGTCGGCAGACGGTATAGCACATTTTGCCCACCTGGGTGGCGCTCTTACAGGTTTTATTTTGTTAAAAATATGGAACAAAACCAACCGCCGAACGTTATATTGAAAGGTTTATTACAAAGAGGTGAGTATGCTTTTACGTATAACGGTTAAACAGAAATTATTGTATGGCTATTTCTGACAGGAACTTCGATACACGGTTGTCTTTTGGAAGCAAGGTGAATCCACTCGTGGTATTGATAGCCATTGCCATGATTATTTTTATAGTGCTTGCCTTTTTCAGGGCGCTCTCCCACGTAAAAATGGGTCAGGATGCGGATGTTGCGGGCTATTTCAATGAAAATATTTTCTGTTGGTTCGCCCTTTCGGAAAACGCCGGTAAGCTATTTACCCGACCCTGGACGCTATTCAGCTCTTCTTTCGCTCATGTAAACATCCTTCAACTTTTTACCGGCTTGTTGTGGCTGTGGTGCTTCGGACATATATTTATTGATTTAACAGGTTATAAAAAGATTGTACCTGTTTTTATTTACGGTACTTTGGCCGGGGCGGTAGCCTTCCTCCTGGCCCATCATTTCATACCTTCTCCGCCGGGCGGAGCCACTTCCTATTTCTTCGGTACGGGAGCTGCTACGCTGGCCGTTTGCGTGGCGGCAACCACTATCAGTCCGAACTATAAACTGCTTCCTATGTTGGGTGGCGGTATTTCTCTGTGGATTCTTTCGGTGATATACCTGGTAGTTGATATGGCCACCTTGCCTCCCCGCCTGCCTCAGCTACACATCGCCCACCTGGCAAGCGCCGCATCCGGCTTTCTGTTTATATACACGTTAAGAAAGGGCTTCGATGGCAGCGACTGGATGAACAATTTATATGATTGGGTCATCAACCTGTTTAACCCCGAAAAATCTCATGAGAGGCGAAACCAGGTAAAAATTACCAATTTTTACAAGACCAGTAAGGAACCGTATTCAAAAACCCCCAAACTCACGCAGCAACGATTGGATGAGATCCTGGACAAAATTTCCCAAAACGGATACGACCACCTGTCGGCCGAAGAAAAAGAGTTTTTAGCCCGGGTGAGCAGAGATGAGGGGAAGGGCAGATAAATTTTTATTCTTTATTAGGAATAGAAAATTTATCTTCCCGTTAATCTCTCAGAACTCAGATCCATGGGAATTTTAGCAAGGATAAGTAACCGTGTATTGCTCCTCATCAACATAGGAGTAGTGGCTTTATTTTTACTGGCGGTTATCAACCCCTACATCAATCCCCAAAACTGGCCCCTCGTAGCGCTCATCAGCCTGGCTTTTCCCTTTTTGCTGTTACTGGTAATCGTATTTTTGATCTGGTGGCTTCTGGTCAGGCGTAAATGGGCTCTCCTCTCTGCGATCGCCTTACTATTAGGTATACGGGGCATTTCAGATTTTTTTGCCTTCCGGTTTTATGCTTCTTTTAAAAACCCCAGGAATGAGAAAACAATCCGGGTGGCCACCTGGAATGTGGCCCGCTTCATTGAGATGGCCCGAAATAATAACAGGGGTAGCCAAACCCGTTACAAAATGCTGAAACAGATACAGGGAGTGAATGCCGATATCCTCTGCCTCCAGGAGTTTACGTCTTCTATAAACCCCGACTGGTATAATAATATTGTTGCTATTAGCAAGGGTTTGGGCTATCCTTATTACTATTTTTCTCACGACCTGGACGGCGACAGGGTGTTCAACGGTAATGTTATTTTTAGCCGTTATCCCATTGTAGATACGGGTATGGTACGATTTCCACGACCCACCCTGCCTGAGGCGGTTGTGTTTGCCGATATAAAAGTAAATAAGCAGATGGTCAGGGTTCATACCGCTCACCTTCAATCCAACCAGTTCCGGAAGAAAGACTTGTCAAAAATCGAGGACATCAAAGGAGCCAAGGGCAATTTGCTGGAAAATACGCGTCATATTTTATCAAAACTTTCGGTAGCCATCACCCACCGCAGTATACAGGCCGATATGGTGAACAGCATCATCGACAACAGCCCTTTCCCGGTTATTTTCTGCGGCGATATGAATGATGTGCCCAATTCCTACACCTATAAAACCATCAAAGGCGACTTACAGGATGCTTTCCTTCAAAAAGGATTTGGTATTGGCCGGACTTATTCTTCTCTTTCCCCGACCCTGCGTATCGACTATATTCTTGCCGACGACCATTTTGAAGTGAGTCAATGCAAAAGGATCACGACAAAGTATTCCGATCATTATATGGTTGTAGCCGATATCCAAAAAAAATAACTGCAGGGGTGTCCCTTTTTTTTATTGCCTTGTATATCCGTTATTTTTGCAATCTTTGGAAAAAGGGTCAGTATGAGTGTGTTAAAAGTTTACAATTCGCTTACAAGGCAGAAAGAAGTTTTTGAGCCGGTTACGCCAGGCTATGTGGGAATGTATGTGTGCGGTCCTACCGTTAGCGGCGAAAGTCATTTAGGCCATGCCCGGCCCTATGTAACCTTTGATGTGCTGTACCGGTATCTCATACACCTGGGTTATAAAGTGCGTTATGTGCGCAATATCACCGATGCGGGTCATTTTGAGGAAGAGGGCCGGGAAGCGGAAGATAAAATATCGACGAAGGCGGTGCTTGAAAAACTCGAACCTATGGAATTGGTGCAGAAATACACCAACCTGTTTCATTGGGCGATGTTACAGTTTAACAATATCCCGCCATCCATAGAGCCTACTGCTACCGGCCATATTGTGGAACAGATAGAAATGATCAAAAAGCTGATTGCCGATGGCTATGCTTACGAAGTAAACGGGTCGGTTTATTTTGATGTGAAAAAATATGCCTCCCAATACGATTACGGTAAGTTAAGCGGAAGGAAAATAGAAGATCTTCTCGAAAATACCCGCGAGTTGGATGGACAGGAAGAAAAACGCAACCCGGCAGATTTTGCTTTATGGAAAGCGGCACCTCCTCAGCATATCATGCGCTGGCAGAGTCCCTGGGGAGAAGGATTCCCCGGCTGGCATATCGAATGTTCGGCGATGGCTACCAAGTATTTAGGCAAACGTTTTGATATTCATGGGGGTGGTATGGATCTGATGTTTCCTCACCACGAAAGCGAGATCGCGCAAAGTACCATCTGCAATCATGAAGCGCCGGTAAAATACTGGATGCATAATAATATGATCACCATCAACGGGCGCAAGATGGGAAAGAGCTACAACAATGTTATTAAACTCACCGAGTTATTCAGTGGGGATCATCCTTTGTTGAGCCAGGCATTTCATCCGATGGTAGTAAGGTTTTTTATTTTGCAGAGCCAGTATCGCAGTACGCTCGATTTTAGTAATGAGGCGCTGCAGGCCTCCGAAAAGGGACTAAAAAGGTTGTGGGAAGCCTATGAAAATCTTCAAAAACTGCCACTGAGAGAGGGAGAACCTGACCAAACAGCAACAGACCCCGAATTAGATACGCGGGTGAACAAGCTGGTTGGCGAGTTTGAAGAATTTATGAACGATGATATCAACACCGCAAAAGTGTTGGCCAATATGTTTGAACTGGCTCCTGTTATCAATGGCCTGAAAGACGGGCTTGTCGCCTCCTCTGCCCTATCCGCGGGCACGCTGACTGCCCTGCAACTCCAGTTTAAGATATTCCTCGAAGATATATTTGGCCTAAAAAATGTATCGGAAGCTGATAACGAAAAACTGAATGATGTAATGCAGTTGCTGATCGATATCCGGAAAGAGGCACGCAGCCGAAAAGATTTCATTACCTCCGACACGATCCGGAACCAGCTGGCCCGCATCGGCATCCTGATAAAGGACGAAAAAGACGGCAGTGCGAGTTGGAGTATAGAATAAGCAAAGAATACCGGTTATCTCACCAACTTTTCCTTTACGGCGTGCTACCACTCCGTGGAGAGCCCGCCCCGTTTCTGCTCCGGCGGAATGCGATTCATTATTTACTTAAAAACATACTCCTGTCCTTATACAACTGCCTGAAATAGGGGTCTTTCAGATCCTTGATAAAGCGGATCGCTTCTCCCGTACTTTTCATTTCGGGGCCCAGTTCCTTATTTACGCCTGGAAACTTATTAAAGCTAAATACCGGCTCTTTGATCGCATAGCCCTTCAATTTCTTCTCGAATTTGAAATCGCTGAGTTTGTTGGCGCCCAGCATAATCTTGGTAGCAATATTCAGGTAAGGGATTTGGTACGCTTTCGCAATAAAAGGCGTGGTGCGGCTGGCCCGTGGGTTCGCTTCGATTACATATACTTTACCGTCTTTAATGGCAAACTGTATATTGATCAATCCTTTTATATTTAATGCTCTTGCGATTTTCTCGGCATAATGCTCCATCGTTGTTACTTCCATAGGCGAGAGATTGAAAGCAGGGAGCATCGCATGGCTGTCGCCACTATGGATACCGGCCGGTTCAATATGCTCCATTACACCCATGACATGGAAGTTTTCCCCGTCGAAGATTGCATCTACCTCGGCTTCCTGACAGCGATCCAGAAAATGGTCGATCAGAATCTTATTGCCGGGAATATGCTTCAGCAGACTCACCACTGCATTTTCCACCTCCTCATCATTAATCACAATACGCATCCTTTGTCCGCCCAGTACATAAGAAGGACGTACCAGAACCGGGTATCCTACGCGGTTGGCTACGGCAATCGCCTCATCCACATTCCAGGCCGTTCCGTAATCGGGGTAAGGTATCTCCAGGTCTTTGAGCATGTCGCTGAACCTCCCGCGATCCTCGGCGATATCCATATTGTCGAACGAAGTGCCAATTATTTCCACGCCCATATCCCGGATTTTTTCGGCGAGCTTCAAGGCTGTTTGTCCGCCCAATTGTACAATAACGCCCGTGGGTTTTTCATATTCGATCAGTTCCCTTACATGCTCCCAGTACACCGGCTCGAAGTAGAGCTTGTCGGCCATATCAAAATCGGTACTCACTGTTTCGGGATTACAGTTCATCATAATGGCTTCGTAGCCTGCTTCTTTTATTGCCAGCAATCCGTGTACGCAACAGTAATCAAACTCAATACCTTGTCCGATGCGATTCGGCCCGCTGCCCAAAACGATCACTTTTTTCTTCTCAGACACCTTCGATTCATTATGGGTGAGGCCGTTGGCTCCGGAGGAAAGGCTGGGACTGTCGAAACTGCTGTAGAAATAAGGTGTTTTGGCCTCAAACTCGGCGCTACAAGTATCTACCATCTTGTACACACGATTGATTCCCAAAGCTTTTCTTTTGTCGTAAACCTCATCTTCGGTGGCACCCACTAAAGCCCCGATCTGGGCATCGCTGAAGCCGTTCATTTTTGCTTCCCGTATACTATCGGCGTTCAGGTCATCTATACTTAGTTCTCCCAGGTTCTTTTCAATCGTGCAAAGTTTCTGAATTTCGGAGAGGAACCATCTGTCTATACCATTCGTAGCTTTAGAGATTGTATTTACCGAAATACCCGCCATCAAGGCATCTTTAATGCGAAAAATACGATCCCATTTCGGTGTTTTGATATATTCCTGTAATTCTTCGGCATGCATCAGGCTTTTGCCATAATAACCTAAGCCGATGGCATTGTTTTCGAGGCTCTGACAAGCTTTTTGTATGGCCTCATTAAAGCTGCGGCCAATGGCCATTACTTCGCCTACGCTTTTCATTTGCAGGCCCAGCGTATCGTTAGCTCCTTTAAATTTATCAAAATTCCAACGTGGTATTTTTACAATTACATAGTCGAGAGCCGGTTCGAAATAGGCAGACGTTGTACCGGTAATCTGGTTCTCCAATTCATCCAGGTTGTAGCCAATGGCCAGTTTGGCGGCAATTTTGGCGATGGGATAACCCGTTGCTTTAGATGCCAGGGCGGAGGAACGACTCACACGCGGATTGATTTCGATAGCGATAATTTCCTCGGTAGCCGGGTTCATTGAAAACTGTACATTACAGCCTCCGGCAAAATTACCCAGGTCGCGCATCATGGTAATGGCGGTATTGCGCATGAGCTGCATGCCGGTATCGCTGAGGGTCATGGCGGGTGCAACAGTGATGGAATCGCCGGTATGCACGCCCATGGGGTCAAAATTTTCTACGGTACAGATAATACAAACATTATCGGCGTTATCGCGCAGCAGTTCCAGTTCAAACTCTTTCCAGCCCAGCACCGCCTGTTCCACCAGCACTTCATGAATAGGTGAGGCCTGTAAACCCCTGTTCAGGGCTTCATCCAGCTCATCCTTATCATGTACGAAACCACCGCCGGTACCTCCCAGCGTAAACGAGGGGCGAATCACCAGCGGGAAGCCGATTTGCTGTGCATAGTCCTTTCCTTCTAAAAAAGAGTTGGCGGTTTTGGCCGTTGCTACCGGTATACCCAGTTCAATCATCCATTGCCGGAATTTCTCCCGATCCTCCGCCTTGTCGATGGCTTTTATATCCACGCCTATCAATCTCACATTATATTGCTGCCACAATCCCATTTCTTCGGCCTCTTTGGCCAGGTTCAATGCTGTTTGGCCTCCCATGGTAGGTAATACGGCATCAATGGGGTAGCCCGCTTCTATAGCTTCCTTCAGTATTTGTTCGATACTCTCTGCATCAAGGGGCAGCAGATACACTTTATCGGCCATCATGGGGTCGGTCATAATGGTAGCAGGATTACTGTTGATTAAAGTAACCCTGATCCCCTCTTCGCGAAGGCTGCGGGCGGCTTGAGACCCGGAATAGTCAAATTCGCAGGCTTGTCCGATAACAATAGGGCCGGAGCCGATAATCAGTACTGATTTGATGGAAGTATCTTTGGGCATTTTTTATTTATGCGTTTCAAAAAAATAAATTGCGCAAAATTACGGGATTGATAGGAAAAGCGGGGACAGTTTTTGTTTTTTTTGATCAGAAACAGTGATCTCCGCGACAATATCCTGGCCGGAAAGAGCTTTTCCCGCATTCGCTTAAAAATAACCGCCTTCGGGGAGGGTTGTCCCTGGGCCGGCCTTGTAAGGGTCGGTTGGTCACAGATTCTGACCAGTTCATCCCTTTTTATCTCACCGTGCGGATTTGTGTCCTAATCTTGCAATCTAAAACGCACAGCATGAAAGCCAGAGAAATATATAATAAAGTTGAGCTATGGATTATGGCTATAATAGCCGCCTGCTTTTTTCTTAGTTTGCTCATAATGAGCAAAGACGCAGAACTATATACCGATTACCAGTTTACCTCCAACCGGATTCCTTTTCAGTTTTGGAAACACCTTTTTATTCCGGGTCTTGCCCAGATAATCATTTATTTCTGCGGATATATTTCCATCACAAAGCTGGTGGAAGAAAAAAAGGATGCCTGGGCCAAAGCGGGTGCCGTGTTCGGGCTGTATCTTGTTCTTGCCACTCTTATTTCCGTCACTTATACTTATTCTCATGCGTGGAAATTTGCCAGATACGATCAGCAGGAAGCGTACCTGAACATGTTTACCGACGGTTTTACCACCGTTGCGATTATTTTCATCATCTATATTGCCTATTATATATTAAAAGAACTGATCTTCACCCAGGTTGCGGAAAGAAAGGTATCTCCGCAACAACGTAGCCAGATGCTGAATATCTTTTTCGGAGTTGTGGGGTGGATTGCTTTGGTTATTGTGTTTGGCGCCAACCACGCTCCGGGCGGCGCAGCGCTTTTCGGAGTAGGCATCCCTTTTACCGCCTTACTTGTTGCTGCCCATCTCAAATATCTCATTCCGATGGCGGGTTCCGGAGCTTATAAAAGCCGTACTTACCTTTGGCGGGTCGTTCCGATCGTTTTTGTGTTAAGCATAATTGCAGGAGGTATTTGCGCCGGAATCCTGGGCAACGATGTGATGGGACCGGCCAGTATGGGCTGGATGATGTTCGCTGCGGTTATTGTGATTCCCGCTTGCTGGTATATTTCCAGAAACAATCGCGAAAAGGCCGTACTGCAGAGTGCCCTGGGCTCGTCGGAAGCCAATCTTCTTTTACTGCGTTCGCAGATAAATCCACATTTTTTGTTCAACGCCCTGAATACCCTGTACGGAACAGCCTTGCAGGAAAACGCAGAACGTACCGGGGAGGGCATACAAAAACTGGGCGATATGATGCGTTTTATGCTGCACGAGAATATGCAGGAAAAAATATCGCTGGCCCGCGAAGTGGATTATCTGAATAATTACATCGACCTTCAGAAATTACGCACGGCTGCCTCTCCCGATATCATTATTCAAACAAATATTGAAGAACAGTTGAACCGCCTCGATATATCGCCCATGCTACTGATTCCTTTTGTTGAAAACGCTTTTAAACATGGTATCAGTCTGCAATTACCGTCTTTTATCAATATTTCCCTGCACACAAAAGAAAGGGTATTGTTTTTTGACGTTAATAACAGCGTACACGCGAAAAACGAATACGATCCCGAAAAAATGAAAAGCGGTATCGGGCTACAAAATGTAAAACAAAGGCTGGCCCTGCTTTACCCCGGAAAGCACGAACTGATTATAAGAGAAAGCGCCAAGGAATTTTTTGTGCATCTTACCGTAAATCTGTAATAGTTGATTGACTTAAAAAAAGTACTTTTACCCCATAGCTGATAAGAACCGGGAACATTTATTTTCCCGGTTCCCAGGTATTACATTAAATCTTTGTTTTTTTGACCGCCATAGCCATAGACGACGAGCCCATAGCGCTGGAAGTAATTAAAAGCCATGCATCCAGAGTGCCGTTCATGGAACTGAAAGGCTGTTTTATCAATGCCTTTGAGGCTATCGGCTATTTACAAAAGAACAGGGTTGACCTGCTTTTTTTAGATATCAAGATGCCCGACATCAGCGGTTTGGAGCTTTTTAAATCGCTGATCAACCCGCCCATGGTAATTTTTACCACCGCTTATAGCGAACATGCAGTAGAGGGGTTTGAGGTGGATGCCGTAGATTACCTGTTAAAACCATTTTCCCTGTCGCGTTTTTTAAAAGCTTGTTCCCGGGCTAATGAAGTTCTGCTGCTAAAGAACGGGGAAACGGCTTACGCAGACCATATTTTTTTAAAAGACGGATATGAACAGATAAAAGTACGGTTCGAAGAAATTCTGTACCTGGAAGCGGCCGGTAATTACTTAAATGTGGTACTAACGAACAACCGGAAGATTCTTACCCGCATTACCATCACCGATATAGAATTACAACTCCCGGCTGCGCTTTTCACCCGGGTTCACCGAAGCTATATTGTTGCGAACAACAAGGTAGAGCGATTCAACAAGCAGGCGCTGTATATCGGGGCAACCGAAATCCCGATCGGTACTACTTATCAGTTTACTGCTAAATAATACAGGGTGCTGCTGTTTTCGGGCGTAAAAATATCCCTGGCCGCTTTGTGAATATCTTCTGCCGTAACGGCTGCATATTGCTGTAATTCGGTATTCATCAACGCGGCATCGCCCAATAATTCGTAAAAAGCCAGGCTGGCAGCCCGGTTCAGTACGCTCATGTCTTCGAAAGCCATCATGCTTTCGGTTTTATTTTTTACTTTCTCCAACTCGTCATCGGATATGAGGTTTTGCTTTATATCGTTCAGCACCGCTTCCACTGCTTCTTCTGCTTCTTTCATAGCAACCCCTTTCACCAGTTTACCTTCAATGGTGAGCAGGCCCGGATCGAGGCTGCCAAAATGGTAGCATTGCACATTCACAAATAACTGCTGTTCTTTTACCAGCTTTTGGAACAGGCGGGAGGATTCGCCGCCGCCTAAAATATCGGTAAGCAAATCCATTGCATAATACTGTGGGTTTAAACGGCCTTCGATATGCCAGGTCTTATAAAAAGCATCGAGGGGTACATCGGCTTTTACTGTTTCTGTCCGCGGCTCCCGTTGTATGGCTTCTATGGCCAGATTTCTACCCTTTTTTTCTCCCGGCTCAATACCCCCAAACCATTTTTCAGCTAATTCTTTTACCACCGGGGTTTCTACATTTCCGGCTACTACGAGCACCGCATTATTGGGCCGGTAATGTTTGAAGAAAAAATTACGTACATCCCCAAGCTTTGCGTTTTCGATATGGGACAATTGTTTTCCGATGGTCATCCACCTGTACGGATGGGTTTTATATGCCAGCTCGCGCATTTTAAACCAGGCATCGCCGTAAGGTTTATCAATATAATGCTCTTTAAACTCTTCGCACACCACTTTGCGCTGCACTTCGAGGCTTTTTTCGCTAAATGCGAGGGATAACATCCGGTCGCTTTCCAGCCAAAAAGCCGTTTCGAGATTCTCGGCAGGCAGCTGAATGTAATAATTGGTGAGGTCATTGGTTGTATAGGCATTGTTCTCGCCGCCCGCCATTTGCAGGGGTTCGTCATATTCGGGTATATGAAGGGAGCCGCCAAACATCAGGTGCTCAAATAAATGTGCAAAGCCTGTCTGCTCAGGGTTTTCGTCCCTTGCTCCCACGTCATATAAAATATTCATCACAGCGAGCGGCGTAGACCTGTCCTGGTGCACCACTACCCGCAACCCGTTTTCTAAAGTAAATCTGTCAAACTGAACCATGCAGCGAAAGTAAGCCGAATAATGACTGCCGGATTAAAATATCAGCCAAAAAAATCAAAAATTGCTGAAGCGGCTTCTCACCGGAGAATCGGGACTATAACTGTTATATAATTTAATCCCATCGCGGAACTCGCTGGACAATGTTTGATTGGAAATCGCCTTTCCGCTCAGGATATTGATTACTTTCATTTTTTTAGTCACAATCGAGTCTTCTCTTTTAATCAACACATCCACCGGACCGTAGGTAGATTGCAGGGCCTGTTTAAGGTCGTTCAGTGTCATTCCGAACTTTTTATTTACCGCCAGCACTTCATCTCCCGCTTTTATGCCTGCCTTATCAGCCGGCGAATCCCGGGGTATATCGCCTATGAGAGCCCTTCCATCAATAAGATACAGTTCTAAACCGGAATAGGCATAATCAAAAGGTTCCGTGAAAAATTTATTGGGTTTTATATATACTTCGCTGTTCCTGTAGTTGAAAATGCAGTTAAACCGGCGGAAAATATCATTGCCTACAATACCTCCCGATGAAGGATAGGAGGTTACATTAAATTCATCGTCGAATACATTAATGGGAATATTGCGGAACCGGTAAGGTCCAATCTTGAGCTCCTTCATTACACTTAGATAAAAGTCGACTTTGCCCCCCAGTCCTTCTCCCTGTTTAAGATATTTTTTCCTTTTCTTTTTTAGGAAAGCGCTGTCGCGTATATAATCATCGGAAAAAAGTACCGTGAGTCCGGCACCAATATCAAACAGATAATTCAGCCGGTGGCGTGTTGCATCCTTTATTTGTGCCGGCAAATAGGGTAATTTAGAAATCCGTGGTCTCAAAACATATCCTCCCTTAGGATATTTCAGTGTGCCATTGGTCCAGAAAGCGAGTTCCCTGGTTTCATAATTAATTTTTACAATATACCGGCTCAACAGGGAATAGCCGGCAATCCCGTCAATTCGTTCACCGTACAGGGCCGACAAGACCCCGTAGTCGATAATATGAAAATCGAGGCTGTCCACAATAAGCCCATTGATGGTTAGCTTTTTATTTTTTACAAAGCCCACTTTCCTCGTGCCTCCGATACCCCTGATAATCCGCTCCGGTTCAGAGGCCTGCAGGCCCAGGGCCACCACCGTATTAGAATCGAGCGAAATACCACCACTACCGGTGTCCAATATAAAAGTAAGGGAATCTTTATAGTTTTCGAGCAAAGCCTTAAAAAGCACCACTCCCCCCGTAAACTGAGTAAATGGCACCCGGGTAAGCTCCTGACTGGCCGGCTCTACAAACTCCTCCTGGGAAAAGCCGCAAACCGAAACGCAGCATAAAAACAGGCTGGTAAAAAGAATCCTCATACTACAAAAACAACTTAATTTAAAGTTACCGATTTTAAAATAGCAGGCATTATTCTTTTTACACGGGGTTTTGAATGAACAAATGGGACTTAAACCGGAGTCTCACGCGCTTAATGCCTGCCAATTTTTCTTTCGGCCCCGGGACAAGGCGATGCCGGCTTCACTGCAAAACCATTCTTTCGTACCTTTGCTCCTAATATTATTCCCAATATGGATTTAAGTGATCTTTATAAAAAAGCCTCGGCTTTTGAATTTTTAACAGTAGAAGAGGGTGTTTTTCTCTATCATAATGCTCCGCTGAGTGAGTTGATGTATATTGCTGATGAGTTGCGCAAACAGCAGGTACCCCATAACAAGGTGACCTGGCAAATCGACCGTAATGTAAACACCACCAATGTTTGTATCGCCAATTGTAAGTTCTGTAATTTTTTCCGTATACCCGGCCATCCCGAAGCCTATATTACCGACATGGATACCTATCGAAAGAAAATTACGGAAACCATCCGGTATGGCGGGGACCAGCTTTTATTACAGGGCGGACATCACCCTGAATTGGGTCTGCAATTTTATGTAGATACCTTCAGTGCGATAAAAACTGAATTTCCGGATATCCGCCTGCACGCTTTAGGCCCGCCCGAAGTAGCGCATATTACTAAACTCGAGAAGAGTACACACCACGAAGTGTTGAAAGCGTTAAAAGAAGCCGGCATGGATTCCCTGCCGGGCGCAGGAGCCGAGATACTGATAGACAGGGTGAGACGCCTCATCAGTAAAGGAAAGTGCGGGGCGCAGGAATGGCTGGATATTATGCACGAAGCGCACAAGCTGGATATTACCACATCGGCTACGATGATGTTCGGGCATGTCGAAACGATTGAGGAGCGCTTTGAACACCTGGTGAAGATACGCGAGGTGCAAAGCCGCAAACCCCAAACGGCCAACGGCTTCCTGGCTTTTATTGCCTGGACCTTCCAGGATGTAGATACGCTGCTCGCCCGTATACGCGGCGTGCACAACCTCACCACCGCCGACGAATACATACGGATGGTGGCTCTTTCCCGCATTATGTTGCCCAATATCAAAAATATACAGGCAAGCTGGTTAACCGTGGGCAAGCCAACCGCACAGGTATGCCTGCATGCCGGCGCCAACGATTTTGGAAGTATTATGATCGAAGAAAACGTGGTAAGTGCCGCTGGCGCGCCTCACAGGTTTACTTATAAATCCATCCAGGATGCCATCCGCGAAGCGGGCTTTGAGCCCCAGCTTCGGAACCAGTTGTACCAATGGCGCGAAATACCCGAAACCATACAGGAGCAGGTGGTAGACTATTAAAATTAGTTTCCGGTGAGCTGTAGCCAATTCCTGTCCGTCCATCTAAAAAAATAAACTATGACCGCAGACAAACAAAAAGTGATTGTTGTAGGAGGTGGTTTTGCCGGAGTGAATTTTATAAAAAAAATAGCAAGGAATAAATCATTTGATATTACCCTTGTAGACGTTAATAATTATAACTTTTTTCCGCCATTGTTGTACCAGGTGGCAACAGGTTTTCTGGAACCCTCGAGCATAAGCTATCCCTTCCGCAAGTTTTTAAGAGGCCGTCCCAACGTCCATTTCCGAATGGCGGAGCTTAAACAAATTGTTCCTTCCGAAAATAAACTCATCCTTTCTAACGGAGAATTATATTACGATATTCTGGTACTGGCAACCGGAGCGGCTACCAATTATTTCGGCAACGAGAATGTGAAGCGCCATGCTATTCCCATGA
This sequence comes from Paraniabella yanshanensis, assembly GCA_040393015.1. Classification (GTDB taxonomy): domain Bacteria; phylum Bacteroidota; class Bacteroidia; order Chitinophagales; family Chitinophagaceae; genus Niabella; species Niabella yanshanensis_A. The sequence continues at coordinate 44,473 of JBEBUZ010000020.1, forward strand.
AAACCCTGAGTGATGCCCTGGCCATGCGAAACATTTTGCTGAACAGGCTGGAAGAAGCCGCCCGTACTACCGACCAGGATCTGAAAAGGAAATTGCTGACGGTTGTCGTTGCAGGAGCCGGTCCCACGGGTGTGGAAGTTTCCGGCATGTTTGCCGAAATGCGGCAGAGTATTATACGGAAGGATTACCCCGAGCTGGGAAGAGGATTGAGCGAAATTACTTTGGTAGATGGCGGCGATGCGGTTTTAGGCCCCATGTCGGCCGACTCCCAGCGTTATTCAAAGGCCTCGCTTGAAAAACTGGGTGTGAAAGTGATGTTGAACGCAAGGGTTAATGATTTTGACGGGAATA
>JBEBUZ010000021.1:0-44818 GCA_040393015.1 Paraniabella yanshanensis
CATTTTGATATGTTTATCTTATCCTCTTACAAGGCTGGCGACGAACCATCTTTACCATGTAATTAAATGTTATGAGCGCATATTTTTAGTAAGAAAAAACTGCTAAATAAGAAGGAGACAATTGTAGTTGCGGACCATAGATTTTTCTTTTTTGGTTTAAAATTTAAGAATGTCAAACAATATGATTACCTGAACATATATACTATATTGAAAGACAAAAGTCACAGTTCTCTTCTGTCTGTCAATTATTCATCCTTAGCAAAGTATCTTCCCACACGATTCTATACAACAGTTCCCTGTATGATTTACATTATTTTCATATTGGCAAAGTGGCATCGTTTAAAAACAAGAATGCAGGCACTGGTAACAAATATAAAAAGGAAATGTGAAAATCCAAATAAAAATGTATACTTTTTTTATTTATTTGAGTATACTATTCTTTACACTGTCATCAATCTATCATAATTTTTACCCCAACAGTCTTCCCGTAAACCTGTTGTTATGTTGCTAAACCTTCTTCCAACAAGGGTTGCACTATAATCTCTTACAAAAAAACAATTCCCTTCTTTTGCCGTTTTTTTTGCCTGCGGAATAATCAGCAAGGGATGAAAAAGGCGAAACATATTGCAGGAATTTTATTTTTGTATACAGTTTTTTTGATCTCTTATAGTAATGACCACCGGATAGCATTGATTAGTAGTTGTTCAAATTCTACCGTAGTAAAGTCGGCAGGATGCCCTAACGATGTATAAAACACTTTGCTTTTACCGGCTGTTCTTGTCCACGCAACAGGATGGGTCTCGTCATCAAAGGTTCCCATTAATAAAGGTACCGAAGCGGGATCGACAGAAAAATCGACCAGGTACAGGTTGCCCTGGCTATGCCATGCCGGGGGCAATCCTTTTAATAGCGGGTGTTTTTCAGAGGAAGCGGGTGTCCAAACCTTTGTGCCGGGCTCAACCGGGCCGTAACCCTTGTTCAGGCAGCCTAAAATATCCGGTACAAATTCCGGCCAGCCCTCGTGCCCCGCTGGTAATTCATCGCTTTCTAACAATGTAAAAGCATGGTTGGCTGTTCTGATCCCCATCAGGGGCTTTCCTTTTTCGAGGTATTGCCTGATTAAATCCAGCTCGCCTCCGGGAAGCGCTAATCTTCTTGCAAACACCACCAGCAGGTCGGCTTTATCCAATACATTTTTCAAACCGGGGAAACTGGCGGCCGTTCTCGGCCCCTCCGCCACCAGAACCGTAGTTTCCCAGCCCTGTTGGGTTTGCAGGTTCTTTGCAAACACCGGGATCGTTTTATCGGCCTCATAATTATTGGAATCGATGCTGATAAGGAAAACGATATGGGGTTTACCTGTTTTTGCTGTATTGCATCCCACCGTAGTGAGAAAAAACGACACAAAAAGTAAAGGAATGCAGATGGCAAGCCTGGTTCTGAATGAGCTCATAGTTGTTTTTTTAGTAATTGCCTCCAAAATAGGAAAAAAATATAAAATTGTATACAAAAACTGATTATATTTGAATGAATTTCCTGAAAAAATTTATCAATCAATTGTATAAAATGATCATTATGCGTATTGTACCTTGCCTCTTTGTATTGCTGGCATTAGGATCCTGTAAGAATAAAGAAGAGAAATATCCGGGCCCTAAATCTGTTCAGGAGGAGATGGCTTCTTTTACGATGGACGAAAACTTTGAGGTAAAACCCGTGGCCGTGGAGCCGTTGGTAACCATGCCCGTTTCTATGGCGGTGGATGAGAATGGGAGAACTTTTGTGGTGGAACTGAAGGATTATCCGGTTAACCAGGATCCTGCCGTAGGCGCCAAGGGCACTCCCAACGGAAAAAGCACGATTAAAGAACTCGTGGATTTGGACGACGACGGTGTATTTGATACCGCCTATTTATTTGCAAGCCATATAACAGATATGACTTCGATACTGCCCTATAAAGGCGGACTTTTACTGGCCGCAGCGCCCCATATTCTTTATTTGAAAGATACCGACAATGATCATATAGCCGATTTGGTGGATACCCTGTATTCGGGGTTCTTTATCGGCAACTCCGAAGCGCAGATTACTAATTTTACCTACGGTATCGATAACTGGATCTATGCCAATAATACCGGACAGCGGGGCGAGGTTTACCAACCCGGTAATCCCGATAAAAAGCTTTCTATGGGCGGGCACGATTTTCGTTTCCGGATGGATACCCGCGAATTTGAAGCCGAGTCCGGTACCGGTCAGTTCGGTCTGGCTATCGATGATTGGAACAACAGGTACTACGCGCAAAACAGCGACCCGGTACTGCACAATCCCATCGCCTGGCGTTACCTGGCCCGCCATGATTTTATGCCCTCGTATTTTTCAGATTTGGATATAAGAGATTATAACGACAGTATGTACCAGGTTTCGGCAACGCCCTACTGGCGCCAGGAAAGAACCGACCGCAGACAGCGACAGTACGATTCATTGAAGAACGGCCGAACAGAGTATGCCAGAGCACGTTTTACCGGCGCTTCGGGTATTACCTTTTACGGCGGCGATGCCTTTCCCCAGGAGTACTACGGCTCCTTATTTGTGGGCGAAGTGGCGGGTAACCTGGTTCACCGGTCTGTGTTAAGTTACCCTGCCGATAAAATTACCATGGTAGCCAGCCGGGCTCCCAAAGAACAGGAGAGCGAGTTTTTGGTAACTAAAGATATGTGGACACGCCCCTGTAATTTTTATTCCGGACCCGACGGTAATTTGTATCTTATAGATATGTACCGGCAGCATATTGAAACCCCGGTATCCATTCCGGAAGATCTGCAGGCTGATATGGATTTCCATCAGGGCGATGATCACGGACGTATTTACGCCATTGTTCCAAAGGGTAAATCAACAAAGTTCCAGAAGCCAAGACTGGGAGAAGCCTCTGCGGTAGAATTAGTGGCTTACCTGGCGCATCCCAATAACTGGTACCGTACAACAGCACAAAGATTACTGGTAGAAAGGCAGGATAAATCGGCTGTGCCGGAATTGAGGAAATTGCTCAACAGCAGTCCTGACGGTCGTTTTAGGTTGAGAGCCTTGTATACTCTCGACGGACTGGGCGAACTCACCGAAGGCGATGTAAGTCTTGCGTTAAAGGATGCGGAACCTGGGGTTAGAACCAATGCCCTGGTACTTGCCGAAAGATATCCGTCTTTGAGAAGCGCAATTGTGAGCGCAATGGATGATGCGGTGGCTAAAGTGGCTTTTCAGGCCACATTAAGTATTGGCAATGCACCTGCTGATGTAGCCGTTCCGGCCCTGGCTGCGACATTTGCAAAACATGCGGCCGACTCTTTATACAATGCCGCAGTGCTTAGTTCACTCCCCGGCTCCTCACTGGCTTTTCTGAACGCATTGAAAGGAACCAACTATTTCGACAATACGGATAAGAATAAATTAAGGTTTGCGAAGATGGTCGGTTTTGTATTTGCTTCCAGAGACGGGAAAGCTGATCAGGAGAATATATTGAAGTATTTCGAGGAGAAAGCGCCCGGTGAAGAGTGGCAGACGGCTCTGTTAAAAGGTTTTTACGATGGTTTGGATTCGAAGAAAGAACCACAGTTATCGGCGGCGGCCCGAACCATTCTGACCCGTTGGGAAACCTCTGCCGGGAAGGATAGTAAGACTGCGGATGTGATAAAAGACATTCTAAAACTTTAAGGATAGTGTAAAAAATAAAAATTTTCAGATGAAAACTACTGACCCGAATACCAGGAGAACTTTTTTAAAACAGGGCGTTTTAGGAGCGATAACATTTTTCGGAGGTGCGGTAATGATTGGCTGCGGCGGCAATGATAAACCAGCCGCTGAAACTCCCGCAGAAGCTCCCGGAAACAAGTCGTCCACGGCTGCACCTGCGGATCCCTGTGATATAAACGCTTTGACGGAGGAAGATATTAAGAAGCGACAGTCGCTCGGATATATTGATGAAACAGAAATAAGAGAAAAGAAATGTAAAACCTGCCAGCTTTATATTCCATCGTCGGATACCCGGCCCTGTGCAGGATGCTCACTTTTCGCCGGGCCTGTTGAACCCGATGGGTACTGCTTTTACTGGGCGCCTCAAAACGGGTAGAACCGCCCCCCTAAACTTGCCCCGACATGAAGAACTTTTTTTTTAAAATAACAATATCAGCATGCTTGTGGCTGTCCGGCGTATTTGGGAATGATGCCGGCGCCCAGCACTTGCGGCTGGCATTTTTTAATGTAGATGCCACACCGCCGATAGGGGTGCCTGTGGCCTATGCTATAACCCGTCGTATCGACGATTCACTGAGTGCAAGGGGAGTGGTACTGGTTCCAAAGAACGAAAGACCTATTGTTCTATGCGCGGTTGACTGGATCGGCATTTCCAATGATGGCCAGGACGCCTGGAAAAATAAGCTGGCTGCGGCGGCAAAAACTACCCCCGATAGGGTGTCGGTACACGCTTTGCACCAACACGATGGAGCCAGGTGCGATTTCTCCATCGAAAAAATCATGTCGGAGTATGGAATGGGTAATCAGCGCCTGAGTAATACTTTTGTAGAGTCGGTGATTAATCGTACCGCAGATGCTGTTGCTGCCGCTTTAAATAATACCCTACCGGTTACCGCTATTGGCTTTGGGAAGGCTAAGGTTGACAGTGTTGCTTCTAATCGTCGCGTGGTGGGAAGCGATGGAACCATTATTCCGCGCTGGAGTGCGGTACGGGATAGCTTTTTACAAAATGCACCCGAAGGTTTAATTGACCCCTGGTTGAAATGTGTGAGTTTCTGGAATGGGAATAAGCCGGTAGGTTTGCTGACCTACTATGCAACCCACCCTCAAAGTTATTACGGGAAGGGTGATGTAACCTGCGAATTCGTAGGGATTGCCCGGAATAATATAGAAGCAAAAGAAAAAATACCTGTCGTACATTTTACGGGCGCCGCCGGTAATATTTCGGCCGGAAAATATAACGATGGATCCGTTGAGCGAAGAAAACTATTGGCTCAACGCATCGAAAAAGGCATGGCAGAAGCCTGGAAAAATACAGAAGTGACGCCGCTGGCAGCAGGGGATATCGGGTGGAACGCTACGAAAATTACATTGCCTCTGGGGGATAATATTGATAAGCCCAGGTTGCTCAAAATATTGAACGACCGGTCTCTCAGCATTGACCACCGTTTTTTGGCCGCTGAAAAACTGGCCTGGTATAACCGCAGTAAAGCAGGAACTAAGGTCGCCATTTCTGCCTTAAGATTAGGGAAGAACTGGTTGCTGAATCTACCCGGCGAAGCATTTGTAGAGTACCAGTTATATGCCCAGCGCATGCGCCCCGATGGTAATGTTTGTACCGCTGCGTACGAAGAATATGGCCCGGGCTATATATGCACATCGGTTGCTTATTATGAAAAAGGCGGGTATGAAACCAGCGCCATCGTTTCGGGAACAGCCCCCGAGGTTGAACCGATTATGCTGAAAGCGATTAATGAGGTTTTAAAATAACAGGTATGAAGAGAAAACATTTTTTGCAGAACACATTTTTGGCCGGGACGGGTTCCTTACTGTTTTCCTCTTTTGTGAGAAATAACCAGGCATCGACTATGATGAAGACAATAAAAATTACGGGAATTAATTCCAATTTCGAACGGGAGCCCCTGCTTTTCCCTTTCGGTTTTAAAGGAGGATATCTTACTGAACTCTGGCAAAATATTTCCTGTATCTGTACCGCCAGCAATTGCGGCCTGGGATTGGCTACCCAAAGCGTTTTGTACTGCGACCCAGATACCTTTCTGGCCAACTCCGAATCGGGTGGTAACGGACTGATGTTTGTGTTTTCCAACGAAGCGCTCGCACATCTGAGAGGCGCAGAATTTACCTCTCCGTTTGAAAAGACGGAGTACCTTTTTACAAAGCTTCGGCAATATGCCCGCCGGATAAATCCTGCACAGCCCGTTAGCGATGTTTTCATTTTAAACTCGCTGGTGAGCGTCGACAATGCCCTGTGGCAACTCTACTTCAAAGAAAACAACTTTAGCAGTTTTACCGACATGCTCCCTGCTGCAAACCAGGCAGCACTTTCTTATAAGAACAACAAAATCGGAATATTTTTTCAGGTATCCTATAATATGCCATTGGCAGAAATAGTGAGAAATGTGGACGAAGGATATTTTATTATCAAAATCAAGGCGGGGCAACCGGGCGACCCGGAAGAAATGCTGGAAAAAGACAAGAGAAGAATAAAAGAAATTGTAGAGGCTTTAAAGGACAAGCGCACACGACATACGCCCGACCGGAAAATTTTGTATACCATAGACGCCAACGGCCGTTATCCTTCGGTGGCTTTATTGAAAAGGTTGATTGCCTTTATCAGGCAGCTGGGTGTATTGGAACAGTTTATTTTCCTCGAAGAGCCGCTCCCGATTTCGAATAAAGAATTTGTCGGTGACCTGGGAGTACCTATTGGTGCCGATGAAAGTGCCATGGACCTCCGTACCGCAAAAGAAAGAATTGAGCAAGGTTATAAGGTAATCGTATTAAAACCAATGGCTAAGACCTTAAGCCGTAGCATACAGATAGCTTCCCTCGCACACAAACACCATATTCCTTGCGTATGTTCTGACCTCACTGTAAATCCCATTTTGGTGGACTGGCAAAAGAATCTGATCGCCAGGGTGAAACCATTTCCCAAACTCAATATGGCCCTGATGGAAACCAACGGAAATGAGAATTATCAAAATTGGGAAGAAATGCGTACCTACCTCAAAAACCCGAACGCGGGGTGGGAGTTTGTTAAAGAAGGGATCATTGAATTAGATGATTCTTTTTGGAAAACAAGCGGAGATATTTTCGATATTCCATTGCATTACAATTATTTAACTCCCACAAAATCTTAAGAACCCCCTCGGCGTAAGCTCCTTTCTGCCGCTGAAAAAAAGCTGTCGCCGATAATTAAAAAAAATTATATTTTTTTTAATTATAAAGTATGTATTTTTGTATACATTATTATATATCTATATTTCGTATATATTTATATTATTATATAATTAATTCACAATATCAGATATGAAAGAGAATTCCTTAGCCAATTTTGTATACCAGGAAATCAGAAAGAAAATTTTAGCCAATCAGTTGGTAAACGGCGCAAGACTGGTAGAAAATGCCTGGGCCAAAAAGCTGAATGTGAGCCGGGTGGCGGTTCGAGAGGCGCTTATCCGGTTGTCGGGCGAGCGATTAGTGGAATTTGGAGAGAAAGGCGGCTGTTTTGTGCGCTCTGTTACTGCCGAAGATGTTATAGAGGTAAAGGAACTCAGAGAAATCCTCGAAATCGGGGCACTGAAGCTTTTATTTAAACATAAGGATCCTGAAATATTGGAAAAGTTAGAACAGATTTGTGCCGATTTTTCCCGGATGGTAGAATGGGGCTATCTCAGTGGTGCGAGTGAGGCCGATGTACGCTTCCATCAAACCATAATAGAGGGTTCAAAAAACAAGAGATTACAGACAATGTATGCCGACAGTAATATTTCGCTCTTTAATTTCAAATTAAGCGCTTCTTCGCAACTGGATGATTATAAGGTAATCAATAAGGAACACCGTGGAATTGTAAACGCTCTCAAAGAAGATAACTTCAGAATAGCCAAGGATATTCTTCGCAAGCATCTGGAGAGAGGAGAGGAAGAAATGCTGGAATTGGTGCCGGATGAGGCTACGGGCATCCAGATGATTATTTAGCCTGAAAACCCTTCTCAAAAAATGTGTAAAGCGCTCCACGGCGCTTTTTTTATATCAGCACTCTCGCGAAATACACAGTTTAGCACCGGAGCGAAGACCCGATTCGTACAATTACAAAAAATATTTTAAAAATGTATACCAATATATTTTAAAAATGTATTCTTTTATTTATATTTGGTGAGTATATCCCTTTTAATGTTAAATGTAACTATCGAATGTCGTCCAAAATCAAAGCCTGGCTGGGCTCGCTGATACCGGGAATTATTACGGTTGCCATCATCTTCGGGCCCAGTAAAATAACGATTACCTCTAAGTTGGGCGCTCAGTTCGGGTATGCGCTTTTATGGATTATACCTGTCGCTATTTTCTTTCTGATTATTTATACGGGCATTTCCTCGCGGATCGGATTAGCTACTCATCATTCTCTGCTAACCACCATCCGGAATCTCTGGGGGGGCTGGGCGTCTAAAATAATCGGTATCGGCATTTTTATGGTTACGGCTTCTTTTCAGGCGGGAAATGCAGTAGGATCTGGCCTCGCCATAGCCGAGCTTTCTGGTACTTCCATGGTTTTTTGGGTAGTATTAACCAGCGTATGCGGTATCTTACTCTTATTTGCCAAGCAGTTTTATAAGGTATTGTCGAACCTGATGATACTGGCAGTGATACTGATGTTGCTGGCTTTTCTGATTACCAGTATTATCGCACAGCCCAGCTTAACCGGTATTGTCGGTGGGTTTGTTCCCGGGGTGCCTTCTGGTTCGGAAGGACTGGTTATTGCTTTTATGGCTTCCTGCTTCTCTATTGTGGGCGCTTTTTACCAGGCTTATGTTGTTCAACAAAGAAGGAGCGCACTCGGTGCCACAGAGCAGGAAAATATGAAAGATCGCAGCCTTACAGGTATGATTTTGCTGGGAATAATGAGTGCCGCCGTAATGATCTGCGCCAGTGCTGTTTTATTTCGTACCCAAACACCCATTGTATCGGCGGCCGATATGGGAAGGGCTCTGGAACCGCTGTTCGGAGACGGAGCCACAAAATTATTTTTATTCGGTTTGTTCGGCGCATCTTTTTCATCGCTGGTGGGAAATGCTACGCTGGGTGGAACCCTTTTGGCAGATTCCTTCGGCTGGGGACAAAACCTGAATGATAAAAGGATAAAGCTGTGCATCGCTTCGATCATGATCGTGGGAGCGGTGGTTGCCATCAGTTATGGAGGAGCGCCCCTACAACTGATCGTGCTGGCACAGGCCGTTACCATATTTGTAGTACCGGTTATAGGACTGGCGATGTTCATGGTTTCCTGCAACAAGAAAATAATGGGATCCAGAGTGTCCAATGGCTGGCAAAAAGTATTCGGATTTATAGGTTTACTGCTGGTGCTTTTTTTAGCGGTTACCAATGCCATAAAATTGTTTTTTAACTAAATAAAATTACCTTATGACTGAAGTTTTTCAGCAATACGAAGAATTGCTTCAACCCTCACAAGCCCTCATTGAGGATATGAGAAGCATCGAGGGAGATATTATCTTATTGGGAGTGGGGGGTAAAATGGGCCCCTCAATGGCCAGGCTTGCCAAAGCTGCTATAGAAGAGGCCGGCCTGGATAAAAGAATTATCGGCGTTTCCAGGTTTTCAGAAACCGGTTTGAGAGAAAGCCTCGAAGCGGACGGCATAGAGACCATTGCAGCCGATTTGCTCGACAGAAATGCTCTCGATGCATTGCCGGAGATACCCAATGTGCTTTACCTGGCCGGAACCAAGTTTGGTACAACCGGGAAAGAGTATTTTACCTGGGCAATGAACTGTTATTTACCCGGACTGGTGGCCGAGAAGTTTAAAGACTCCAATATAGTTGCATTTTCTACCGGGAATGTATATCCTTTAACACCGCTGACAATGGGTGGCGCATCCGAAGATATGCACCCTTCGCCCCTGGGAGAATACGCACAGTCCTGCCTGGGACGTGAGCGGCTGTTCGAGTATGGAGCCAACAAGTATGGTACGAAAACCCTGATATACCGGCTCAATTATGCCAACGATGTATCATACGGGGTATTGCTGGAAATCGCGAAAAGTGTAATGGAAGGTAAACCTATCGATCTGGCTATGGGACATGTAAATGTGATCTGGCAGCAGGACGCAGACGAAATAGCTATCCGCAGCCTTTTGCATTGTTCCAACCCGGTTAAGCTACTGAACGTGACAGGACCCGAAACAGCCGCTGTCAAATGGATAGCCACCGAGTTTGGTAAGCTATTGGGAAAAGACCCTGTTTTTGAAGGAGAGGAACAATCAACCGCACTCCTGAGCAATTCGGCAGAGTGTTTCCGCCTCTTCGGATACCCACAGGTTACCTTAAAACAAATGATCGAAATTGATGCGGCCTGGTTACTGGCAGGCGGTAAAACAATCAATAAACCTACTCATTTTCAGGAACGCAAAGGAAATTTTTAGACATGGCATTATCACCCGAAATAAAATCAGCCTTACAAAAAGGGTCTTTTATCCCCGCCCATCCGCTGGCTCTCGACAGGCAGCTCAGGTTGGATGAGGAAAGACAACGCGCCCTCACCCGGTACTATCTGAATGCCGGTGTGGATGGAATTGCGATAGCGGTACATACTACACAGTTTGAAATCAGGGATAAAGGGATCGATTTATTAGAGCCGGTTCTGGCCATAACGGCCGACGAACTTACGCGGAATAACACAGGCAACTCCTTTATAAAAGTGGCCGGAATTTGTGGAGACACCGAACAGGCCGTGGCCGAAGCCAAACTGGCCGTAAAATATGGGTACGACCTCGGATTACTGAGTAACGGCGGGCTGGCCAGCTGGACCAATGAACAATTGATCGAAAGAGCCAGGGCGGTAGCCGAAATCATCCCGGTCTTCGGATTTTATCTGCAACCCGCGGTGGGCGGTCGACTGCTCGATTTTAACTTCTGGCGCGCATTCGCCAATATAGAAGGCGTAGAAGCCATTAAAGTTGCTTCCTTTAACCGATATCAGACGCTGGACGTGGTAAGAGCGGTGGCCAGCTCAGAAAGAAGCGATAAGGTAGACCTTTACACCGGCAATGATGATAATATCGTAGCCGATTTGCTCACTCCCTACCAGGTACCTGTAAATGGAAATATAGTAGAAAAAAGATTTGTAGGCGGGTTGCTGGGACATTGGTCGGTGTGGACAAAGCCCGCAGTTGATTACTTTAGGAAGATCAGGGAATTTGTCAATACCGGTCAGGGAAATGTGGCGGAGCTGCTGGCGCTGGGCGTGGCAGTTACCGATATGAACCAGGCTATATTTGACCCTCAGCATAATTTTCACGGGTGTATTTCAGGTATACATGAAATGCTGATGCGAAAAGGCCTGCTCGAAGGCATCTGGTGCATCAATCCGAAGGAAACATTATCGGAAGGACAATTAGACGAGCTGAACAGGGTGGTGGCCGAATATCCTGAGTTAACAGGCTGGTAGTATATTTACAGGGTTAATTGTATGTGGAAGGAAATTATTCTGAAGAACGTTAATGATGTATTGAGTCATATCATACGTGACCGACAGCACCTTCATGCGCATCCCGAATTGTCTTTTCACGAAGAAAAAACGGTGGCCTATATACAAGAGCAACTGGATGAGCTGGGGGTGCCCTGGGAATCCTGTACGAAGAATGGGCTGGTAGCGGTTATTTCCGGAAATCTTCCTTCACAAAAGGTTACGGCCATAAGGGCCGATATAGATGCTTTGCCTATAAAGGAAGAAAACGAACTGCCTTACCGATCTTTGAATGAAGGGGTAATGCATGCCTGCGGACACGATGTACATGCTTCTTCCCTGTTGGGAGTAATAAGAGTTTTGGTGTTGTTGAAAGAGCAGTTTGCCGGAACCGTCAAATGTATTTTTCAACCGGCCGAGGAAAAATTTCCGGGTGGAGCCGCCGCTATGCGGAACGCGGGCGCTTTGCAACATCCTGCACCTTCTGCTATATTGGCCCAGCATGTTATGCCCGAACTGGAAGCCGGTAAGATCGGTATTAAAAAGGGTTTGTATGCGGCTTCCAACGATGAGATATTTATTACTGTACAGGGTAAAGGAGGCCACGGTTCTCAGCCCGATGCGCTTATCGATCCGGTGAGTATCGCTGCCCAGCTCATTGTTTCTCTTCAGCAAATCGTAAGCCGGAAAGCCAGTCCCATCGTTCCCACCGTTCTTTCATTTGGCAAAATAATAGGAAACGGCGCCACCAATATCATACCCGATAACGTCTATATAGAAGGTACGCTCCGTACTTTCAATCCTGTGTGGAGAAAAGAAGCACATGAGCTTATAAGGAAAACGGCCGAAGGAATAGCCGAAGCTTTGGGCGCGGGCTGTGAGGTGAAAATCCAGGGCTTCCCCAATGTTTTCAACGATCCCGGCTACACAGAGCAGGTAAAAGAATGGGCAGTGGAGTTTCTGGGCAGGGAGAACGTGGTGGATTTGCCGCTATGGATGGCGGGCGAGGATTTTGGAGAGTTTACAACAGATACACCCGGCTGTTACTACAGAGTAGGTTCGGGTAATAAAGAAAAAGGAATCACAGCTCCTCTGCACAATGCCCGGTTTAATGTGGATGAGGAACCGGTTTTAAAATGGGGAACGGCATTAATGGTTTACCTGGCTTTGAAAACTCTGGGCAATTAAAAGTAATGCAAAATTCCATCCTCCAAAGGCGGACAAGTTCTGACCATTAAAACAGTAAAAGATATGCAGATGAAAAGACGAAACTTTATCAGAAATTCGGTTATGGGGGGTGTTGCCCTTTCTTTGGCTCCTGCTTCGGCCTTTTCTAAATATAATTTTAAGCCTGTAGCCGGACGTCGCATTGGTATGATAGGGCTCGATACTTCTCACAGCGTTGCTTTTGCCAGGTCTCTCAACAACAGTAAAAACGACGCCTTTAAAGGCTTTAAACTCACCTGCGCCTATCCTTATGGAAGCCGCACTATCAAAACCAGTTATGAAAGAATTCCCACTTATATTAAAGAAGTAGAAGGCCTCGGTGTACAAATAAAAGGATCGTTGAAGGAAGTTATCGATAACAGCGACTGTATTTTACTGGAGACCAACGATGGTAATTTGCATTTGCAACAAGCTATCGAGGTCATGAAGGCCGGAAAACCTCTTTTTATAGATAAGCCTTTAGCAGGTAATATAAGCGATGTAAAAGCGCTCTACCAGGCCTCCCAAAAATATAAAATGCCCTTTTTTACTTCCAGTTCGCTGCGGTATATCAAAGGCCTGGAAGATATCCGCAATGGAACCACAGCGGGTAAGGTGTTAGGTGCAGACGCCTTTGCGCCCTGCAAGGAAGAACCATCTCACACCAATTTTTACTGGTACGGCATACATGGGGTGGAAATATTATTTACGGCGTTGGGACCGGGCTGCCAGCGGGTGCAAACCATCCATACACCGGATACCGATATCGTTACAGGCGTATGGAATGACGGGCAGATCGGCATTTTCAGGGGAATCAGAAAGGGGGCTACCGATTATGGCGGCACCGTTTTCTGTGAGAAGAAAGTAGTAAAACTGCCCAGCTATTCGGGATACGACAGCTTATTGGAAAAGGTCGTCGATTTTTTTGATTCTGGTATTTTGCCCGTACCCGAACAGGAAACAAAAGAGATATATGCTTTTATGACAGCAGCAGCTTTAAGCATTAAAAAAAAGGGGGCCTGGGTGGCCCTGGAAAAATTTTAGAGCGTACCAGACTTTGTTCCGGCAAATTGTTAAGAAACCCGGAAATGCGATTGCACATACTAATTTTTTAAAGCTATATAATGAAATCAAGAGAAGATGTTTCGAGGCGCGACTTTTTGAAGTTTAATACCCTGGCCGGTGCGGGAATTTTGATGAGCCAGCTATTTCCTTCTTCTGTCCTGGGTAGGGGGTTTTCAACCGGTCACGAGCCCGTTTTGTACTTCGATGCCCATACGCAGATCGGTCCGTATAAATACAAAGATCCCTCGGCTCAATGGAAATTGGAAGACCTGGTTCGGGAACTGGATTTTTGTTCCGTATCCGGGGCATTGGTTTCCTATACCTTATCGGTTTCCTACGATGCCATGTATTCGAATCTGGAGCTAAGCAAGATGCTCGAGCCTTATAAAAATCTTTATGCGGTATGGAATGTAATACCCGATACCACCGAGGAATTTCCTTCGCCTGCGAAATTAGAGAAGCTGATGGCGGAACACAATGTAAGGGCGGTTACCATTAACCCCACTACCAATGCGTGGAACTGGAGGATGTCGTATAACCAGGGTTTGCTGAAATGGTTAAGCGAAAAGAAGATACTTACTATAGTAGATTACACTGAATTCGGTAAATGGGAAGATTTGGATGAGTTCCTGGAAGCCTTTCCCGGACTGCCTTTACTCGTAAGAGGCGTATGGTGGAATATGCAGCGTTATCTTATTCCGTCGATGGTAAAACATAAGAACCTGCATTGTACTTTCAGTCATTTGCAGAACATGTACGGCATCGAATATATGTACAAAAAAGGTTTGGAAAACCAGATGTTATTTGGCAGTAATGCCCCTACCATGTCGGCCGGCGCCCACCGAACTTTTATCGATTATGCCGAGGTGCCCGAGACGGTGCGAAAAAAAGTGGCCGGCGGCAACCTGATGCGATTGCTGAAGGGGCAGGGACCGAAGGAGATAAAAGAGAACAAATCGGAGGATGCGCTCATGAAAGCGGTTCGTCATGGAAGGCCGCTTCCTGCTGATATTCTGGACACGCATATGCACATTCTTCACGAAGGAATGAATGGCGCAGGATGGGCATATACTATGGAAAAAGGTGGCCCTGAGGGTGTTTTGGCCATGGCAAAAACACTGGGTTACACCGGTGGTGGTTTTATGAGCTGGAATGGCGTGGTAAGTTCCGACTCCGTTCACGGAAATATATCTACTAAAAAATGCCTCGATGTGTGTCCGGATGGATATTGGGGTTTGGCCAATTTCGACCCGGTTCATTATAGCCAGGCAGAGCTCAAAAAAATGATACCGGCTCTGTACGAATCTGACAAACGTTTTATTGGCATGAAACCCTATCATTATATAGGGGTGGCTTATGACGATCCGGCCTGGGATGTATGGTGGAAATATGGTAACGAACATAAGCTTTATGGTTTGTTGCACTCTACAAGGTCCGATATGCGGGAGTATACCACACTGGCTAAAAAATATCCCAATTGCAGGTGGCTGGTAGCCCATGCCGGAGGCAATTTTGCCTATGCAGGTAAAGCTGCTCCGGTAGCAAAGCAGTATCCGAATGTTTACCTCGATATAACTTTAACGCCTGTTCCGCTGGGTATGATAGAGTTCCTGGTAGAGCACGGTGGGGAGGATAAGGTTTGTTATGGATCAGATCTGCCCATGCGCGATCCGCGTCCGCAATTGGGCTGGGTGGTTTTTTCCAGGCTTACCGTACCCCAGAAGAGGAAGGTGCTGGGGCATAACGCGCACAATATGATAAAGCCCTGCCTGGACCGGCTGCCTGTTAAAAACAGGCCGAAAATGAGGTATCCTGTATAGCGGAATTTATTCAATCCGGATTCTTTTATCCTTTTCCTGTATAGCAGGGGGATCTAAAACAATATACAAATGAAAACAAGGCGAAAGTTTATCAAACAAAGTGGTTTGGCTGGTTTAGGTGTTTTGTCAACAGGGATGATAACACCCCATATCGCGAATGCGGGTTATGCCGGCGATGAGCTTCCTGCGGTTTTAGGCGGTAAGAAGGCTTTTACCAGAACCTGGCAGAAATGGCCGATCTGGGATGCTGAAAGGGACGAGAAGCAGGTGCTGGAAGTGCTTCGCAGCGGCGTTTGGTCGCGCGCTAAGGTAGTGCCCGAATTTGAGAAAAAATGGGCCGAAACCGTAGGCTCCAAACATTGCCTCGCCGTAGTAAACGGAACCAATGCCCTGGTTATAGCCCTGAAACAATATGATATTGGTGGTGGCGACGAAGTAATTATTCCGCCTTACACCTTTATTGCCACCGCGCAGGCAGTGCTGGCAACGGGCGCAATACCGGTTTTTGCCGATATTGATCCGGATACTTACCAGATCGACCCTGCGAAGATCGAGGCTAAAATTACTCCCCGCACAAAAGCCATACTTCCCGTACATATCTGCGGCTTACCGGCCGATATGGAAAGTATTATGAAAATTGCCCGCAGGCACAATCTGAAAGTAATCGAAGATGCCTGCCAGGCCTGGCTCGCAGAAATAGATCATAAACAGGTAGGAACCTGGGGCGATGCAGGCGTGTACAGTTTTCAGAATTCCAAGAATATTCCTATCGGGGAAGGCGGAGCAATTGTAAGTGAAGACGGGGAATTTATGGATCGCTGTTACTCCTATCATAATTTCGGATCTGCTTACGGCTCTGTGCAAGGTTCTGGTTTTGTGGCGCCGGGTTTAAAGCTAAGACTTACCGAATACCAGGCAGCCATCGGTTTGGCTCAACTGAAGCGGTTTGATGAGCAAACGACCTTGCGGAATAAAAACGCTGCCTATCTGAAAGCAAAGCTCGATAAGATACCCGGTATTAAAACCTACCGGCTCTATCCCAAAGTTACCCGGCTGGCGCTCCATCTTTTCCCGTTCCGCTTCGATTCAAAGATGTTTGCAGGCATGACAAAGCCGCAATTTTTAAAGGCTCTGTCTGCCGAAGGCGTAAACTGCAGCGGTGGCTATACCCCTTTGAATAAAATGCCTTTTCTTGAAAATACATTCCGCTCAAAGAACTTCCAACTTATGTATCCGCCCGAAAGACTGGATATTGTTAAGTACAACAAGGAGAACGACTGCCCCGTGTGCGACAGGATCTGCGAGGAAGCCATCTGGTTTCAGCAAAGTATGTTACTGAACACTAAAGAGGATATGGATGCCATTGTGAATGCTATCAGGAAAATTCATAAATACGCCGCAAAGATCAAAACTGCATTGGTATAAATCAAATTTACAATTATGTCGGACAATCATTTCAATAAAAGCAGAAGAGATTTTATAGGCAAGGTTTCTGCCGGTACACTTGCATACCTGGCAGCTTATTCCATGCCCTCCATCGCCCGCACTTCCAATAATCCCAATCAACTGGCGATACTGGGCGGGGTTCCCGTTAGAGATGCCATTAAGTGGCCCGAGTGGCCTTACCGCAATCAGCAGATGTATGACAACCTGATGGAAACTGCACAAAGCGGTAAATGGAGCAGGATTGATAAACCCAACAGCCGGGTATCTACCTGGGAAAACGATTTCAAAGGGCTTATCGGTACCAATTATTGTGTAGCTACCGGTTCGGGCACCCAGTCTCTTAATACAGCTTTGTTTGCTTTAAACATCGGGCCCGGCGATGAGGTGATTACCTCGCCCTATACGGATATGGGAACCGTGTCGGCCATCATTACCTGTCATGCCCTGCCTGTTCTGGCCGATCTCGACCCCGCCACTTACCAACTCGACCCCAAAGACATTGAAAGAAAAATCACTTCCAGAACCAAAGCGATTGTTCCCGTACACATGCTCGGCTTCCCCGCCGATATGGATCGTATTATGGCCATTGCCCGAAAACATAAACTCCTGGTAGTGGAAGACGCCTGCCAGTCGCATATGGTTTCTTATAAAGGTAAAAAATTAGGCACTTTCGGACAATTGGGCTGCTTTAGTTTTCAAACCAGCAAACAGATATCCTGCGGAGAGGGCGGCGCAGTGGTAGGAAACGATGAAAAACTGATGGATGAGGTATACGCGGTAATGAACCATGGTACCGCTAAAACGCCGCGAAAAGATGCCAGCGGTAAAGTGCTGGGCGTTCATGTTACCATTGGTCCCAAATACCGGATGAACGAATTTCAGGCAGCTGTATTGCAGGGCCAGTTAGGCACGATCAAGGAGCGTTTTGAAAAACGATGGGAGAATGGAAAATACCTTACCGAGCAACTGAAACAGTTCCCTGGCTTAAAAGTACAGAAACAATATCCCGGCACCGAGAATGGAGCTTACTATTTATTTGGTATGCTATACCAACCCGAAGTATTTGATGGTGTGCCGAGGAGCAATTTTTTAAAAGCGATTAACGCTGAAGGAGTGGGATTGTCCGGATATATCCCCAATGGCCTTCACCGCGAGCCCTGGGTGGACAATATTGCAGCCAGAAAGAGCTATAAAACTATGTATGGCGAAACACGCCTGAAACAATGGCTGAGCCAGACGAAAAATCTTCCTAACTGCGATAAAGTGTGTGCGCAGATGGCCGGACTGTATTCGGTAGGCGCCCTATTGGGTACAAAAAAGGACATGGACAGTATTGTGGAAGCTGTTATGAAAGTGTATAAAAATCGCGACAAACTGAGAAATCTTTAATTATAACCGGATTAAAATTTTCTTTTTCAACGCCTTACCGTCCCCGGTAGGAAAGGCATTGCTATATAATGTTGAAAAAAGAAAACCTAAAATAATCATACTATCATGAAGCGTATTATCTTTTGTTCGGTGTTTTCTTTTTGCCTTGGCCTGAGCAGTTTTTATACAGATGCCCAGCAGGTACACCGTCTTGAGTTCAATAAAGAAAAATGGGCGAAAAGAGGGTTAGGTAAAAATACAGATAGTATTTCGTTTTTAAATCAGGGTGTTCGACTGTATTCGGCATCGGGTAGTAGTATTAGTGTTGGTCGCACCGATATACCGGTAGAGGAAGGGTATTACCAGGTAGATTATAAAGTGTCGTGCCGGAACGGCGGCGGTTTTGTGGGAATATGGATATACCTGCGCGATGCGGCCAATAAAAACATAGGCTCTTATATACCGGGAACAAAAGGGGTGCCTAATAATTGCGGAGAAATTATCGAAACTCCTTACTCGTTCGTTTTTTATGTACCGGCGAATACATCGGTTATAGATTTTAGTGTGGGGCAGCAAAGAGCCTGGGGCGAGGCCGAGATAAAAGATATTGTTATCACAAAGCTCCCGGTGGATAAGGGCAACGCTTTGCTGAAAGAGCAACCCTTCCAGTTGCAGCCCCCAAAGTTCGATTACCGTCCGCCGGTGGTTTCGAAATATCCGGCCAAAAATAAATCGATGCTTTTTACAGCGGAGGAAAACAAGCTGGCGCTCGATAATATGAGTCGTTACCCTGCGTCAAAAGCTGTGGTGGCATCCATCATTGAGTCGGCCGAAAAATGGTCGGCCTGGAACGAGGATAGTTTGCTGATGCTGATACCGGAGGCCTGGGTGCCCCGAGGATTTGATCTGAACGCAATCGGATGCCCGGTGCACGGCGGCGAGATATTTAATGTTGCCGGATCCTACCCCTGGGGGATTGATCCTAAAAAGCCTTTTAAGGTTACCTGCCCGGTGGGAGGCGAAACCTATCCTTCGAACGATTTTGTAGAGACCGTTATAAAGAAATCAAACGCGCCAACCGATAGTAGTTATTTCGACGATGGCTGGGGTTGGCTTTCGCCCGATAATGAACGCTTCTGGTTTGTGGCGCATGCAAACCACTGGATATTGCATAAACATGTGCAACCTGCAATATTGAACCTTAGCCGCGCTTATTTTTTAACGAAAGAAAAAAAATATGCACATACGGCGGCGCTGCTGCTGCACCGGTTAGCCGAAGTATACCCTTCTATGAACCACGCCAACCAGTCGCGCTACGGCAGTATGCAAAGAAACGTAGGAAGCATTTATGGCGGAAAAGTAGTGAATGCTATATGGGAAACTTCCTTTGTGACGGGCATGGCAGAAGCTTATGATGAAATTTGGCAGACCATTGATAGCGATGTCGCCCTGCAAAAGAAACTTAAAAAATCGGGGCGGCAGATTCGCTCTTATATTGAGGCCAATTTCGTGGAAAATGCCATAGAAGGTTATTACAAAGGACAGGTAAGAGGTAATTTTGGTATGCACCAAACCTCCCTGCTTCATTTAATGCTGGCGCGCCAGTATGTAGATACTCCGGGTATGTTGGGTCAGTTGCTCGATTCGGTGACCCTCGATCAGAGTTATGTTGGGGCCCGGTATGCGTTGTATAACCGGGTGTTCAGGGATGGAATGCCTTTAGAGTCGCCCGGGTATAACCTGCTTTGGGTAGGCAAATTTGCCGTAATCAGCTACCTGCTTAAAAAAGCGGGCTATGATTTATTTAAGGATCCTAAAGTAAAAATGCTTTTTGATTTTCCACTGAAGCAAACACTTGTTGGGAAATACACGCCCGACTGGGGAGATACCGGAAGCCCGCTGGGCGGACTGGAAGGAAACAGCTTGTCGATCTATCAGTACATATATCCTCAATATAAAGATAGCACTTATTTGGGTTGGATGGCCTTTAAGAATCAAACGGGCCCTAACTCGTTTAATTCCTTCAATTCCCTGTTTTTGCCGGCCCTGCCTTACACGAAGCCATTGCCGGGTAAGCGGGCGGTTGCGCCCCAACCCAACCGGCTCTTTGCGGGGTTCGGCCTGGGTCTTCTTAATAATAAGGCCGATAATGTTGGGCTGGCGTTTTCTTTTGGGAAGCACTACTCACATGCCCATATGGATTTCTTGAATTTTGAGCTTTTTGCCAATGATCAGAAAATGATGCCCGATCTGGGCTATCCCGATGCGATGAATGTTTATGTAAAGGGTATCTATACCTGGTCTACGCACACCGTTTCCCACAATACCGTTATGATCGATGCCCGGCGTCAGGAGCGGAATCTTCCCGGAAAACTTTACGATTTCTCCGGTAGTTCTTTTGTGCAGAATATGGACGCTTCTTCGCCCACCTATTCGGCGGCTTCGCTGTACAGAAGAAACCTGGTAATGGTTTCTACCAGCGATTCCTCGGCTTATGTGGTAGATATATTCCGGGTAAAAGGAGGCCACCAGCACGATTATCTCTTGCATGGTCCTCCCGGCAGTACGCTCACCCAAAACGGTAGCTGGTCGGCACCGCGGCCTGGTACATTAGCCGGGGAAAATGTGGCCTGGGGCGAGATTTACGATAACAAAACACTGGCCGATCCCGACTATAAAGGCGGGTACTCATCTTATTCAGGGAGTGGCTTTCAATATTTATTCAATGTGCAAAACCTCGAAACAGGGCGTGCAGATATTTTATATAAACATATGCGCGATAGCAGTGCACAGTTAAAAATTCATCTCCTTAACCATCAACCTCAGCAGGTTTTCCTCGCCGATGCCTATGATAAGCCGCGGGCTAAAAAGTATATACTGAAATACATGATTGCACGGCGGCAGGGGACTGATTTAAGCAGTACGTTTTTAAGCGTGCTGGAGCCCTTTAAAGGACGGGCGCTTATCGACTCGGTAAAAAAAATTCCGCTGGCAGATACCAATGCAGTGCTGATAGCGGTATACAGGCCTGGCTCCATCGATTATATTTTAAACGATATGTTGGGAAAAACCAGGCGGGTTCTCAATGATGTTCAAACCGATGCGCGTTATGCAGTATGGTCGGTAAACAGGTTATCGGGCGAATTGGAGAGAGGATTTATCAGCCAGGGTTCCTTCTTCACCCACAGGGGAAACACGCAGCGTGCCGATACGCTGGCGGGGGAGGTGATTGCTATTGACCCAGCCAACAGTACTGTGGATATCCGGTTGGGCGCCGGCGGTGAAACCATTGGCTCTGTCTTAGAGCAATCGCCTCAGGTCGCTTTTTTCTCCAATAACTGGCACGAGACGGTTCATCCTTTAAAAGAGATAACGAAAATTTCCGCTAATGTAATACGGGTGAAACTGGACGATATGATGTTGATTGGCCGTACCCCGGTGTCGGGTGCAAATGGTAACTCGTACCGGGCTGATGCCGGTTTACCGTTTTTTGCAGACTATCCCGGGGCTACTCTTTTAGATAGCGAATACAAAAAAGCAGGCATCATTCAATCTGCCAATTCCTCCTCTTTTACCGTGGTGGAAGGTTCGGGAAAAGGTTTAACCAGTAAGGAGCCTTATTGGCTCAGTAATATAGGAGTGGGAGACCGCTTCGTGATAAAAAGTGCGAAGGAATTTTAAGGAAGTTAGAAATAAATTTTTGACCATGAAAAGAAAAGAGTTTGTACAGGTTAGCGGGTGGGCGTCTTTATCCTTACTTGCATCCGGCACGGGCCTGAAAGCATTTGCTGCGAATGAAAAAAAATGGAAATACCTGGGACAGCCCTGCCGTAATTTCAATATTTTGGCTACCACGGTAGTGATGGATCCTTTCGATGGCCGGGAGAAGTTTGTATTGTCCAATTTTGCCGAAGGCGAGGTGGGGAGTATAATTCTGATTGACACCCAAACCGGAAAAGGAGAGAACTTTGTGCTTCCTGCCGGCGCGGGCGCCTGGGGTTTGGTGAACTGGCATAATGAAAAGCTGATAATAGGAACCTGTACAGGAAAAGCTTATTTGCATGTGTTTGATTTAAAGACAAGGAAATTTGCAGAGCCAATTATCTCCGAAGGCGAATCGTATTTCTGGCAAATGGCATTGGCTTCCGATGATAAAGTATACGGGGGTACTTATCCCGGATGTTCGCTCACCCAGTATGATCCTAAAACGCATACGTTTAAAAACCTGGGAAAATTATCGACCAATCCTAAAAACCTGTACAGTCGCCCGGTTTTTGGCGGTACACCCGGATATGTGTTTGTATGGTATGGGTTTGATGAACCTGGTGTGGCGTATTACGATATTAAAAAGGAAAAGTTTGGCAGAATTGGTAATCCGGGTGATACGGTAAAGGAGGCGAACGAAGAATTTGTTTGCCTCGAAAATAAAGGGAACCTGACATTTTATTCGGCAAAGGATTTATCGCTGATACAAGACAACAATGATATTTTAAAAAATAAACTTGATGACCTTGGAAGTTTGAAGCGATTAGCGGATGGCCGGCTGGCCGGAGTGAGAGGGCAGGAATATTATATCCTTGATAAGCCGAGACCCATTCGGTCCGATGATCTGAAGCGGATACCGGTAGACGCCCTTCCTACGGGCATTTTCAATTTAACAACTGACAAAAAGGGGTTGGTTTGGGGCGCCTGTGCTTTTGGTATGACCATTTTTAATTATAATCCCAAAACAGGAGCGCATTGGAACTCTCCCTCTTTAACCAACCGGGGAGGTGAAGTGTATGGAATGGTTTTTCATAAAGATAAACTTTTCACCAGCGCCTATGTGGGTGGAGAGCATTGTGTATACGATCCATCGAAGCCCTGGAACGCTTTTGATAATATTAACCCTAAGATGTTTGCCAGTGTGAGTCCAAAGTTGATCAGACCCGAGGCGCGCAGTGTGATGGGGCCGGATGGAGGAATCTGGACGGGTTGGTCGGCTGCCTACGGGGTTTATGGCGGCGGCTTGTCGCGGGTGCAGCCCGATACGCTAAAGATGGACTATTGGTACGACCCCATCCCGGGTCAACAGGTAGCAGGATTAACGGCAGATGACCAGTATCTTTATTTTACCACCAACGGAGGAGCGAGCGGTTTGGGCTATAACAGGGGTGTTAATTGCCATTTTGCCGTGTGGAAGCCGGGTAAGGGGGTAGTAAAGGATTTTAGTTTTAAAGTGGGAGAAACGCCGGGTCATGGCGTTTTAGCACATAATAAGCTGGTTGCCGTTGTGGTGAGTAGCGAAGTCCGGATTTACGACCCTGCCAAAGAAGATTTTATAAGGACGATTTCACTGGAAGGTAACGGATGTGCCTGGCTGATTCCTCTCGACAAAAAACACCTGGGTGCTTTTGCCGGAAAAACACTTTACTCGATAAATATTTTGAACGGTACCAAAACCGTTATTTGTGAACTGCCGGGCCATGTTGGGGCGGCTATGATCGACAAAAAGGGAAAAATCTATTTTTCTGTAAAATCAAAACTATACGCTATATAGGTTAAACACTTTTCATTTGCAAAACCGGCTAATTGTTTGCAGGAGCGCATAAATCAGGCAAAATAGTTTAAGCATTGGACAAAAATGCAAAACTAACAGAGGATGGACTTTGGTAGTTTTGTGTGGATGCTTGCCGAGATATTTGTAACCAAATATAAGGACGGAAGCGTTGGCGATTGGTAAAAATAAACTATGCAAAATAGCAAGCTAATACAAGTTCCTGCACTTTTGGCGGAGATCAGTTCCAAACGCTTTATATAACAACGGCCGGGAAAGCAGATATTCAATCACAACCCCTTGCCGGACGGGTTTTTGACTGTGAAAATCCGGGCGTAAAAGGAACGGCTGCCTTTAAGTTTGCGGATTAGTTGTTATTTCGCCCAAATGGTGATGGAGCCTGGCGGCAATCCCTCGGCCGAAGCCGTTATTTTAACAGGGCCGGTTCTCCCTTTTATGCTTCGTACAATTAACAACGCTTTGCCGAAATAAGCATTTCTATCGGGCGATTGAAATGAAACCAGGTCTGCCGGATCTCCATTATCCGTGGCCGCTATTTCTCCGGATCCTTCCAACGAGAAACGAATGGCAGGATGTGCATCGGGTACCGTATTCCCATTTTCATCCGCTACGTTTACAGTAATAAAAGAAAGATCCTTTCCGTTGGCTTGAATAACCTGCCTGTCGGCGCACAGTTGTAAAGCAGCTGGTTGCCGGGTGGTTTGAACAGTGGCGGTTGCCCAACGCTTTCCCTCTTTATAGGCAACGGCTTGCAGTATGCCCGGTTCGTACACCACCTCGTCCCATCGCAGCCTGTATTCGAATTTGTTTTTCTTTTTCCGTCCCAGTGATTGGCCATTCAGAAACAATTCGGCTTCATCACCCGAAGTAAAAATATGTACGGGAGTTATTTTACCCGTGCGATCCGGCCAGTTCCAGTGTGGCAGTATATGCACTATCGGGAGTTGCGGCTTCCATCTTGATTGATATAAATAGAAGCGGTCTTTTTTAAAACCGGCCACATCGATAATGCCCGAATAGGAACTCCGGGCCGAATAGTAGGGCGTAGGCTCGCCCAGATAGTCCCAACCGGTCCACACAAATTCTCCTGCAACGAACGGATGCTGATCCTGCGACGCGAAAACCTTATCCGGGGAGGCTCCGAACTGGGCGGTATATAGTTCATAGGCGCTTACCTGTTGTCTTGCCGGATCACCCCCTGTGCTGTCGCTGACAGGCGCGCTAGTGTCGTTTGTAACGGGAAAAATATAGGATCCCCTGGTACTAAGTGCAGACGCCGTTTCGCTGCTGATAATCATTTTTTCGGGAAAGCGTTTGTGAAAAGCGGGATACATCGGAGAGGTTCTGATGCCTTTCAGATGACTATACGCGGGAGCATCTCTTATTCCTTCGCCCTGGTAGTTCAAACTAATGATATCCATCATTTGGGGAAAGGGCATATTTGGCTTTGCAAAGTTCATAGAAGCAGTGGTGGGGCGGGTGGGGTCTTCCTCCCGGCAAATATCGTGAAGCTTTTTTGCCATTGCGGCTCCTGCTTCGGCCGTATATTGTTCTCCTACCTCATTGCCAAAACTCCAGGCAATAACCGAGGGATGATTACGGTCGCGTCGTATAAAGGCCCGGATATCGGCTTCGTACCAGTCCTTAAAAATCAGGTGAAAATCGTGCGGAGTTTTTCCTTTTTCCCAACAGTCGAATATTTCATTAATTACCAGAAAACCCATCCGGTCGGTAAGGTGCAGCAGTTCGGGAGCGGGCGGATTATGGGCCATCCGGATAGCGTTGCAGCCCATTTCTTTCAATAATTCCAATTGTCTTTCCGCTGCCCGAATATTAAATGCCGCTCCCAGCGCCCCCAGGTCGTGATGCTGGTTGACGCCCTGGATGCGAACCGGCTGATTATTGACCAACAAACCTCTTACCGGATCGAACTGTATGTCGCGGATGCCGAACGGAGTTTCGTATCTATCAATCAGTTTTCCGTTGTCGAACAGCCTGGTAATAGCCAGGTATCTGTGCGCTTGTTCTGACGGCAGAGGCTGCCAGAGCTTGGGGTTTTTTAATTCCATCTGGCTTTGTGCCCGGACAGTTCTGCCAGCCCCGATATTTACAACTGTTCGGGGGAAAGAGGCCACCTTATGATCCGGTTTGTCGGTATGGGTATTCAAAAGAAACAGATCGGTAACTACTTCTATTTTTTTGTTGATAATCGATTTGTTCTCTACCCGTACGTCCAGCCGTATATTGGCGGATTGGGTGCTAACATTATTTGTTTGTACGAAGCTGCCCCATTGAGCAATATGTACGGGATTGGTTTTTACCAGCCAGACATTCCTGTACAAACCCGCGCCAGGATACCAGCGGGCCGAATAATTGGGGTTATCTATTCGTATAGCAAGCTGGTTGGCGGCGCCCACCCGAATATATGGAGAGAGATCGATACGGAATGAATTATACCCATAGGGCCAGCCGCCGGCCAGGTACCCATTGATCCAAACCATTGCATAAGACATTGCCCCGTCTATATCAAGATAAAATTTCTTTCCTTTATCTGCTGCGGGGATATTTATTTTTTTTCTGTACCAACCCACACCCTGCACGGGCAAACGGCCCATCCCTCCGCCTACTTTAGCCGGATCGCCTTTATAAAAAGGACCTTCGATGGCCCAGTCGTGAGGTAGCTGAACGGTAGCCCAGGGGGAATCATTAAAATCGCTTTGCGTATAGGAAACATCAAGGCCCGGATTTCCGGCTGGCCGTATATGTTTCCCGGCCGGGTCTTTGATAAAATCATTGGCAGTGGGTAGTATCCATTTTTTCAGAACGCTGTCGGTAGAACCCGCTACTGCCTCCTGGTTGGGCCTGCTATCGGCCACTATATTATCATTTGTACTATGTACAGGCGGTCTTATATCATACACCAGGTTGCGTCCGTCTGCAGGATCCTCTCTCGTGAATTTCCAATTATCATTCAGTGACAGTATTTGCCGGGTTTGGCCTTCGCTTATCCCGGGCAGCAGGAACAGGAGAATTGCTGCGGTGCCGATGAATCTGAAAATATACATGTTTTTATTTGTCAATTATACTCTTTATGAGGCAGGCAAATTTTACACTAATATAGTTTATTTTTAATGTAATCGATTGCAGAACATTTTTTTCTTATATTTACTTTACAATCAAAAGGGTCGTATGTCAAAAGAGAGAGATGTTACTATTTATGATCTTGCCAGCGAACTGAATATATCGGTAGCTACCGTGAGCCGGGCATTAAAAGACGACCCAGTGGTGAGCAAAAAAACCAAGAAGAGAATTTTTGAACTGGCCGAGCGGATGGGCTACCGTACCAATCATTTCGCCCGTAACCTGCGCACCCAGGAAACCAATACAATCGGCTTGATGATACATGAGCTCAACAGTAATTTCAGTAATGCGGTATTGCTGGGCGTAGAGAAAATTACAGCCGAAGCAGGCTACGACCTTATCATCACACACTCTTCAGAAAGTTATGAAAAGGAAGTAGCCAACGCACGTAACCTTTTTAACAAGCGGGTCGATGGGCTAATCGCCTCTTTGTCTTTCGATACCCGGAACTACGATCATTTTAAACTGTTTGCCGATAAAGGGGTGCCGGTGATATTTTTTGACCGGGTAGAGAAAGATGGGGAGAATACGGTTGTGATCATCGACAATTATAAATGCGGTTACGAAGCCACTGCGCATTTGATTGAACAGGGTTGTAAGCGTATCGCTCATATCACTTCCAATCTTAACAGGAACGTGTATTCTGAACGTTGCCGGGGATATAAAGATGCGTTGTTTGATGGCGGACTTTCGTTTGAGGAATCGCTGTTGATAATCAACGACCTGAGTGAGGAAGCGGGTATCAGTTCTGCCAAACGGGTGTTGGAAATGAACCCCATGCCCGACGGTGCTTTTATTACCAACGATTTTGTAGCGGCGGCTTTTATTAAAATACTTAAAGAGCATCAGGTGGCGGTTCCGGCTGATATAGCAGTCGTAGGGTTTAATAACGATGCCATTGCTCATTTGATCGAACCTTCCCTTACAACCATCAACTATCCCGGGGTGGAAATGGGGGAAGTGGCTGCGCGTACACTGGTCAATCACCTGAAGGGTGTGAGCAATATTCATCAAATCAATACCATGATCATCAACTCGGGTCTCGTCATACGGGAATCTTCCTTAAAGAAAAAAAGCAACGCTAAACGCTGATGTCTTCTGTACGAAATATCGGCCATGTTTTTGTACGCGATATTCAGAATGGTATTCTGTCGCCGGGGCTGCTTGCTGCCCGGAAAAGATAAAAAACTGTTTATGATAAAACGATCTCTCTTGTATCTTTTATTGTTAG
Organism: Paraniabella yanshanensis; assembly: GCA_040393015.1. Taxonomy (GTDB): domain Bacteria; phylum Bacteroidota; class Bacteroidia; order Chitinophagales; family Chitinophagaceae; genus Niabella; species Niabella yanshanensis_A. The sequence goes on from JBEBUZ010000021.1 coordinate 28,072, forward strand.
CATTTGTGTTGGCCGGTTGTGGGAGCGGTGAACATAAAACTTCCGCAAAAACGATATTGCTGAAAGAGGTCTTCGGGAACGATTTTTTGATAGGAGCGGCTGTCAGCAGGGAACAATTAGCGCAAAAGGATAGGGTAGGAGCCGGGCTTCTCCCGCATTTCAATGCGCTGACGCCCGAAAATATCATGAAATCGGAAAGACTGATGAGTGCCTGGCAGACCTACCATTTTTCGGCAGCCGATAGCCTGGTAGCTTATTGCCAAAACAATAATATTATCCTTAACGGGCATACCCTTATTTGGCATAGCCAGATGCCGCCTTTTATTGAACAGATCCGGAGCATCGATTCGTTTCGTACTTTCTTTACCAGCCATATTAAAACGGTAGCGGGCCGGTATGCAGGCAAATTACAGTCCTGGGACGTAGTAAACGAAGCTTTAAATGAAGACGGATCGCTACGGCAATCGGTTTACTACCAAAAACTGGGCGAAAATTATATTTCCGAGGCTTTTCGTCTGGCTGAGCAAGCCGATCCTCATGCTGAGCTTTATTATAATGATTATAACAATGAAATGCCTGCCAAGCGGGCGGGTTGTATTAAGCTGATAAAAAAAATGCAGGCAGAGGGTATAAAGATCAACGGGGTGGGCATACAGGGACATTGGCACGTAGGTAAACTACCTTTGAAAGAAATAGAGGAAAGTATCCTCGAATACGCTGCGCTCGGAATAAAACTGGCGATCACTGAACTCGATATTGAGGTGCTTCCCCGCAATTTTACCGGCGCCGAAATTAGTCAACGCATGAAAGCCGACCCGGCAACAAATCCTTATGTCGGTAGTTTACCCGATTCTGTTAAACAGCAGCAGGCGAAAGATTATGCAGATTTGTTTTCCCTTTTCCTTAAACATAAAGACAAGATTTCACGGGTTACTTTCTGGGGCGTTCATGATGGCCAGAGCTGGCTCAACGACTGGCCGGTTCCGGGCAGAACCAACCATCCTCTATTGTTCGACAGGGATGGAAAACCCAAGCCTGCTTTTTACAGCATTCTCACAACAAAGCCCTAACCCCAAACAGTTTTTAACCGGATGCAATGAAGAATCAATCCACCCAACATTCCCTAAAACTTTCTGTAACAGAGAAAATAGGCTACAGCCTGGGTGATCTGGCAGCGAACCTGGTATTTCAAACCCTGGTGACTTACCTGGCCTATTTTTATACCGATATTTACGGGCTAACAACCGAAGATGCTACTCTCGTCACACTGATCGTGGGTTTGATTGCAGCCTTCGCCTTTAATCCTATCGTGGGCGCGCTGGCCGACCGTACTTCTTCCGGGTGGGGAAAATTTCGACCCTGGATATTGTGGACGGCAGTTCCCTTGGGTATCGTGTCGTTGCTTGCTTTTAGTACACCGGATTTTTCCTATAAAGGCAAACTGATTTATGCAGTGATAACCTATACGCTGTTATTACTACTATATGCTGCCAACAACCTGCCTTACTCCGCATTGAGCGGCGTAATTACCGGCGATAGGAAGGAGCGCAACAGCCTTTCTTCCTACCGCTTTGTGGCCGTTATGTTTGCACAGTTTTTTGTACAGGTGTTCATGTACAATCTGATCCTGAAAGCCGGCAACGGAGACAAGGCTGCGGGCATGGAAAAAGTGATAACCGTACTGGCCATCATTGGCACCCTGATGTTGCTGATTACTTTTTTTACCACCAGGGAACGCATTGTTCCTGTAGCCGATCAAAAGTCTACTTTAAAGGAGGATCTCTCCGATCTCTCCCGAAACCGTCCCTGGCTCATCATGCTGATGGTCACTATTCTTATTTTTATAACCCTGGCAATGAAAGGCGGCTCCTACGTGTATTATTTTGAGAATTATGTGAGTCAGGAAGAACTGAATGCATTTCTGAATCCCATAAAGCCTTATTTACCCACTTTCGAAAACGATACCTCACTGGGGTTGGGGGTGTTTAACGGGGGTGGTATTTTGTTTGGACTTATCGGTATTATGTTGTCAAAATCTTTAGCCGACCGGTTTGGCAAACGAAATGTTTTCATGAGTTCCCTGTTCATATCTACCTTGTTTATTATCGTTTTTTATTTCTATCCTCCCCAATCGGTAAAGTTGATGTTTGGAACTCAAATTCTGCATGGCTTCTTTTATGGCATCAGTACGCCGATCTTATGGGCCATGATTGCGGATGTGGCCGACTACAGCGAATGGAAAACCAATCGCCGCGCTACGGCGATCATTTTTTCGGCCATGATGGTAGGCCTTAAAGCAGGCCTTAGTATTGGCGGATCGCTGGTCGCGGCCATACTGGGAGCCCACCATTATGTATCGCAAAGCGCGGCGCCACAGGTCGCGTCGGCAGTACAGGGAACCAAAATGCTCATCAGTATTTACCCGGCTATCCCTTTCCTGATGGCGGTAGGCCTCTTGTTTTTTTATGTGATCGATAAAAAAATGGAACTGAGGATTGAGTCCGACCTCAAACAAAAACGCCTTCAGTAATCTCTCGTTGATGGATACCCGATTAATCAATATTTATCTCTTTAACCATGCCTGAAGAACCTGTAACTCATCTTAATTTTGACACGCTTAATAAAAGTGCTGTTTCGCAACCATTGCTGAAACACATTTATATCGCCGACCCCTCGGCCCATGTTTTTAACGGAAAAATTTATATCTATCCATCGCATGATATAGATGCCGGGGACGCTTTTGACGATTTGGGCAGCCATTTTGCAATGGAAGACTACCATGTTATTTCTATGGATAGCCCCCGATCTGAGGCAAGAGACCACGGGTCCGTTTTGCATGTAAAGGATGTGCCCTGGGCTGCCCAACAAATGTGGGCGCCCGATGCGGCGGAAAAAGAGGGTGTTTATTATCTTTTTTTTCCGGCAAAGGATCGGGATGGAATTTTTCGGATAGGGGTGGCAGTCAGTCCGTCGCCTACCGGACCTTTTATACCCGAGCCCGAGGCAATCAAAGGGAGTTTTTCCATTGATCCGGCTGTTTTTAAAGATCTGGATGGCAGCCACTATATATATTTCGGCGGGATCTGGGGAGGGCAGCTACAACGCTGGCGCGATGGTAGTTTTAATGCATCAGAACCCCATAGTCCCCTGGCACATTTACCTGCTGATGGGGAACCGGCCTTATGCGCTAAAGTTGCCCGGCTTACCGATGATCTGCTCCAGTTTGCGGAACCCGCCCGGGATGTAGTCATCCTCGATGAAGAAGGAAAGCCCTTGCAGCAGGGCGATACACAGAGAAGGTTCTTTGAAGCAGCCTGGCTGCATTTTTACAAAGGCAGGTACTATTTCTCCTATTCTACCGGCGATACGCATTTTATCTGTTATGCCATCGGCGACAATCCCTATGGTCCCTTTACCTATGCCGGCCGAATATTGAACCCCGTGGTCGGTTGGACAACCCATCATTCTATTTGTGAATTTGAGGGAGAATGGTATTTGTTTTACCATGATAGCAGCTTAAGCAAAGGCGTAACTCATTTGCGCAGCGTTAAACTCATAAAGATCAGTCACAACGAAAAGGGGTTGATCGCCCCGGTAAACCCCTACAACAGCTTAAGTATATCGCCCTGAAAACCGGGGGCTTCCAAAAGCCCCATCAGGCACCAAAAAATATTAAAGAGGAAAAGAATGTAATCGGTTACATTTTTTGTTATTATTGCAATTCAAAATTGAATCATTTTAAAAAAAGTATAAATCATGAGTATCTTACAAGGATCTACCGAATATTTTAAAGGTATCCCCCAAATAAAATACGAAGGCCCCCAAAGCGATAATCCACTGGCTTTTCGCTGGTACGATGAGAGCCGGATTGTAGCGGGCAAAACATTGAAGGACCATTTCCGGTTTGCCTGCGCTTACTGGCATTCCTTTTGCAACGATGGCAACGATCCTTTTGGTCCGGGTACCCATTTATTCGCCTGGAACGCAAAGGCAGATCCTGTAGAACGGGCAAAAGACAAAATGGACGCCGCTTTTGAGTTTATTACCAAGATGAACCTGCCTTTTTATTGCTTTCACGATGTAGATCTGGTAGATTTTGGTAATGATATAAAAGAAAATGACCGGCGATTGCAGGCTTTGGTGAACTATGCGAAGGAAAAACAGTCGGCAAGCGGGGTAAAACTATTATGGGGTACGGCTAACGTATTTTCCAATCCGAGGTATATGAACGGCGCTTCCACCAATCCCGACTTTCATGTACTTTCCCATGCAGCGGCTCAGGTGAAAGGAGCCATAGATGCTACCATCGAATTAGGGGGCGAAGGCTACGTGTTCTGGGGCGGCCGGGAAGGATATATGACCTTGCTGAATACCGATATGAGGCGGGAGAAAGAACATTTTGCCCGCTTCCTGCATACTGCTAAAGATTATGCCCGCCGAAATGGTTTTAAGGGTACCTTCCTGATAGAACCCAAGCCGATGGAACCTACCAAACACCAATACGATTTTGATACCGAAACCGTGATTGGCTTTTTGCGTCAATGGGATCTGCTGGGCGATTTTAAAGTGAATATTGAGGTGAACCATGCTACCCTGGCCGGTCATACTTTTCAGCATGAGCTGCAGGTGGCCGCTGACAATGGCGCACTGGGTTCGGTGGATGCCAACCGGGGCGATTACCAGAATGGATGGGATACAGACCAGTTTCCGAACAACCTTAACGAGTTGACGGAAGCCATGCTCGTTTTCCTGGAAGCCGGCGGACTCAGTGGCGGCGGGGTTAATTTTGATGCCAGGATCCGCAGAACTTCTACCGATCCCAAAGACCTGTTCTATGCGCATATTGGGGGTATGGATTGTTTCGCAAGAGCGTTAATTACCGCCGATGCTATTTTAACAAAATCCGATTATAAACAAGTCCGAAAAGACCGCTATGCGTCCTTCGATGCAGGTAAGGGCCGCGAATTTGAAGAAGGAAAACTGTCTTTGGAAGATTTACGGGCTTACGCAATGGAGGCTGGCGAACCGGCTGTTACCAGCGGCCGGCAGGAGTACTTAGAGAATATTATTAACAGGTTTATTTAGCGGATGGTCGATAGACCAGGGTCAATGGACTATTGCTCATGGCCCCTCGACTTAAAGAACAAAGCAATGTTACTATTAGGTATCGATGTAGGAACTTCCTCAATAAAGGTTTCGGTTGTTGACGGAGCAACACAGCAAACCATCGCTTCGGCACAGTATCCCGAAACAGAAAGGGAAATTATTGCTTTAGAACCTGGCTGGGCCGAGCAATCTCCGGAGCGTTGGTGGACCGATGTAAAAGAAGCAATAAAAAAAGCGCACCAGACGGAACAGTACGATCCGGCGGATATTGGTGCCATCGGTATATCTTACCAGATGCACGGTCTTGTGGTGCTGGATAAAGCGGGCGATGTGCTTCGAAACAGCATTATCTGGTGCGATAGCCGCGCCGTGCCTTATGGCGATAAAGCTTTTGAAGCCATAGGCGAAGACGATTGCCTTCAGCATCTTTTGAATTCTCCGGGCAATTTTACCGCAGCTAAATTAGCCTGGGTGAAAGAAAATGAACCCGGCATATATGAAAGGATTGACAAAGTGATGTTGCCTGGCGATTTTATTGCGCAGCGGTTTACAGGCCATATTACTACCACGCCCTCCGCATTATCGGAAGGTATTTTTTGGGACTTCTCAAAAAATGCCCTCTCGGCAGAAATAATGCAATATTTTGAGTTTGATGATCGCATCATTCCGGCGGTAAAACCTGTTTTTGACGATCATGGAAGGCTGTCACCGGCTGTGGCAGGGGAACTTTCGTTGAAAGCAGGTATACCGGTATCCTATAAAGCCGGCGACCAACCCAATAATGCTCTTTCCCTGAATGTGCTGGAACCCGGCGATGTAGCTGCAACGGCCGGCACCTCGGGCGTTATTTATGCGGTGAGCGATGGCCTTACCTTCGACCCTCAAAGCCGTGTAAATAGTTTTGCACATGTGAACTATGCTCCTAACCTGACAAGGGTGGGAGTACTGCTCTGTATCAATGGTACGGGGATACTCAACCGTTGGGTCAAAAATCTTAATGGTAGTCTTTCTTATCCCGAAATGAATAAGTTGGCTGCTACCGTCGCCCCGGGAAGCGAGGGCCTTTCCATATTGCCTTTCGGAAACGGCGCCGAGCGAATGTTGAACAATAAAATAGTAGGCGCCCAATGGCTTAATATCGACTTCAACAAACACGATACCGCCCATCTACTAAGGGCTGCCCAGGAAGGAATCGCATTTGCGTTCCGGTACGGGTTAGATATCATGCGCAGCAACGGTATCGAACCCTCTGTAATTAAGGCCGGCATGGCCAATATGTTTTTAAGTCCGGTATTCACCGAGGCTTTTGTAAATGCGACCCATGTTCCCGTGGAACTGCATGACTGTGATGGAAGTGTTGGAGCCGCACTCGGCGCTGGTATCGGCTGCGGGTATTTTAGTAATGCGGGAGACGCCTTTCAAAAGCGGGAGCCGCTTTCTCTGGTTCAGCCCGAACAACCGGAGCTGTATAACGAGCTGTATCATAAATGGAAAGCCTTGCTGGAGAGAGCACTGATGTGATGAAAGCCCACCGTTTTTGTTTCAATTCCATATTAAATACGGATATTTGCCGGGTATCAAAATATTCTGAAATTTGCAGGAACAGTTTAATTTTTCAATAAATACCCCTATCAACCCATCGGAGAACACGCTGGTTATACAGGTAACACCTACCCATTTTCGCTATGGTATATACAACCCGGATGAGAAGACGCTTTTACAATTAAAACATTTCTCCTTTAAACAAATAGGTGCGGAAAAACTGGACAATATTGTCAGCCAAAACAACATTTTACAGGAAAATTTTTATAAAATCATTTGCGGAGTCGATTTTGGTTTTAATACCTTACTCCCTTCCGAAATGGATCAGGCCGATGTGACACCGATTATGTACCTGGAAAATGCGGATCAGCAGGATCATGTCATAAGAGAAACAATACCCGGACTTGATATTACTAATATTTATTCGGTGCCCCCTGTTATTTTAACCTGGTTGGTGCAGCATTTTCCGTCCGCTCACTATTTACACCAACATACGGCGGGTATAAGCAATGCCGATGAAACGCAGGAGCAGGGAGTACTAAAAGTAGATATACAATCCAACCGGTTTGCTCTTACTGTATATAAGGATGGGCAACTTCTTCTGGCTAAAACGTACAGCTATACCGTTCCGGTGGATGCCGTTTTTTACCTGCTGAAAATCTGCGAACAGTTTCAGCTTTCTCCACAGGAAGTGATAGTGAGTCTTTCGGGACTGGTAGATACCAACTCAAAGCTGTACCGGGAAATGTATGACTATTTCCTCAACATTTCTCTGAAAGCAGTTGGGTGGGAAGATGAAATTTCCGGCTTGCCGCCTCATTATTTCACCTCGCTTTATGAACTGATATTATGCGAATCATTGCAGGACACTTAGGCGGTCGAAAAATACATCCCCCCACAAAAATGCCTTACACAAGGCCCACCACCGATGTGGCCAAAGAAGGATTGTTCAATACCTTGCAGCATCGCATCGATTTTGAGGGTATTAAAACCCTGGACCTTTTCGGTGGCACAGGAAGCATCAGTTATGAACTGGCCAGTCGCGGTGCAGGCGACCTTACGATTGTGGAAAAAGACAACCAGATGTTCGACTTTATAAAAAAAACGGCGGCGAATTTAAGAATCGGCAATATCAGGCTGGTAAAGATGGACGTGTTTAAGTTTTTGCAGGGCAGCACCCAACAATACGATCTTATATTTGCGGGTCCCCCTTATGCCCTTACCACCATTGATGAGTTGCCGCGGATTATTGTGAAACAAAATCTCCTGGCGCCTGAGGGCATGTTCGTATTAGAACACACTCCCCGTAACGATTATAAGCAATTTGAAAAGTATAGTTTTGAAAAGAATTACGGTACAACTATTTTTTCTGTTTTTAAAGATGGATTGTAGCGTCTCAATTTTTTATATTTCACTCCCCTTTCCCCTGGAGAAGGGTCGGGGGTGAGGTAACCCCCAACTCTTTCCGCCATGCTGAAATCTGATGCTCGTAAAATATTTTCGGAAAAAAGAAAGGCAGCCAGTCCGCAGCAGCGGATGAAATGGGAGGATCTTATCCTTATTCATTTCCAGGGTTGGAGCCGCCCTGCGGCAGACACCCTATTCACTTACGCAGCCATGGAAACAGAAGTGAATACCGATGCAATCGTAGATTACATGCACTTTCAGCATCCCGGGCTTACCGTGGCTTACCCTGTTTGCGATTTCAGCAACAACACTATGCAGGCTTTTGCTACCTCTGTTCATACCAGCTTTAGTAAAAATAAATACGGCACTCCCGAACCCGACACAGAAGGGCTTGAACTTATCTCGCCCGATTCAATTGACTTTGTTTTTGTTCCCCTGCTATGCTTCGATCGAAAGGGATACCGCGTGGGTTACGGAAAGGGATTTTATGATAAATATTTGTCTCTTTGCCGGCAGGATGTCGTTAAAGTGGGATTAAGTTATTTTGACCCGGTGGAAGAAATAGAGGACAGCGATAAATTTGATGTACCTTTAAACTATTGTATCACCCCCGAACGGATTCATGAATTTTAGCAACATCATCCGCCAAAAAAATAAGCTCCTCATACCCTTCTCCCTTCTATACAAGGCGGGAATTTATATCTACCACTGTTTATACAATTGGGGAATAAAAAAGTCGTTTCAACCTCCTTTACCCACTATTTGTGTGGGAAACCTGTCGGTTGGAGGCACTGGCAAATCACCGATGGTGGAGTATCTGCTGAATTTACTGTCTGGTCTTGTTCCCCTTTCCTCTGGAGAGGGGGTAGGGGCGAGGTTTCAGGTAGCGGTTGTCAGTCGCGGATACAAGCGAAAAACCAGGGGATTTGTAAGGGCTCAGGAAGGGGTAACCGCAGACGATATCGGCGATGAGCCCATGCAGTTTTACAAAAAATTTCCGGGCGCGACTATTGTGGTGGACGAAAAAAGGGCAGAGGGCATCAACCGCCTGCTACAACAAAATCCGGAGATCGGTGTTATTATTTTAGACGATGCTTTTCAGCACCGGAGGGTGAAAGCAGGTCTCAATATTCTGCTTACGGAGTACAACAATATTTTTACCACCGACCGGTATTTGCCTGCGGGTAGTTTGCGCGATCTGAAATCGGCCTACAAAAGAGCCGATTTAATCATTGTTACCAAAACCAACAGGAATATAACAGCAACCGAAAAACAGAAGATTATAGATGCTATACGCCCGCTATCTCACCAGAAACTATATTTTACAGACATTGGGTACGATGCACCCTATAATGTTTCAACAAAACAAAATATTGACCTGGAAACGGTGGAAAGCATTATTTTAATTACCGGTATTGCCAACCCGGTGCCGCTTTTGAATTACCTTAAGCAATTTCCAGCAAACCTGGTTCACCTGGAGTATCCGGATCATCATTCCTTCTCTCAGAAAGATATTGGGGATATTTTGGGTACATATCATTCGGCCGGTACCGAAAATAGAATTATTTTAACAACGGAAAAGGATGCCGTACGCTTGATGGAATGGAAGGAATTATTAGCTTTTCCCGTATTCGCATTGCCTGTTCGGCACGAATTTTTATTTAATAAGGGTGATGATTTTGATCAGATGATCCGGAATTATTTGATGCAACAATAATCCCTCACTACAAAGATAATGAATAAAAAAAATAAAATCAGGAAGAAAACAAAGGCGCAGACAAGAGCTACCCGTGTGAGGCGCGAAACGGAAAATACCCTGAAAGGAAGACTGGAACTGACCCGTGGCGGTCGTGGCTTTGTAATAGTGGAAGGGTTGGAAGAAGATATAATGATTCTGCCCGACGGATTGAAAAATGCCATGGACGGAGACATAGTACGGGTAAGGCTAACCAGCGGGTACGATGGGAGATCTAAAGGAAAAATTACCGAAATCGTACAGCGCAAGCGCACAGAGTTTATAGGCAAATTGCAAATGAACAAAGGTTTTGCGTTTGTTTTAGGCGAAAGGGAGAAAAATATTCCTGACCTATATATTTCCGAGGAAAATCTGAATGGTGCCCAGAACGGCGAAACGGTGATCGCCCGCGTATTGGATTGGGGTGGCGATGGGAAAAAGCCTGCAGCTACTGTTGTTTCTACGTTGAGTGGAGAAGATGAAGCCGACGAGGCCATGAAAAACCTCATTCTTGAGAATGGCTTCTCTTTAAGTTTTCCCGATGAAGCGCAGGAAATAGCAGCCCGTTTGCCTGAAATGATTACGAAGGAAGAGATTAAATTAAGGAAGGATGTACGCCGGGTACTCACTTTCACGATCGACCCTGCGGATGCCAGGGATTTCGACGATGCAATTTCTTATCGGAAATTAAAAAATGGAAACCACGAGATCGGCGTGCATATTGCCGATGTAAGTCACTATGTAACGCCCGCGAATGCCCTCGACGATGAGGCTTATCAGCGGGCCACTTCTGTATACCTGCCGGATAGGGTGAACCCCATGCTCCCCGAAGAAATTTCAAACGTATTGTGTTCGCTAAGACCCAACGAAGATAAACTGGCGTTTTCTGCTATTTTTCAGCTTAATGATAAAGCCGAAGTGAAGCAGTATTGGTTGGGTAAAACCATTATCCATTCCAACAGGAGATTTACCTATGAGGAAGCCCAGGAGATTATTGAAACCGGTGAGGGCGATCATGCCGAAGTAATACAGACGGTGAATCAGATAGCCCGAACCCTCCGCGGTTACCGCTTCGATGAGGGCGCTATTAATTTCAATTCCACGGAAGTTCGGTTCCGGCTCGATGAAAAGGGCAATCCCATTGGCATTGTTTTAAAGGAAAGCAAGGAAGCGCACCAATTGATAGAAGAATTGATGCTGCTGGCTAATCGCACTGTGGCCAGGCATGTATCCAAAATAAAAATCAACAACAAAGCCATTCCCTTCCCCTACCGTATACACGATACCCCGGATGAGGAGAAACTGCTGCCTTTTATCGCCTTTGCCAATAAATTTGGTTACAAATTCGACATATCCAGCGCCGAGGCCATAGCCGAATCCTTCAATAATTTATTGAAAGATATAAAAGGGCGACCGGAAGAAGCGGTGTTGCAGCAATTGGGCATCCGTACCATGGCCAAAGCCAAATACACCGAAAGCAATGTGGGGCATTACGGGTTGGGTTTTGAATTTTATTGTCATTTTACCTCTCCGATACGCCGGTATCCCGATATTATGGTACACCGGATTTTGCAGGAAGTGCTGGAGGACAGGGCCAAAGCCGACAAAAGAATGGAGGAGAAATGCCGGCATTGCAGCGAGCGGGAACGGGCGGCTATGGAATGCGAGCGGGCGGCCAACAAATACAAACAGGTGCAGTTTATGAGCGGATTTATAGGAGAGGAGTTCGATGCTATTATCAGCGGCGTATCGAAGTTTGGCTTTTGGGCCGAAACGGTGGATCATCTTTGCGAAGGCCTGGTGTCCATCACCAGCCTGGCCGAATACGATCATTTTAAGCATTCTGAAAGCGATTATGCCCTCATCGGTCTTCGGTCGAATAAAAAATTTACGATGGGAGATAAGGTGAAGATAAGGGTGGTGGCGGCCAACCTCGGGAAAAGACAACTGGATTATGAATGGGTAAATTAGATTCTTTCGAAGTGACTGTGGATAGAGGTCTTTTAAACATTCGTCTATTCGTGCCGTTTTCTCTATTTTTGATCAATGCAATCATTTGAAGAATTATCGAAGGCGTTTTCTACTCATTTCACCCGTTCGCATTTTCCGGCGCAACCGTCTACTTTATACGAACCCAATCATTATTTTTTATCCTTAGGAGGCAAACGATTCCGTCCGGTATTGTGTTTAATGGCCAATGAGCTCTTTGGGGAAATTGTGCCGGATGCCTGGAACCTGGCTACGGCTGTAGAGTTGTTTCATAATTTTACTTTGATTCACGACGATATAATGGATAAAGCACCCTTGCGGCGGGGCAGGCCTACGGTACACAACCGTTACGGAGAAAGCACCGCTATTCTGGCCGGCGATGTTATGCTGATAAAAGCTTATGAATACATCAACAAATTGTCTGCTGAGTTTATGCCGCGGATACTGGATCTGTTTGGTCGTACTGCTACGGAAGTTTGCGAAGGGCAGCAGTTGGATATGGATTTTGAAGCGCGGGACACCGTATCTTTTGACGAATACCTGCACATGATTACCTTAAAGACCTCGGTTTTATTAGCTGCCAGCCTCCAAATGGGTGGCATTTTAGGCGGTGGCAGCCTGGGGAACCTCGACCTGCTTTACGAAGCCGGAAAAAAAATAGGACTGGCTTTTCAGATGCAGGATGATTACCTCGATGCTTTTGGTGATCCGGAGAAATTTGGCAAGCAGCCCGGAGGAGATATACTTGCCAATAAAAAAACATTCTTGCTTATTCGGGCATTTGAAACGGCTGATACTACCCTTAAAGAATCCCTGCAGGCATTGATCGCTGGTAATACGACAAATAAAGTAGAAAAAGTATTGGACATCTACCGCGCCTGTAATGTCGATTCGTGGGCAAGGGAACAGAAGGACTTATACCTGCAACAGGCCCTGGATCATTTTGACGATATGGCGGTGGTTTCGAAACGAAAGCAGCCCCTGAAAGAACTGGCACAAATGCTGGTGAAAAGGGAGTATTGAATCATAATTAATGATGAATAATTATTAATTAATTAATTAATAATAGTTGACATTTAATAATTGATAATTGCTGCCGTGAAAGAGAATAATTTAATATTAGACAAGAGTTATGACTTTGGGTTGAGGATTATTAACTTGTATTTACGCTAAATTATAGATAATGAATCAGCCAATTCTTTGATAGATAATTGTGTACAACTGATAAAAATATTAACCGCAAATCTTAATTCATTAAAAGCAGTATAATTATTAATCATTGAAATCATTAATCACTAATCATTAATCATCAATTACTAATCATCAATCACTGACCAATGTCCCTACTGCGAAAAAAAAATGTTGCAACAATTCTCAAAGATGCGGCCGAAGGTTATGGCGATAACCACGGTTCGGCCTTAAAAAAAGTATTGGGTGTGCGCGATCTCACTGCACTCGGCGTGGCTGCCGTGATCGGTGCAGGTGTGTTCAGCAGCATCGGAAAAGCCTCGGCCGATGGCGGACCAGGGGTTGTTTTTCTTTATATTTTTACGGCCATCGCCTGCGGTTTTGCGGCCTTATGCTATGCACAGTTTGCATCTACCGTGCCGGTATCAGGCAGCGCGTATACTTATTCCTATGTAGCTTTCGGGGAAATATTTGCCTGGATCATTGGATGGGATCTGCTGATGGAATATGCAATTGGCAATATCGCTGTGGCAATTTCCTGGAGCGATTATTTTACCCATCTTGTTAATAAAATGGGAGTACATATACCCGACTGGCTAACGATGGATTACGTAACAGCCCGCGATGGGTTTGCCGAGGCGGGCGCAGGAGCTGTGTCGGATCCTTTGCTGGCCGAAAAAGTATCGGCCTGGCTGCAGGCACCACAAATAGGAGGGCTTCGGATTATTATGGATCTGCCGGCTCTGCTGATTGTTGTGCTGATCACTTATATTGTTTTTGTAGGCATCAAAGAATCGAGGAACGCCAGTAATTTTATGGTAGGCTTGAAACTTGCTGTTATCTTCCTGGTCATAGTGCTCGGCGCGTTTTATATAAACCCCGATAACTGGTCGCCCTTTACGCCTACGGGCATCGGCGGCATCCTGAAAGGTGTATCGGCGGTATTCTTTGCCTATATCGGTTTTGATGCTATTTCTACCACGGCCGAGGAATGTAAAAATCCTCAAACCGATCTGCCGAAAGGCATGATTTATTCCCTTATTATTTGCACAATTCTTTATGTGCTGCTGGCCCTGGTACTCACAGGCATGGTTCCTTACACAACCTTAAATGTGGGCGATCCGTTGGCGATGGTATTTGATGCCCGCGGACTTAAATTTATTTCGGCGGTAGTAGCGGTGAGCGCCATATTTGCCACGGCAAGTGTGCTGCTGGTTTTCCAAATGGGTCAGCCCCGTATCTGGATGAGCATGAGCCGCGACGGGCTATTGCCTAAAATATTCTCCCGTATTCACCCTAAGTATAAAACTCCTTCTTTTGCTACCATTGTAACGGGCCTGGTGGTGGCCCTACCCGCCTTATTCCTCAATCTCGAAACCGTACTGGCCCTTACCAGTATCGGTACCCTGTTTGCCTTTGTGCTGGTATGCGGGGGTATATTGGTTCTTGATCAGCGAAAGGAGAAACTATCCTCTAAATTTAAGGTTCCTTTTATCAACGGACAGTTTATAGTTCCTGCACTTTACATCCTCGCCTTATATTTAACTTTTCGGCTGGCACCCGGCCACTTTGCCGAAATTTTTACCGAAGAAAGTTTTCCTATGGTCATTTTCTGGCTGTTGGTTACGGTTATGACTATTCTTACTTTCATTAAAAAATTTTCCCTGATACCCGTCCTCGGAATGGTAAGTTGCTTCTACCTCATGTCGCAGGAAAGCCATACGAACTGGTACCGGTTTCTTATCTGGCTGGGAATAGGCCTTGTTATTTATTTCTGTTATAGCCGGTCTCATAGCAAACTGGCAAAAAAAGCGGCATAAGGTATTGCTAATTTCATTAATCAGCACGCTGGTTGTAATTTTGCAGGATGAAATTCCAGGTAGGTGATAAAGTATTGGTGCTGCATTCCGATGAGGAAGCGGAAATAGTTGAGTTTATCGATAAAAAAATGGCATTGGTAGAAGTGAGGGGTGTGCGGTTTCCTGTACACCTCGATCAGATTGATTTTCCCTACTATAAACGTTTTACACAAAAGAAAAAGTTTTCGGGTCAGCCTCCTAAAAAATATATCGATGATATAGGTAAGGATAAGCAGGTGAAAGCCGATCGGGTAGAAAACGGGATCTGGCTGAATTTTTTACCGGTTATGGACACCGATGAGTTTGGCGATGAATATGTGGAAAAACTGAAAATTTACCTTGTTAATAATTCGAAAGAAGGATACAAATTTTACTACCAGCTGACTTTTTTTGGTGAAAAAGAATTTGAATTGAAGAACACGGTGCAGCCCTTCGAAACCTTTTATATTCATGATGTGCCATTTGGCGATATGAGCGATGGACCGGCGTTCGAGTTTGATTTTTCTTTGGAGAAGCCTGAAAAAAACCTGGCTGATCATTTTGAGACGGTGGTAAAAATTAAACCTAAACAACTCTTTAGCCGTATCGAAGAACTGAAAACAAAAAACGAAGCTTCTTTTTCCTATCAATTGTTTGATAAATATCCTCATCGGGCTCCGGAACCCGATAAATTGGCACTGGATAAATTAGCCAGCAAAGGATTTAAAATATACAATGCGAAAGAAGCGCGTAAACACCTCGAGCCCGCACGCAGCGTGGTAGATCTGCATATCGAAAAGCTTACCGACAATTCTGCCGGAATGAGCAATTTTGAAATATTAACCCTTCAATTGCAGACTTTTGAAAAGTTTTACGAACTTGCTGTAGCGCACATGCAGCCCTATCTCACCATTATACATGGTGTGGGGACCGGTAAGCTGCGCGATGAAATTCACGACGCTCTCCGGCGTAAGAGAGAAGTGAATTATTTTGTGAACCAGCATGATTCGCGGTATGGTTATGGCGCCACCGAAATTTTCTTTAAGTATTGATGTGGCCGCTGGCCACAGATGCACAGATGGGTAGTAATTGTTTACGAGTTACGATCGATTGCCGGTCGGCTATGAATCCGCCGCAGCGGACAGGCTATGATCTCTCCCGATCCCGCCAAAACCATTTGTTGGTGTCTTTGCTAAGCGCAAACCTCCACGCAACACGCAGCAAAGGCGGCAGGCCACTCGCCTCGGCGGACCCGCCCGGGAAGGCAGGCTATGAACTATGGTCCATGAACCATAGAGTAACGACCATCAACTAATCCCTATCTTTGTATAGTTACAAGCCGGGTTATCGCCTTTTATTTTGTAAAGGGAGGAAAGTCCGGACAGCACAGGGCAGCACACCGGTGAACAGCCGGGTGTTCGGTAAAACGGACAACAGAAAGTGCCACAGAAAATAACTGTCCGCCGTGGCGGATAAAGGTGAAAATGTGAGGTAAGAGCTCACGGAGATACTTAGTAATAGGTATTTCGGGTAAACCTTGTGTGCTGAAATGCCATGTAAACCCCGATTTTTTGCCGGCCCGGCAAAATGCGAAAGCTGTCGGGGAGGGTAGGCAGATTGATTTCGCGGGGTAACCTGCGAAACAGATAAATGATAACCATTCCCGCTTTGGTGGGGATACAGAATCCGGCTTACAGGCTTGTAACTTTTTTTCTTTCTGTTTTCTCGGGCTATATAGTTTTTTCCGCTTCGCAGTGACATCCGAAAACGACCTCTGCTGACTTTGATATTTGCCATAAATACAAATATTTTTTAGATTATTTTCAAAAAATGAATCGAATCGAATTGTAGGTCAGAATAATTTCAAATATCACTAACTATCGTTCGTTATTTTTCAGGAGTCGGGGGCTTTTTTTCAATACTGTTCAGGAGCGTGCTTTTT
>JBEBUZ010000022.1:0-44664 GCA_040393015.1 Paraniabella yanshanensis
TAAATATCAGAGCGGAAAAACCTAAAAATATTCACCTGTTGATTGTGGATGCCCACGGAAACCCCTGGGTTTATCCTATAAAGATAAATAAAAGTACACAAATCGCAATGGGTCTCAATGAGTTGCCCCGGGGTACGAGCCAGCTACTGGTGTATGATGAGGACAGGAGCATACTGGCAAAATCTTATTTTTTTGCACACCATCAGGCTGCCGGCACTGTAAATATCCAGGCCAATAAACAGGTGTATAAGCCAAGAGAAAAAGTGATACTCACCTGCGATATAAAAGGGGGCAGTCATCAACCCCTCCAGGCGCTGGCCAGCGTATCGGGTGTACTCCTGAGCAGGGTGGATAATTCGATGTTTAAAAACCTTGAAACCGATTTTTATTTTGATGCGATGGCCACTGAGCCGGCTTATTTTGGCCGGAAAAGTATCGTGAATGATGTGACCGACCTGGAAAACAGGCTCCGTCTGAAATCTCCCGGGGATCTTTCTCTTAACCATTACATGAATGCCGAATCCCCTGCAACGCCGTTCTCCAGGCCGGCTACTATACTGCAGGCAGCACGGAATGAAAAAAATATTAAAAGAACGGTAGAATTTGCGCTCATCAAGGACAATGGCATTTCGCTGGTGGCCACCGATGCAGATGGCAAAGCCGCCCTTTCTGTCAGCGAGTTGCTGGTGCAGGATGGCAGGCGGATTTTTGCTAAGGCGGTCGACAACAAAAACTCCGATGTGTACGCCCTTACTATCGACAGCCTTACAGAAATGGCCGATCGTATTGCGGTGCCACAATATGTATTCCCACCTGCAGACCCCGCGTCTGCTTCCCTGCTGACTGATAAAGGGGAGAAATTTGCTAAAATGCTTGAATCCGTGGTAGTGGAATCCAAACGCCAAAAAGGAGCCATCGGTAAAACAAACGCCTGCGGCGATTATGTTTGCCAGTACAATGTACTGAACTGCCCGGCCCACCCCTACCCCTACAAATTGCCTGTTAAAGGCACCGCTTACCGGATTGCCCGCGGTGGCAGTTTCATTTACCAGGGTTGCAGCTATGCCGATAATCTTCATCTGAATCCCAGGAGCCTGGTTTATCTGCCTGGTCAATTTCCGGGAATGGACAGCAGTATGCTTCAGCAGGAGTTTCCGGAGTACCTGACCACGATTTACTGGGCTCCGTTTACTTCATTATCGGGTGTTAAGCCCAACAAACTGGAGTTCCACGCGAGCGACCAAACCGGAACCTATCTGCTGATGGTACAGGGCTTTTTTGAGAACGGCGATCCTTTTTATGTAGAAAAGACAATCAGGGTAGAAGAATAAATAACCCCAGCGGGCTATTCACAGGTCAGATAAATAAACCCCAAAAGCCATCTTCGGCAGAAGACGGCTTTTATAAAATTTCAGAAGGTATAATTTTATTCAGTATCAAACGCCTCTTTCCAGGCCAGTACCCCTCCCTCTACATTGACTGTTTTTTTAAACCCCTTTGTATCCAGGTACAGACAAGCGGCCGCGCTTCTTTTGCCGCTGCGGCAATGAATAATGATCTCCTCTTCTTCCTTTCCTTCCAGCGCGCCCAGGTTTCCGTTCTGAATATCGCCCAGAGGGATTAAAGTGGCGCCGATATTGTATTCTTCGTATTCAGCCGGTTCCCGGCAATCAATTATCTGTAAAGTTTCGCCACTGTCCAATCTCGCTTTTAATTCCTGAACTGTAATAGATTCCATAATACTGTTATTTTAATGTAGGATAATGCATAAAATTACGGTTTTACTCTGTTATTAATGAATCTATTGCGGGTGCGCCTTCGGAAGAGGTAGAATCTCTTACGGGAGCGGCGAGGCTTACCCAGATATCCATTACCTGGCCGGCCCTGATGGTTATCAGGTTACCTTCGTCGTCGAAACGTCCGGGGCTTTGTTTGTACACATAGGCGCTGGCCGTATCCTGCACATCAGGATCGGCTATAACCGATGCAAGCATGATGCCTTTTTCATCGAGCAGGGTTCGGGCCTCGGCAGCAGTCAGTCCGATGAGGTTGGGTATGGCAAAAGACCGGTTACTCAGTTCCGATGCGATGACCAGATCTATTTTACTACCCAATGCAATCTTGGCACCGGGCTGAATGAGCACGCCGTTATACAGTTGCTCTAACACCGAGTTCCGGGCAAAATCGGGACGAAAAGTGGTATCGCCCAGTTTTAGTCCGGCGTTTTCCAATATCATAACAGCATTGCGGAAACTATAGCCCACAATATTGGGCATTTCGATGAGTGGCGGCGTAGCACGGTTATAAGTGAGGTATACAGATCGCGAGGATTTAACCACTTCCAGTTCATCCGGCACCTGCCTTATTACCTGTAAAGGCGCTAAAGTGTCGAAATAAAGGCTGTCCTGTATTTCCACCGAAAAGCCCGCATCACTCAAAATTTTTTGTGCTTCCGTAAGGCTTTTGCCAACCACGCTGGGAACGGTTTTCGCATCGTTGTGGTTGGTAAACCAACCCAGCGAGCTAATGATGCCGGCAAAGATTCCAACAGCTAAAGCTATACCGGCCAAAAGATTTACCCAAAGTGGTTTATTCGTAATAAACTTAAACATCCTACTGATTTATTTGATAAACGTACATCATTTTTCCCATTTCCACTACTCAGGCAGTTTCGAAACATTCCTCTACCAATAAGGTATAAAAGTCGCGGAGAGGGCTGCCCGTTGCCGCCACCTGTTGTGGTATAATGCTGGCCGCGCTCTGGCCGGGAATGGTATTGACTTCGAGCATATAAGGCTGTTCATCGGCTTCGTTGTAAATAAAATCGATGCGGATAACACCCCGGCAATTAAATGTAGCATACACTTTCTTAGCGGCCGCCCGTATTTTTTCCGCTACGGTTTCGTCTACCAGGGCAGGCGTGATTTCGGAAGACTTCCCTTCATATTTGGCTTCAAAATCAAAAAAACGCAGGTCCTTATGGGCTTTAACCTCTGTCATAGGCAGGGTAATGATTTCTCCTTTCGATTTGTAAACTCCGATGGTAAACTCCCTGCCCGTGATCATTTCCTCCACCAATACCTGGCGATCTTCCTTAAATGCCTTTTTGATAGCGGGGCCAAGTTCGTCTGCGGCCAACACTTTGCTCATGCCAATGCTTGAACCGCCGTTATTGGGCTTTACAAAAAGGGGCAATTGTAGCTTCTCTAAAATATCGTCAGAGGAAAAAAGGGAGTGATCAAATAACAATACCGAACGGGCAACACAGATACCCGCCTTGCCTGCGACTCCGGTAGTGTAACTTTTGTTCATGGTGAGGGCAGATGTGGCGGCATTGCAACCGGTATAAGGTATACCGAGCATATCAAAATATCCCTGCAATTTTCCGTCTTCGCCCGGTGTGCCGTGCAGCGCAATTAAAACGGCATCAAATTGTAATTTTTTCCCAAGATGGATAATAGAGAAATCATTCTTATCTACGGTCTGCCGCTCTCCGCCGTTTGCCTCATAAAACCATCCCGCAGAAGTAATATCTATTTTAAAAACCTCATATCGTTCTTTATCCAGATGGTTTTCAATAGTGGCGGCACTTTTATAGGATATAACCGATTCGCCGGAATAGCCACCTGTTACTAAAGCAATATTTTTCTTCATGGATCTGTTATTGATTGATTCAAATTCCTGAATTGTGCGGTTTTTTACCATGAAAAACCCCACAGTTTTTCGATACTGTGAGGTTGAAATGCTGGTAAAACAGGTAGCACGTCATATAGTTATACGTGTAGTTTTTCTTTTTTTGCCAGTAGTTCGTCTATCGTTTCCTGGTACATCTCGTCAGGAATGCAGCAGTCCACCGGGCATACTGAAGCGCATTGGGGTTCCTCGTGAAATCCCTGGCACTCGGTACATTTATCGGGTACGATATAATACGTATCAACCGACAAAGGGGAATTTTTTAAATGTGCATCTACCACGTTACCGTTCATCAGCGTAAAATTGCCGTTAAAAGAAGTGCCGTCAGAAATGGTCCATTCTACCCCGCCTTCATAAATAGCGTTATTCGGGCACTCCGGTTCGCACGCTCCGCAATTTATACATTCATCTGTAATTTTTATCGCCATAGCCTATTGTTTGTTTGATGAAAACTATATTTGTCTGTTCAATAAGCACAAAATTACTGAATGGTTGTCAAATAGACGACAAGATACTCTTTTGAAAACCCCGATGCAGGCAGTTATTTTGTACAGAACGGAATTATCGGGCATAAAATGAATAAAGATGAACCTTACAGAACGCATCAAATTGTTTGTAGAATTGGGTAATTATATCCGGGAAAACAGCGGGGAATGGCAGGAAGCAAAAGCAAAAGCCTTTGCCGCCAACGGATGGTTTCTGCCGGAATTTATTGCTCTGAGCGCAGAAAACATTGCTTCTTCTTATTTAAAGGAGGAAAACTTAAGAAAATGGGTAGCGCAGTACCCCCTTATCGATGAAACTAATGCAGCCCCCAAAACCATTGGTGTGGTGATGGCCGGTAATATACCACTGGTGGGTTTTCATGACCTGCTGAGTGTATTGATTAGTGGTAACCGGATCCTGATTAAAGCTTCCTCGAAGGATGAAGTGCTGATTAAACATCTTACTGCTAAGATGATTTCTCTGGCGCCGGAACTCACCGAATTCATCAGTTATGCGGATCTGCTCAAAAACTGCGATGCTTATATTGCTACGGGAGCCAACAGTACCGCCAATTATTTCGCTTATTATTTTGCTAAATACCCGCATATCATCCGCAAAAACCGAAGCTCTGCGGCCGTCCTCACCGGCCGGGAGACTGTGGAAGAACTGGACAATCTGGCGAAGGATGTCTTCTGTTTTTTCGGCATGGGCTGCCGCAATATTACCAAACTATACGTTCCGGCAGGATATGATTTTTTACCCTTACTAAACGCATTTAAAAAATTTGACTACCTGGCCGATCATCATAAGTATAAAAATAATTACGACTACAATCTTGCATTACATATACTAAATAATAAAACATATATGAGCACGGGAGCCCTGCTACTTGTTGAAGACGAAAACCTTTTTTCACCCGTGAGCCAGTTAAACTACGAATTTTATGATGCTGTCTCCGGGCTTATGAAAAAACTGGAGAACAATCCCGACCTGCAATGTGTGGTGGGAAAAAATCTCATACCTTTTGGCGATGCCCAATGCCCGGCATTGAGTGATTATGCCGACGGCGTAGACAGTCTGGCCTGGCTTTTAAACCTGAAGTAAACGGGAATTGCCTGTGTATAAAAATATAACCGGCTGTTCTTTAACAATTTATTGGAGCTTCCGGGCGAAGTAAATGATTGTCAGACAACGTCTGATAAGAAGAGAAGGAGAAATACGAAGCCCTTAGTAAAACTTTGTTAAACTGCCATTTTTTAAAGCTAAATACGTCTGACAATTTGTTATTTTGTGCGTCAAAGGAATGGTTTTTGAGTAACTCAATTAAAAAAGAGGAGAAGAAAATATGAAAATGAAACAATTATTGCTGGTAGTAGTAATCAGTATCTTATCAGCTTTCGGGGGTATGTATATTTACGGAAAATATTTTAAGGGAATCACTTCTACATTAGGGGTTCCTGTAGGTGGAAAGCTACCCGTTAATTATGCCAATTTTATTGATGAGGATGGAAAAGCCGCGGTACCCAGTGATTTTACAAAAGCATCTCAATCGGCTGTGCCGGCGGTAGTGCATATTAAAACTAAAATACCGGCAAAAAAACTAACTAATGAACTGCCCAACAGAAGAGGAAGTGTGGATCCGTTTGAAGATTTTTTCGGTGATTTCTTCGGAGGATACGGCCCTCAGATTATTCCTGAGCAAAGAGCTTCGGGCAGTGGGGTAATTATTAGCCAGGACGGTTATATCGTTACCAATAACCACGTTATCACAGATCGGAACGGAAAAGATATTGCACCTGATATTCAGGTAACCTTAAACGAAGGTCGTAAAACCTATACGGCTAAAGTGGTGGGCAGGGATCCAAGCACCGACCTGGCAGTTTTAAAAATTGAAGCTACTAATCTGCCTTACCTGATTTACGGGAATTCCGACCATTTGCAGCTTGGGCAATGGGTGCTGGCTGTAGGCTATCCTTTTAATCTCGAAGCTACGGTAACTGCCGGTATCATTAGCGCCAAAGGAAGAAGCATTGGAATCAACAGTCAACAAAGCGAATCGCCGGTGGAATCTTTCATCCAGACCGATGCGGCGGTAAACTCGGGTAATAGCGGAGGCGCACTGGTTAATACTAACGGCGAACTTATTGGCATTAATTCGGCCATATTGGCACCCGGTGGTACTTATGCGGGCTATTCCTTTGCCATACCTTCATCTATAGTAAGAAAAATTGTAAACGATATTGTTAAATTCGGCGATGTAAAACGCGGCTATCTGGGGGTTACCTATTCCTCTCAATCGGCGCAAAACGCTGAATTTT
Source organism: Paraniabella yanshanensis (assembly GCA_040393015.1). Lineage (GTDB taxonomy): Bacteria > Bacteroidota > Bacteroidia > Chitinophagales > Chitinophagaceae > Niabella > Niabella yanshanensis_A. The sequence continues at coordinate 6,498 of JBEBUZ010000022.1, forward strand.
TGAAGAGAGCGGAAGTTCAGGACGGGGTATATGTGTTAGGTGTGGATCCCACTGGCGGAGCAGCTAAAGCCGGCATTAAAAAAGGCGATATTATTACCAAAATAAATGGTAGAAATATTGTGTCGGGACTGGAAATAAGCGGTGCTTTGGGTGTAGCCAAACCCGGCGACAAAGTAAGTGTTACTTATATCAGAGGTGGTAAAGAAACGACCAGCACGGTGACCTTATCCGCTCAGTCTAAAGTAGTAGAAATTTCATCGGCAGAAACCCTGGGCGACCGGTTGGGAGTGGATTTGAAAAACGTAGAGTCGAAACGAGCCGAAGAATTAAGGATAAAGGGCGGTGTGGAAGTAACCAATATTCGTGCGGATGGTCCCCTGAGAAGAACAAGAATGGAAAAAGGCTTTATTATTACCTCTGTAAACGGAACCGAAGTAAGTAATACCGACGATCTGGCCAAGGCGCTTGGCGGCATCAGAGGAAGTGTTATTGAGCTGGTAGGAATTTATCCGGGTTATTCGGGCAGGTATAGCTACCAGATCAACCTTTCGGGAGATGATCTTAACGGGGGTGCGTTCTAACCACCGAAAATCATATTAATCAAAAAACCGGTTTCAAAAAGGAACCGGTTTTTTGATGCATTTTATAAAAGAGTAAAGAAACTCAATGCCTCGCTCCAAAGAGCATGCTGCCAATTCTTACCAGGGTGCTGCCCTCTTCTATGGCAATTTTATAATCGCCACTCATACCCATCGATAATATGGTGTAGGTTTCATGAGCATCAAATAATTTTTTCAGCTCCCTCAATTCCTTTCTTATCACCGTTTCATCGTCCGAAAAGCTGGCCATACCCATGAGGCCCCTGATATTTATATTTTTTAGTTCCGCTGCCTTCCCCGATATCTCCTCCAGCTCCCTTACATCGAGCCCGAATTTGGTTTCTTCCTGCGCAATATGCACCTGTAACAAACAATCAATGATACGGTTGTTTTTAAGCGCTTGCTTATTGATTTCCTTTAAGAGGTTATAGCTATCTACTCCCTGTATCAAATGCACAAAAGGAGCAATATATTTCACCTTATTGCTTTGAAGGTGGCCTATAAAATGCCAGCGGATATCGCCCGGTAGCTTCGACTGTTTGTCCACCAGTTCCTGTACATAATTTTCTCCAAAATCCCGTTGGCCCAGGTCGTACAAAGCGAGGATATCGGATACGGGTTTGATTTTTGAAACCGCAACAAGAGTAATATGCCGGGGATCTAATTCTTTCCTGATCTGATGGTATGCCTGTTCATTTACTGCCATAGCCGCAAATGTAATCAGATATAAGTAAACTAACTCCTGCCCCTCTGCTGTCTACCCTGTTTAATCTTCCAGCAATACAAGGTTTACTTTAGGTTTCGGCAGGTTCATTGCCTTTATTTCTGCACGGCATTTATCTGCCATTTCCCGGGTCATTTCATACTTGTAATTGCCATAATCGCCAAGCTCAAACTCCCCCACGTAAAAGAAACCATACTGATCAAAAAATTCAGTCAGGTCGGTTTGGCTTACTTCACAGGCTGTCTTTACAAAGTTCAGTTGGTAGGTTGCCGGATTCGCTCCCCGATCGCCCCAGCCCCCGCCACGGCGCGTTCCTCGTCCGTTGCCCCTTTCTGTGTTTCCCTGCTTCCGAAAAGCTTCAAACAGGTCGGGGTAGAAATCGGGATTATTGCCTTCGCCTGCGAAATATAGCTGTAGCTGCCAGAAGGGAACGAGGCGGTTAAATACATCCTTATCCTGCAGGTAACATATTTTTTTTGCAATGATGCTATCGCGGGCTTTCTGATAATTTTTTTGTTCCCCGATGCGACTCTTATTACCAAAAGATTTTGTTCCGTACAACGAAAAAATATTGTTACTCACTTCGCCAAGGCCACCCCAGTTAAAATAAGGGCGTGTTTGGTGCACATGGCCCACTTCGTGGCTGAAACCCCAGCAGGGATCGCCTTTTATAACACGGGCAGGATCTACCACCAGCGCCATAGCATTGCCGGGATCAGTACCCATATAGGCTACACCGTCACCGTCTCTGAACATATAATAGTTGTAATTTACACGGGCCAGTATATGATTGTCGGGGACACGGTTATATTTTATCAAACCCAGTATACGGTGCTGCCTGTATACCAGCGAATCGTAATTAGCGATCAGTTCAAGGCCTTTACCGTAAGCATATTTTTTACAGGCTTCCGCCGGGTAAGCTATTTGTATATGCTTTCCTTTTGCATCGATAACAGGGTAAACGGCGTTATCGATAAGCCGGTTCCAGTCGTCATTATTGTTTTTAGCCGCGTCAAAATAGCCGTTCACCTTTGCATTCACAAAATGCACCTGCACGGGCGTTTCGGTATCGGGCTCATCCGAATAATAATCAACATAGGCCAGGCCATCATAACCTTTTACATTAATAATATTGACCCCGTTGCGCAGTACAAACTTTTGCCGGTGAATACCCCATCCGGCCGGATCCTTATCCGGCTTTATCCCTTCCGGAGCCCGGCGGTTCCAATTAGGTACAATTAAACCAACTTCTTTTCCCTCTGCAATTCCGTCTGCCAGAACAATATGCCTGCCCACCGGAAGGTAAATACCGGTCATTCCTTCAAACTTGCTATAACCATCGCCAATCATCAGTTGCTGGCCCAATGTGGCAGGTGTAAGCCATGCCCTGTATTCGGCCAGGCGATATTGAGGCTCATAGGTCTTTTGCAGCAAAGCAAGCGCTACTTCTCTTAAAGGCTGGCTGGCTATCTTTTCTATATCCGATTTCTTTATGTTCTTTTTCAAGGAAATGGCCATCGGTGTTTCAAACAGCGACAGATCCTGGTAAACATCTCTTATTTCTTTAGCCGATTGCCCGCTTACCAGCAGGGAGCAACACAAAACTATCAACAGCGGTATGAATCTTCTTAACATAATAAGTTATTTAAAATGTTAAGATATTCTTTATTCCTTAAGATAAACTGTGCAAACGGTTGTACAAATCTTACACCAACACGCCCTTCAGGGAATTGTAATCCCTGGCAAAACCGATTATATTAGGGTGGTTAAACTCGTTGGGCTGGTGCATAGTGGTTAGCACAGCACAGTCCATCCCCGATCGGCGGGCTGCTTCCACACCCGTAGGCGCATCTTCGAATACGAGGCAATCGGCAGGCGGTATGCCCAGGGCCGAGGCCGCCTTGAGGTAGGTTTCGGGATCGGGTTTGCTGTTGCGTACATGATCGGCGCTCACCAGGGAATCAAAACAAGTACGGATGTTCAGGCCGTCCAGCACAAAATCAATATTAAACATAATAGCTGCGCTGCCGATGGCCATTTTTATTCCGGCTTTACGTGCCCGGGACAGGAATTCATCCAAACCGGCAATTCCTTTCAAATCCGGCGCAAATTCGCGCTGGTACTGCTTTTCCTTTTCCAGGCTGAGGGTGTTTTTTTCTTCAGGGGTGAAACGACCCGGGAAAATCCGCTCCAGCAATTCCTGGTTTTTGCCATAGCATTCGGCTTTGGTTTGCTCTACTGAAATATCCGCTCCCAATTCGTTCAAAATACGGTGCCAGGCCCGGATATGATAGTGCATATCGTCGACAAGGGTACCGTTCAGATCAAATAAAAAGGCTTTGTAATTTTTGGACATAGCGGATTACACGAAAAAGGCTTTACTTTTTTCCCATTCTTTGCGACCCAAACCGGGATAAACATGGCGCTCGCTATGGTATGAGGACCGCACCAGCGGACCGCTTTCTACATAATCGAGGCCCATTTGGTAACCCGCGTCGCGGTACTCAGCAAACTCATCGGGATGTACAAACCTCTGTACGGGTAAATGCTTTTGCGTAGGTTGCAGGTATTGGCCAATGGTGACCACATCGCAACCGTTATCGCGCAAGTCCTGCAGGGTTTGTATCACTTCTTCTTTGGTTTCGCCGAGGCCCAGCATAATGCCGCTCTTGGTGCGCACTCCGCCGTCCTTCAGGGTTCTGATTACTTCCATACTCCGCCAGTATTTGGCCTGTATGCGCACCTGGCGGGTAAGCCGTTCTACGGTTTCGATATTATGTGATATTACTTCGGGCGCCGCATCAATCACCCGTTGGATATCCTCTTTTTTCCCTTTGAAATCCGGTATCAGCGTTTCAAGGGTGGTACCGGGGTTTAAAGCCTTCACCGCCTTGATGGTATTATGCCAGATGGTGGATCCCCCATCTTTCAACTCATCGCGGTCTACCGATGTGATCACGGCGTGCTTTACCTTCATCAAAAAAATCGCTTCCGCCACCCTTTGGGGCTCATCCCAATCCAGCTCTGTTGGCCGGCCGGTAGCAACGGCACAAAAGCCGCAACTACGGGTGCAAATATTGCCCAATATCATAAAAGTAGCCGTGCCTGCTCCCCAGCACTCACCCATATTGGGACAATTGCCGCTTTCACAAATTGTGTGTAATTTATGAGTATCCACCACATTGCGTACGTGTTTATATTCGGCACCTATCGGTAGTTTTACACGTAGCCAATCAGGTTTTTTTATTTTCGTTGTAACCGGTAATTCCGTCATGCTGCGAAAATAACGCTTTTTAAGATGAAACAGTTGCAGCCCACGCTTGTATCCGTGACAACACCCTATATATGCCGCTAAATTAAAATGGCAACGGATTCCAGCGTACCGCGCGTGCGGTATGATTTTCAAATACAACTGCGCCACTAATGCACGAATAGATAATCCACTAAAATACCCTTCATTCGTGCATCTGTGGCCATGTCTTCGTTTGTTGTACAGAATGCACAGAGGATTTTTATGGGAATAACAAATGTTTACCGGCCCGGCTCCAAACCTATAAAAGCTTCCTTTAATTGCCGGGTAAGCGCCCCGGCCTTTCCATCGCCTACCCTTTCTCCATCAATTTCCACTACCGGTAAAATACGTTTGGTAGTGCTGGTCATAAATACTTCTGCCGCCTCCTTCAGTTCCCGCACCCTAATATCGCGTTCCAGTACCGGCGCTAACCCGAGAATTTTTTTACGGGTAATTCCTTCGAGGACGTTTCCGAAAGGTGTAACCAAATCTCCCCCGCGGGTAACGATAAAGACATTCGCCCGGGGAAACTCGGATATCCTATCCTCGTTAAAATATAAAACATCATCGAGCCCTTTCTGTTTCAACTGCGGTTGTAACCAGATTCCCATCAGGTAGTTGATGGATTTGACCTTTGGCAGATCGCGGGCATAGGAATAGGTCATTATTTTTACACCTTTTTCAAAACCCTCAGCTGAGGGCAGGGACAGAGCTTGCTGCTGCATCACAAAATTGCCCTCCACGGGTGTATAACTATCCGGCGCATAACCACCGGTGGCGATCATCCTTATTCCGCTTTCGGGCATATTATTCAGGCTTATCAAACGGTAAACAGCCTCTTTTACCTCTTCCCTGCTCAAAGGAATATGGATAAACATTTGTTGAGCCGACCTGAAAAAACGGTCGAGATGGTCTTCCAGGAAAAGCGGTTGATTATTAACCGTACGAAAATAATCGAACGCCGCATATCCCCGCTGCAAAGCCAGGTCGCCCGTTCCTATCCATGCTTTGTCTGCTTCGTAAAAATGATTGTTGATAAATACCTGGCTCATGGTTGATACCTGTTATATTTTTTTAAGATTTCTATTACCTGCTCTTTGGGCAGGGCTTCTGCCCGGTTGCCATTGCGGCCAGTCATGGTTTCGGCAGCAAATAAGGAGTTAAGGATCGCTTCTTCGGTAGCTTCTATTGCCGCCAGGAATAAGGGCGACATATTGTCGTTAGCAACAGTGGCTGTGGTTAGTAGTTTTTCTTTTGCCTGAGGGATGGGTACCGATGAAAAGGCGATAACATAATCGCCGCTGCCGTTACTGGCGATGCCGCCGGTTTTAGCGAGTCCCATAAATGCTCTTTTAGCCAATCGTTCCAGGTTACGGGCTTCCAGCGGCGCATTGGTGGCCACAACAATCATACAACTTCCGTCTACCGGGTTATTCAACTGATCTTTGAGATAATACCTGCCCAGCTCCTTGCCTACCGGCACACCGGCTATTTCCAGCACGCCGCCAAAATTCGTCTGCACCAATACTCCTACCGTATATCCGCCCGATGTTTCGGGCAATACCCTCGAAGCAGTGCCGATACCGCCTTTAAAGCCAAAGCATACCGTTCCTGTACCGGCGCCTACATTCCCCTGTTCTACCCTGCCGCTTTTAGCCTGGCGAATAGCATCCAGCACATCCTGCTCTTTTACATGCCGCCCTCTAATATCGTTCAGAAACCCGTCGTTGGTTTCACCTGCCACAATATTTACACTGGCAATATTTTCGTTTCCGCTTTGAGCCAGGGTATGGCTAATACCTCCCTGAATGGCTGTAGCCACATTTAAGGTATTGGTAAGGAGGATGGGACTTTCGATATTACCCAATTCTTTTACCTGGGTAATGCCTGCCAGTTTTCCAAAACCATTGCCCACGTAAATGGCGGCGGGTAGTTTTTGCTGAAAAAGATTACCTCCATGCGCTAATACTGCGGTTACGCCGGTACGCACATTGGTACCGCGAACCAGAGTCGTATGTCCCACCAGCACCCCCGGCACATCGGTTATGCCATTGTGTTTTCCTTTTGGTAAAACACCTATCCTTGCGGGAAGCACTGCCGGTTGGGCCATGCAAAAACCAAGTGCGAAAAAACCCGCAGCAAAAAATAAACAACACCGGACAGAAGTGGATGAAATCGTAATCATTTTTACAAAGGCTAAAAATAACACAATTTAAGAGACCGATAATTTTTCCCAAACCCACGGGCATTCCTATCTTTACAAAAACACAGATAATGACATCAGAAGTAGTTTATAATGGCGATTTACGTACCACCTGCACACATTTAAAAAGTAGTTCTCATTTTGAAACCGATGCTCCGGTAGATAATAATGGCAAGGGGGAACGATTTTCACCCACCGATCTGCTGGCGACCAGCCTCGCCGCCTGTATGATAACGGTAATGGGTATTAAAGCCCGCAGCATGGAAACCGATTTAAACGATATCAGGATAGAAGTTTTAAAAAAGATGGCTGCCGACCCACGGCGGGTAAGCGGTATCGACCTCGTATTTCATATTCCCGAAAACCTTGCAGGTTTGGAACAGCGCACCATCGATATTCTTAAAAATACAGGCCGCACCTGCCCGGTGGCCCAAAGCCTGCATCCCGACATTGAAGTGAATATTGACTGGGGCGCCTGGGCCTAAATGAAATCATTCTCCGCTGCATAAAAAAGCTGCCGGATTTTCAACCGGCAGCCAGGCATACTATGTGCAAACAATTATAAAGTCAGCTTCCAGCCATCGCGATACTCGCGTTTTACAAACTGGTTGGCTTCATCAAAATTGGTCACTTTCATATTCTTTGCATCCCACAAGAGCTTTTTACGACCCACATATTTCGATTTTCCCCATCCCGATACGGCAGGATCGATATACATAGCGCTTCTGATGGCCAGATTGCCCATTAGGATACTTTCGGTAAAGGGTCCGGCATATTCAAAAGGCGAACTGAGCTCATGCTTGCCATAACCAGCAATACAGGCATTTACCCATTGCTGGTAATGCCCTCCGCTTCCATCGGGTACCCTTGCAATGGTTTGTTTCACCGCCTTCGCGCTATCGTTTTTCGAAAGGGGAAGTAACCGTGGGTTGGCGCCATAACAATCAGCCAGCAATTTTCCTTTTGTACCAATAAACAACACACCGCCATCCCAGTTACCAAATGCTTCATCTGGCTTCAGCTCATCGGGGCGCTGTGGCAGCAAACCACCATCGTACCAGGATACTTTTATTTTTCCTTTCTTATCGGTGCGTGGATACACCAGGTGGATGATGGACGCCATCGGACAACTATCAGCAAAATTTGCTTCCTGGTTCATTCCCGTCCACTGATCGGCGATACTACATTCGGCCGATTCGGGATAAAGAATGGGCAGGATACGATAGATAGGATCCATAATATGGCAGGCCATATCGCCCAGAGCACCTGTTCCGTAAGCCCAGTAACCACGCCATTTAAATGGAATATAAGCGGGGTTAAACTCTTCATACGGGGCTGTACCCAGCCACAAATCCCAGTCCAGTTCCTTAGGAGTGGCGTGGGTTCCTGTAGGTTTAGGCACCCCCTGTGGCCAGATGGGTCGGTTGGTCCAGGCCTGCACTTCTACGGCCTCGCCAATAAGGCCAGACTGGTAAATCTCCTTCATCCGCCTTACACCATCGCCCGAAGCACCCTGGTTTCCCATTTGGGTAACTACTTTGTATTTTTTGGCTGCTTCCGTTAATATACGGGCTTCGTAAATATCATGTGTAAGCGGCTTTTGAGTATACACATGCTTGCCTAATTGCATGGCTGCCAGCGTAGCCACGGCATGAGTATGATCTGGCGTGCTGATACTGCAGGCATCGATATTATTTTTTTCCTTTTCCAGCATTTCCCGGAAGTCCTTGTAATAATTTGCTTTGGGGAAGCGCTCCCGCGAGGTTTTGGCCTCCCTGTCATCCACATCGCATAAGGCTACAATGTTTACTCTTTCATTCTTTACCCGGATACGATTGCCCTTTTCGTCTTTTTTATCAGAAAGGATATAAGCAAATTCATATAAATCGCTCGTTCCCTTTCCGCCTACTCCAATACCGGCTATATTAAGTTTATCACTGGGCGCCACAAAGCCCCGCCCCAATACGTTACGGGGAACGATAGATATGCCGGCACCCACCAGTGCTGCATTTTTTATAAAACCCCTTCGGGAATTAGACAGATTTTTTTTCATTCTTCATTTTAAAGTTTACAGGTAAATAATAAATTTAATATAGCATCAAAAAAGACTATCCTGTTCCAGCACTTTACTCTTTATTTCATCCTTAAAAGTAATGTGTACCTTGTACTGAAGCGGGGCATAATAATCTTCGATAATTTTTTTAATTTTTTGTTTTGATTGCCGGCGATACGTTTCGTTATTTTCGAGCTGTGTTCTTGATTGGGCATATAATTTCTGCATCAACCGGTTATAAGTTTCTTCGTCGGCAGTTTCGAGCAACCCTTTTTTTGAAACCGCTAACGATTGGTCCATCCTCAGTTCATAACTCAGCAATTGAGGGTCGGGCAATACTATATACACTTCCTTGGCTTTTTCCTTCACATTAATATTTTGTCTGCCCAGGTCGATACCGTATTTGGCGGTATAAGGAACCGAAATATTAAAACTACGTTCGAGAAAAAGTTTTTTAAAACTGTCTGCCAGGCTACCATCGTTGCTGATATTACTGCTTTTTATCGTGGCGTTGCCTCTCACTTCCAGCGAAGATAATTCAGCAATCTGCTTAATCAGCACATTATTCATTACGATATTATCCACCACCCGTGATGCGCTTCTCTTCCCCAGGAAATAAGCCAGCAAGCCAATAGATATAACCAATATAATTATTAAAAAAGATGGATACCTGTTACGCATGCTTCGTTACTATCGCCAAAGTTGAATGAATAAATCCGGTTTGCCAAACCCATATCCAGGTTTTCGGGCTCCGTTGCGGGGAGTAAACCGGAAAAACTGAAAGAAGGTTGCGCCGTACAAAAACCCGTAACAAATATACAGCAGAAATTTGCAAAATAGATTTTGCAAGATTTTTCGTCATATTTATATATCTTGTCTGCGTAAAAGAAATCTATTTGTTTTATGTCGGATTTACAAATCAAAAAGCAGCCCAAAAAATATGATGTGGTTATCGTGGGATCGGGAGCAGGCGGAGGTATGGCGGCTTACGTGCTGGCCAATGCAGGCCTAAATGTTTGTATGCTGGAAGCAGGATCTATGTACGATCCCCAGAAAGAAGTGTACCAACTAAAGAAAAACTGGGAGTCGCCCCGACGGGGAAGATCTACCAAATACCGCCCCTTCGGCGACCTGGACGCCTGTTACGGAGGTTGGGAGCTGGAGGGTGAACCCTATACCCGCGCCAGTGGTACAGAATGGGAATGGTTCCGGGCAAGAATGTTGGGTGGGCGTACCAACCATTGGGGACGTATTTCCCTCAGGTTTGGCCCCAGGGATTTTAAAGGTTACAGCCATGACGGTGTGGGTGCCGACTGGCCTATTAGTTACGATGATATAAAGCCGTATTACGATAAGGTAGACAGACTGATCGGTATCTTCGGTAGTGTGGAGAATATGCCCAATGAGCCCGACGGTATTTTTTTACCACCGCCTAAGCCGAGATTACATGAACTATTTATAAAGAAAGGAGCCGAAAAAGCCGATATACCTGTTATCCCTTCGCGGCTGTCTATTCTTACCAAAACCATTAACGAAGATCGGGGCGCCTGCTTTTTTTGTGCACAGTGCGCGCGCAACTGCAGCCTGGCTAAGGCCGATTTTTCCTCGCCCAATGTGCTGATTTATCCGGCCCTGAAAACAGGAAAGTTGGAAGTGATCGCCAATGCCATGGCACGCGAGGTGCTGACCGATACAGACGGGAAAGCTACCGGCGTCTCTTATGTGAATAAGGAAGATATGCTGGAATACCAGGTGGAAGGCCGCGTGGTAGTGCTGGCCGCCAGCGCCTGCGAAACCGCCAGGCTTTTGTTAAATTCAAAATCGCAGCGACATCCCAACGGGCTGGCCAATAGCAGTAATGTGGTAGGGAAATATTTGCAGGACAGCAACGGTGCGGCTATGGGTGGCTACCTGCCCCAACTCTTCGGGCGTAAAAGATACAATGAAGACGGCGTAGGAGGAATGCACGTGTATACCCCCTGGTGGCTCGACAATAAGAAACTGGATTTTCCGAGAGGCTACCATATTGAATATTGGGGCGGATTTGGCAACCCTTCCTACGGGTTTGGAATGGGCATTCAATCCCTAAACGGAAAGCATGAGGTAAATGGCAAGAAGAAAGAAGCCGGCGGCTATGGTAAGTCTTTTAAAGAAGATCAGCGTTTCTTTTATGGCGCCACGGTAGGCATGGCCGGGCGGGGAGAAGCGGTGGCCTTTGAACACAATAAATGCGAAATAGATCCCAATGTAGTGGATAAATTTGGTATACCTGTACTTCGTTTCAATGTAACCCAAAGCGATTACGAAATAAAGCAGGCCAAACACATGAAGGAGACCTTCCGGGAGATAATGCACAATATGGGCGCCGTTATTACCTGGGGCGATGACGGACCGGAAAACAATTACGGACTCGACAAACCCGGTTATATCATCCATGAAGCCGGTACCGCACGCATGGGAGACAGCGCTAAAACCTCTGCACTCAACAAATGGAGTCAGGCACACGATTGTAAAAACCTGTTTTGTGTAGATGGCAGCCAGTTTACCTCTCAGGCCGATAAAAACATTACCTGGACCATTTTGGCACTGAGTATGCGGGCCAGTGAATATATTATTGAAGAAATGAAAAAACAGAACCTGTAAGCCGGCGGAAATGCCGTTGTTTTTGGCCACTGAACGACAGGTTTCCGATTTAAAAATAACTATAACATAGTAAAGAATATAGCATGAAAAGGCGCGAATCACTAAAATATATAGCAGCTACCGCCCTCGCTTCTACCGCCATTGCCACCGGTTGTAAAACCAATGAAACAAAGGGAAAAGCGGCTAAAGACCTGAACGCACTAAGCATTCACCGGTATGAAGAGGAAAAAATACATGAGGAAGAAGTAGCAAAGATGCCGGCATTCTTCACCGCACACGAGATGGCCACTATTACCATTCTCGGAGACATAATCATTCCCAGAGATGAGGTAAGCGGCAGCGCCAGTGATGCAAAAGTTCCCGATTTTATTGAATTCACCGTTAAAGATCAGCCCCGGCTCCAGGTACCGTTGAGAGGCGGACTTCGGTGGCTGGATATGTTCTGCCTAAAAAAATTTGATAAATCCTTTAAAGATTGTAATGAACAGCAGCAAATAGAAGTGGTAGACCTGTTGGCCTACCCCGAAAAAGCCAAAGATAACAAGGCTCTTACTCAGGGTGTTTCCTTTTTCTCACTGCTGCGCGACCTCACCGCTACGGGCTTTTATACCTCCGAAATAGGGGTAAAGGACCTGGGCTATGCCGGCAATAAACCCAACCAATGGAACGGCGTGCCTGATGAGGTTTTAAAACAATACGATCTGGCTTATACCGAAAAAGAACTGAAAGAATGCATCAGTTTTGATACACCTACCCCGCTGGCTTAGCCCCGTTTTGCGTATATTGTGGAATGATCAACAGATACTTCATCGGGTTTCTTAGCATAGGTATTTTATTGCTGACGGCCTGCAAGATACCACCCGGAAAAACTACTGCAAAGGCCGGCAGCTGGGTGTCGCTTTTTAATGGGAAGAACCTGGATGACTGGATCGTAAAAATTCATCACCATGAAACGGGTGATAACTACGGCAATACTTTCCGCGTAGAAGACGGATTGATAAAAATACGGTACGACCAGTATGATGAATTTAAGGAAAGATACGGACACCTGTACTACAAAACACCTTATTCTAAGTATCGCCTGAAACTGGAGTACCGGTTTGTGGATGGCTGGCTAAAGGATGCTCCTTCTTATACCATCCTCAATAGCGGCGTTATGTTTCATAGCCAGGATCCCCGAACCATGCCACGGGAGCAGGACTGGCCCATTTCGGTAGAAATGCAGTTCCTGGCCGGCCTGCCTGACGGAAGACCCCGGCCCACCGGCAATATGTGCTCGCCCGGTACCGAAATTTTTTATAACGGCAAAAAATACGAGGGCCATTGCCTGAGTTCCTCCTCCTCTACCTATCCACCCGGAGAATGGGTGAAAGCCGAACTCATTGTTCTCGGTGATTCGCTTATTACCCATGTTATTAACGGTGATACGGTTCTGCAATATACCCACCCCTCGGTAGGCGGAGGCGTAGCCAACCGTTTCGATCCGAGACAAAAAATAGATGGAAAAGCACTTAAAAGCGGATATATAGCCCTGCAAAGCGAAGGACAACCCATCGATTTCCGGAATATTCAGCTAATGAACCTGGACTGATGTTTTTTGTTATTTCATAAATTGCGCTTACCTTGTTTGTGATATGAAACCCCTTATTTTCGAAATTCCGGCAGTAGAAGGAGAGTCAGTAGTGGTTCAGGAAGATCGGCTGCCCTATTTCTACAATCTTTTCCATAAACACGAGCATATTCAAATTACCGCCATCTTATCCGGAACCGGCGAGCTCACCACCCGCAACGGGCATCAGCAGTTTAAACCAGGACAGATTTTTGTTATCGGGAGCAATCAACCCCATTTTTTCCGGTCGGATGAACGTTATTTCAGAACCGGGTCAAAAACCAGGGTACACGCCATTCATATTTATTTCAAAAGCGAAATGATTCTCGACAATTTTAATTTGTCAGAATTTGAAGAAGTAAGGAGGTTTGTGAACAGGATAGGAACCGGCCTTAAATTAGACGAAACCAAATCCCATATTCTCCTCAATTCTATAAAAAATATAGGTAAAAATGAAGGAGTGGAACGGGTATTCCTGTTGGTTAAGCTTCTCCGCTCCTGTTATTTCAATCTGGAAAAATTTACCTACCTCAATAGTTCGGAAACGGCCTCCGTCAATTTTTACTATAATAATAAAACCAGGGTAAACGATATTTATTCCTACACATTGGCACATTTTACCGAAGATATATCACTGCGCAATGTGGCCAGGGTTGCCAATATGACCATCCCCGCCATGTGCAAATATTTTAAAAAGAGTACCCGTAAAACCTATATGGAATTTTTAAAGGAAGTGCGGATAGACTATGCCTGTAAAAAAATTATAAGGGGCGACTATAATACCATTGCCGAAATTGCCTATGCCGTTGGCTTTAAAAGCGCCATCACTTTTAACCGGGCTTTCAAGAAACATACGGGTAAAACCCCCACCCAATATCTTATTGAGCACCGGAATAATATTGAGAAAACAAAAAAATCTCCTACCGTAGATAAATATTTTGTGTTTCGGTAATTCCGAAAAATACATGTAAGCTGTCGCTCCTGATGCATATTTTTTCATTGATCCTTGATTATCACTTTATTCAGCAACGAACATGTAGTTCTAAATTAGTTAAATAGGGATTGTTGAAACAGGTCTTTTTGGCAGGGATTTGTGGTTTTATGAACAATTTAAAAGAGGGGTTGTTCTATCCCTTATACTTTAAAATTCTTTAACCTTACCAGGTGGATCGTTATTTACATATAGTTTGTCTGGAAGCGCCCTGCCCTGCCGATCATGGAGCCGCCATCGACATGATGAACCGCATCAAGGCTTTTCATAAAAAAGGGATTAAGATCCATTTGCACTATTTCAAATGCAACCATTGCGGGGCTTCCAAAGAACTGGAAAGCTATTGCCAGACCATCCAATCCTATGAAAGAAAAGATGCGCTCGACTGCCTTTCGCTGAACACACCTTCCTTTGTCAACACCCGGTGCAATAAAACCCTGGTGGATAACCTGAATAAGGACAATCACCCGGTTTTGCTGGAAGGGTTGCATACAACCGGTATTATAGGCGATATTTCGCAAAACGGTCGCAAAATATGCGTTCGGATGCACAACGAAGAAGCAGCTCATTACCGCGAACTGGCCCGGTGCACGTCTAACCCCGCCCGCAAAACCTATTATATAGCCGAAAGTGTTCTTACCCGGAAATATACTGCTTCCTTACCCGATGGCTGTATGTATGCCTGCATGTCGTCAGAAGATAAAGAATATTTTGAAGAAAAGGGACTGAGCCAGGTTCAACTGATACCAGGGTTTCCCGATTGGCAAACAGTGGATTGCCCTACCGGTGTAGGTAGTTTATGTTTATTTCAGGGCAATCTGGCCGAAGCCGAAAACGAAAAAGCCGCTTTATGGTTACTTTGTAATGTATTCAATAAAGTGAGAGTGCCCTTTGTTATTGCGGGCAAAAACCCGTCGAAGAGCCTTGAAAAGGCAGCCGGACTTTGCCAGAATACCTGCCTCGTGGCTAATCCCGGCGAAGCCGAGATGACGGATCTGATCCAAAAAGCCCATATTAATATTCTTCCCCGGCTCAGTAAATACAGTACCGGTGCTCCAATGAAACTCCTGCATGCCTTATTTAAAGGGCGCCATTGTGTAACTACTCCCGCCATGGTGGAAGGAACGACCTTGAAAGAAGCCTGTCATATCGGCACTTCGGCCGGCTCACTGGCAGCTATCATTTCACAGTTATACTATCTTCCCTTTGAAGAGGAAGAGATCAAACTACGTAAAAATTTACTGGAAGAAACCTATAATAACGATAAAAATATCGGGTTATTTATAGATTATCTATGGTAGCATTATCAATTACCTGTCCCCCTTCTGTTTTTATAAGACGGGCGGGATAATTCTTCACAACCGAATAATCGTGTGTAGCCATAATGATCGCCGCATTGGTTTCTTTTGCTATTCTTAATAGCAGTGTCATTATTTCATCGGTGGTAACAGGGTCCAGGTTTCCGGTAGGCTCATCCGCCAATATCAGTTTAGGACTGTTCAGCAAGGCCCGGGCAATATCCACCCGCTGTTGTTCTCCTCCGCTCATTTCGAAAGGCATCTTACCCGCCTTATCGCTCAACCCAACCTGCTCCAGCACTTCCCCTATTTTAACATCCATCGCCTTTTTATCCGTCCAGCCCGTCGCTTTCAACACAAATTTCAGGTTATTGGCCACATTTCTGTCAGTAAGCAACCTGAAATCCTGAAAAACCACTCCCAGTTTACGCCTCAGATAGGGCACCTGTTTCCAATGCAGGTTTTTAAGTTGGTAACCAGCAACCACCGCATCTCCCTCGGTTAACAAAAGATCGCCATAAAGCGTTTTTAATAAGCTCGATTTACCTGTACCCGTTCTGCCCACCAGATACACAAACTCCCCCTCGTGTACGGTGAGGTTCACCTCTTTCAAAATCAAATTACCACCCTGGTAAATATTTACGTCCTTTATTTCTATGATCGGTTGCTGCATGATCTGGATATCGTATGAATAATAGAATCAACGCAAAATAAGTCATAGGAGGTAAATAGAAAATATTTTTATTGGAGAAGATATTTATTTAGAAAGCTTTTACGAGTGAGGGCGGCCTTATTAGCTCCATAATAGTGCAGCTCCGAACACACCCGCACTGTCGCCAAGGACAGGCTTGCAAATGGGAACCCGGAGGCGGCCGCTGTTAAATACATATTTTCGCACCTGCTCATACCCTTCGGTATACAACAAATCGATATTGCCCACGCCGCCGCCAATAATAATAAGACCGGGATCTATTATATTGATGACCTGCGACAAAGCCTTTCCATAATTCTCGAGCAGCCTCTCTATGGTACTGATTGCATGGATATTTGTTTTTTCTTCATACCCTTTTATAATTTCCTTTAGCGACACCCGGCTTCCGGACAGGCCTTCATAATATTTTTCCAAAGCCGGACCGGAAATAACAGTCTCCACGCAGCCCTGCTGACCACAATAACAGGCTTCCCCATCATATTCCAGATGATTATGTCCCCATTCACCGGCAATACCATGCCACCCGTTAACGATCTGGCGCTGAACGACCAGTCCACCACCTACACCGGTTCCCATGATCACACCAAATACCACTTCGGCATCGGGATATTTCTTTCCCACGCCCATCAAGGCTTCGGCCAAAGCAAAACAATTGGCATCATTGGCTATGCGAACCGGCACTTTTAATAAAGATTCGAGATCATCCTTCATAGGCCGGCCGTTCATACAGGTGGTATTGCAATTTTTCATACGATTGGTTTCGGGTTCCAATACCCCGGGAGTGGCAAAACCGATTCGCGAAGGATTCTGCCCTGTTTTCTGGGTAACAATGCCAACCAACTCCTGAATGCGGGATAAAACATGTGCGTAACCCCGGTGGGCCTCAGTGGCAATTCGTTCCCGTATCAACACTTCCTGCGTCGCCGGATCGAGGATTACACATTCAATTTTGGTTCCCCCTAAATCTATTCCCCATTTCATAAAATCTTCGCTTTAGTTTGTTTTAATATGTTTGTCAATAATCTGTATAAATAATAAGGTCTTTCCCTTCGGATAAACTCGTATGCGAAATAAAATAATCTGCTAATTTCCGGTTCCCGTATTTTATCTCCCGGATACGTTCTCCCTCCCCTTTTTTTAAAATCCGGAACGGCTTGCCATTCAATTCAAAAACCACTTTATCAAATAAGGGCACCGTAACGATATACTCCGGATCGGCGGGAGAATACGTGTATAAACCCAGGGCATTTAAAACAAACCAGGCCGACATTTCACCCGCATCATCCATTCCTGCATAGGCCAGCCTCTCTGGCCCCATCCGGTAATATTTATTTAAAATTAAATTAAGTATACGCTGAGTTTTTTCTTGTTTATCAATAAAATAATATAAATACATTGAACCATGCCCTGGTTGATTTCCGTGGCAATACTGGCCTATAAAACTAGTGAGGTTATGAGCTTCGTAACCCTTCCAGGATATGGAAAAGAGGGAGTCGAGTTTTTTTTCAAAAGCCTTTTTATCCGGGTACAATGCAATAAATCCTTGGGGATCATGGGGAGCAAAAAAGGTCGATTGCCAGCCATTGGCCTCCCGGTACATGTATTCGAAATAGGGTTGTTCGGGGTAGAAAGGGCTAATCCAGCTCCCATCCGCTAAACGCCCGCGCATGAGTTTTGTTGACGGATCAAAAAGCTCTTTATAACTGCCGGTTCTCGCCATCAGTTGCTGATAATGAAAGGTATCCTTCAGCGCTTTTGCAAGTAAGGCGGTGGCATAGTCGTCGTAAGCGTATTCCTGGGTTTTGGTAACCGCTGCTTTGGCCACCGTTTCGAGGCGGGGCCGGGAAATATCCATTTCCGATATCCAGCCTCTTTCCATGTATTCTTTTAAATGGGGGCGGCCTCCCTTTCCCTCTACAAAAGCATTATTCAGCAATAAACGGTAGGTTTTTTCTACATCGAAATTGCGGATCCCGCGCAGATAGCTCCCTGCCACAAATACCGAAGCATGGTCGCCGTGAAAAAAGGTAGGCATATAACCTTTTATGGCGCCGCGATCAGTGATAGAACTGATAACATCCGCCGCTACATCGGGCGAGATCATACCCAGCAATACCAGTTTATTGCGATAATCGTCCCAGAAAGAAGGATTGCTGTAATAGCGAAAACCCTTGTTAACCACTTCTCCCCTTGCATCCCGAAAATCGCCATTAACATCGCTTAACAGTATTGGCCAGAGAAAGGAACGATAAAAAGTACTGTAGAAGGTTTCCTTGTGATCGGGATTGGATCCGGATACCCTGATTTTAGAGAGCAGGTTCTCCCAGCTTGCCGCGGCTTCGGCTTTTACCTGCTGAAAATTTTTATGCAGGATTTCCGCTTCGAGGTTTTTGCGGGCATTTTCCACACTCACATAGGAAAAGCCGATCTTAACTTCGAGAACCTTATTGGGTTGCTCGTCTTCTAAAAAATGAATAAGGCTTATCTCCGTCTTACCCTTTTTAAGGGATTCAATAGTTTCTATCCGGTGGTTGGCAACGGCATAAAAATAAAAGGTAGCGCCGGTACGCTGATAGCCTTCAAAGCTGTAATCGGATGCCTGAACTATTTTCCAGTCGTGTACCGGCTCATTGGAGCGCTCCAAATGAGCTAAAAATGCTTTAGGCTCTTTGTGTTGATAGGTATAACGATGGTAAGCACTGCGCAGGGAAGAACTAACTTCGGCATTGATCTGGTATTTATTAAGAAAAACCTGGTAATATCCAGGCGAAGCCGACTCATTTTTGTGGGAAAAACTGGAATAATACCGTTCGGGATCTACCCTACCGCTTACAGCGATAAAGGGCGTATAGCAAAGATTCCAATGGCCCTTGCTGGTATGAGCGAAGGCGTAAATAGCCGTGTCTTCATATTGATAGCCCGAGCCGCTGCGCCACATGGTTACCGGTGTTACCTGTACCATAGCATTGGGCAAAGAAGCACCCGGAAATGTTTCGCCGCCCCAGGCCCTGCGCGTGGGTTGGTACCCAAGATCGGCACTGTCCCACAAAGTGGTGGTTCCCATAAAAGGATTGACGTAACCGGTCAGCCGCTGCTTCCCTTCCTGTGAATACACCGACAAACCCCATAAGATCATCAAGGTAAAAAAGCCAGTTCTCTTCTTCATGATACAACCGTAGCGATAAAAAATTTTCAATTTTTGATCGGAATATTCTCCAGACGACAACGCAAAAACGATTTTGCTATAAAGATAAAGATAATCTACCTGCTTTTTATACCCCCTGCTAATTTTTTGAAACGGAGAAGGGAAATGCTTCCTGCCGCACTCCTCTTTTGTAATCAGGCCGATCACTCATAGTAAAAAGGAGTTTGCCTCCCCGTACTATATCCTGGTAGGTAATATAATTCTTATCATAATCCTTATTCTGCAGCCGGGCCGACTGTATATATACGTTGCGGGAGCCATTTCTATCGGCTCTTATTTCGAATTTTTTTCCATTTTCGAGGGTAATGACTGCTTTTTTAAACAGAGGGCTGCCCAGCACATATTGATTGGTACCCGGACAAACACTATAAAAACCCAGGGCACTCAGCACATACCAGGAAGAGGTTTGCCCCTGATCCTCATCGCCGGGATAGCCGTTTTCAGTGGCATTGTACAGTTTTCGCATCACTTCCCGTACATGGTACTGCGATTTCCAGGGTTGACCGCCATAGTTGTACAGATAAGTCATGTGTTGAATAGGTTGGTTCCCATGGGCATACTGGCCCATATCCGCAAGCACCATTTCGGTCATCTCGTGAATCATATGTCCATAAGTACCTACGTTAACCGTATTAGGAACTGAGAAAACCGAATCCAGTTTGGCGCAGAATTTTTCCTTGCCACCGAGCAGTTCTATTAGTCCGTTCACATCGTGAAAAACCGACCATACCCAATGCCAGGCGTTTCCTTCGGTAAACGGACCACCCCATTCGGCAGGATCGAAACCTGGCTTCCATTCGCCATCTTTATTACGTCCTTCCATAAACCCGTGGCCTGGATTAAACACATTTTTATAGTTATACATACGGGAACCGAACTCCTCTTCGTAGGTTTTATTGCCGGTAAGCCGGGCCAATTCATAGCCGCAAAAATCATCATATGCATATTCGAGGGTTTTGGCCGTTGCTTCCCTCACCTCGGGATAAGGTACATAACCGAGCGTATTATAATATTTATAACCATCGCGGCCATTGGCAGGTCCCCAGGGCCCTTTCTGATTGGCTTCGTGATGATAGGCATCTAAAGCCCGCTTCGGATCAAAAGTACGGATACCCTTTACCCAGGCATCGGTGAGCAGGGAAATGGCATGATTGCCGATCATACTGCCCTGTTCATTGGGAAAAGACCAGGAAGGCAGCCAGCCGCATTGTGTCTGAGCATCAAGAAGGGCCTGCATATAACGACCATGCATGGTGGGATACAGCAATGCATTCAAAGGAAACTGTGCCCGGAAGGTATCCCATAAGCCCGTATCGGTAAACATATAACCGGAATGAACCTTACCATCGTAGGGACTAAAATAATAGGGCTGGCCGTTTTTGTCTGTTTCATAAAATTTCCGGGAGAAAAGGCTGGCGCGAAAAAAGCAGGAATAGAAAGTGGCTTTGTCTTCTTCAGAATCGCCCTCTACCATAATCCGTGATAAATGGTCGTTCCATATTTTCCAGGCTTTCTGCCGGGTGTCTTCCAAACGGCGATCCGATCCGAGTTCGCTGGTTAAATTGTGCATAGCCTGTTCTTCGCTGATATAGGAAGAGGCCACTTTTACCTGAACCTGAACGCCGGGTTTGAATTGCAGCCAGGCACCCGCCCCCTCTCCTTCTTTTTCGGTAAGATTTTCCTGAATGGTATTGTTGCGATTTTCCCAAACGCCCCAGGCCTCGAATGGCTGATCAAAAATGGCGACAAAATAATTCTTCCAGCCCTGCTGAAAACCATGACCATTGTTTACATAGCCGGTGATCATCTTTTTTCCGGGATAAATTTTTACACCACTGATCCGGGTATAACCATCAAGAATAAGATAACTCTTATGGCCAGCCGGAAAGCTGAAACGCAAATGGGCCCCGCGCTCCGTGGGGCTCATCTCCGTGGTAATCTCATTTTCGAAACTTACCTTATAATAATGTGGCTTCCCTGTCTCCTTTTCGTGTCTGAATTCGAGCGCCCGCCTGTCTTCATCTACAATCAAATTATCGATGGCGGGCATAAAGGAAAAAACCGCATAATCGTTACTCCAGGAACTGCATTGGTGGGCCTGCTGAAAACCCCTGATGGTTTTTTTGAAGTATTGGTATTTCCATCCATCGCCATTTTTTCCGGTTTGGGGAGTCCAGGTATGCATTCCAAAGGGAAGCGCGGTAGTGGGATAGGTATTTCCGCGGGTTAGCTCGTGCTTTGAATTGGTTCCCTGCAGGGTATTAACGTATTGTACCAGGTCCTGTGATCTGATATAAGGAGTAAACTGTAGAAATACAATTGCCAGCAATAAAAACTTCATGAAGAATCTGTTTAGGTCTTCAAAAATAGGGAGTCTGTTCCAGTTCTATTTACCATTGAGCTTACCGTCGAGTACTTTCATCCAATAACCGCCTATTACGCTTCTGGCCTGAAAATTTACTTTTTTTGCATTGGTAGTTTCGTACCAGTCGCTCATAGGAACCCGGCTGCTCGTTTCCAAAGCATATTTATACAGGGGCTTTACCAGCGCCCTGAAATCGCTGTCTTCGCCGGTCAGACAACCTGTCCATATAATCCAGTCGCTCTTGGTGTAGGTTTTACGGCTATCCAGGGGCAGCCCGTAGGTATTTTGATTTTTAAGATAAAATTTCATTTCTTTCTGCACTACTTCCTTTGGAAAGATATGAAACTGCAGCACCCTGTCCCATACCAGGTTGTATTTCTGGCTCCAGGTATTTTTCTTTTCAAAAGCCAGACTGTAGTGGTCGCCGTCGTTGGCAAGCCGCATCCATTCGGGCACCATATTTACGGCAATGGCATGGTATTTTTCGTACAGGTCTTGCTTACCGAGCATTTTTGCCAGCATGGCATATCCTTCAATAGCCATGATGGCCTTCAGCGAAAGGTTGGCATTGCGGGCAAGATGTCCTGCAAAATCATCCGTACAGAGCTGGTTGGCCGGATCGAACCCCTCTCTTACCAGGTAATTGGTCCAGGTAGTAAGGGTTTCCCAATGCTTTTGTGCATAGTCGGCATTTCCCTCCGTTTTGGCAAGAGCCGCCGCCAGTATTACCATATTACCCGATTCTTCCACCGGCATATCTTCTCCGTAAACCTGCCCGTTGGCCAGTGGATAAGTGCCTATGTCATGAGCAGCGAAAGGCTTTTTCCATTTTCCGCTTTCGCTGTAATAGAAAATGCCGTTCATCATTCCTTTAACCAGTTCGGGATTGTATAACAGGAATAAAGGAGCCGACGGATAGGTAAGATCTACTGTATTAATGCAACCATTGCTGTAATTTTCTTTCGACAGCCATAGCAGTGTGCCCTGCGGACTTTCTACCAGTTTATGGGCAGCGATGGCGTGGCGGTAAGCCATTTCGCATAAGCGGGCATATTCCTCACCACCCGATTGAAACGCATCCCTATAAATCATTTGGTCGGTTTCATTACACCTGCTTATAATATTAGCATACTCGTTATGCGCTTTCAAAAACTGTTCCTCTATACCGGACTGGTTGTTCCGGTTCCACCAGGGACGCAGGTTTTTCCCGAAATACTGAATGGCCCAGATATCATCGTAACCGATCATGATTTTTGCGCCGGACGATTTGATTTTGCCGAGGCGGATCACGGTAGCCAGCGAAAGTTGCTTGCCGATTATTTTATCAGTGGCAGATATCCCCTGTCCTTTCATGAAACCGGCGAGTACCGAAGCCTCGGAACTGGAAAGATACTGCAAGTGACCGGAACCTTGCGGAACAGCTACATATACATAACCCCAGTCGATGCGCAGATCGTCACCTTTTTTAGCCAGCACGGGTTGAGACGTAGTGCCTGCTTTGAGAAAAGAAAGTCCTCCTGCATTATAACGGGTGGCCACTACTTCCTGGTCGGGAGTATTTACCGCGAGGCCGGAAGAAGTATTGGTGAGCAATTCTACGTTATGTGCTGCACCGTTGTTGGATTTGACCTCAAAGCTGATATACGATACAGGCCTTGCCAGCAGATCGGGATCGTTAAGTATAAGTGGCGAAGTGAAGGTAACTTTCAAATCAACGGGACCACACGCAAAATCATAGATAGTTTGACTGGCATGCAGGGTTATATTTTTCTGTACGGCTTTTGCAATAGTAGCGGGTAGATTCTTTTTCTCTTTTACCAGGCCGAAATCGAGGTGCCGTCCGCCTGCCGTATTACGGATATGGACGGCCAGTACATTTTTTCCTTTCTTAATAAGCGAAGAAGCATTTTTGATGGGGATATAGATATATTTATGCACCCACCCGTCCCTTGCCAAAATTTCCTTTCCGTTCAGATACACCGTTATATTATCATCGTGGCTGAGTTTGAGGTATATATCATCCATAGCTCCCGCGCTGACAAACTCTCTTCTTACCCAAAGATCTTCCGATTCCCAGGGGGTGCGGGTCATGCTTTTATCGTCGCCAAAGGGCGCCATACCTTGTCTCCACTTACTGTCGTTAAACTCCGGTTCGAACCAACTACCGGCGGGAGCAGATTCGGTGTACCTGACGCTGTAAGCCTTATCATCAGCAGCAGGCAACAGCACATCGTAGGATTTGGATTCCTGTCCCATGAAGCGGTAGACTTTACCATCTACCTTAATATAGCCGGTGAGTGATTGTTCCGCGCCGGTCCAGTGAACGGTGGACGAAGCGTTTAATTCGTCAGAAAAAGACCAGATACTAAAATAGGGATCGTGGGTAATGAGGGGATATGCGGGCGCTTTGCGGGTTTGTGCCTGCGTGACAATTACCGGGAAAATAATAAAAAACCAACTGAGCGATTTCAAACGGATCATTCCAATAATTTTTCTTGAGATAATAAAACGAGTTCAATAATTTGCAAGGTGATTTAAGTTTTAGCCTTTTTTAAAAAATATCGCTGTCTATTACCACCTGCTGGTCTTCTTCCGGTATCTGGATATTCTTTTTTCTATCGAGCACCATGGTACCGGTAAAGCGATAACGAAGCGGGAAAGCGGGGTTCGAAATATCGTTGTACTCATAATCGAGGGCTACGGTGGTGATGGTTCTTTGCAGGTAGGGCTGCACATCGTCCATCCGGGTTTGAACGGTAAAACTGCCGCCATTTTGTTTAAAATTGATCGCCGGATCCGCGGCGGTTAAACTTACGCTGCTATCTGCATTGAACCTCGCGGATATTTTATACTTCAGCCGGTCGTAAGCCTCTTCCTCGATCACACCGGCATAGAAGAAAACGGTATTTTCGTTTACCACCCATGCCGTGCGGTTGGGTGTGGTGAGAGCGGGATCATTCCCTTCAGTCCTTTTTACCTGTCCGGGGACCGAATAAAGGCCTGAATAATCGTTGAAAGGAATAATCTGCATCAGTGATTTTTTATACCAACGCCTCGGAGAAACCCCATACTTAGAGGTAGAAACCAATTGTACCGGCAATATATATTTATAGTACATATCCATATTCTCCATTTTGAGATTGAGGTTGAAAAAGCCGGTACCGGAGTTTTTAGGAATGGTAGTGGTGGTAGACTCGAAAGAGTAATTAGCGGCGGGCAAGGGCACGAAATACAGATCTTCCCTGAAGCGGAACCGGTCGAAATTGAGATTTTCCAGGGTATCGGTATCCAGGTCAAGCGTCACCTGCACGTCTTCGGTATTAACAGTAGAACCGCTTAATATGACCGGCACTTTGAGGGTAACAGCGCCGCCGGTGGATTTATATTTGGCATATACAGGTACCAGGCCGTTCTTTACAAAAGAGACGTCTTTGGTGTACAGTTCCTCTTCCCATTCCTTATTACAGGCCAATGCCAGCAAGCCTGCCACAATAATGATTATTAAATTCGATTTCATATGCTTAG
Source organism: Paraniabella yanshanensis (assembly GCA_040393015.1). Lineage (GTDB taxonomy): Bacteria > Bacteroidota > Bacteroidia > Chitinophagales > Chitinophagaceae > Niabella > Niabella yanshanensis_A. Next base: position 31,717 of record JBEBUZ010000022.1, read on the forward strand.
ATACTTGGGTTGGTTAATAGGGATTGGTCCATCCCGGATTTTGGGTGAGTCTCACATTTCTTCTCAGCTCTTCATGTGGTATTGGCCAGAGATACATTTTCTTTACAAATACGGTGGGCAGAGAGGCGATAATAACCGGGGTATGGAACAGTTCCCGCTGGTTCGCCGTCATATCCATATTGCATCCCATTACCGGTGTAGCTTCTTCTATGGGAGCGTCCTTCCATCTTCTTAAATCAAAGTAGCGGTGATTCTCTCCCAAAAGTTCTATCTGTCTTTCGCGTTTGATGCTTTTGCGGAAAAGGTCTTTGGAGGCGTATACGGCAGCGCTGTAATCGGGCACTCCTCCCCTTATACGGATCTGGCTTACCGCCTTGCTCATTTCAGCTACATTGCGATTCACATTAATACTGCCCGATCCATCATAGGAAGGAACCGTGTGAGCGCCCGTGAGCTCATTTAGCGCTTCGGCATAAATTAATAATATTTCGGCATACCGGATGGCGGGTTCGGTTTTAGGAATATTATAGGCCCCTTCGGGAGTACTCCGGAAATCGGCATCAAGGGGGTTTACGTATTTTTTGATGCCGATACCGGTTCTGATATAAAATTCCGGCGAAGCGGGCTGCTTACCATCGGCCGTGCCCCTATAGTAAAATATCTGTTTGACCCGCTGGTTTACATCGAGGATACTGTTACGATACCAGATACTGCCATTATAAGCTACCGACGCATAAAAGCGTGGTTCGCGGTTGGCATATTGAAGCGAAACACCGGCCGGTAGCGGCTTGTGCGAATCGTCATTGGCGGTAAATCCGGTCACTCGCGGGTTCAGCGATATATCGCTGCCATCACTCATGGCGTAGGCATCCACTTGCTTTTGGGTTAAACCATAGCAATTCCATCCATTTAAGGAATAAGGTGCCTGGTGCATAGGCAAAACCTTGGTGAGCTGATCGCCAATTTCGGTTACCCGGGAAAAGATAACTTCGGGGTTACCGAGAGCGGGCACGCTTCCGTTGAATAATGCCCTGTAAGACTCCATGGGATCAATGTCTTTCCAGCCATTGGGAAAATTGGCATTGGAGTACTGGGGATGAGGAGGCGGTACAATAGTGGGCGGATAGTCGGGACCCTGGCTTTCGGCATGATAGGGGTAGGTATAGAGCTTATAAATATTGAGATCGATTAGCTCTTTGGCAGCGGCAGCAGCTTTGGCCCATTTTTCCTCGCGATACTCCTGGGCAATCAATTGCCTGCCTTTATCATCTACGAGGTCAGCCATTTCCGGATTGCCATTGTACAGGGGACTGGCAGCATACACCAGCACTTTTGCCCTTGCAGCCAGCGCCGCGCCTTTGGTGGGCCGGACCAGGTTACGGGAATCTCTCATACCCGCCGGCAAATCCTGAGCTGCCAGGGCCAGTTCACTGGTGATAAAGTCCACACACTCATCGTAACTGTTGCGCGGCAACGAGAGATCGCTATAACTTTGGGTATAATCCAGGCCATGTTCAGGTACCAGTGGTACGGGTCCGTATTTACGGATCAGCAGCCAGTAATAATAGGCTCTTAAAAAGCGGGCCTGTGCTTTACGATCGGTAATTTCCTCTTGCGACATCTGCCGGTTCTTATCTACATTATCGATAAAGATGGAAGCTTTACGGATACCCTGATAGCAGGATGCCCAGGACTCTTTATAATCCCTTTCATCATAATCTCCGTTTTTATAATCCTTGTACTCTGAATGCACAAACCGGGAATCTTTTATTTTATCGGAGAAGAACATATCATCCGACAGAAAATTGGTTAATACATCGTTTTTATTTCCTACATCAGAATTCACACCCCGTAAATGCGTGTACACATCCGCCAGCCATTGCTCGGTATAATCGCGGCGGGCAAACACCGTATCAATATTTTGGCGATCCTTGAAGAAATGCTCCATATCGAGGTACTTTTTACAGGAGCTCCCGAACTGAAGGATAAACAGGACAGCTATTATTCCAAAAATGCTCTTTTTCATTTGTCGATATTTTTTAGACGAAGTGGTTGAATAGCACCGGGCCCTACTTCGTTATAAAGTAATATTTAAACCAACTGTAATCGTTTTAGCCGGCGGGTAAGCCATACCGTTGCCATTCGCCAATTCCGGATCCCATATCTTTAGCTTATCCCAAACGAAAAGATTCTGGCCAACTACATAAATACGCGCCACCGATAAATGAAGTTTCTGCAGTGAAAGTTTGGGAAAGGAATATCCCAGTTCAAGGGTTTTCAGCCGCAGGTACTGGCCGTCTCTCAGCCAATAGGTAGAGGGGCGGTAATTGTTGGCATTACCCCCATAACTCAGTCTTGGGTAGGTGGCCTGAGGGTTTTCTGTGGCAGGGTCGCCCGAAATATCGGCCGATATCCAGCGGTTGCCCGGATCGGCAACTTCGGTGAGAATATTGCCCCAGGAGCCGCTTACAAAGGGATAAACCGAAGGGCCATCGATGAAATAAGCCGAGCGTCCCGCGCCCTGGAAGTGGATGTTGAAATCGGCTCCCTTCCAACTCGCCGAAACACCCAGGCCATAAATGAGAGCCGGCCTGAAACTGGCTCCTATGGGCACAATATCGTCGTCATCAATAATACCATCGCCATTCACATCTTTGTACTTAATGTCTCCCGGCATATAGGCGCCGTAGGTTTGCCGCGGACTATTCCTTATTTCTTCATAGTCTTTAAATAGCCCTTCGGCGATCAGTCCTCTTCGCTGGTCTATGCGAAACCCTTCCTGCGAACGGTAGGGATAATAATTATATTGTTCATCGCGCTCCACAATTTCATTCCGGTAATAGGTAATATTTCCCCGTGCCGTAAAATCTACCTGGTTCATTTTCTTCCGAAAGGCAAAATTGCCATCGAAGCCGCGGTTCAGGGTTTTGCCCACATTGGCGAAGGGACTACTGGTTACGCCCACCATATAGGGCAAAAAATTACGTTGAATAAAAATATCATCACGGGTTTCTTCGAAAATATCCATGTAGAAAGTGAACATATTCCGGAGAATATTTATCTCCAGCCCAAGATCCTTTTTTACACCGGTTTCCCAGGTAAGCTGATCGGATGCAACCTGCGTGTATCCTAAAGCCGGATAACTATTAGGATTGATCAGGTCTCCAAAATTAAAAGAACCATTGGCGCCGATAGTACTCAGATAGGCAAAGCGTCGTCCCAGATTATCGTTGCCTATCCACCCATGCGAGTACCGTATTTTTAAAAGATCTAACCAGTCAATGCTTTTAAACAATTTTTCTTCCGAGAGAACCCATCCCGCAGATACAGCGGGAAAAAATCCGAACTGGTTGCCTACCTTAAATGTTTCGGATCCAGTATAGCCAAAGTCAAAAGCTGCCAGGTATTTATTGCGGAAAGCATAACCCGCATGTCCGGATAAGGACAGGTTGCGGTTGGGTATACCATTGGCAATATCTGTTCCCACACTTACTGAACTTCTCGATTCCCGGCGAAAATATCTTACCAGCGCATCTACATTATGGCCCGAGAAATTACGGTTATATACCAGTTCACCATTCAGTTCAAGTATACGGGTACCGCTGGCGCCGCTGGTCTGAAACATGAGCGATTCGGTAGATTTGCGTATAAATACCAGGTTGCCATTCCGGTCGCGTCTTCTTTCCACATTGAATTGCTCGGGCCATTTCTGCCTGAAAATTTCATTACGACTGTCGGCATCAAAAGCAACCCGGGCTACCGCACGTAATCCTTTGGTAATAAAGTCGAGTCTTTGCTCGAGGTTAACATTGGTAGCAATACTGTTTTGCCACCATTCGCGGTAGCCGGTTTGGGTAGAAAGTACCCAGGGATTGGTTTGTGCGCCCACACCATAGGCCGGAACCAGTCCGTTGGAATACAAAACCGGTGTGGCAGTGGGGTTAGTGCCCACGAGCGACTCCCATATAAACTGTCCCAGTCCCGGAGAATTTTTCTTTTCCAGGAACCCCGCCACGCCCAGGCGTAGCAGGGTTGTTTTCGTAATGTCGAAGTCGAAATTGGTGCGGTAATTCCACCGCTCCCGATTGGCATTGGTTTTATAATCCTTCAAAGAAGCATCGCTTTCGTACATGCCTCCTTCATTGAAATAGGCGGTGGAAACAAAATACCGCGCTGTGCTACCCCCTCCTTTGAAATTGATGGAGGCATTCAGGTTATTGGTATATGGGCGCAGCATCAGATCCATCCAGTCTACATTCGGATATAAATCGGGGTCGAGATTATTTTTGATAATGTCCAGTTCATTGCCCGTATAAAGCGGCTCCTGGTTGCGTGTAATCCGGGCCTCATTTACCAGTTTAGCGTATTCGTAACCATCCACATATTCGGGTGTGCGTGTCCGGGTCACGTAGCCTCCCTGCACGCGGCCATCGATCGCGATCCGACCGGCTTTCCCATTTTTAGTAGTAATTAAAATAACACCATTCGCCCCCTTAGAGCCGTATAAAGCAGTGGCGGAAGCGTCTTTCAAAACGGAGAAGGATTCTATGTCCTCGATATTAATTTCATTAAAAGATCTTTCAAAGCCATCCACCATTATCAGGGCTCCCTGGTTGGCTCCAAAAGTAGACATACCCCTTATCCAGAATTGAGAATTGTTGAAACCCGGCTCGCCCGAAGTTTGCATGGCTATAATACCGGCCACGTTACCGGCAAGGGCATTCGTAAGGTTTGCGGTGGGCACCCGCAGGTCGTTCACATTCACGGTGGTAATAGCGCCGGTAGAAGTAATTTTCTTTTTGATACCCACAGCAGTAACGATCACTTCTTCCGAAACACTCGAATCAGCAGGCTGCATTACAACATTAACAAGGGTTTTTTGTCCTACTTTGATTTCCTGTGTTGTATATCCCACATAAGAAAACACCAGGATACTGTAGGGATCTACTTTGATACTATATTGTCCATCCACGTTGGAAGAGGTTCCCAGCCCCGGCTGATCTTTAATGGTAATGCTTACGGCAGGAAGCGGACTATTCGTTGGATCGGTAATGATACCGGACACTTCGATCTCCTGGGCACATAACGCACCCGCCCACAAAACCAATGATAAAATAATTAAAATTTTTCTCATTATAGCTCGTTTTATTCGGTTGTTATTACTCTGATACGTCTGTTCTTCTGATCGGCTATATAAAAAGTACCGCTCTCCTTATCGTACACAATTCCATGCGGTCTGTCGAAGCGGGCATCCCTTAATTCCCCATCTGTATAACCGAACTGGGTAGGTCGACCGGCGAAAGTAGTTACCACCCCGTCCGGCGTTATTTTCCTTATACAATGGTTCATCCGGTCGCAGACATAAAAATTGTCAAACTCGTCAAAAGCACCCTGGTGCGGTTCCCGGAACATAGCACTGGTGCCTACCCCATCCAGGTAGCCAGCCGCATTTCTTTGCCCTACAAAATGAACAGGAGATTCGAGCGTTCTGGTTTGCCGGTTATACTCTGCTTTTAAAATATAGTGCCTGTTTACTGCAACGAGATAGGCAAAGTCTCCACTGGGTGCGAATTGTATATTAAACTCCCATTGGTTATCCCCCACACGATACAGTTCTCTTAAGGTTCGGGCACTACGATCCCACTTGTACACCTGCCCGTTGGCATAGGAGTTGATGAAAAGGTCGCCAGTCTGAGGCTGAACATCGCCACCATTGCATTGTTTGCTATAAGTAAGAGCACTCCACCGGCTGAAGCCGGATATGGGTGTGGTTACGGCGGTACTGATTCCCCGATCATCTCCCTGGTCATTGGTAATATATAAAGTGTCCCAGGTGGGATTAAAAGACAGGGTACGCGGACGGCTCAGTCCGTTGCCCGTTCTGAACACAGTGCGCACCGAAGTGCGGGCGGAATCGATTACCCGCATGCCCCGGTACTCCTCGAGCAGATAAAGATTTTTATGCTGATCGAAACAAAGCCAGTAGGGTTCTTCGAACTGTGCTTTACTGATGTCGCCGTCCACAATAGAAGATTCGCCTCTTTCGTTGGTAAAGCCTGCCAATGTACTTACCGAAGGTTTAAAAATATAACGGAACTCAGTATCCGATATAATTTCCTTCGCATCACCGTTGGCGCCCATCACCACTTTAACCTCGCCGGTACCCGCTTTCGAGGGAACCGACACATATAAAATGGAACCGTTGGAACCAATTAAAGGCGCTCGTTTGTTATTTACATATACTTTGATCAACGAAGTATCTGTACCGAAATTACTGCCGTAAATAAGCATTTGAGTACTCACTCCGCCGCTGTCGGGGGTGAACCGGTCGATGGTAACCGGCCTGGCAGGGTCGTAGGGTATAACAAGGGGGCCGCTGTCTACTTCTTTCTTCTTACAGCAAAAAACGATTGCCGAAATACAGCATATAAAAATCGGCCACTTAAGATATCGGAGTCCTTTACTTTTCATATTTGTTTTATTTCAATCATTAAGGAAAATGGGTCATGTGAGGATATTGCCGGTTATTCGGGCAGATAATCAAACGCCTTTCCGGTTCCTTGTAAACCGCTCCAGTCTTTTGTTTTGAGACTGCTTTCCAAACACTATGTGGTTATCTGCGATGCCCGAATCCGATGAATAAGTATCGTTAAGGTTTTACAATCGTCTTTCTGTTCTGGCTTAAGCAATGCCTTAGCACCGGAACAAAACTATTTTTCTTCCCGGGCATTGCAATAATATTTTGTACCATAAATTCATCATTTTGTACCATTTTTTACAGAGAACTGTTTAGTATTGTATTTTAGTAGCTGAAATGAGAAAACTGCTGGCTTTTTATTTTTTCTTCAGTTTCGTCGTTACCGGCAACGGGCAATTGTTTTATTTCCGGCATTATGGAGTGGAAAACGGCCTCTCCAATAACTCGGTAATTAATATTGCACAGGATAGCCTGGGCTTTATGTGGTTCGGCACTTCCGATGGATTAAATAAATTTGACGGTAATAGTTTCAGTGTATACAGGAATACAGGTGATGCAGGCAGCCTCGGTAGTAACTCCATTTACAGTTTGCTCAAAGATGAACGCGGTGTTGTATGGGTGGGCACCGAGAAGGGATTGTATCATTACAACTACGAAAGCGATTCCTTCAGTTTATTACAGATTGCCCCCCGGGGCCCGGTAAGAAGTATTTTGCCCAATGGCATGGAGGGGATATTTTTTGTAATAAAAAATGAACTGTTCCATTATTCCACCCTTACCCGGATACTGACAAAACGGTCATTCAGCAATGTAAAGGAACTGACCACCATTTACCGCCAGAACAAGGATCCCAACCTGTGGCTGGGTACTTCCGATGGCCGTCTTCTGCACTGTTCGCGCGATAGTATAGTCAGTTATGATTTATCCCTCAACCATTTAAACAGTATTGAAGTAATAGCAGGTGGGAACGATGGTCATTTACTGATCGGAACTTCTGCAAAGGGATTGATAAAGTTTAATACAGGCAATGCCTCAATGTATCCGGTTCTCAATAAGCAAAATACGGGAGAAGATATTTTTGTACGTGGCATTCTCCAACAATCGGATAGTACCTGGTTTATCAGTACCGAAAGGGGATTGTTTCTCTATAACCAGCATACAAACGGGTTCAAACGATTTCAGAAAGATATCGCCAATCCTTACTCTTTATCGGATAACGCCCTTTATGGGATGTATATGGATAATGAAGGCGGAATATGGATTGGTAGCTATTTCGGAGGTATTCATTATTTGTCTTACAATAATAACCAGTTTGAAAAGTTTTTTCCCACTACCGATGAAAATTCGATCAGCGGTAACGCCATCAGAGAAATTGTAAAGGACGAGGACGGTTATCTGTGGATAGGATCGGAGGATGGCGGACTGAGCCGGTACGATCTCCGGCAACAGGTATTTACCCGCTATTATCCCGATGCCGCTAACGGCTTGTCGAGTTTTAACCTGCATGGTTTGCTGCCTTTGGGCAGGGAGCTGCTGATTGGCACATTTGAGCATGGACTGGAAGTTCTGGATACCCGTACCAACAAAGTGACCAAAAAATATGTTGCTGGTAAAAATGAGGGGCAGCTTCAAAGCAATTTTATTAATAAGATATACAGAACTTCCAAAAATAAAATCCTGGTTTGTACAGCCGAAGGCGTATATTATTTTGACCGGGCAAAAGGAAGTTTTACCCCCCACCACGGATTGGCCAGAAATGTGTTTTATTCTGCTATCCGGGAATCCTCCAATGGCTATATATGGATTGGCACACATAATAACGGACTGTTTTATGTAGACGGTGAAAATGTGCAACGCTATATACCCCCGGGTGTGAACAAGGATATTTTTACCTCTACCCGAATTGTTTACCTTATGGAAGACACAGACCGACAGATATGGGTGTGTACCATCAACGGACTTTATTGTATTAACTCCCGCAACGGTAATTACACTTTATACAACCTGGCATCAGGGTTTCCGGCCGACCTGGTTTACAGTATTGTGCAGGACGACGATAAAGACTACTGGGTAGCTACTTCGCAGGGCCTGGTTAAAATGAATTATCAGACAAAGCAACTGGAAATTTTTACCCAAAACAACGGACTGCTAAATAATCAGTTCAATTATCAATCGGTTTACAAAGACAGCAACGGCGATATATACATGGGAAGTATAAAAGGGATTATACGGTTCAACCCCGGCCGGTTCTCTACCAACAACTTTATACCGCCGGTTTATTTCACTTCCGTTCAATTTCCCAATACGGCTATCGAATTAAAATCGGACAAGGAAGTCAATCTGTCCTTATTGGTATCGAAATCACTGACCCTGTCCCACAGGCAATCCACTTTCGGGATCGGGTTTGCTTCGCTTTGTTATTCTGCACCTGCAAATATCAGATACGAGTATCGCATCAACAATAGTTCCTGGAATAAAACCGACAACAACAGACAGTTGTTTTTTACAGGTCTGAATGCAGGAAAATACCTGCTTACAGTGAGGTCTACAGATAGCCGGGGAGTTTGGATGGATAACAGTCGCTCTATCCTGATAGAGATTCTTCCACCCTTCTGGAAATCGGTTCCCGCTTACATTTTATATGGCCTGTTGTTAGCAGGCTCCGGCATTTTTGCCTTTTACCTTTACGGGAAAAGACAAAAGCAAAAACATCGCTATAAAATGCAGTTGTTTTCCCTCCGGAAGGAAAAAGAACTTTACGAATCCAAGATGAATTTTTTCACCAACGTGACCCACGAAATCAAAACACCGCTCACACTTATAAAAATTCCGCTGGAGAAAATCAGCAAGATGGCTGCCGGGGTTCCGGGAATGGAGCAGTACCTGCAAATCATGAACAACAATACCAACCGGTTGTTGGAACTAACGCAGCAGTTGCTCGATTTCCGGCAGGTAGAGAGTGAAAATTATCAGTTGTACGTATCCGATATTAATCTGGTAGAACTTACCGAACATATTGCTTCCGGCTTTTCGTCGATATGTAAGGAGAAAAACATTCAGTTCGGGCTTCGCAAACCGCAACATAAGGTGATGGTTGCGGCGGATCCTGAAGCGCTCACAAAAATCATCACAAATCTTATCGACAATGCAGTTAAATATTGCGAACGGCTTATTCATCTATCCTTTGAATGCGGGCCGAAAGACAAGGAGGTTAGCCTGGTTATAGAAAATGATGGCGATATAGTGCCGGCAGAGCTGAGGCAAAAAGTTTTTGAACCCTTTTTTCGCCACGACCATAACGGCACTAAAGGATCGGGCCTGGGTCTCGCCCTCGCTTATTCCCTCGCCGAACTGAACGATGCGCAACTGGCTTACTCGGTGAGAAATAACCTCAACGTATTTTCAATTACCTTTAATCGTAAAAGAAACCAAACTTTAAACAGGGCGGAAAATGATCACGAATGAAACAACTATACTGGTAGCAGATGATAATGAAGAAATACTTTTTGTGCTGGGCGACAACCTGAAAGAAAACTACCAGGTTTTGATGGCCCGGAACGGCGTGGAAGCTTTGGAACTTCTGGCACAAAATAATGTTCACCTGATTATTACCGATATTATGATGCCACGTATGGACGGATATCGTCTTTGCGAAGCGATCAAAAGCAATTACGAATTCAGTCATATACCTACCATAATGCTCACTGCCAAGAATACGATCCGCTCTAAAATAGAAGGCCTGAATGTGGGTGCCGATGTGTATATCGAAAAGCCTTTTTCTATGGAATTTTTATTGGCGCAGGTGCAAAGTCTTTTGGTAAACCGGGCAAAACTAAAGTCGTATTACGTGAAGTCACCTACCGCCGATATGGCCAGTATTGCGGTTAATGAAACAGAAAAATCGTTTTTGCAGAAACTGGAATACCATATTGCCGAGAATATGGCAGAACACGACCTGGATGTTCAACACCTGGCCCGTTATATGAATATGAGCAGAACCAGCCTTTATAGGAAGATCAGTTCTATATCCAGCCTGGCTCCTTCGGAAATCATCAATCTTACGCGGGTGAAAAAGGCCATAGAGTTATTGCAAACCCAGGATCTGCGGCTAAATGAAATAACAGATATTGTTGGCTATAGTTCTGTAACGCAACTGGGAAGGAATTTTCAGAAATTCTTTGGTCTTACCCCAACCGAGTACATTAAAAAACATATTGCCCGGTAATCCTGTAAAAAAGGGGCATCTCCAATAACATTACCATACTTAACCAAATAAAAAACCGGCAGGCATAGTACACCTGCCGGTAATAAAGGAGGCAAACTAAATCTTAGTATTCCATCACTTTAACTACCTTGCTGTATTTGAACTGTCCGTCCTTATCTACCTGTTTAATGCGCAGGAACAGTTCTTTTTTCCCGTAAAAACTGTCTGCGTCGGTTTTCATGCAAGCACCTAACAAAACACTGAAAACAGCTACCAGCCATAGCATGGGCCACCATTTTTTTCGCCTTTGGGTAGCCAAAGCGCCCACCAACAAAAACAATAAACTTCCCAGCGCTACGAGTTCGCCCGCGCTCATTTCAAACTCATAGGAAAGCGGAGAATTCGAATAGCCATTGGGAGCCTTGCTTTTTACAGAACCGATTTTTTGAAAATCCTCTCCGTTGGCCGAAACTTCCACATCGAAATAATCATTTCCTGCTTCCGAAACCGTACTCCATTGAACCTTTAACAGGTTTTGGGAAATTCCTGCGTTCAGCGTAGCAAAGCTAACGGGAACATTGGTTTCCCGGATTCCGAAATTTACCCCTGTTATGTCATCGTTCCCGATAGGCCCGATATCAATAATTCCCGTGCGGTTGGCAGTACTGGTACTTCCGCCATAATTAGTGCCGGTGTATCCGTATCCGTTCTGTGGCTGGTTGGCTGACGTTAGTACCGAGCCTTCAAATGTTTCCTGGTTGGTGAGAATAACCTTGTAGTTTCCAGAAGCAATATTATTATCGGCTACAAATAGTTTAAAACTGCCATCGGGGTCCACAGCCACGGAACTGATAAGGTTCCCGTCAGCATCCACCAGGTTGGCCCAGAGGCCGTTGGCAAGCCCCTGCTCACCCCCTGTTCGGATGGCATTGGCGTCTGCATCATGCCACACGCTCCCATTAATCAGGATGGCTTTTGTAAAAAATCCGCCGCCGGCCATAAAATCCAGTCCGGGCCCGTTTGTAGTAGGGCTGTCGGGCGTGTTAGCAGGATAATTACTGATCGTTAATAACTCCGCGGGTGTCAGATTTACATCGCTGGCGTACATACTGATCCCATAAACGATAGCATTGGCCGGTAAATTAAGGGCACTGAGGGGAATGAAAACACCGCTTAAGGACTGGCTGCCGATATTCTGGCTGGGCTTCAGGTTCTCATCAGTTCCCACTACTCTTTGCATTACCACAGAAGTAATATTTACCGAATTGCCCCAAAAATCACGCTCAACAAGGCGGGTGGCAGTAAGTCCGGTAACATTATCACCCGTGAGTCCTGTGATAGCTGAGACCTTAAACGCGTCGTTACCGCCCCGCTCCATCAATAAGAAGCCCGACTGATCCAGGTTGTACCCGGCACTTGTATTGAGCGGGGTTTCGAGAATCATATCAATCCGCTCTATATTATTAGTGGTGTTGCCCGATCCGTTGATGAAAACATTATCCGTACCCCGGTTAATTACATAGCTGTTGATCAGATCCTCCATGGTGGCTACATAGTCCGGAGTCAGATAAATCGTACTGTTATTGCCGGTTGGCGGAGTTGATTCGGTTTCAAACAATGCCGTAGTTTTCACGATGCCCGAATTTCGGCGGACAATCACCCTATTGAATGGCTTTTGACCGGGTACCGCCTTGGTAACGCTGTAGGTTTCTCCCTCCACATCGAATAGTTTTACCGTGCGGTTAAAACCGGGAGTAGCTGAATTTGCCTGTCCGTAACGAAGATTGTAATTGGTACCCATATAATTATTACCAAACCCTGCTATGGAATAATTTGTACCCGGGTTAGCTGCCGGCCACTGCCCCAGTAAAAAATTAGCGGGTTTTTTCTGGGCGGCTGCCTGAAGGCCGATTCCCAATCCTGCGAAAAATAAAAATTGTTTTAGTTTGATCATGATATCCTATTATGATTTTAAAAATAATTTATACGGTATCGCTTTCAGTAGCCGTTGGCTATCTGAATTTTGCCTCTCTGTTCGTCGAACAACCGATGCTTTGTGAAATGGAAAAATTTTATTTGAGCGATGGTATAGAGTCGTTCAAAAGGGCTTCCGGCCGCAAAAATAGCCCTTCCGGCTACATTAAAGAAATTAAAAAAACATAACCACAGGAGACGAAGGGCGGGCAGGGAGCGTGGTTCATAGTTGAAAGTTCATGGATCTAGTTGTCTGGATACTGGATACTGGATGCTGGATACGGGTGTCTTG
>JBEBUZ010000023.1:0-42968 GCA_040393015.1 Paraniabella yanshanensis
ATATCGTTATTGGCTGTTCCGGTGCCATGCAGGTTGATATAATCAATATCGCCCGGCTGCAAGCCTGCTTTTTGCAAAGCGCCTTTCATGGCCAGCAGGTTGCCCTTGCCTTCGGGCGAGGAGGCGGTTTGATGATGGGCATCGTTGGCATTGGCCCATCCGCTTATTTTAACAGTGGGTTTCGTGGCCAGCGTGGCAGCCACTTTTTCCGATACCAGCACGAGGTACCCCGCGCCTTCGCCCAGGTTCAACCCGCGCCGATTTTCATCAAAAGGCTGGCAATATTGGCTGTCTAATATCATCAGCGTATTAAAGCCATTCAGCGTAAATCGGGCCAGCGCATCTGTGCCACCGGCAACTACCACATCGAGCTTGTTCTGACGAATAAGGCGGGCTCCTAAAAAAATACTGTTGGCCGAGGAAGAACAGGCCGTACTCACCGTGCTCACAAAATCGTTAATTCCCAAAGTATCGGCGGTTATTTCCGTAACGGCACCGCACTCGTGGTTGGCAACCTTGCGCAAACGCCCCTTTTCACTGTTTTGCAGAAAGGCGCTGAAAAAATCTTCTGTTTTATCCATGCCTCCAACCGAGTTGGCGGAAATAAAACCCGTACGCCAGTTTTTGATTTCAACACCCGAATCCTCCAGGGCCTCCCTGGCGGCGATGGTACTTAGCAAAGCAGTGCGACTGATATGACCGGCCAGCCCGGCTTTTTCGGCTAACTCGGGATTGGTAAGCTTTACTTCGGCCACTGGTAAAGTATCCCGATGAACCGATTGCAGGCGCTGCATTGTTTCCATACCGGCATGGCCCGACATGAGCGCTGCGAGGCTCTCCTTCAGGTTGGTACCAATTGCCGAAATAACACCCATACCGGCAATAAAAACATCAGCCCCGGGCTTTGGATCGTTCATCTTTTATTGTTATATAAGAAAAAGAAATGCCGGCCTATTAATTGGCTGCGCCCGCTCTCTGTTCTAAAATATAATCGGCCATGGAACTTACAGAACGGAATATGGACTGGCCCTCTTCGGCGTTTTTCAGTTTAATATCGTATTCCTGCTGCAGCAATACAATCAGTTCCAAAGCATCAATCGAGTCGAGACCCAGTCCCTCCACAAAAAGCGGATCATCATCTTTAATATCCGCAGGGGACTTATCCGCAAGATTAAGTTGTTTAATAATCTGCGTTTTCAACTGTTGTATTAAATCTTTCCTATCCATCTAAAAATTATTAGCCGCGGCTTTTCTCTAAAAGAAAACCAGGCGGCCCGTTAAAAAAATATGATCCCGGCTGGTATTATTTTATTTCCAGGTTTCGGGGTGTAAAGTTAACACCATTCTTATTTCCTTTTTCAACGAGGAAAAAATGAGCTTCGAACTCCTCGTTCAATACATCTGCCCAGCCACAAATACAGGCTTTAATATCATGGTTTTGCATTATATCGGAGACATAGAAGTGAATCCATTCCGCATTAAATTTTTCACTGATAAAAAAGGCATTTTCGCCTTTAAACCCGTTCCTGATGCTTATTTCCCCGATCACAATATTGGGAAGCGTATAAACAAACAGGGAAGGGCTGGGAAAGGTTTTGGCCGATTCAAAATAGCTCAGATCCGCTTCGATGCTGCCGTTTTTGTTGGATAGTACGATTCCCACTTCTTCGGGTTGATACCCTGTTTTTTCGGGAGTCTCCAAAAGTACATGCGCAGCGATAGTTCCCAGTTTGCACAGCGCATCCATTTTGTAAAACTTAGGATAATGGTTATCTAACGCTTCGTAGGCTGAGTTCAGAAATGCCTGCCCCGTTGCGGTACTTTGAAACACAAGCTCCTCCTTCCGGAATATTTTACTTTTTCCGATATGTACCTTGCTTGTTATGTAGAGTTCGTTATGCTGCATTGCTGCTTCCGGTAAGAAGTACACCTGCCGATTCTATTTTACCCTCTATTCCGGATCGGAAAACCCGTTATTGATGTATTGGATACTGTCTCTCAGGTGGATGGTTTTGGCCAGCTTCCTTAAGGCCGTATCGTGATTTTTTACGTACGGATTATCAGTATCCCATACATACCCTGCCAATACCGAACAGATCATGCGCTTGATATCGGGATCCTGGTCGTCGGCGAAGAAAATGGTATGCAGGGTTGTATCGTACCAGCCCATTACATAACTTCGGAAGGTATTTACGCCCTGCATCATCACTTCGGTATATTCTTTCTCCCAATCGACTGTTTCGCCCTTAAGATGTTTTACCACCAGCTTGCCTGCAATCTGGCTCGACACAGTAGCCAGGGTAACACCCGATGAAAATACAGGGTCTAAAAACTCGGTAACGTTTCCGGTGAGCACAAATCCGTCGCCATAAAATTTTTCGGTGGTGGCCGACCAGGATTGTAATACCTTAGGCTCCCATACAAACTCTACCCCTTCCATGCGTTTTGCAATATAGGGTTCATCAGCGATCAATGCGCGCATCTGTTCTTCAGGCGTTCCGGTATATTTTTCAAAAAAGGAAGGGTCTCCTACAAAACCAACAGAAGTAATGCCCGTAGCAAAAGGAATAATCCACACCCACACATCGGGTTTATGCACCACTATGGTAATGCGGTCGGGCTCGTCGTCCATCTGGCGATTCACATCCTTAATATGTACAAAAACAGCTTTTCTTGGCGGCAGGTTGGACTGTTTATCCAGGCCAAACAGGCGGGGAATGACACGGCCATACCCACTTCCGTCTATAATGAAGCGGGCAAAGACCTCCCTCGTATTGCCGTCTTTGTCTACTATGGTAGTAGTGGAACTGCCGTCGGGGTTAAACCGGATGGCGGTAACAGTGGTCTCGTATTCAACGGGCACCCCTTTTTGCTGTACCCCTTCGGCCAGGGCTTTGTCAAAATCGGCCCGCGTAACCTGGTAGGCATGATCCCAGCCCTGTGTAAACTGATCAGAAAAAGAATAGTCGCAAATAACGCCATCGCGCACAAATTTGGCGCCTGTTTTCCGTTGAAAACCCTGTTGAAGTACATTGTCCAGCAGATCTGCTTCTTTCAATGCTTCCATACAACGGGGCAGAAGACTTTCTCCAATAACGAAGCGCGGAAACTGTTGCTTTTCAACGATCATTACTTTATATCCCGCCTGGTTTACAATAGAGGCCGCAACAGTGCCGGCCGGTCCCGCCCCGATTACAAGAACATCGGTAAAAATTGGTTGTTCCATAAGAAATGAATAAAATTTTGACTAAAGGTAAGCTTAGTTTTTGGTGTCGGCAGTTTTGAGTTTTGCGGGCTCGTTGTTAGCCGACCGATCGGAGTTTTTCATTTTCAGTGTGCCATTGTATTTTCCTCCCAGCTCTACTTCAAAAGCAACCACTTCAATATCGCCTTCAATAACGCCGGTGCTTTTAATATAAAGCTGGCGGCAGCTTAAATTGCCCTGTAATGTTCCATGAACAATGATGATATCACTTTTTATAGTGCCGTTGATTTTTGATTTTTCACCCAGGATAATTCCCTTTGTCAGGTCGATATTCCCCTCCACTTTTCCATCCACCCTGATGGCCCCATCGCCCGAAATATTTCCTTTTACCAGCAATCCTTCGTCAATGACTGTGTTGATGGGGATATTGTCGAGATTGCCTTTTTCGGGTTTAGAACTGCTTTTATTAAACATCATTTACCGTTTTGTAAATCTTTCAGGGTTTACCCGTTCTCCGTTCATCCACACCTCGTAATGCAGGTGAGGCCCGGTACTCCGCCCGGTACTGCCTAATTCACCAATCTTATCGCCCGATGAAACTTTGTGTTTTTCTTTTACATTGATAGCAGACAGGTGACCATACAAGGTGTGAAACCCGTTTTTATGCCGGATGATTACACATTTTCCATATCCCCCTTTTACGCCGGCAAAATCTATCACACCATCGGCCGTAGCCTTAACGGCATCACCCAAGGTTCCTCTGAAATCAAGCCCTTTATGGCTTTCCATTCCACCGCTTCCAAAGGGATTATAGCGGTATCCAAAGCCCGAAGTCTGTTCTCCGAAATGAGGCAGCCCCAAAGGAATTTGCCGGATAACACCTTCCATTTTTGAAACTTCGGTTTCGTAAAAAGCAGCCATTCCATTGATATCCATAAGGTCAAACTCTTCCGGTCCGCCGGCATTTTCCAGTTTTAACTGTTGAAGTCCGCGCTCTGCCAACATCTCGTTGATCTGCTTCATGCTTTGATCAATAGAGCGGAAGGAAGCTTTTACCTTTTCTACGTTTACCTCTTTCTTGAGCTGATTAACCTCGTCGACCTGGGCTTTGTAAGACGCTAAGTAAAAATTGCTGGTTTGTTTGAAGACCAGAAAACCCAGCAAAAGACATAATAAAACGATAATAGCGATCAGCGCAATAAGGTATTTTTTCCAGGATAGCAGAATAACGGTGGGCACCTGAACCGGCTTTCTTTCCTTGCCGGAATTATTGACAAATAATACCGAAGTTTTATGCTTTAGCATGATTTCCAATGTTTTTGGCGCCGTAAGATACGTCAAATTCGTTTTATCCGAAAAAACTAAGCCATAAATTTCCCGGAAATGCCTTTTCCTGTCCTGTCAAAGTTTTACTCCCCCGAAGGAAAGAGCCCTGAACTATTTCTTCTTACATTTAAGTAAAGTGTGGCTCAGGCCAATACCCTCCACTTCTTCCACAATCTCAAATCCTGCCTTTTCGATGCATCTTTTGAATACGCGGCTATCATACATTTGGCTGTTGCCGTTGGCGATGGCTGTAAAATAAATAGACAATTGCTGAATACAGAATGCTGCTGTTTCGAAACGCTGGTTATCCCAAAAAGCTTCGAGGATATAAATGGCGCCCTCTTCGTTAATAGCCTTGCCGCAACGCTGCATAATGCTCACAATCTCTTCTTCCGAAAAACAGTCCAGGAACTGGCTCATCCATACGGCATCGTAACCCGTAGGGAACTGAACGTTCTCGTCTAATACATTGGCAGGATAAAAATCTACCCGGTCGCTTAAACCGAGGTCGTCAATGTTCTTTTGGGCCATGGCCGCCTGACCCGGCAGATCTACAATCGTTATTCTTACATTTTCATCGAATTTTGTGGAAGATAATGCCCATTTTCCGGTATTTCCGCCAATTTCGAGCAGTTTTTTAATATGGTTTTCGGGTTTATAAATATGGGGCAGTACCAGCGGAAACGCAATATCGGAGAAAAAATGGTCGTACTCGAACCAACTTTTTTGCTGATGAGGTTGTAATTGCGATAAACCCTCGTAAACGGTACTCCAATTGCCCAGTTCTTTCAGGCCGGTCGGCTTGCCGGTATCTATCGCTTCCCCGAGGTGAAACAGACCTTTGTAACAGATATCGTGTACAAAATTCATATTCACGTTGGTGAGCGGATCGTGCAAAATAAAGTAACCTGTACGGGCCAGATGATATTTGTCATCATTGTCGATAGTTACCATTTCCATTCCCAATCCGGCTTCGAGCAATACTCTGACGCCATACTCGGGAACCCCGGTTTTTTCTACAATGGACGAGAGGGTGATGCCGGATTTCGCATCTTCAATAACTTTTAAAATATTTTTGTCTCTCAGTACCCTGGCTACCTGAAACACAATGGGACCATGAGCGATTACCTGCGCATAATGTTTTGCTTCTAACGCAGAGCGCCTGTCTTTGGAATAAAAATTTGTCATTTATTTATTTGTGAATATTAGTTTGATTGTTCAGGACGGACGCTGCCTTAAATTTTTTTGCCCGTGCTATTCTCCCTAAAAATTGTTTTCAGACCGCAATATTTACGCGTCGCTTGTTTTCTTCCAAACCAGGGCGGCATTACAACCCCCGAAACCCGATGCTGTTTTTAAGCAAACAGTTAGTTCGGAACGCTGCAAGGTACTGCAAACATTTATATTTTCTACTGTACCAGCCAGGGAATATCCTTTGGTGGGAATAATAGTATTGTTCCTTAACGACTCAATGCTTACCACCGCCTCGAGCAAACCCGCCGCACCCAATGTATGGCCAAAATATCCTTTTAAGCTGTTGACCGGAGTCCGGTTTAACCCGGCCAGCTTCACCGCTCGGCTTTCCATGTCGTCATTATACAGGGTGGCCGTTCCGTGAAGGGATACGAAATCAATATCATCTGCTGTTACCCCGGCTTCTTTCATGGCTCCTTCCATGGCCGAAAACAGTTCCCGCCCGGTGCGGGAAGGCCCCGAAATATGATTGGCGTCGTTGCTTACGGCACCCCCTTTCAGTTCGATACGTATTTCTGAATCGGGTGGATTTACCGATAAAACAAGAGCCGCCGCCGCTTCGCCCAGGTTAATGCCTTTCCGGTCGGCATCAAAAGGCCGGCAAAGCTCGTCGCTAACCGCCTGGAAAGATTGAAACCCCGAGAGAATGAATCGGGTTATCAGATCGGCTCCTACTACCACCACCTGCCGGTATAAGCCTGCCTTTAACATTCGCCGGGCAGCAATTAAAGCCACCACACCCGAAATACAGGCCTGTGAAATTACGAGCGGTTCGGAAACAAACCCCAACTGCCGGGCTATCTTTCCCGCCGAATAGCTAAGGCTGATTTCGGCTTTCAACTCGTCCGAAATTTCCTTTTCTTCCAGCAGGCTGATATTGCCCTTTGTGGAAGAAATGATCAGGCCCGTAGCCGGATCTGCGGGGTTAGTGCCCGATTGTTTTAACACCTGCTGAGCCGATAATAATAACAATTGTTCAAACCGGGTAAAGCCCGGGGTGAGGTTTTGCTCCCAGAAGCTTTCGGGGAAAAGAGACCCATAAAAAGGTACAGAACTCCTGCTTCCCGCCTCCTGTTGTTTTACCCCGCTTTCCTCCCGCAGCAAGGCAGCAAAGTTTTCACCGGTGCTACTGCCAAGCGGAGAAAGTATATGATCGGCCAAAACGTAAAAATTGCTACACACCGTATTTATTTTTCCAGGTCTCAAAAAAAGTCGGGTTGTTTAACAACAGCACTTGTGTATCTTTTTCCAGGAAAACCTGGGTGGTGGTACCGGTGGCCACAATACCGGGCTCGCTTTTTTTATAAAGCTTGTAGGAGAAAATGATCTTGGCCGCTTCGCAGGGATGATAGGTAGACTCTACAATGACCGTATCGCCAAAGCGCAGCGACTTTTTATAATTGCACTCTGCGTGTACGATAGGGATTACCACCCCTTCTTTAAAAAAATCCATGTACCCAATGCCATATTCTTTGCCAAAAGCCTCGCGGCCATCCTCGAAGTAACGAATATAATGACCATGCCATACAATTCCCAGGGGGTCGGCTTCGTTAAAACGAATCAATACTTCTATGGTATGGCTTAGGGTTTTCATATTTTTTTGCTTGTCCTTCGGAGCAGTTTTGTTACGCGGATATAAAGATCTTCATTTCACAGGAGGCAACCAATTGATCGTTCACTGCTATTTTCCCCTCAATGATGGTGGCATTGAATACCTGGTTTTTGACGGTGATGGTGGTTTCCAGCACATCGTCTAAAGCGGGCAGACGATCTATTTTCAACTTTTGAACAGCGCCAATAAAACCAACCGGAACCGGCCTGCTTTCCTGCTTACAGATATACCCCATTCTTGCCGCCGCTGTTTGTGCTATATTTTCTACCAGCGCCGGTTCTCTTAATAAACCGTTTTCCACAAAAATATTGTCCTGCCTCACTCTAAATCCCGAAGCCGCTCCTTCCTCGCTGCACCACCTTAAATCATCTACCATCACAAACGGCGGACGCTGTGGGATGTATAAAGTTATATCGGTAATCGGGTTAATCATACACAGGCGTTAAAAATAAGGAAACTTTATTTCTTCGGCAACCACCATTTGAGAGGAGGTCTTATCTTTTCCAGAAATCATAATAATTATACCATTGCGAAGGGTAGGCTTTCACTTTTTCGGTTAAGGCAGCCACAAAGTTCTGGAGGATGTTCAGGGGTTGGTTATTGTCGCGGGTTTTATAGGCGCAGCCTCTGGTTGCAAAAAAATGATAATGAAAAAGAGATTCCTTTAACGCAAAAACAAAAGAAACGGGGACATTTAGCCTCGATGCCAGTGCAAAGGGGCCTTGTGGAAAAGCAGCTTCTTCCCCTAAAAAACGAACTGATTCCGTTTTGTTTCCCGGTAAAAACCGGTCGCTGTGCATACATACCAGTTCATTATTGTTGAGGGCTTCAATGATTTCATAAATATGGGAAATATCGTCTTTTATTACAATGATATTAGCATTTCGCTGCCCGGTAGTGTTTTCAAGATATTGTTTTAACTGGCGCTGCTCTCCGTCAAACATCACAATATTTATTTTTGTATGAAGGCGTGTGAGCAGGTGCCCGGCTATTTCCCAATTGCCAAGATGGGCACTTAACAACAGTCCGCCTTTCCCCCCTTTTACCATTTCGTGCAGGTGTTCTTCGCCATCGAAATGAAAACTAAACCGGTTATTTATGCCCGCCATCATTACGATCCGGTCAATAATTGCCTGTCCGAACCAAAAATAGTTGCTATACAACTTAACCAGAGACCGGGGGACAGAGTATCCCAGTCGCTTTCTCAAATAGTACCAGATGGCTTTCGATGATTTCCAACTGAATAAATAATAATAGGCGGCCACAAAAACCAGCAGGCAGTAAGCAGGCAATACGCCCATGCGTTTCAGGATACCGATAAAAATTCCGTATCCTGCTTTATTACCTTTGGATTTACCTTTCCAGTCTGACATTTATGCAATAAATTCGGTGCTAAAGTTAGGAGAAAGCAGTCTTTGTAAAGGAGTTTTATTTTGTTTAAAGAAATAGAAAAACGGGTATGGAAGAGAGTTTGAACTATGTATTTTGGGACAATGCCGTAAAAAGCTACCTGATTGTAGCAGGCATTGTAATGCTGGGATTTTTACTGAAAAGATATATTGCACATTATGCCGTTTCCTCGGTCTTTCTGCTGTTGAATAAGCGATATAAAAAGATCGATATCGACTCGTTCAGGCAGTTGGTGGTAAAACCCCTGGGATTGTTTTTTGCCGTTCTCATCATGGTGACGGCGCTGGACAAGCTCAACTTTCCAACGGTACTGGATGTCAGCATTTATCGCCTTAAACTTCGGGAGTTATTTCGCATGGCCGGAACGGCGCTGCTGATTGTAACGTTTTTCCGGTTTCTCATCAGGTGTATCGACTTTATTGTTTTATTGCTGAAGGAGCGCTATATCCTGGAAAACGAACCAGCCAACCAGCAACTGGTTTTTTTCTTTAAAGACTTTATAAAAGTACTGCTGGGACTGGTAAGCGTTTTGCTACTGCTAAAGTATGTTTTTAGTTACGATGTAAAGGGCCTGCTTACGGGTTTAAGTATTGTGGGCGCAGCTATCGCTTTGGCTTTGAAGGAAAGCCTGGAAAACCTTATTGCTTCGTTTATAATATTTTTCGACAAACCCTTTGCTACCGGCGATTATGTAAAAGGAGGCAGTTTTAGCGGCGTAATAGAAAGAATAGGGTTGCGCAGTACCCGGTTAAGAACCGATGCCAAAACCTATATAACGGTACCCAATAAACAAATGGTAGACAGTGTGGTGGATAACCTGAGCAACCGTACTCAGCGGCGGGGCGATCTTCGTCTCGAAATCAGCGCCGATACGCCTATAGAAAAAGTGAATGCGTTGCTGGAGGAGATCAGAAGGATACTTTCCGATCCGGCCATTCAAAACTTCAACCTGTTTTTCACCGATATTAGTTCTAATGCGCTGGTAATAACCGCCGACTATTATACCCTCCCGGATAATTTAACCGCATACAATCACACCCGGCAAAAAGTAAACCTGGAAGTAATGCAGGCGATGGAAACCGCAGGGGTGGATATGGCAACGAAAACCACCAGCGTACATATTGTGAACAATAACAGCGAAAAAGAAGCAGGGCTTAATTCGGGGCAGCCGCAATAATAGCCGCCAGCTCCTCATCGAATTTGCCGCTTGTACCGTACTCTACCACCCGACCCAGTTCTTTTCCTTTTTGGAGAACAATAATGGTGGGAACATGGCCGATATCGAAGGCTTCGGCAAAATGGGCGGCGTCCTTCTTGGTTCTGTCGAGTGCAAAAAGGGAGATTCTTTTTTTATCTATCCCTGAAAGCCCGATGATTTTATAAAACCTCGGGATAATATAATGCGAATCGGCACACCAGGTACCGAAAAAAACCATAAAGCGCAGATCATTTTTACGCGCCGCAAAAGTTTTCAGGATGTTTTCCGGAGGGGTATATTGCCGTTCATGTTCGCCAAACCAACCGAAATTGAGGGTATCGGCTTTCAAAATACTGTCAGAAACAAAGCCTTTCAACAATTGTTTTCCTGTGCGGTCTTTTACCGACTCAAATAATTGGGCGTTTGCAAATCCTATACTAAGGATCAATAACGCCGAAAAAAAATATTTCATGTAAGGATATAAGCGGATTTTTAGAGGCCGGCTTTTAATTCTAAGAAAAAGGTTTTGATCTTTTCCAGGGATTGGATAGCCGTGAATTTTTCACTTGCTTTTTTATTATTTTTCAGGTATTCCCTGGCTCCTTCTATGGTGAACTTCCGTCTGCGGAGCAGATCATAGATCAGGTAAAGATTTTTTACATCTGCAGGGCGGAAGAAACGATCGCCTTTCCCGTTCTTTTTGGGTTTCAATATATCGAATTCGCTTTCCCAATAACGGATGAGAGAATGATTTTCTTTAAACATCGCCGTTACCTCTCCCATGCTGTAATAATGCTTTGAAAAAAGTGTCTCTTCATCCGGCATTTCTATTATCTCTGCGGCCAGCGAATATTCCCTAACCGATTTCCGGCCACGGGTACTTTTTTTGTCTGTGTTTTTACCTTCTGCCCGAGCCGGTGTATCGGTATTATCCGCCTCCGGAGTTGGATCCTGGCCGACCTTCTCATCTGCCGGTGCAGTACTGACAACTTTTTCTACCTGCAGATTATCTTCGCTCTCACTTGTTTCCGGAGCTTCTTCCTTCTCTGTAACTTCGATCTGGGAAGGCGGTTTTAATGTGTTTTTACGGGGTTCAATTTTTTCAATCTCCTCGAAGAAGGAAAATGCACCCTGCGATTGCGAAGTTGCTTTTGCCATAGTTACAAATCTACTACTATTCAAAGAAATTTTATTTAGAACAAAATGTTAATAGCTTGGAAGCAATGTATAAATTTTTACGAAACCCAATAGGGACAATAGTTTTTGTAAAAAAAAGGGTGTTGAACGGCATGTAAGAAAAGAAAAGTTGGTTTTGGGCAGGGTTAGAAGCCCCGTAATTTTGTGTAACAATAGCCAAAAGGGAGTATTGTAAAAGAGAGCAGGACTTTGGGGTGAGAGAACAAGAAAGAGTTTTTTTAAGTTTTTCATATGGCAAGCAATCGTTAGAGGTCAGTCCGTTTCTACGGAAGGACCTTTTTTTTGCACAAAAAAATCCGGGAAAACCCGGATCTCCGAAATAAATTCATATTAGGCGCACAATCGTTAGAGGCAATCAATTAGAGGTCTCTTTTCAAATATCCACTACGTTCAGTCGATATCTTTTCTCTGTGTTAAAACTAAATTAACAAGGAGGGGACTAAGGTATATATATTTTACAATAATGGTTAACTTTTTTTTAAGTTTTTTTCTGAAAGGAGGAAAGAAAGTGGATAAATCACTTGTTTTCGATCAATAATTGCTTCCTGCTTCGGGCTTTGGGTATGGGGTGTAAAAAACCGGCAAACCTTGCAGGGGCGGGCTTTTGATTAAAAAATTCGCTCCCTGGACATCAAACATTAACAATAACTTAATTGTCGTAACGACAATTTTGCATTTAACTTTGTGTCACAATAATAAGATTACAGTATCAAGATATTATAAGAGTTTCATATGGCAAGCAATCGTTAGAGGTCAGTCCGTTTCTACGGAAGGACCTTTTTTCTTTTGGGTCCTTTCAACAAATCGTTATTACACTTGCTTTTCGTTAAAAAAGTTTAACTTTTGTGTTTGGAAATAATAGTTCTGTTTGCCTCAAATGCAGATGTAGTAAGGGTTTCGGCAAAAAAAATGCCTTTGAGTATGATATAAATGAGGGTATGTTGGTTTCTAATGGCATGATATGTGTATTATCTTTGTGTAACAATAACACTTAGGGGTTATCAGAGAGAAAGAAAAGAGGAAGAGAGCAAAAGAGATTTTTTAAGTTTTTTCATATGGCAAGCAATCGTTAGAGGTCAGTCCGTTTCTACGGAAGGACCTTTTTTCTTTTTATACCCCTACGAAAAATGCCGGCTTCCTGAAGCACTTAGATATGGCAATGTTGCAACAGCAAAAACTGTAGAGTTTGGCGCCAAAGTAAATAAAGCGTGCAGGCGCTTTGTGGTTCGCCTCGAAGCCTTTTAAGAGTGCGGGTCCGAGGCTACTTTGCGCAGCCCCCTGGTGAAAGGGTGTTTGCTATAGTTTTGAACTCGACCATACTTTCGCGGGTGCGTGCGAAATTAGGGTCGGAGCTGATGTGTTTTTAATTACTGTTCCGGAAGCGTTTAGTCTATACTGAGCCTTTTGTTTCTACAGAGCCTGTGTCATGCCGGAATACTATTTTTGTGATCTATGGCTTCAAGAACCAGCATCCAGTCATGAATTACGCCAGGGAAAGGGGGCTGCCAGTTTCCGGAGCTATCCGGCATAACGACCCCGATATCGGATCTTTCACCGTTTATCGGGTTGAAGAAGTGGGCTTGATAACGGATGTCCTTTTCTATATTTTTTATGATAGGCATTTTGAGAATAGTGGGAATGAAAGCAATCCGCAGCTTGCCTGGAATACCGCCTGCAAAAGGTTTAGGTATAATGTCCCCATCCCAGCAGACATCGAGCCATTCCTGATGGGGTTCGATGAGCCACCAGGAGTATTCCATTAGCTTGCGCTTGCTGATTCCAACTTGTTGGGATCCGGGAAGATCATATTGTTGTTTCCAGGTTTTCCAACCCCAGTGCTGATTATTCACATAATTATATCCGGCATCATGCGTTTCTTCGGTAATGAATTGCCAGATACCATCTGCCCCATAGGCGTGTCCGGCCACAGCGCCGCTTAAAATACACGACCAGAACAGGAATCGCTGGAAGGATGCGGGACTTTCGTCAAAAGCATTTTCGTAGCATACCTCTCCGTTGATGACGGGCATATCAGGCTTTTGTCTGACTGACCATCGGAGCGTATTAATTGTATGCGGAAGAACCCGGTATTGTAAATGACCCGTATGAAGCATGTCAAAATCCAACAGAGAAGGGTCGCTGATACTCTTTCTGCCGGAGCCGCGTCCTGCGTCAGGATGGACGGTCAGCATTCTTCTATAGGGGTCTGCCGACCTTACATATTTCGCAATTTCTCCGAGCAAATCAATCTGTTTGGCCGCATCTCCGGGCTTGTCTTTTGACCCAAACCAGGCCATAGATCCTTCGCCTGCCAGCGACCATGTTACAGGACAAGCTCCCCACCGCGCAATCAGATATCTCCAGTGGGCTTTCATTTTTTCCAAACCCATCATCAACACATTATAACCCCAGCAAGCAAAAATACAGGGCATGATGCCTTCGCTAACCAGATGCTGGATTCTGAGATCTGCCAATTCATAAAACCCGGGATTTATCCGTGCATAGTCTTTTTCCCAGGGTACTCCGGCCTCATTAGCCGATCGTTTATCAAAGGCATCCATCACAGGGTTTAACCCTGCCGTCATCTGTACAACGGTAAAACCTTTCTTTACCCTGTCTTCCGTCAGTAACGTAAAATCTTCCGGCCACCTGAACCTGGCGCACAATCCAAGCCACCAGGTATCTGCCAGCCAGAAAAAAGGGGTGCCATCTGCATGTTCAAAGTGCCCTTTATCCTTAGCCACCCTGACTGGTCCGTGTGCATAAAGCGGGTTAGTTCCTTGATAGGCTGAAATACGAATCTCGCCGGTTATGCTGTGTAATCCGAAGTTGTCAGTGTCATTACAAAAGGTACGATATTGGTACAGGCCGGGTTTCCCTGCAGCAAATCTTACCGTCCATACCTGGCCGCCCCTCCAAAAGGCTGGTACCATCCATTTTTCCCCATGCTCTCCCACAATCTCTACGTCCAGCATAACCTGGTTAAATGGATCTTCATATTGCTTTGCTGAATCGAAAGACCATTCTGCCACCATGTTGGTTAAAGCGGATACTACAGGACTGGAGACCTTCTGAACACTTTGGGCGCTGCCCTTTCCTTTGAGTGTAGTTGCCAATCCGGTTAACACGCTTAATTGTAAAAATTTTTTTCGATCCATAGGTACCCGTTTTGTTTAATTTTATTATAGAAGTATCCTTGTTCCCGATAGTTATTCCACTACAACATTATCTTTTATGTGCTGCCATTGTAATCAGCTTCGCTATTATAGCGTCATTTTTTTTCAGGCTTCCCCCTAAAAGAAGGGTCGCTTTTTTATGTCATGCAATTGGTATTGCCTGAATTGTGACAGCGTTAGCCGTTTCGGGTTGGGGCATCTTTATTTACCAGGGTGTAATAGATCCTTTAGACGGTATCAATACTTTATGCCCGTTGTTCGGCTCGTCTAACCATATAAAGTCGGCGATTGCGTTAATGTCTATTACAACTATATTATTTAAAATGGGAAAGCGGAAATATGTTTTTGTTAGTGGCGGATACCGAAGCCGAACCGACGACCTCTTTCCCGAAAACATTCGGGACAAGTAAGCGCTTTGGTACTAACCTTGCTCAATAAGCCAAATGAGGTATTTGCGGCTTTGTGGCGAAATTAGTTTTGAGGTATTCTTTTAATTATTTTGTATTTAGACTGCTATGCTAAAACCCTTTGCTGTCGGTTGCCTGGTATTTTTGCAGGTTGGAGCATTGCCCGGCAGCTTCTTTGTCTACCAGTACGTAGAAGGAGGGAACATTTTTAGTGAGCCAGTCATCTATTGCCTGGTCTTTTTTGCGGGCCAAAGCCATTTCTGCGATCTTGCTGTAATCATCCTGGAGGTTCATCCGGTGGGGCTCTGTTCTTGATTTGAGGTAGATGACCCGAACGCCTTTTTTACCTGTTTCGTTGGTAAAATTTACCGGTTGTGAATAATCGCCTACGTTCATACCACCCAGGGTTTGTACCATGTCTTTATCGGGGAGCTGGTCGATGGTTACAAAGGTAGAGCCACCCGGGCCCAGTACAAAAGGACCATAGCTTTTAACGGTTTCGTCTTCGCTGTATTGATAGGCTGCGTCTTTAAAAGAGATTTTACCGTCGATGATTTTCTGTCTAACCGTATCGAGCTTTGCCCGCGCTTCGTCCAGTTCGGTTTGGGTAATGGGCGGAATGCGCAAAATATAGCGGAGTTTGGCGTTATCGCCCCGGCGGCTTTCACATTTAATGAGGAAATAGCCGAATTTGTTGGATTTAACCGGCATCGATATTTCTCCGGCTTTTAAGCGGAATGCGGTGGAAAGAAATACCGGATCCCATTGATCTTTGTCGTTCCGGTTCACTTCAATGGCGCCGCCCAGGCGCTTGCTCGACTCATCGTCGGTGTATTTGGAGGCGGCATCGGCAAAACTCATGCGATTTTCTTCAATCAGTTTCCGGTACCCCATCATTTCGTTATAAATATATTCTTCTACTTCTTTCGCTGCTTTGGGGTATATATTAATCTGCCCGATTTCCAGTTCCGATTCTAAAAAAGGGATGCTATCGGCCGGAACCTTGTCGAAAAACGCTTTTACTTCGGTAGGCGTCACATTTACATTCTCTACTATTTTTCGTTGCATGGCCTGGTAAAGCATTTGTTCCTTGATCAGGGGCCGGGAGTCGTTTTTGAGCTGGTAAATGGTTTTACCCGCTACTTCTTCTACCGCCTGTTCGCTTCCAAACTGCATTACCCAGCTACGTACGCGCATATCGATGTTGCCTTCTACTTCTTCATCACTCACCGGCAAAGAGTCTCTTTCGGCCTGTAAGGCCATGATTTTAGAAATCAGAGACTGTTCCAGCAGGATACAGGCCGCATTAGGGGGGATATCCTGGCCGTTTCGGAGGGCGTCCTCGATCTGGTTCTGCACGTCAGATTGCAAGATAATGCGATCACCTACGGCTCCGATAATCTTATCTACCACAATCTTTTGAGACGATCCCTGTGCTATAGCAGCAGTAAGGCACCCTATTAAAAGCAATCCGGTTAAAAAATATCTGATCATGGTTCAAAATTAATCAGGGTAAACCCATGAAAACGGCAACAGGCCGCATTTAACAAAAGTTTGATTATAATGTTCTCTTGATTTCCTCCAGCTCATACGCTTCTACCATATCGCCTACTTTGATATCGCTGTAGTTTTTAATGGTAAGACCGCATTCCATTCCGGAAAGGACTTCTTTCGCATCGTCTTTAAAACGTTTCAGGGAGGCCAGTTCAGCTACAGAGTTTTCTCCCACCGGGTATATCACAATACCGTCGCGGATCAATCTCACTTTGTGGTCGCGTCTTATTTTTCCATCCAGTACAATACAGCCGGCCACGGTAGCTTTATCAAATTTAAATACTTCTCTTACTTCTACGTTGGCGGTGATTCTTTCTTTTACTGTAGGTTCCATCATGCCTTCCATCGCGCTCTTCACTTCCTCGATGGCGTTATAAATCACCGAATACATTTTGATTTCTATGCCGGCATTTTCTGCCAACCTCGAAGCTTGTTGGGAAGGCCTTACGTTAAAGGCGATTACAATGGCATCCGAGGCTTCGGCAAGAACAATATCGCTTTCGTTGATTTGTCCCACACCTTTGTGGATCACGTTCACCACGATTTCCTCTGTGGAGAGCTTCTGTAATGAATCGCTCAGCGCTTCTACCGAACCATCCACATCCCCTTTAATAATAACATTCAGTTCTTTAAAGTTGCCTAATGCAAGGCGACGACCGATCTCATCGAGGGTAATATGTTTTTTGGTGCGCATGCCTTGTTCGCGCAAAATCTGGGCGCGGCGGTTGGCTACTTCTTTAGCTTCCGATTCGTCCTCGTATACCTTAAATTTCTCTCCGGCCTGTGGGGCACCGTTCAACCCCAATATTACTGCAGGGGCGGAGGGGCCGGCCTTGGTCTGTTTCTTATTGCGCTCATTGAACATAGCTTTTACCCGCCCGTAGTATTGTCCGCTTACCACCAGGTTGCCCTGTTCGAGCGTACCGTTCTCTACCAGCAGGGTGGCTACGAAGCCGCGGCCTTTATCCAGCGAAGCTTCTATAATAGTACCGCTGGCTTCCCGCGCCGGATTGGCTTTCAATTCCAGCAATTCAGCTTCCAGCAATATTTTTTCCAGTAATTTGTCTACGTTTAGTCCTTTTTTTGCCGATAGTTCCTGGCTTTGGTACTTGCCTCCCCATTCTTCTACCAGGATGTTCATTTGCGATAACTGCTCGTAAATTTTGGCAGAATTGGCGCCGTCCTTATCAATTTTATTGATCGCAAATATCATGGGTACGCCGGCGGCCTGCGCGTGGCTGATGGCTTCGCGGGTTTGTGGCATCACGGCATCATCGGCCGCAATTACAATCACGGCTATATCTGTTACCTTGGCTCCCCGTGCCCGCATGGCGGTAAAGGCTTCGTGACCCGGCGTATCGAGGAAGGTAATTTCGCGGCCTTCTGCAACCTGTACGCGATAGGCTCCGATATGCTGTGTAATGCCTCCGGCTTCACCGGCCACTACGTTGGCATTTCGAATGTAATCGAGCAAAGACGTTTTACCATGGTCAACGTGACCCATAATGGTAACTATTGGGCTGCGGGGTCGCAGGTCATTGGCATCTTCTTCTCCATCGTCATCTTCTTCCATTTCCATTTGCCTTTCCATGTCGATGAACTCCACATCGTAGCCAAATTCACCGGCCACCAGTTCGATCACTTCGGCGTCGAGCCGCTGGTTAATGGATACCATAATGCCCAGTCCCATACACTTACTGATAACATCGGCAAAACTTACATCCATCAGGTTGGCCAATTCGCTCACGCTGATAAATTCTGTTACCGTTAATTGATTATCTCCGGCCTCTTCGTTCATGGCCTCTTCGGCTTCATTGCGTTTCTCCCGGCGTGCTTTGGCCCGCATGGATTTTTGTTTGTTACCTCCGCCGCCACTTAATTTGGCTTGTGTTTCGCGTATTTTTTCCTGGATCTCCTTCTCATCAATCTGTCTGTCCTCTCTTTGCTGGTAATGTGGCCTCCGGTCGCGGTTAGCCCCCCCGCCATGGCTTTTGTCTTTTCCGCCATGTTGCTGAAACGGTCTTTTGGCCGGATCGGGCTTCACTTCTTTCTTTTCTATAGGGATCCGTTTGCGCTTGCGTTTTTCTTCGCGCTTGGGTCGGGTATCGTTGTCTACCGGCAACTCAATTTTACCTAATATTTTGGGGCCTTCAATTTTCTCTGCCTTTATTTTCGTGATTTCGGGCTCTTCGGGTACCGGAGGCTCAATGGGTTTTTCCTCTACTTTTGGTTGCGCGGCAACAACGGGTTCCTCTGCCGGCTTCGCTGGTTTTTCCTTTTCGGGACTTGCCTGCTGCGGAGCGGCTGGCTGTGTGGCGGCTTTTTTGGGTCGGGTAGACTTTTCTAATGTCGATAAGTCGATCTTGTCTAAAACCTTTGGTCCCTCTATTTCCGGAGCATCGAGCCGGATGGCTTTGTCGGCTTTCACATCTTCTTCCTGCGGTAATTCTGTCAGGGTCTCCGGGGCTGGTGTCGCTTCGGTTGTTACTTCTGGTGTCACTTCCGGCTGTTCCTGCGGTAGGGCTTCCACTTCCACTTCCGGCTCCGGTTGTGGTTCGGGTTCAGGCTGTGGTTCTACAACGGGTTCTGGCTTCACCGGTTCTTTTTTAGGAACTACAGTTTCCTCATCTTCCTTTCTTTTTTTACCATCGCTCCCTATTCCTTTCGGAAGGTCTACCTGGTTGCTTTTTAATTTCGCGGCCTTATCGCTCTGGAACTCCTGCTGTAATGCCTCATACATTTCCAGGTTGAGCTTGGTTGTAGGCTTTAGCTCATCGGCAAAACCTTTCCCTACCAGGAAATCTATCAGGGTTTCCTGGCCAATATTAAACTCTTTTGCTGCTTGTAGTAATCTCGGAAGCTTAATTTCTGACATATAAAAAATTCTCTCCAATTGGCACCAGCGCACCAATTTTTAATTTACCATTCCACACGTTTCTATTTTCTCTCCCAGAGGGATTTATTCTCTTTCTAACTCTTCTTGCAATATCTTTCTTACGTCCTCCACCGTTTCTTTTTCCAGATCTGCTCTTTTTTCCAGTTCGGCGGGCGACATTCTCATCACGCTACGGGCAGTATCGCATCCTATTTTTTTCAGGGCGTCGATTACCCATTCATCAATTTCATCGCTGAACTCTTCCAGATCCACATCGAACTCTTCCTCATCTTCTTCTGAGTCTCTGTAAACATCGAGTTCGTAACCGGTAAGTTCCGAAGCCAGTTTAATATTAGCTCCTCTTTTACCAATGGCCAGCGATACCTGGTCGGGTTTAAGAAAAATACTGGCGTGTTTGTTTTCTGTATCAATACTCATGCTGGTGATCCGGGCAGGGGTAAGTGATCGCTGAATTAATAACTGGATATTAGCGGTCCAGTTAATAACATCAATATTTTCATTTTTTAATTCTCTTACGATACCGTGAATTCTTGCACCTTTCATTCCTACACAGGCGCCTACGGGGTCGATCCGGTCGTCGTAAGACTCTACGGCAACCTTGGCTCTTTCACCTGGCTCGCGCACGATTTTTTTAATAGTAATCAGGCCGTCGAAAATTTCGGGCACTTCTATTTCGAGTAATTTGGCAAGAAAGTCGGGCGAAGTTCTGGATAGAATAATAACCGGGTTATTGTTCTTGAGATCTACACGGGTTACCACGGCGCGGATATTCTCTCCTTTTTTGAAATAATCCTGCGGTATTTGTTCACTTTTGGGCAGAATAAGCTCGTTTCCTTCCTCATCCAACAGGAGAATTTCTTTTTTCCAAACCTGGTATACTTCTGCACTTACTATTTCGCCAATTCTGTCTTCGTACTTTTTGGCCAGCACATTCTTTTTCAAATCGCTGATGCGTCCGGCCAATGTTTGCTTGGCAGCGAGGATGGCCCTGCGTCCGAAATCGACCAGGTCTATTTCTTCGTATAAATCTTCCCCAACCTCATAATCCGGCTCCAGTTTGATGGCTTCAGAATAGGCTACCTGGGCCAGCGGATCTTCCACTTCTCCGTCTTCAACAATGGTGCGGTGGCGTACAATTTCGAGGTCCCCTTTTTCGGCATTTACGATTACGTCGAAATTGTCGTCGCTGCCGTATTTTTTCCGAAGCAGTGTTTTGAAAACATCTTCCACTACTTTCATCATTGTGGGCCGGTCAATATTTTCAGCGTCTTTAAACTCCTGAAACGCTTCTATCAGATTAATACTTGCCATAGCAATTCATAATTTAAGTATTTGGGACATTACCGCTACCGGTAAGCCAGTTTAAAATTTAATTTGAATTTGTGTTGATTTTATATTGCTGAATAAAATTTCGTGCTTTATAATCTCTGCTTTTTTCCCTTTTCCCTTTGTTTCCTCTACAATAACAGAGTCCTCACCTATTTCCAGGAGCCGGCCTTCTGTTTTGGTCCCATCGGTGGTAATGATTTCTACAAACCGGCCCTTGTTTTTAAGGTATTGCCTGTGCATTTTAAGCGGTTCTCCCAATCCGGGCGATGATACTTCGAGAGAAAAATCTCCATCGGAAAATAAATTTTCTTCCTCCAGCTGCCGGTACAGGGACCTGTTATATTTTACCAGGTCGTCGATACTGATACCATTATCCCCATCGATAAAAACCTTAATATTATGGGTAGGCTTTATTCTTATGTCAATTAAAAAATGTTCAGGATGACCGGCGAGGAGATCTCCGATGCTCTTCCGAACTTTATCTATAATTATTTCCATACTCAGGTAGATAAATAAAAGAAGGGAACGCCACCGTTCCCTTTTCTCAAAATCCAGTGCAAAGGTAAGACTTTTTCCAGATTAAAACGTATACCCTTTTAAAATATTATTAAGACGGATTTTAAAACATTTTCGCCTTATCTCCGTTTATAAAAAAGAAAAGTTTGATTAATGGGTTTTATAGGTTCTCTGCTTCTTGCTATATGTATCTGGTTTTTTTACAATTTATTTGTAAAACTCATCTGGCCCGTGTATAAAACCACCCGTCATCTGCGGCGGCAGTTCAGAAATATGGCCGACGAGAATAAACAATCAACCATGCCCGCAGAAGAGAAAAAAACGCCTAAACAGCCCCCGGTAGGGGAATACATAGATTTTGAAGAAGTAAAGTAAAAGCTTAGATCCGCTCTCAAGCGGCCCGGCTTAATAATGATCATGGTGACAATCCTCCTTATGAGCGCAATTGTGCTGCCGGCAAAAACGGTAATTAAGATAATGGGCCATAACAATGAGTACCACTGCCGGTAATAAAAAGAATAAGTGTAAATCGTGCCATATCTCCTTAATTATCAAAAACAACATTCCCGCCAAAAACAGGTTCAGCGGCAGCCTTCGGTGATGATGTTCTTTATAACCATGCTTCAACGCGATGGATCCAATAATAAGCGCTAACAGAATCATCGCTATTTCAACAAATTGATTATCAACTAAATTGGCTCCAAATAAAGGAAGGCTGGCAATAAACAGCGGCAGTATGGCGCAATGAATGGCGCAAGCCAGCGAAGCAGCTATTCCCCAGGCATCCCAGTTGATTTTTACTTTCATCGCTGCAAAACTAACAAAAAAAGCAACGATGTTGCAAATTTTATTTTTGAGAGAGCAGAAATGATTGCCCGAAGGCGGCCTGTTTCTTTTTTAATAACTTGTTTTTGTGAGAGTTATAAGAAACATTTTGTAAGTTTGCTATAGCTCTATAGCCCGGGGTATGCCCTACTCCACCCTTTTTTTACAAAAATGATTTGGCTTGAAAAAACTAAACCTTGTCTTAGCTGTACTTTTTATTGTATCCTATAATCCTGCCGGCGCCCAATGCGAGCCTTTTACTGCTATTTCGGCAGGACCTCTTCACATACAGGCCATACGCTCCGATGGTACCCTTTGGGCATGGGGGTATAACTGGTTTGGGCAATTGGGGGATAACACCAATACCGACCGTAGCGTTCCTACACGCGTCGGCACCGACAATAAATGGGCGGCGGTTTCTGCAGGAAGCTCCCACACCCTGGCGCTCAAAACCGATGGCAGCCTCTGGGCATGGGGGGCGAATGGGTTTGGGCAATTAGGTGATGGAGCCGGTATAGACAGTCGTATTCCTGTGCAAATTGGCCAGGACAAAGACTGGGCTGCTGTTTGGGCAGGAGGGACTTCTTCTCTGGCCCTCAAAAATGACGGCAGCCTCTGGGCCTGGGGCGATAACCAGTTCGGGCAATTGGGTCATGGAAATCAAACAGAGAGTCATGTGCCTGTGCAAATAGGTCAGGACAAAGACTGGGCAGTTGTTTCGGCCGGGCATACCCATATCCTGGCGCTCAAAACCGATGGTAGCCTTTGGGCATGGGGCTACAATTGGTACGGGAGATTGGGAGATGGAACCATTATTACACGTACCAGTCCTGTGAAAATAGGCAGTGACGAGGATTGGGCCGCGGTTTCGGCTGGGGCCGATCATTCTCTTGCGCTCAAAGCCGATGGCAGCCTCTGGGCATGGGGGGGTAACCAGAATGGGCAACTGGGTGTTGGAACCCAAATAAACAGCCATGTTCCCGTTCAAGTAGGGCAAGACAATAATTGGGCGACGGTATCGGCAGGGGACTACTATACCCATGCCTTGAAAACCGATGGTAGCTTATGGGCATGGGGCAAAAATACTGGCGGGCTGTTGGGCGACGGTACAGTTGTTGGGAAGAACGATCCGGTTGAGATAACTGCTAATGCCGGTAATTGGACTGTTCTGTCGCCGGGGGCGGAGTATGCTCTGGCCCTTAAAGCGGATGGCAGCCTTTGGGTTTGGGGCTCGGGTTGGACGGGGCAATTCGGAAATGGCACAATGATTAACAGCAAAACGGTGCCAACAATGACCAATTACAGGGTGTACAACAATACCCTGGCCGCCAATACCAGTGCCACCATTATCGCAAATCCGGGTCTGGACCTGGTTTTTCACAACTCCTGTAATCCCATTGCCGGCCTTAGCTTGTTGACTGGTAGCGGATCGGTTACGGCCAAAGTATGGGTGGCCGCCAGCCAGCCCCAACAATATGTAAAAAGACATTATGAAATAACACCCCAAAATGCGGCAAGCGGAAGAGTTACCCTGTTTTTTAGCAATGATGAGTTTAAAGCATTCAACAATCAAAACCCGCAGCCGGCGCTGCTATTGCCGGATGCGGATAACCCCGCCGACACAACCGCCCGGAAAGCCAATATACTGATTGAAAAAAGAAGCGGCAGCGGCGACGACAGCGGCTCGCCCACCTCCTATAACGGTTCGGTCGAAAACATCCAACCCAACGAAGAGGATATTAAATGGAATGCCGCGGCCAACCGCTGGGAAATAAGTTTTGATGTAACCGGGTTCAGCGGATTCTTCCTGAAAACGCAATTGGGTGCATTGCCTGTAACTATGGGTGATATAGCCGCTTTCTTTAAAAACAACCAGCTTACCGTGAACTGGACCACCGTTACAGAAACCAATAACAGTCATTTCGAAATTGAAATATCGGCCGATGCCAAAACCTTTCAAAAGATTGGCGAGCTAAGGTCGAAGGCGGTGCAGGGCAACTCAGATGTGCCGCTGGATTATTCCTTTAGCCTGTCATCGGATTCGTTGGCAGGCGGGGCGGCTATATTCTTATTGGGCGGCTTATTGCTGCTGATGGGTAAAACCAAAAGACCGGGCTTTTTATCGATGGCTATTGGTGTAGTACTGTTAACAGCCGTAGCCTGCAACAAAACCGATGCGCCGGTAAATAGTATGCCCGACAAAGCCTTTGTGCGTATTGTGCAGGTAGATATTGATGGCCATAAAACCTATTCGAAAGCGGTGCAGGTTATGAACAGGCAATAAAAGCCACGTATTCCGGCCTGCTGCACAAGGCGGTATGATTTTCAAATACAACTGTGCCACTCCCGAAGCGCTCGGGACACGAATAGATAATCCATTAAAAGACCCTTCATTCCGCCGCCTGTCCGCCGAGGCGGGTGGCAGGTGTTATCACCTGCTACCATCTATAGTGGCCAATATCTTCTTTTGTTGTACAGAACGGATGATCGAAGGGAAAAGCCGTATTCGTGGTTGATAGCAACGAGTGGTAGTACCCTATTTCAAATACCGCCCAATTAGGGGTAAGCGCGCAAATTCTTTCTTTTCTATTTTCAGGATAAACAGCAGGTAAAGCAGGAACAACGCTGTGGCGGTTACATATTCCAGCCAGGCCAGTGGTAAAAGATCCTTGGTGTAATAGTGAGCCACATAAAACAAAACTGCTATCAGTATATAGGCAATGAGCTTATTTTTGGCATAAGGAATCCGGTAATTTTTTTGCCCCCATATATAGGAAACCACCATCATGGACCCGTAGCAGGCAAAAGTGGCCCATGCACAGGCTATATAGCTGTAATGCGGGATGAAGATATAATTGATCAGAAAAGTTATACCTGCTCCTATCAGCGTAATATAGGCCCCGGCAATGGTTTTATTGCCCAGCTTATACCAAATGCTCAGGTTGTAGTAAATGCCCAGGAACATATTGGCCAGCAATAGAATGGGCACCACTTTCAGTCCCGTCCACATTTCCTCATTGCTGATAAAATGCTTCCAGATATCAAGATATAACATCACGAACAGGAACATCACACACAAAACAATTACAAAAAACTTCATCACCCTCGCATAGATCCGCGGAGCGTTTTCGCTGGTAGATTGTTTAAAAAAGAAGGGTTCGGCGCCCATTCTGAAAGCCTGTATTCCCAGGGTGATTAGGATAGATAATTTGTAACAGGCCGAATAAATGCCCACTTCCGCGTCGGCGTTGGCGCCTCCGGCCGAAGGTGTCCACCATTTTAAGAGCATTATTCTGTCGGCCGTTTCATTGATCATTCCTCCCAGTCCCGCAATAATCAGTGGCAGGCTATATATCATCATTTCACGCCAGAGTTGTTTGTCGAACCGGAACTTAAATCCCCAGAACTCTTTCGATAAAACAAGGAATACTATAATATTCTGAACCAGGTTAGCGATCAAAATATATCCTACTACCCAGTCTTTATTGTA
Source organism: Paraniabella yanshanensis (assembly GCA_040393015.1). Lineage (GTDB taxonomy): Bacteria > Bacteroidota > Bacteroidia > Chitinophagales > Chitinophagaceae > Niabella > Niabella yanshanensis_A. The sequence continues at coordinate 25,396 of JBEBUZ010000023.1, forward strand.
AAAATGGCTGAAAACGTTTTGGGGATTGTTTTTTGCCCAGTCGGGAAAAATGCTCAGCAAATAATAGGTAGCGCCCACGTTGATAAATATGCCTAATAGTTTGGTAAAGGCAAATTTTACGGGTCTTCCATCCTGCCTCAGCTTTGCAAAAGGAATAGTAGTTAGCGCATCCAGGGCAATTATGGCGGCTGCCAGCATTAAATATTCGGGCTTGTCGGGAAACTCCAGCAGGGCCGAAAGGGGTTTGTTAAATGCAATCAGCAGAACGGAAAGAAATAATGTAGAATAGATGAGCGATAGGCTGGAAGTGCTGTATACCTTGTCCTTATCGGTACTTTGTGAAAAACGGAAAAACCCGGTTTCCAGGCCATAAGTAAAAATAACGTTCATGAACGGGATGAAAGCGTACAACACACTCATCTGCCCATATTCGCCGGTAGTAAACTTATAAGTAAGGTAAGGCGTTAGCAAATAGTTGATAAACCTTGCCGCTATAGAACTTATTCCATACCAGATTGTTTGTCCTGCCAGTTTCTTAATGCCGCTCAATACTCAAAATTATTCAGGCAAATTTAAAGTACTTATTATAAAACGGACAGTTAATATACCTTTGTGGCCGACTCACTGTTAAAAGATAGCAATTATGATCAAAAAACTGACCATTTTTTTTACGTTGGTACTGGTGTCTAACCTGGTAATCGCCCAGGCTTCTGAGGGCAGGGTAAAGCTCGATAAAACCGAAGAACCCGCCATCGTAATGGTGTATGACTATCCTGCGGATATCGTAAATAATGCTTTTGTTGCCAAATTTGCCGACAGGCAGGTGAAGGGTACCCCGAACAAGGATTTTACGTTTTACGCCAATGCCATTCTGGAAGAAGTAAGTAAAAGCCGGTTGGATTATTACCTGAAACTGGAGGAAACCGGGAAAAAGGGCGAGGAGAAAACCTCGGCCTACCTGGTAATGCGCGGAGCCGGCGAGATTGAAGGGGTAGGGGAGTTGGGCAGCCGCAGTAAAGCCTTCATGGAAAAAATGGTGGAAGATGTAAAACGCAGCAACAGTATTAACGAAATAAAAAAACAGGAAGCAGTGCTGGTACAGGAAGAAGAAACCCTGGCAGAGCTTCGAAAAGCACAGAAAGACCTGGAAGACAAGCTCGCTGCCCATCAGACAAAAATGGAGGCACAGCAAAAAATTATCGCGTCACAGAAAGCGATATTGGACGATCTGAAAAACAGTTTGTAATCAATAAACACAATACAGGATAACGGTAAATCACGCACTCGGAGCCTGCAGGTAGACTTCCAGTAGCCCGGTATTGATAAAAGAAGATCCTGTTTGCGCTAATACTACTCCGTTGGGAGCTATCCATACGTAATGCGGGTTGTGCAACTGCCTGAAACTTTCGTGCAGAATAGTGTCGCCGGTTACCAGAACCAATTCCATTTTTCCGGCGTTTTCCTCCTCCCATTGTTTGATAAAAGGACCCGCAATTTCGTAGGGTTCGCTGGTTACCGATACAATCCTTAGCCGGCTTCTGAATTGCTCTTGCAATGAAATAAGCCGCGACCATTGTCCCGTGCAGGTTTTGCAGGAGCTAAACCAGAAGTGCAGGAGCAGGAGTTTACTGTTATGGTCTCTTAACTCATCGACGGTAACAAGGGCTTTTTTATAGTTGGAAACATTGGGCAGAAGGTAATCTGGCAGGCGGTCGCCAACGAACAGGTAGTTCTCTTCTCTGGTGGGTTGGGGCCTGGTGAAGCCGGACAAGGCAGAGGACAGTATTATCTTTTCCATAAGGGGTCGCTTATCTATTTTATTCTACCGGATAGTACTATAGATAAGCAAATATAGAATGAACTGTTCTATTTTATAGAATAAATAATTCTATTTTTCAAAACATTTAAACGCTTGTCTATTCCTTTGAAGAATGGTCAGGGACAGGCGTTATAAAACCATCAAAAATTTAATTGAAAGCGGTCATATTACTGCCTTTTGTGAAATTTTTGATACGCTGCCTAAAAGTGTTTTATACCAGGATTTGGGTATCAATCATACCCGGTTCACTAAATTGCTGGAAAATGTGGAGCTTTTTATGCTGAACGATCTTTTTCGTATTGCCGACCTCTTAGATACGGACAAGACAAATATTGTTGAATTGGTTTTGAAGCAATACGATGCCGATAATCGCCTGCGAAAGCGGTCCTCCAGGCGCGGTTCCTCCGCCGGAAAAGTTAATAAAAAAGAGGATCGTGGCTAACGATCCTCGGGTTTTCAGGGTTCATTCGCTTATTAGCTATTTGGTGCTCATCTGGTCAATCATATTCAGTAATTGTGTTTCCGACACCTCTGTTAAGTTGAAGGTAAATCCGGCGTAGGTTTTTCCAGGGTCAGGAGCGGGGATGGTAACGTCTCTCATTTCCGCATAGAATTTTCCGTCTTTGGCGCTCATAGCGAGGAAAGTGCCCTCTTGTCCTACTGGGATAGAATTTTGATAGCTTAAGAGCCCTTCTTTACCTGGGGCGGGGTTAAATATTACATTGTACAATTTGATCAGGGTGTTGGTTCCACGGGTTTTGAAGAACAGCAGACTGGGATCTGAACCGGAGTAATTATTACCTGTCTCTGTATTGAATTTGTCTCCAAAATATCCCAAAACGGTTGTTTTAGGACGTGGGTCGTTATACAAAGCATCGCAGTTTCTCCATACGCCCAATGCGTCCAGCGGGAAAAGGGTGGTGGCTGGGGTAGCAACGCCAAAGCCGGGTATCTGATCCCAACTGATACCTTTTCTCACTCCTATCTGGGTGGTAACGGATACGTTGATGTTTTCATGATTATGGCCAGTTTGGGTTTGGCTCACCAGGCTGTCGCCGGCCCACATCGGAATTTCGCGCTGCTGGCCGTTGGCCCCGGCGCCAATGGGTACTACCACGGCGGCGGGCTTGCCTCCATTGAGTACGAGCTGTGCGTTGTTTTGTTCTGCACGAACGATGATCTCACCAAAAGACTGAAGCATTTCCCCGGCAGAAGTAAGGGTGGGTTTATCTGCCAGTATCATGCTGGAAGCTTTTAAAATATCGCGTGCAATAATAGATACATTACCGGTTACGGTGTTCCCGTTCTGGGTTTTAAAAGCATTGGCCGGAAAAGTAATTGTCGTGCCGCTGCTCATTGTAATCACGCCGCCGGAGGCCGCATCAATGGTGAAGGTTTCATCCTTAGGGGAATGCCGGGAGAAAAATGCGTCCATTAATTCTGTAGAAGCCTTATCGGCGTTGGCAGGGCTGGCAGGTATTTGGTCTTTTTTGCAGGAGTAGAGTAGGGCTGCGACCAAAGCGATGGATAAAAATGTCTTTTTCATAACTATGAGTTTTAAATGTTTTGAGATATGTTTTACAGGTATATCCGTTCATTAAAACTTTTGTTACCCTTTGGAAAAAATTACTTTGCCGGCATTGTTTAAAAATACCTGGTTCGTGAATGACGACTTTGGTTTTCAATTATAAACTGGATGTCATTACCAAACCAGATAGAGTGGGAACTTAGAAAGCGGGAAGAAGCTATTTATTTTCTTCGGATTTTGAAGATAAAAAGGCTGGCTGCTGTTAATAGAAGCAGGCTCCAAAGAAGGGGAGAGTACAGAACAGAAGAGCGGATTTCAATGGGGTGATCTTTACCCTGGTAAAATAAAGCCGCCCATAACCAGGGGTTCTGACCGGCGATGTTGGTATTTTCTTTCAGGTAGGCGGCCCTGGTTTTTTGCAGCGCTTTGGTCGGGTACTTTTCTGTCTGAAGGTTTTTATAGAAGTCTTTTAGTAAGGTTGCTGTGGCTTCATCATCAGCTTCCCAACGGGTGGATAGTGCACCGCCTACACCCTTGCTGATAAAAGTACGGCCCAGGCTTATTACGCCTTCGTTCTGTTGGCTGGCGCCCTTACCCGTTTCGCAGGCGGCTAATACAATAAGCGGGCATTGAGAACTATTATACTGGAGCTGCCCGAGGTATAGTTTGTTTTTCAGAACAATAAATGACTGGGCCATACTGTCTCCGGCAACCGCATGTGTAGCCAGGTGTATAATATCTGTTTTGTTCAACGATTGATAGAAAAGGCTGTCCGCAGTGGTGGCGGCATTTTGAAAATGAACCTTGAAGCGGCGTTGTAAAAAGCGTTTTTCTGTTTTTGCCGATGGCAATGCCGGAAAGCCCAGGTGATCGTCTTCAAAACCGAAATAGCGGATCGAAGCTTTGGGATACACAGCCGGGTCGGTGAGCTGTAGCAAGGAAAACTGGTAATTAATAGCATGATGCGCGCCAAAATAATCGGCCTGATCCGCATTTTGCGACAATGCTTCGAGCGGCAGAAGATTGATTTCGCCGGAGGCGGATATGATCAGATCGTCTTCTTCACGAATATTCCCCGGCAGATATTCTTTTAGCAGTACGTTGGATTGTTTAAAGTATTCAACGGGATTGTTATTAAAAGCCTGTGGTCCATCGTAGAAATAAGTTTGCATAAAGCCGGTTATTCTCCGAAAATTGCTACCGGAATCTACCTTATGGGAAAGTCCTGTTCTGTCGGCTTTAATAGTATACAGTGCGGAGCCGGGTTTAAAATAGCTGATAATGGTGTGGTTCTGTCGTTTATTAGCCAACAAGGCCACAAATTTACTGTAAGAGGGCGCTGACAGAACCTGTGAAAAATTCTTTCCTTTCAGACTGAGCTCGTATTCTCTTGCGGAGATTCTTTCCCGGATGGCTTGTTTTTCTTTCTCTTCCTGTGCCCCGGCCAGCAAAACATAATCGTTGCGGAGCTCTTCAAAATCGGTATTGTCTACGGTAGTATCTGCCTGCCATTGTCCCGATCGCTGTTGCTCGCTCATCAATATGCGCCCTTTCGATAATTCCGTCATCCACAGGGCTTTCAGCAGATAATCCTCGTTCCCGGTTTTTTCATAGAGGTTGTGGTGCCAGGCGATGGCGCTTTCGGTATGTACCGTGTTGGAGTAAATGCTGGTTTTGCTGTATAACCAGGGATCTATTAACTGCTGGGTATAATAGTCGTTCAGTACGGCTTGTACGCTCCAGTAAGAAGCACTGTCTGTTTGACCGGCTACTTCGTAGCAGAGAGCCAGCCCAAACATGGCAGAAGTAACGTTATAGTCGGGATACAGGTTTAAAGAATCGGGTTCAAAAAATGCCAGCGTTTGCCCGAACCAGTTTTTACTGTTAGCCGGTTGTCCCAGTTGAAACAGCGCCACTCCTATTTCGTTGGATAATTTGGCTCTGTCTTTTACCCCGGCATTGTCGGCTATTTCCCAGGCTTGTTGCAGGTAAGGGATGGCCTGCTGGTAATGGCCGCCGGCGTTCAGGATTCGCGCTTTATGCGTTAGGGAGGACAGGTAAGGTCCCGCATTGTTTTGGTTGCCGCTTTGCAAGGCTCTGTTATTCCAGTAAATGGCACTGTCTGTTTGACCGGTTTCCAGCCAGGCTTCTGTTTTCAAATTGTATAAGAGGGTGGCTATATCACCCTGTTTGTTGTTCAATGCGCTGATCCCCTTGTTGATGATATCCTGAGTGCTCGCATAATCGCGCATGTAAAAATAAGTAGTGGCCAGGTTGGCATATAAGCCAGGAAGCATACTGGTCTTCCTGTTTCCCATTGCGGCCGCGATGGCCATCTGTTGAATGTTTAGGGCTTTACTGAAATCGCCGATGCGGGTATAGTTGTTGCCCAGCGGCTTATACAGGTATTCTTCTGGTTCCATTGCCGCTACCAGCGCTTTATCTGTCTGGTTTTGCCGGTAGAAAACAAGGGCTTTCTCGTACCATGCGGAAGAAGCTCTTATTTGTCCGCTTTGCAACAGGTGATAGCCGATATTAGTTACCAGTTCGTACCATGCCAATTTTTCGTTTTGGGTAGCTGGTTTCCTCCATATCCGGCCCACCAGGGAATCGGCTTTATCTGCCAGAACCGGTTTCGCATCCAGTTCGTCAAAAAGGTAATTGATAAAGCCTGTCAGCGAGTCGTTTTTTTTAAAGGCCTGGTACAAGGGATCGGATGTTGGCTGCGGTTCGGTGGCATTGGTAAACAGCAGCAGCAACAGGCCCAGGCAAAATGCTATAAGAGGAACTTTGCCATATCCCGGTATTTTAATTAAAGCCGCCATCCTGCATAGAAATATCCCACGCTGTTGTTTTTTCCATTGTAATAATACCTGAATCCCAGATGGGGGCCTAACCTTACTTTTCCAACCTGTAAATCAAAAAAGGGACGGGCGGTCCAGTTGCTGAAGGCTTTTACCTTTTCTGTAGCCAACAATGGGTAGGGTTGCAATACGCCATTAGCGCCGGCGATATGATAAGTTTTCGTAGTTTCAACCTGTCCGCCCATATCGGCAGTAACCACGGCACCGGCTCCAATGGAGACATAATCATTGATATTATACCTCAATTGAAGAGGAATAAGCCTGATCTGGTTTATTTTCACCGTTTGGGAGGAATCGAAGGTCTGGTACTCGAAAGCCCTTTTTAAAGAATCAATAAAAATACTTCCGGTTCGCTGAAAGTTTTTGATATCGCTTGTAGTGGTGTTGATACCTGCTTTGTAATAAAATTCCATTTGAAAATAAGGCCGGTGAGGTGCCAGTGGTGCGATCCCGAAACCGGTCACTATCCCGTCGCTAATCATGGCGCTGCTTCCCATCGCTTTTTCGTAACCCGCCATGATAATAGGTGAAGGACTTTTCTTAAACCGCCCGGTTGCAAAATTGGTGATAACTGGTTCGTTTTTGTCGAAGTATATCGCTGTACGCGACTTAAAAGGCTTGTTTTCCAGTTTCTTTTTGGTAACGATGCTGAACTCCATGAAGCCTTTTGTGCTGTCTTTGTCCTCCACTCCCTTCTGGTTGGTTCCGGCCAGGTAAATACCGTGAAAAGTGAATACGGCTCCGGTATCGTTTTTTTCCAGCGTCCAGCAACCCCGTTTTTCCGCTACCAGGCTGTCGCAGGGCGGGCAATAGGGGTGCATATCTTTAATCTGTATGGTTTCGGGGTTTAAAACAGGGGCCATTGTCATATCCAGCGCAATTTTTCTGGCCGGACCCTTGCCATTGTTTTGAAACCGCACTTTGTAGTTGAGCGGTTTGTATTTCTTCAGAAAGCGGTAACTAAGTCGTCCGCCTTTTATATTCATTTTATTGGGGTCGTGCGAATTAACAACAGGTACGCTTAACCGGTGCATAACCGGTTTTCCTTTTTGCGGAACATACACGCCCGTAATTGTAAGGGTGGCGTTGGTATCTTTGATCATCTCGGGCGTTACATGCAGTTGTAGAAACGAAAAGCGGGCATCTCCGGCGGGAATGTTTTCGATATCGGTGCTGAACACGTTTTTATAAAGCGAAAAAGCCGAGGATAATGCTACCGAAGCTTCGGCGGCTGGTAGCATTAGTTTTATATTGGATGCAGGGCTGCCACTTTCTGTTATCGTCATGGCCGATTGAAGGGAAGGCATTTCTGTCACTTTATTAAAAGCGAGTAAAGAGGAAGTGCTGTTATAACTTCTGAACTCAGAAGTGTCGAAACAGGTTTGCTCAAACTGTTTTTCATTAAGCATCAAATACAATTTTCCGTTTGTTGCTTCCGGTTCGGTATTTTTCCATCCCACGATTAACACCATCGTATCGTTGGGTTTGGCCATGCAATTGTATTTCAGCTCGAAGAGGCCGTTAGCTTTAAAAAAATCTCTTTCGGCGGTGGCAGGCTCAAAAGCTATATTTGGGGCGGGCGGGGCAACGGTTAGTTTCTGTTGCTTGCGCTGCGGCTTTTTGCCGTCATCGTAGTTGTTAACTGCATACATTAAAACATTATAGGTATCAGCTTTTGCATATAAATGTTGTGGATTTTCGGCCGTGCTGAAGTGTCCGTCGCCAAAATCCCATAAATAGGTATAGAAAGGTTGGGGCGCTCCCGGAATCTGGGTGAGGGCGGGCAGCTTGGTGGAAAAAGAAACTTTACCCGTGCTGTCAACCCGTGCCGTAATGGAACTATCGGGCACCTGAGCTACTATCTTCAGGCCAATTGTAAGGCAGAAAAATAACGCATAATAATATTTCACCGGTGCAGTTTTTCAGTATATCAAAAAAGCCGCCTTTTGTTACCCGGGCGGGAAGGGAAGGTATAAATTTAACAGAAAAAAATAAGCTCGGGAAAATTTTATTATTTTGCTTTTTACAAACTCAATTTCTTGCATACCGATCACCGATATATCGAAGCGCTGCGAAAGCATGATACCCGCCTGATAGAAGAAATTTATCAAAAAACAGCTCCCGGCATAAAAACCTATCTGATGTCGAAAGGCGCCGATGCAGAGGAGGCCGGCGATATTTTTCAGGAGGCACTTATAGATGTGTATAACCAGGCAAAGAACGAAAAGTTTATACTTACCTGCCCGCTGGAAGCCTTTCTGCTGCTGATTTGTAAAAGAAAATGGATAAATATTACAGCAAAAAATAAGCGGCATGGGGTAACAAAAAACCTGGATGACGGATATACCCATGTAGCCGATAAGGACGATGAAGCGGCAGCACTTTATGCCGATACGGTGGAAAAAGAGCAGATTGTAATGAGCATGCTTCAGCAGATCAGTGAGCGATGCCGCGACATTATCCTTGCCAGCTACACCAGTAAACCGCAGCAACAGGTGGCCGATGAAATGGGGGTAAGCTATGCTTATCTCCGCAAGAAAAAATCACTCTGTATGGCGGAACTAATTTCCCTGGTCAGAAACGTTAAACACAATGCCGCATGAGCAATTTTGAAAAAATAGAAGCTTATACAGAAGGATGGATGCCGGAGGCCGAAAAAAAGCTGTTCGAACAGCAACTACAAGCCGATGCTACGTTACGACAGGATTATGAGGACTGGCTGGAGGCAAACGAGATCCTCCAAAGAAATAGTGAGGTTTCAGACAACAAGGAGATCCGCGACATCCTTACTCCGCTTACCCACCGCTATTTTGGAACCGAGGAAAAGCAACCGGCCAAACTGGTATCCTTTAAAAAATACCTTATGGCAGCAGTAGCGGCAGCAGCAATTTTAATCCTTTACCTGGCGGTTCCGGCTGGAGTGGATAGTTATGAAGTTCCTGCTATGCCCCAGGCAGTGGTGAGAGGGTCGGAAGAGTTGTCGAACAAGGGCGCCCTGCTCTTTAACCAGGGTAAATACGAAGAAGCCCTTCCTCTGCTAAAAGAACAGGCTGCTGCCCGGCCCAACGACGCAACCGTTCATTTCTTTTATGGGCTGAACCTGGTAAAAACCGAACAATATAGCAAAGCCCTGCCCGTGCTGGAAGCGTTGCTGACAGGACAATCGGCCTACAAAGAGGATGCTGCTTTTTTTGCCGCGTTGGCGGCGTATAAATCGGGTAAAAATGACCTGGCCAGAAAATATGCGAAGCTGATCCCCGAATCCAATGACTATTATAAGAACGCTGCGCAGCTACTGAAAAAGCTGAAGTAAAAACAGGGGCAAAAAGCCGTCTTCGAACGCTTAAGCAGGCAGGTTCGTGCCGTTGTAAATATCTTGTAACGAAATGGATACGTCGATACTGGGAATGATCAATGTATCTTCTATTGTTTTGTATTCTTCCAGCTCCCAATGCCCGTCGGCATTTATTCTGAACGCCTCTACGTTTACCGAGTCGGCATCCACGAGTATATACTCTTTTAAGGAAGGTATGTCGCGGTACAATTTAAACTTCCCGCCCCTATCATAGTTTTTTGTAGAAGGCGATAAAATCTCTATCAAAACAACCGGAAGTATCGCCGTATCCTCATCTGCCGGAGAGGCGGTTATTTCTCCGCAGATAACCGAAATATCAGGATAGGTGAACAACGTGTTTTCGGGGATGTGGATGCGCATATCGCTGCCATAAGGTTGGCAGGGCTTCCCATCCAGTGCTATAAATAGCCTCCCCTGTATATTTTTTGAAACAACATTATGCCTCCGTCCCGCTCCCGCCATTGCGAAAATCTCTCCCCGGAAAAATTCATGTTTTACCTCCGAAGCTTTCTCCATCTGAAGGTATTCTGCAATGGTGTAGCCCGCCTCCTGGTAAGCCGGTGCAGGTTCATTTATTATGTTTTCCATAGATGCAAGTTACAAATTATTCCTCTTCGCTATTTTCTTGCTTTTTCTTCTTTTTAAAAGGGTTGTGTGGCGGAGGTGGTTTAGGTGGTCCCTCTCTCTTTATTTCTGATTTTGTACTGTCTGTATCCTTTTTTACCCTCGCATCTTCCCCCGATCCTTCTTTCGCCTCCTTTTTGGCTACCTGTTTTTCATGTTCTTTTTTCCAGAAATCGGCCTGCGATCGCCCGAAACGCCGCATATCCTCTTTTCTCCGCTCATCACGCTCTTCGGCAGATTCTTTTTTCTTCTCGGTTTTTTCTTCGCCGGAGCTTGTTTTTTTTGTCGTCTGACCATAGGAGTTACCGATACCGGCAAAGCAACCCAACAGCGCAATCAGTAAAACTTTTTTCATACAGGGTATTAATTTTATTAAGAATTAGCATTAATAAAGTACGAGGTTTAAAGGTAACTATAAATTTTTACGGATGGAACACGGTCGCTTAAATTAGCGAGTGAGGGATGTTTCTTCAAACAAGGGTAATTGTGCGGGAGCAATTTTAAAACTTTTCCGATGATGGGGGCAGAGGCCGTAATGTTCAATAGCGTTGCGATGTGCTGCTGTGCCATATCCTTTGTTGGTCAGCCAGTTATATTGAGGGAAGCTTTCGTGCAGCCGGCTCATATAAGCATCGCGATGGGTTTTGGCCAAAATACTGGCAGCGGCGATATGGGCATATTTCCCATCGCCCTTTACAATACATTGATGGGGTATTTTTTTATAAGGAATAAAGTAATTTCCGTCTACCGAAATAAATTGAGGCACTGTTCCCAATCCCTCCAGCGCCTGGTGCATGGCTTTTTGAGATGCTTTCAGAATATTGATACGGTCAATCTCTTCCACATCAACCATGGCTACACACCAGGCTATTGCATTTTCTTCAATATAGGCCCGTAAAATGTTGCGGTGTGCTGCGCTGACCTGCTTACTGTCGTTCAGCATCGGGTGGTGAAAAGTATCGGCTAAAACAACCGCTGCCGCAAATACAGGACCGGCATAACAACCTCTTCCTGCCTCATCGCAACCGGCGTCCCACCCCCCGGGGGTATAAAAATTAGGTAGTTTTAAGTCGCTTCGCATTACAGAGTGTTTTTATTGGTCAGCAATTTAAAACAGGACGGTTGAACCACCATGTGAATTTTTTTTTGTGCCGCCACAGGCTCACCGTCTATGTGCATGGGCGCTTCGTCGTAATTATTGATGGTTATTTCGTTGGTTTGAAAATAAACAACGCTTTTGTTTTCGTTTATATTTTCCTTTACCTGCAGGGCGTTCAATCCGCTTACCTGGACTATAGTATTGTACAGGAACGTAAATTTAGATTGGTCGGTAACGATTACAATATCTACCAAACCGTCGTTCAAACTTGCTTTGGGTGCAATGGTAAAATGGTTGCCAAACTGGTTGCTGTTGGCTATGCTGATGAAGTATGCTTCTGTTCGGAATGTTTTATTGTTGAGTTTTATTTTGAAGGGATAAGATCTGGCGGAAAGAAAATTGTTGAAGATTTTTTTTACATAGGTAGCCAGGCCCCTATGGCCGGAGAGAGCGAAATCATGTGCCACTTTACCATCGAATCCAATGCCACATAACATACAGGCAAATTGGTTGTTAATGGTGAATCCGTCTACCGGCGTAGGGTGATTATTGAAAATAACCTGAAGCGCTTGTCTGGGCGATTTCGGAATCCCTGCTCCGAATGCCAGTCCGTTTCCCGATCCGGAGGGAATAATTCCAAAATGAACGGGATGCTTTTTCAGGCTGTTTACTACCTGGCTCACCGTTCCATCGCCTCCCATTATAATAATATCTGTTATTTTATCGTTAATGATAATGTCTTCCAGGAAAGAATAATCGCCATTAGCTACGGAAGGATAAAAATGGAAAGGAATGCCGGCTCGTAATGTTTCTGCTGCAATAATATTTTGAGCGCTGTCTTTCGATCGCGTTCCGGATACAGGATTGACGATATAAATAATCTTTCGCCGCATTAGCAAATGTATTTCAAAAAAGAACAAATCTTTAAAGCACAAAAATATCAGATAGATGATATAATGAACTATTAGTGTTTATCTTTATGTTTTAAATGCACAAAAAATGAACTTTATCCTAAAAGTGCTGATTACGGGATTAATAGCCTATCTGCTGCAAAACATTTTGAACGGGGTACGAATTGTTGATATGAAAACCGCCGCTCTTTTTGCACTGGTACTGGCTTTACTAAATGTGGTTATAAAACCCGTATTGGTCATTCTTACTATCCCCGTTACGGTCTTTACCCTGGGTTTATTTTTATTAGTGATTAATGCATTTATGGTATGGCTGGCGGCTTATTTTTTTGAAGGCGTTTTTGTGGATGGGTTCTGGTGGGCTTTGATTTTCAGTATCTTATTGTCGATAGGGTCTTCGATACTTTATTCGCTGGTTGGGGGGAAAAAACAGGAATAATTTTTTATGTTAAAATTGCCGGATTTTTTGATTTTTGTTGGAAAACTTTTTAATTTAGCATCTTAATCAAAACATTAATCAAAAGTCCTGATGTCTCTACATCAGGGCTTTTTTCGTGTTGTACATTCCCTGCAAATACCTTTGGCTACTACATCAATTTCCGTGGACTCATAACCTATTGGCAGGTTGATTGTAGGAGTAACCACTCCGTCGAGGCAATAGGTGTTGTCACAAACCCTGCAAACAAAATGCACATGGTGATCGTGATGATGCCCTTCGGTACAATCATTTTTGCACAAAGCGTACTTAATAGAGTTATCCGAAGTAGGAATGGTATGGATCAATCCTTTCTCCACGAAAGCCTGTAAAGTCCGGTAAATGGTAACCCGGTCAAAATGCTTGCCCGCATTTTTCTCTATATCGGCATGAGCCAATGCGCCGTCGCTGTTTAAAAAAAGTGCGAGTATGGTTTGCCTCCCTGCCGTTACGCTCAGGTTATTCTCCTTTAATATGGTGGTAATCATATTCTTCATCAGCGTATTTTTTAGTTTCACTATACCCTGCCCTTACCTCCTGTATTTATAAAACCTGGAGTTCTTTTTTAATGTCTTTTATCAGTCCGTTCACCTCTCTTTGTTTCAGTCCGTCGTAAATAGCAATCACTTCTCCTTTACGGTTTACCAGCGCCCAGTGTTGGCTATGTATAAAATCGTCTTCGGGGTGATTAAGGTTATTGGCCGGGTCGTCTATCGAATAGCTGAAACGAGCCATATTATAGAGACTGTCTTTTTTCCCGGTGAGGAAAACCCATTTTTGGGTGTCCACCTGCATCGAATCGGCATAAGCTTTTAAGCGGGCAACCGAGTCGGTTTTAGGATCGCAGGTATAGGAAAGAATGCGAAAATCAGGCTCATCTTTAAATTGCTCGTACACCTGTTTCATATTATCGTTCATAATCGGGCAAATACCGGGGCAGGTAGTGAAGAAAAATTCTGTCACATATACTTTTCCATCTACTTCGTTGTTGGTGAAAGCCTGCCCGTCCTGGTTGGTAAAGCTAAACGAAGCTACTTTACTGATGGGTTCCAGCTTTCGGTCGTTATAACCGGGAATGAACCAGGAAACAATGCCATAAAACACAAGCGCTAAGGCTGTAAAAAATATTAAATAGTAAATAGTTCTTTTACGCACGTTGATCTTTTTTAGAAAAACAAAATTAACCCATAGTTGTTTAACTCCGGGCCTTGTTTTGTCTGTTAGGCCACCGGTACCCCGGCACAGATGGCGGCGAAGGGAATAATTTGAGGGATTTGTGGCTAAGTTGTTATTTTTGATGCTCATACTTTAAAAAAGTAATATGGAAAAAGAAGCGCTGAAACAGCAGGTCAAAGAGCAAATAGTAAAATTTCTGAATCTTAATACAGTAAATCCTGTTGATATAAAGGACGATGAGCCATTATTTGGAGAGGGGTTGGGACTGGACTCCATCGATTCTATTGAATTGATTGTAATGCTTTCGAGAGAATACGGCATCAATATACAGGACCCCAAAGAGGGCAGGAAAATATTGACAAATGTGAACACTATGGTGGATTATATCGAGCAGCACCGAACCAAATAAGTTTTTGTGAGCCGAATAGTAGTCACTGGTATAGGAATCATTACCGCCATTGGCGATACCCCGGCGGAAAACCGTTCGGCGCTGAGGAGGGGAGAAACGGGTATTGGACATGCCCGCCATTTTACAAGCAGATACACCGAAAAACTGCCTTTTGGAGAAATAAACCAGGAAACGGCCGCTTTAGCAGTGCGTTTGGGGGTCAAAGATGCTGCCGCCACCCGTACCGATCTGATTGCTCTTTACGCCGCCAGCCAGGCGATTGCCGATGCAGGATTAACACCGGCAGACCTGATGGATAAAAATACGGCTCTTATCGGGGGCAGCACCGTTGGCGGAATGTGCCTTACCGATGAAATGTATGCCGATGCCAATGCTACCGGCTCCCAGGGATCGCCCTATCTTCAGTCCTACTCCAACAGTGCTAATACCAGTTATCTTCAGAAACAGTTTGGTATCGGCGGGTTGATAGATACTTTTAACACCGCCTGCTCTTCCTCTGCGAATGCTATTATGTATGCCGCAAGACTTTTAAAAAGCGGAAAAGCGAAAAAGGTGATCGCCGGCGGCGCCGACAGCCTTTCGAAATATACCGTTAACGGATTCAATGCGCTAATGATTCTTTCAGATGCGCCCTGCAGGCCATTCGATGCCGGACGCAAAGGATTGAACCTCGGTGAAGCCGGTGCTTTTCTTGTTTTAGAAAGAGAAGAAGAGGCGGCGGGAAAAAATATTTACGCCTGTGTAGAAGGGTACGGCAACAGCAACGACGCTTTTCATGCTTCTTCCACTTCCGCCGAGGGGCACGGCCCTTTTTTAAGTATGCAGCGGGCCCTGCAGTCGGCTGCCCTTCAACCGGGCCAGATCGATTTCATCAATGCCCATGGTACAGCCACAGAGAATAATGATGAAACCGAAACCGTGGCGATGAAACGGTTATTTGAAAAACCTCCCCCTTTCGCCAGCACCAAATCCTATACCGGGCACACGCTGGGTGCTGCCGGCGCGGTTGAAGCCGTTTTCAGCATCCTGAATTTACAACACCAGGAAGTTTACTCCTCTTTACATTTTGAACAGCCGATAGAGACCACTGGGTTGATCCCCATTCTTGCCTGTTCCGCCACTCCGTTGAAATATGTAATGAGCAATTCTTTCGGTTTTGGGGGCAATTGTACTTCATTGATATTTTCGAAAATTTAATCATGTACATTCATCAGCATATCTGCATTTCTCCGCAGGATACCAGCGACCTGGTAAACCCTGATAATATCCGCCCTTCGGTGGAGGGCAAGCTGATAGCTTTGGAGCCCGCCCTCGATGGCGTTCCGCCAGGTATGCTACGGCGAATGAGCAAGGCAGTAAGAATGGGAATGGGCGCCGGACTACCCCTTTTAAAAAGCCATACCGTTGATGGCATTGTAATAGGCACCGCTAACGGGGGGATGGAAGACTGTATCAAATTCCTGAACCAGATTGTAGACTATGAGGAGGGACTTTTAACGCCTGCCCATTTTGTACAAAGTACCCCCAACGCCATTGCGGGCCTGCAAAGCCTGCTTACCCAAAACCGCAGTTATAACGCTACCCATGTACACCAGGGACTGGCTTTCGAAAATGCCCTGCTCGACGCCGGTATGCTGGTAGCCGAAAACCCGGGAAAAAATATCCTTGTGGGAGGGGTGGATGAAATATCTACCTATAATTATAATATCGATTTGTTGGCCGGTTGGTACAGCAAAACCAAAAGCAATGCCCATCTTTTTGATGCTAAAACGCCCCATACTATTGCCGGAGAAGGAGCTGCTATGTTTATTGTCAGCGACCAGGCCGCTGATGCTGCGGGTAATTTGGAGCAGCTCGAATTTTTTCATAGCCAGGATACCGCAACAGTGACGGATCGGTTCCGCCATTTTATTGCGGATTTTGTGCCGGTAACCGACAATACCATTCTTATTTCGGGCGAAAACGGCGATGGTCGCCAGTTGCCGCTGTATGTGGAATGTGAAGAAGCGCTGGGCTCGGCACTGCCGGTAGTGCGATATAAACACCTTAGCGGCGAATACCCCACCGCCAGCTCTTTTGCATTATGGCTCGCCTGCCAGGCTTTGCAGCAGCAGGGTCTTCCCCGCCATTTATTTAAAAACGAACACAGTCTGCAGGCAATCGACCGGGTTATACTGTATAACCAGTACCAGGGAAAGCAACATAGCTTTATGCTGGTATCGAAATAGCGCCGAAGGAGGTTTTGCCCTCTTGCTAAAGACGCTTATATTTGACATCTAAACTACCAACATGCAAATTAAACTCTTACTGCTTGCTGCCGCCGCTTTCGGCACGGTGGCCGCCCCGGCGCAAAAAATCAAAAAAACAGAGGGAGATATTGCCCCCTTTAAAGCCGAAAAATCTGTGAATATTGAATTTTCTTACGAGAATATGAGCGTGGGAAAGTTCAAAACCGAAAAGGAATATGTAGATACCAAAACGGCCGAATACAATAAATCGGAAGCCGGTAAGGGCGATAAATGGGCCAAAGCCTGGGTTGACGACAGGGCTGCGCGCTACGAGAACAAGTTTACCGAACTTTTTACAGAGGCCTCCGGGAAAAAAGAGGATGCATCGGCCAAATACACTCTGATCTTCCGTACCAGTTTTACCGAGCCGGGTTTTAATGTAGGCGTCATGCGTAAAAATGCCTATATCGATGGCGAGGTGTTGATCGTGGAAACTGCCAATAAAAAAAATATTATTGCCCGGCTTCTGGTAGAAAAAGCTCCCGGCCGCGATGTAATGGGTTACGATTTTGATACCGGCTGGCGCATTTCCGAAGCCTATGCAAAAGCAGGCAAATCGTTGGGAAAACTTCTTAAATAGAAATCAACAATAAAGAGTTTTTAGCAAAAGACATATTGCTAATATTTATGTTTTTGCTAAAAACCCTTTAGCTTTGGTATATAAAACTTATTGAAAACATTAAAACCAACAAACTAATGATCTCTGCTGCCGCTGCTAACGCTTCTATATTGAGAAGTATACTTGCCATCCTTGTACTATTTTCTGTTTCTGTAATTATAAATAGTTGTAAAAAGCAGGATTTTGATTCTTTATCCAGGCTGGCTTTAGTGCCAAAGGATTTGAGCATTTAAGAAGCCCGGGCCTATTTTGAATCAATAAAAATACAAAAACGCTCGGTATTTAATATGCCGGATGCAGTAGGTGAGCCACATCCTGTATGGGACGGGTTTGACTACCGGCAGCTATCAAGGGGTAACCAGGCCGTGATTACACCTTTGCATCTAAAAGATGTGTATATAAAAAC
>JBEBUZ010000024.1:0-41848 GCA_040393015.1 Paraniabella yanshanensis
TACATTCAGCCCTAACCTGGATTATATGTTTTACAATATCGGAAGCAAAGTATACGAGTACGATTTGTCGCTCCGAACTACCAAGCAAATGATCGACTTTGGAAACAAGCGCATTACCTGTATGAAGTTCCAGGAATTTTTCAGACGAAGCTCAAGGCCGGATACTTACGGACTCTGGTATGATAAACTAATGGTTGCCGTTGAGGATCCGGCAAAACCCGCCGGGGAAAACGGCGAACTTCATTTGTACACGGTGCCGCCGGTAAATGGCGATCTTACCCTTTATCAATCCTTCACCGGTTTTGGAAAAGTGAAAAGCTTTACCTACCGCGAGCGATAATCCCCAGTTAAAATATCTAAATCTCAATAATGAAAAAATTCTTTTCCATAACAGCGGCCCTTCTCATGGGAGCAGTGGGTTTTGCCCAAAAATCAGTGACGATCGACGGCGCTTTTGCACGTGAAAAATTTAAGCCGGCCGAAGTGAAATTGTTTAAAGTAGAAGAAGGGGTGCCTCGCATTATAGCCACATCGCAGCCTAATTCGAAGGGTAAATTCGGCTTTCAGTTTTTTCCCGAATACGAAGGTTGGTACCTGGTGGGAACGGGCAGTGTGATCGGTCCAACGAATAACTACAAATTCTGGTTAAAACCAGGCGATAAGCTTTCTTTGAATATTACCGATAGCAGCTATGTGCTGACAGGTACTTTAAACTCAAAGGAAAACCTGGCCGTTGCGAGATGGTATAAAATGGCATGGCCGGTAGAATGGAAATCGGTATATTTTTCCAGAACCATGAGTACTTACGTTGACTTTTTTCCCGAATTAAATAAACTTCTTTCGCGCTACAAACCCTGGCTGGCAACCCAGGTTACAGGGAATAAGAAATTTGACGCTGCGTTAAAAAAGACAACATCGCTGGATCTGGCCTTCTTTGCGGTCAATTTTCTGCAAACACCCCGGTCTGCACATCCGGATAAAGAAGAACTTCCGGATTATTATTCCGGTATATCCGCCAATGCCCTGTTTCCCAATACCTCCGATGTATATTTATATCCCTGGGGAAAACGTACACTTTCCACTGTGCTGTTGCGTGAGCAACTCAATAGCGGAGAAAAACTGGAGGGAGGCATAAAAGGAGTTATTAAGGCCTTTAAGCTGATCCAAAACGATACCCTGAAAGGGGATTATGCGCTGGGCATGACGGGCAATATTAAAGATTACGGTAAGTACCTGGAGTTTATTGGAGCCGTAGAACCTTATATTCTTACAGAGAGCCAGAAAGCCCGGGAATTTGAGATTAACAGTGCACTGGCTACCTTAAAACCCGGCGATAAGGGATTTGAGTTCAAGTTTGAGGATAAAGACGGTAAAATGGTTTCCTTTGCTGATTTTAGAGGAAAAGTAGTTTTAATCGACACCTGGGCTACGTGGTGCGGACCTTGTAAGGTAGAAATTCCACATCTGAAAAAGCTGGAGGAGGAAATGAAAGGGAAAGAGGTAGCCATCGTTAGTATATCGGTGGATGAGGAAAAAGACAAGGAAAAATGGAAGAAGATGATCGCCGATGAAGAACTGGGGGGTACACAACTTTTTGCAAAGGGTTGGAGCGATATTACCAAGTATTATAAAATTACCGGCATACCCCGGTTCCTGGTTTTTGATAAGGAAGGGAAAATTGTTACGGTGGATGCGCCCCGGCCTTCTTCGCCCGATCTCATACCTTTATTAAACAAGTATTTATAAGATACTGTAAAACTTTGTAGTAATACAATTCTCATGTAAAAAAAACGGTGGTTAATTCTTTAACCACCTCTTATTTTGCCCTGCCCCCGCGGAGAAAGAAAGAACAGAAACCCATGGCGGTAAAACCTGCGGGTTCGTAAAAAGAAGATACAATGAAAAGATTCATCCTGTTTTGTGTTATGGGTTTAATCGCCTTAACTGGTGTTGCGCAACAAACCGAAATTAGCCGACGAATAGAAATAGTCGCCGAAGCTTTTCGGATGCGTAGCGACTCGGTATTAAAGGAGCATTTAGCAGATCATTTTTCGGTGGGGGCTTATATGGGTCGGGCTGCGCGCCAAAATCTCGCGGCGGTAGTAAAAAATTATAAGATCGATTCGGTTGCGCTGAAATCTATCAATCGGCAGGATACCGTTTGGGTAGCCAATGCTGAAGTTACGGGAAGGAATAAAAAAGCTACCCGTTTCTATTTTAATCAGCAATATCAATTGCTGCGGGTGGATGTATGGGATGAATTGTACGGAATGTTCCGCGATAGTACTGCCCGTAAACTCGTGACGGTTCCTTTTGAGGATCATAACGGATCCATTATATTAACCGTAACCCTTAATGATAGTCAGAGACCATTGCGATTGCTTTTCGATACCGGAGCCGACGGAATGATGGTGAGTAAGGCCCTTGCCGACAGCATTGGCTTGAACATATCGCACCAGCAACAGGCGTCTGTAGTGGGAGGAAATATACAGATACAGGTTTCGCGTGATAATAAAGTGCATTTAAATGATTTTACTATCGATCAGCAGAGTATCGCTGTTTTCGGCGATCATCGAAACACCGACGGGATTATCGGCAACACTATTGCCAAGCGTTATATTACGCATGTAGATTATGATCGGAAAGAACTTACACTTTATTCCTTTGGCCGGTTTGAACCGCCTGCCGACGAAAAGAGAATACCTGTAGATGTTTCTTCCGGCAATATCGAAATGGATGCTGTTTTAAGCGTGAGGAAAGAAAAGCCGGTAAATGCCCGTTTCATACTGGATACGGGGGCCGGTTATAACCTTATCGTGTTCCGTCCGCTGGTGTTGAAACATAAGTTGCTGGTAGATGGCTTCGAGGCCGATTCTACGGGAGCCACCGTAAGTATGGGCATATCCACCCCGCTGTTTTACGGTAAGGCGGCGCAGCTTCAATTGTTGCCATCGCTCAAGGCAGACCATCTTCCCGTGGCTTTAATGGGCAGCGGCGCCAATACCGCCTCCTGGAGACCCGATACCGATGGATCGCTGGGCATAGGTTTCATCTCGCGTTATAATTTTACCATCAACCTGATGGATAAATATGTGGGGTTTGCACCTAATAAGGTGAAGAGATAGCCTGGTTACAGGATTTAAAGAGAGCGCCTTTTAATTACTTTGGTGGGGTTTCGTTTTACGATGATGGTATCGTCGAGGATGACCTGTGCCACCGATCTGCCCATTGCTTCAAAGTCGGTTGATATAACCGTAATGCCGTCTTCCAGTATTTCCTTTACATCTGTGTCGTTATAAGAGATCAGCCCAACGTCCTGCCCCAGTTTAAGCTTTTTTTTCCGCGCCAGTTTGATCAGGGCCACATCATCGGTGTCGTAGCGGCTAAAGGTCACGTATGCGTTTCCTTTCTGAAAATTTTTCTCGTCAATTTCCGATTGTATCAGGTAGGGAAATTCCGTTTCTGTACAGTAATGCAGGAATCCCTCTATCACCAGGCGCGCATGTATCGCTTCGGGGTGAGCTACCAAAACAAGTCGGTTATATTTCGTTAACTCTGCATTAAGTTTATGAAGACTATGGTAAATATCGTACCCGTAATCCTGGTAAATGCAGCTATAGTTGCCGGTTATTCCCTGTTGATTCAGATCGACGATAATTCTTTTTTTATCGGGGATCAGGTTTAAAAGGGGCGACACATCTTCTTTCAGGAAGGTAACGATGACATAGTGCGTATATTTTCCCAGGTTTTCCTTTATCAGTTTTTCAAATACCTGGTGGTTGTGGTGGTGAAAATAGATATCAATATCAGCTCGCTTTTCGAGCCGGGCAAACAGGTTTCGGTAAAACTGTTCGCGCAAAATATTCATTTTATCGAGCAGCAGAAAAACGCGAAAGGAATGGGCGATATTTTTTTTTCGAACAAAGTATCCTTTGCGGTATACCGATTCGATGATGCCTTTCTCTACAAGTTCACTCAAACCCTTCAGCAGGGTTTCTTTACTCATTTTTAGTTGCTGCTGGAGTTTTTTGAGTGAAGGAACCTGATCGCCTATATGGAGCTGATCGTTTTCGATCAGGTCAATGATATACTCTGCCAGTTGCTCGTATTTCATTTTACCGTGCCCGTTTTTTGGAAGCGGTTTTTCGGCAACAGTTGTTAATGCTTTCATGAGTAATATTTAGGCAAATGTAGTTAATCAACCATACAAACCATACCAGTCCACCAAATTCTGCCGTGTAATCTATCGGAACGGGGTACGGAAAGTAAAAAAAATATTTTGCAGTTAAAAAAAATATATTATGTTTGTTATGCAAACCAGTCCAGACCAGACTATTTGTTAAAAATAAACGATTGCATATATGAAAAATCTTTTTGTATTGATGGGAGTACTCCTTTACGCCTCGATTTGTATAAGCCAGGGTATTAAAAGCATCGCTATTACAATAACCGATATGGATGGAAACCCTTTATCCAAGGCAACGGCAATTACATCACAAAGTAAACAATCCGTTGTTTCAAATGACAACGGAATTGCTCTTATTACAAATGTAATTGTGGGGGAGCAGGTTACCATTTCAATGATCGGTTACAAAAGCGGCGCTATAATGGTTGGTGCCGAATCGAAAGTAACAGTAATGCTGGAAGCCAGTCTTCAAACAATGGAAGACGTCGTAGTCATTGGCTATGGTGAGGTCAGGCGTAAAGACCTTACGGGCTCCGTCGGTTCGGCCAATATTGAGGATATGCGAAAGGCGCCAGTGGTTTCTTTTGAAGATGCCTTGGCGGGCCGCGTAGCTGGTGTGCAGGTAAGCACAAGTGATGGTCAGCCTGGCAGCCTGAGTAATATTGTTATCCGCGGAGGGAACTCAATTACGCAGTCAAATGAACCCTTGTTTGTAATTGATGGTTTCCCGGTGGAAGAACCAGATAATAATGCCATTAATCCCGACGATATTGAGTCTATTGAAGTGCTGAAAGATGCATCGTCTACAGCAATATATGGTGCCAGAGGAGCTAATGGTGTAATTATTATTAAAACCAAGCAAGGGAAAACAGGCTCACCTGTGGTTTCTTATAATGGCTGGCTGGGTTTACAGTACCTGCAAAAACAAATACCCGTTATGAGTGCCTATGAATTTGTAAAATACCAGCTGGAGTTGAATCCTACAGCGGATCAGATCTATTTGCAGAATGGCAAAACATTGGAATCCTACCGGGATGTTGAGGGTATAAACTGGCAGGATTATGTGATGAAAGACGCTTTAATACAAAATCATAGCATTTCCCTTCGGGGAGGCACTGCGGCTACAAAATATTCACTCAGCGGCTCTTATCTTGATCAGGATGGTATTGTCATTAACGGTGGTTATAAAAGATACCAGGGGCGTTTTCAAATTGAACAACGTATTGGGAAAAATTTCAAAGCAGGTATTAATACTAATTACACCTATGGAGTTAAAAGAGGACAGATTGCCAATGTGACCGGCGATGATATCAACAGCTCCTCCCGGGGTAACGCATCCTCCTACCTGCTTTATGCGGCCTGGGGTTACCGCCCTGTTACCGGCAGGGATGATTTAGATGATTTTATCGAAGACCCCTATGATGATGAAGTTAGTTACAATACTAATTTGACTATGAACCCTTTTGTAAGCTCCAATAATCAGTACGTTTATGCGTTTAGTAAATCTTTTTATACCAATGCTTTTCTTGAGTACAACTTTCTTAAGCATTTTAAATTCCGGGTTAATGGAGGAATAACCGAAACAGACACAAGAGCCGAACGCTTTAATAATTCTAAAACCGCTGCCGGTAATCCCAATACGGTATATGGCCAAACTTTTGGGATCAATGGTTCAATTAATAATTCAAATGTACGTAACCTGGTAAATGAAAACCTTCTTTCTTATAACAGGGTATTTAATAAACACCGTATTGATGCCGTAGGTGGTTTCACCATGCAAAGGAGAAGCACTCAGGGAGACGGGTTTACTTCAATTTTTATACCAAATGAATCCTTAGGCATCGATGGTTTAGGTCAGGGAACGGTCTATTCTAAAACAACGTCGGCCTCCTATTCCACGCTGGTGTCCTATTTAGGAAGGGTTAATTATTCCTTTGATTCACGCTATCTTTTCACCGCTTCTCTCAGGAGCGACGGATCCTCGAAATTTTCTCCGCAAAATCGCTGGGGTTATTTCCCTTCCGGGGCTGTTGCCTGGAATATAGGTGAGGAATCGTTCTTGAAAACTGTAAAAGCTATTTCTACAGCGAAATTGCGTTTATCATACGGAGTCACTGGCAATAACCGTGTTTCAGATTTTGCTTATCTAAGTGTACTGGTACAGGAAACAGGAGCCAATTCGGGAAATACCCGAAGTGGGTATTTTTTTGAGGAAACCTACTTTAAGGGCACTGTTCCAAGCGTAATAGGGAACGATAATCTCAAATGGGAGCGCACCGCTAACCTGGACATTGGCCTCGACATTTCTTTGTTTAAAGAGCGACTAAATGTAACAGCCGACTATTATCATAAAAAGACAACGGACCTTTTACTCAATGCATCGCTTCCTACATCTACTGGCTATTTAAGGTCATTTAAAAATATTGGTATAGTAACGAACCGGGGGATTGAGTTCACTTTGAATACGATAAATATCAGTACAAAAAAATTCACTTGGTCTTCCAACTTTAATATTGCCTTTAACCGAAATAAAGTAAATGAACTGAATAACGATCAGCCAAGCCTCCTTACAAGTGTCGGTACCTGGAATTCCGCTTATGGTAGCTTACCACCCTATATCGCTTTGCCCGGTCGTGAAGTGGCTTTATTTTACGGATTTGTTTTTGATGGTCTATACCAATTGGATGATTTTAATATACTCCCCAACGGCAGTTATGAATTAAAACCGGAAGTGCCTAACAATGGGAATGTTGCTTCAACTATCCAGCCCGGGCATATCAAATACAAGGACATTAATGGCGATGGCGTGGTAGATGCGAACGATCAGACTATTATTGGCAATCCTAATCCCAAACATATAGGCGGTTTTTCCAACAATTTTAGCTATGGCTCTTTTGATTTGAACGTTTTTTTACAGTGGTCCTACGGAAATGATATCTTAAACGCCAATCGTACTATTTTTGAAGGCTCGGAAGCCAGGAGGAGCCTGAATATGTTTAAAACTTATGAAAACCGCTGGTCATTAGAAAACCAAACAAGCTTGTTGCCAGTCGCTGGTGGATACGGCCCCCCTGTATATTCCGACAGGATTATAGAAGACGGGTCTTTCCTCCGTTTAAAAACCATATCGCTTGGCTATAATGTTTCCCGGTCGTTGATGAACAAATGGAAAATGACGGGAGCCCGTATTCATATTTCTGCCCAGAACCTGGTTACGTGGACGAACTATACGGGTATGGATCCGGAAGTCTCTGTACGGTACACAGCGCTAACGCCGGGTTTTGATTGGAGCCCATATCCCCGGGCGCGTACTGTAACGGTTGGCTTAAATATTACTCTTTAATTATAAATAATTATTACAATGAAAAAAGTTTTTTATTATCTCAGTATAGTATTGTTAACTATCACTTCCTGTAATAAGATATTGAATACCACTCCAAAGGATTTTGTTGCCCCTGTAAATTATTATAGTACAGAAAATGAATTGGAATCGGCGTTAGCCGGGGTCTATGACCGATTGGGTGATCTAAGACTTTATGCACGGGGAATGGCTTCCTATATGGTCTTTAGTGACGAGTTTTTTATGAAAGGTCGAACTACCGGTATTGAGGCAAATGTTGTTAACGCTTCCACACTGGATATAAACAGGCAGTGGGAGGCTTTATATACAGGTATAGAAAGGGCTAATATGCTATTGGGTAACATCGATAATGCGATGCAGGTAAGCGAGGAGAAACGAAATGTGATCAGAGGACAGGCTCTTTTCCTACGCGCTTATTATTATTTTTTGCTGGTTGACCAATATGGTTCCGTACCCTTAAAACTTGATTATTCCCGCAGCCCGGATGAGGAACCGCTGCCTGCAAGTTCCCTCAAAGATATTTATGACCAGATTGTAAAAGATATGAAAGAGTCTGCAACACTGGTGAAATCGATAGCCGATTATAGCTATAATACCCGGGTGACTAAAACGGCAGTTCAGGGTATTTTGGCAAGGGTATACCTGAAAATGGCAGGTTTCCCGTTAAGAGATGTTTCAAAATATGCAGAGGCAAGAACCTACGCAGATAGTGTAATGAAATCAGGGTTACACGATTTGAATCCGGATTTTAAGCAAATTTATATCAATCATGTAAGAGAAGTTTTTGATATAAAAGAAAACCTCCTGGAAGTTGAATTTAAAGAAAGAGATGGGGAAATCGTTGAAGGTGGCCAAATTGGTAGCTCTAATGGTATTACATGTGCCACTGCTGCATGTATTCCATCGGTGGGATATGCCTCTGATTGGGTACATGCTACTGCCAAGCTATACAATGCCTATGCGACGGGTGATCAGAGAAGAGACTGGACAGTAGCCCCCTTCCGGTTTGTTACTTCAGGGCAAACCATAACGCCTACTAACTGGAGTACTACTCAAATATATGACCGAAGTTGTGGCAAATGGAGAAGGGAATATGAAACTCGTTTACCAAAAGCTCAAAACAATACCTCAACCAATTTTCCATTGTTAAGATATGCCGATGTGCTGCTCATATATGCCGAGGCGGATAATAATATTAATGGGGGGCCGTCTGCACAGGCGTACGAAGCAGTAAACAAAGTGCGTAGACGTGGTTATGGAAAAAACGTAGCTGTTCCGGATGTGCAGGCAGATGCACCACAGGGGTTGGCCCAGCAGGATTTCCAGGATTTGATAATGAATGAGCGACTTCGTGAATTGGCCTTTGAAGGATTGAGGAAGCACGACCTGATACGTTGGGGCGTGTATGGTTCGGTGATGGATGCGCAGGCGAGGGCTTACCAGCTTGATATGCCTACTGCTTTGAGAGCTCCGGCTATAGAGCAGGCGCAACGCACTGCAGAAGAGCGTAGGGTATTATTCCCTATTCCAAACAGTGAATTGTCGGTGAACTACAATATGAAACAAAATCCAGGTTGGTAATTTAAAACTGTATACAATGAATAAACTACTCCTCATAGCGCTATTTTCTATTTTTCTGGTGTCCTGTAAGAAAAGATATGAGCTGGATACCCTGGATGATTTTTCCATTGAATGGGAACAAAAGGATTACAAAGTGGGAGAACCTATCCGTTTTTTGATAAACGGGAAACCTGAAAACCTGGTGTTCTGGTCGGGGGAAAATGGTCATAAGTATGAATTCAGAGAAAGAACGGCTGTAGAAGGCAATACCGTGTTACTTAATTTTAGAAGCTTTGCTGCTAATGGCCCGGTTGATCAAAGTACATTAAAGCTTTTAATCTCTACAGATTTTAACGGCAGATACGATTCTGCAAATGTGCGTTCCGCCACCTGGGAGGATATTACAGATAAAGCTGTCCTATCTTCAGGACAAGACCAAACAGAATCCGGCAGTATCGATTTAAGCACTTTTGCTTCGGGAAGTAAAAATATGGCCATTGCCTTGCGCTATAAAACTGCGGTGGTGAAACCTGTTACGGCGCAAAACCGATGGATCATCCGGTCATTTGATTTAAAAAGTATTAATCAACAGGGAGAGGAAACAATCCTTGCTAATATGGCCAATGCGGGTTGGGCATCATTTAGTTTTAGCGGACCGGCTACCAACTGGAGTATTTCATCTTCTCAATTGCTCTGCGTTAGAAATGAAACCGATCTTGATGATGATTGGGTAGTGACAAAACAATTCAGTCCGAATAAAGTAGCGCCCGATAAAGGAGCAGTGATTAAAAATATTTCGGAGAATACCAATGAGTATGTCAAGGTGTATGATCAGCCTGGCGTATACAAAATTGCATTTGTTGCTACAAATGCAAATGTGAAGAATGAAGCTTCAGTTGTTAAAGAAATAGAATTGAGTATAATACCATGAGTGGAAGCCGAATGTTTACAAATGAACCGAATCAATATTTATCGTACTGGTGAAATAGTAACAGCAGTACTAAAATTTTGGAATTATATATTATAATTATGTACCATCTATTAAGATCAATAGTTGCATATATCAAAACGATGATTTTTTTTACTTCATCGCCGATTCGGATGTTTATTTTAGTGCTCTTAATCGTAGGCCATTTGTCCGTTGATGCGCAGCAGCGCCCGGCAAAATATGTGGTTACTGTTGACGCCGACTTCCCCGGAGGGAATATCGTTTTGGACTCTATAATAAAGGATACGGTGTTTATTCATCACGACCTGAAAGATACCGAAGGGAACTGGTTTTACTGGCATTTCAGGGTGAAAGGAGTGCCGCAAGGGAAAACAGTTTTTTTTAAATTTACACATCCCTGGAACAGCCTGAAAAAATCGACAAGTGTTATTGGTGTGTACGGGCCGGGTATTAGCTTGGACAAGGGTAAAACCTGGAACTGGTTGGGCATAGAAAGTGTAAGCGAAGATGGCTTCAAATATCAATTCAAATCAGGTAACAGCGTGGTACACTTTAGCATGGGTATGCCGTTTACTGAGGTCAATTTGCGTGATTTTTTGAAACCGTACAAAAATAATATTAACCTTGAGGTCGGTGTTCTTTCCACCACCCGTGGCGGTCGGCAGGTGGAGCGGCTGCACCTCGGCATGATCCACGGTGAACCGAAATACCGTGTTGTGATAACCTCCCGGCTTCATGCGAGTGAAATGATGACCAGTTACCTGGTTGAAGGAATTATACAAGAAACGTTGGGTGGTGGAGAAGCTGGTACATGGCTTTGCAAGAATGCGGAAATATTGATTATCCCATTTGTAGATAAAGATGGTGTAGAGAATGGGGAACAGGGGAAAAACCGCCGGGGGCGGGACCACAACAAAGATTACTCAGGAGAAAGCCTCTATCCGGAAAGTCAGGCCATCCGATCTTTCGTACCTGTTTGGGGTAGAAATAAACTGGCGGCTTTGATTGATTTGCATTGTCCATATATACGGGGAAAAATGGGACATGAACATATTTACATGATTGAGCCGGATACTACTGTAACAAAGTCTCAAACGCAGACAACAGAATTACGAAGATTCGCTGCTTTTTTAGAGCACGCTTCTAACCGGGAAACCCAATTTCATATACCTTACAGAGCATCAAATAACGTCAAATTTGGCGACGGCTTCAACAAGCCAGAACGATGGGCTAAAGGTTACTCAATAGAAAGGTGGGCGCTTGATATACCTCATATTAAATTTACGACGTGCATAGAGTTCCCATACGCCAATGTTATGGAGTTTCCATCTGCAAAGACCGGCAATATGGTTACACAACAAAATGCTCAAGCCTTTGGCAGGACTATAGCGAAGGCGTTATATGAGTACTTGCGAGACATGAAATGAGGAGTAGATGCTGAATGATTTTCAAAAAAATAGAAAAGCCGATTAGTGGTGAACAAACCGTCTGCAAATGTACCCTTCATTATACAGAAAGCTGATTTTACTAACAATTTATATATCATAAATAAAATTTATTAATTATGTCTGTTAATAGGAGAGCTTTTTTTACGCTATCGATGTACCGGGTCGGAATTAGGCTAACAACTATTTCGGCTTTGATCATTTGTTTTTTATCTGTAAATGCGCAGAGTCAGCCGGTAAGAACAGGAGTTACTGTTGATGCGGATTTTCCGGGAGGTAATATCATATTGGATTCGATAAGAAAGGATACAGTGTTTATTCATCACGATTTGAAGGACACTCAAAGAAATTGGTTTTACTGGCATTTTAGGATAAAAGGAGCGCGAAAGGGTCAAACACTCGTTTTCAAATTTACACATCCCTGGAAGAGTTTGCAAAAGGCTACAAGTGTTATTGGCGTTCATGGACCTGGTGTTAGCCTGGATCAGGGTAAAACCTGGTCATGGGTGGGTGCAAAAAGTGTGAGCGGGGATTCATTTAGATATCAGTTTATAAGTGACGGTGTGGTACACTTTAGTATGGGGATGCCTTATACGGAAGCAAATTTACGTGCCTTTCTGGAGCTGTATAAAAACAATATTAATCTGGAAACTGCTGTGATTGCTACTACCCGTGGAGGTCGGCAGGTGGAACGGTTACATCTTGGCATGATCCACGGTGATCCTCAACGCCGTGTGGTGATAAGCTCCCGGCTTCATGCAAGTGAAATGATGACTAGTTATCTTGTTGAAGGAATTATTGAAGAAACGTTAAGTGGAAGCGAAGCTGGTACCTGGCTTTGCCAAAATGCTGAAATTTTACTTTTCCCTTTTGTTGATAAAGACGGTGTTGAAAATGGTGAACAAGGGAAATACCGCCGGGCTCGCGATCACAATGTAGATTTCACGGGCGAAAGCGTCTACCCCGAAAATCAGGCTATTCGTTCTTTCGTGCCCGTTTGGAGCAGAGGCAAATTAGCTGCTTTAATTGATTTGCACTGTCCGTACATTAAGGGTAAGGGCGGCCATGAGTCCATCCACCTTGTAGAGCCGGATTCTACACTCGCCAAATCACAACTGTGGACATCTGAAATGCGAAAATTTGCTGGGTTATTAGAAAAAACCGCCCAACAGGAAACCAGGCATTATCTGCCTTATAGGACTACAAATAACCTGAAGTCCGGACAGGATTGGAATAAGCCTGGACATAAAGGCAGAATTACAGAATGGGCACTTGATCTACCCCGTATTAAATTTTCTACGACCCTTGAATTTCCTTATGCTAATATATTAGAGTATCCATATGCAAAATCGGAAACCATGGTCACCCAACAAAACGCCCGTGTATTTGGAAGAACCATAGCGAAGGCATTATATGAGTACCTGCGCGAGTTGGAAGAATAATTTTGTGCTTTTGCCTTATTACAAATTTTAATGAATTATAAATTAACAACAATAATGTTTTGTGTTAACATAAGACTTTTTTTTCCGACGTCAATATATTGGATCGCTATGGTATTTTTTATGTCAATGATGTCTTTATCCGTTAGTGCACAAAAACATCCTGCAAGAAGAACGATTACTATTGATGCAAACTTTCCGGGAGGGAACATCATTTTAGATTCGATTACTAAAGACACGGTGTTTATTCATCATAAGCTGACGGATACGCAGGGAAATTGGTTTTACTGGCACTTCAGGGTGAAGGGAGTGCCTAAAGGGAAGACACTTTTTTTCAAGTTTACGCATCCATGGACGAACCTTAAAAAGATAACAAGTGTTATCGGAGTTTATGGGCCGGGGATCAGTTTGGACAGAGGGAAAACCTGGACATGGTTGGGTACGGAAAGCGCAAGTGGGGGTATGTTCAGTTATCAATTTAAATCAAGCGACAGCGTAGTACATTTTAGCATGGGGATGCCCTATGCCGAAGCCAATTTGCTTGATTTTTTGAAACCGTATAAAAACAGTATTAATCTGGAAACCAATGTGCTTGCTACTTCCCGCAGTGGTCGACAGGTGGAGCGGCTGCACCTTGGCATGATTCACGGAGATCCCCAACACCGCGGTGTGGTAACTTCCCGGCTTCATGCAAGTGAAATGATGACCAGTTATCTTATTGAAGGAATAATAACCGAAACTTTAAGTGGGAGCGAAGCGGGTACCTGGCTTTGTCAGAATGCGGAAATTTTACTTATTCCATTTGTTGATAAAGACGGTATGGAAAATGGTGAACAAGGAAAAGGTCGTCGGGGAAGAGACCACAATGTTGATTATGCTGGTGAAGGCATCTACCCTGAAAGTCGAGCGATTCGCGCTTTTGTGCCTGTTTGGGGCGGAAATAAATTGGAGGCTTTGATTGATTTACATTGTCCATATATAAGGGGAAAGGCAGGGCATGAGCAAATTCGCCTTCTGGAACCAGATTCTACAATTCCAAGAGCCGCATTGCTAACATCCGAACTACGGGAATTTGCCGCTGTTCTGGAAAATAACGCAAAAGGAGAAGTGACAAATTTTTTACCCTATTATGCTGCTAATAATATGAAATCGGGACAAGGCTTTAATATGCCAGGACGGCAGGGTATGATAAGAAGATGGGCTCTTGATATACCTCATATCAGATTTGCCACGACTATAGAGTTCCCTTATGCAAACATTATGGAGTATCCAAATGCTAAATCAGGGACTATTGTTACACAACAGAACGCTCGCGCATTTGGAAGAACCATAGCGAAGGCATTATATGAGTATTTACGCGATATAGATAAAGCCAACAGAAATTAAACCGGTATGAAAAAGACTCTTTTATCGCTTGTAGCTGTAACGGCAGTTAGGCTGGCCGGTAAGAATGCTGCAAAAAAAAGACTACATATGAATAGATACATTATTTATTTCATCGTTAATATTTTAATAGCATCTGTCTCTTCTTATGATACCAATGCTCAAAAAGTAAAGAATGTACATTTAGAGAATGATAAACTCAAGCTAATGTGGAAACAGACAAATAATGGATACAAGTTAAAAAGCATACTTGTTAGTACTCAAGGTAAATGGCAGCCAGTATCAGAAGTGTCGGGGCAATACACGTTGCTTTTTAGCGCCGAAAAGCCAGGGATGAGTTCAGGAATTCTTCACGATAAAGACGGAAAGCCTGTTCGTTTCCCGGAACCGGAGTACAGGTATTTAATCGGGAAATGGCGGGATGCCACTTCATCCGTAGCTCTGAATACTGCCGGTAAAGCTTTTCGCTTCTATCCTTCTGCTTATAAACAGGAAGGTAATCGTATACAGTTTCGGGCAGAAACAGATGTGGCCGAGATGGAGACCCGGTGGCAAACAGACGATCATTTCCCTAATGATATTCTTGTACGTATTTGTTTAAAAGCGAGGAAAAAAGGCTATTTCTCATTGGCAACCCCCTCCTTGAATAAAGGGGATAAGAATGATTTTCGTTGGGGTATGATACCGGGTATATTTCAGGGAAAAGAAATCAATCCCGATTTTGTGGATGCCTATGCTTATGGTCATGGAATACCAGACAAACCCGTAGTGGTACGGGAACGGACTGCTGCCGCATTAACCTCGTTGCTCACCAATAAGGACGGGGTAACAGTTGCGGTTACTGCAGAGCCGGGAACAGGAAGAGATCCCTGGGAAAAAAACAAGTCCACACAAACTGATTGGCGACTGGGATTGTCTTCCATAAACCGGGAGGGTTGGTTATGCCCCACTTTATATCATCCTGTACTGGGAGAAAAACAATCTTATATGAATGCCGGGGATAGCGTTGTTTTTGAATTCCGGTATACGATTCAACGGGACGACTGGTATACGGTATATAAACACGTAGTGAACGATATTTATGCTTTCAACCGGTTACTGTCGCTTCAAAAAACACGGGAATCCCTTAGCTCCAGGTTATTTCGTCTATTACATTACGTGAAGAACGACAGCACTTCCCGTTGGCGGTTATTCGAGCATAAGGGTCTGCAGATTGGCGCACAGGAATACCTGGGCGGCGTTTACGAGTCAGAAAAAGATGCCACCAAGAACGCAGATTATGGAGCCATGTGGATGCTTGCGAATATTACGGGCGACACGCTGCTAAACAGGGAACGTTTACCCGCGGCATTGAACTTTAAATTTGCGCAGCAAAACCTCACGGTACCGTTTTTTAAAGGTGCGGCAGCCGGACAATATTATTTATATAAAAGCGATCGTTTTACCGAAGAGTGGGGGCCTTATACAGAGCCCATTGCTACCACTTATTATATATTGATAGATGTGGGTAATATACTGTTGTTTGAGCCGCAGCACAAAGCGCTAAAACAGGAATTACGGCGGGCTGCAGACTGGTTGTTGGATAAAATGAGTGCTGAGGGTAATTGGGAGATCGCTTATTCCAACGACAGCTACCGGCCGCTTTTTCGTGACCAAAAGGACTTAAGACCTACGTTTTATGGAATGTTGGTAGCCTACCGCATCTTAAAAGATAAAAAATACCTCCATGCTGCTATTAAAGGTGCAGATTGGTTTGTCAAAAATGCAGTGGATAAGGGCTACTTCCTGGGGGTTTGTGGCGATGCCCGTTTTGCTCCCGACTTTGCTACGGCTCAGAGTGCGCAGGCACTAATGGAACTTTTTGATTTAACCGGGAATGCCACATACAAGCAGGCCGCCTTACGGGTAGCGCAGTTTTATACTACGTCTATTTACTCGCATCCGGTGCCCGGCACCGTTACAAAGCAGGTGAAAGGCAGTAATGTGCAGGATTGGCAGATAAGCCAGGCAGGCCTAAGCTTTGAACACGGGGGTATTTTAGGCTCGGCCAATACCAACGGCCCTATTTTATTGGCCAGTCATGCCGGTATGTTCGTGCGCTTGTTTGGCATCACCCGCGATTCTTTGTTTTTAAACATGGCCAGAGCAGCGGCGCTGGGCAGAGATGCTTTTGTCGACCCACAAACAGGGGTAGCTTCCTATTACTGGAAGTCAATGAATAACGGGGCCGGGCCCTATCCGCATCACGCCTGGTGGCAAACAGGATGGATTATGGATTACCTGTTGTCTGAAACAGCCTTGCGTTCCAAAGGAGGTATACTATTTCCCGCGGGCTTTATGGCGCCCAAAGTAGGGCCGCATCTTACCTACGGATTCCGTGAGGGAGAGATTTATGGTCATAAGGCCTCACTGATACTGGTGGATGGATTGGTGCAACTGGACAATCCGGAACTGGATTACATCTCTGCAATTGATAGGAAAGCAAAGAAATTCTATGTCTGTATATTGAACAATGCCACTAACGTCCAAACCGCCACTGCACAGTTATCGGACAAAACAACGATTGCTGGCCGGGCACTACGGTTGCGGAATGGCCGCATGCTTTCGGAAAAAGGTGTACTGCTCAACACCGCTTTTAGCGGTAATGTAACACTGGAGCCTTACGGTCTGCAGGTTTATTGTTTTGAATACTAAAAATTAGTTAAGTAGTTATCTATGGTTAGCCTGCAATTGAATTTTATAGCTCATTTTCTGGTCGCGTTGCTAACGTTGACAGGAACATTTTCTGACAAAGTTATAGACGATTATGATAGTGTCACGGATACGGGTATTGGAAACAATATGGCATGGCGGCAGCCGTTGGCTTCGATAGACACACCGGTCGTCGGCAGCGACGCATATCAGGTTTACATAGAT
Source organism: Paraniabella yanshanensis (assembly GCA_040393015.1). Taxonomy (GTDB): domain Bacteria; phylum Bacteroidota; class Bacteroidia; order Chitinophagales; family Chitinophagaceae; genus Niabella; species Niabella yanshanensis_A. Next base: position 17,240 of record JBEBUZ010000024.1, read on the forward strand.
GATACTCTGGTAAAAGTGTGGAAAGAAACCTGTTTTGATCTGGAGCAAAATGGAGGAAGAAGAGTTGTGCACACGGCAAAATATACCCAGCGACCCGGAACACGTATTAAGATTGTTGCTGCGGAAGCTTTTGCCAGTTACATATTGTCACCGCAGCGTTTGGGGCTTCAACATATAAAGACCGGAAACGCCATCACTTTCACTACGGCCGATTACTACAATTACGCATTACAAATTCCGGGAAAAGAGCCCTTGTTTCTTTTTGGTGCGCCTGATCTGAGCGCGTATAAAGCCGGGGCGGTTGTGTTTGATAGCGGCGTGCATGTTGCAGTAAACGGCGAATTTCGCCTGCAGTCTAATACCACGTATTATCTCGAGGAAGGGGCTGTATTGGAAGGGAAAGTGTTGATGGAGAATGTGTCGAATGTAAAGCTGATTGGAAGAGGTATTATAGACGATCGCAAGAACCCGGTGGCCGGGAATTTTATAAAAGTATATAAAAGCAATAATATCGTATTGAAGGGGTTTGGCGTACGTCATGCGGCACTGGGCTGGCAGGTGGATATGGTGAACTCCTCGGATGTGGAAGTGTCGCATTTGAATCTTGCCAGTTTTGGACAAAACAACGATGGGCTGGATCTGGGTGCGGGTTGTACACGTGTTCATTTTAGTCATTGTTTCATTGGAGCTGGCGACGACGGCTTTGGCTGGCACGCAATAAATGCGGCGAAAGACGGGGAATTGCCGCTGCGCGATTGTTATGCACGGGATTGTATGATCTGGAAAACACAGGTAGGAGTGGGTATACGTATAGGATCGTCTCTGGAAACCAGTGCTGTGGAAAATCTCGGGTTTAAAAATATTGACCTGGTAAAAATGCTGGGTGGTGCTTACAATATAGCCATACCGCATTCAGATTGGGCGGCAGTACGTAATATTGTTTTTGACAGTATCTACGACGAAACACCGACCAATACAAAATTTGTTTTGGCGTATATCCGCAAAAATGCCAATTCGAATCCTGTTTATCGTCCTGGTACTATTGCTAATATAACATTTAAACATTGTGTAAGTAGCGGCACGGGTACATTGCTGGAAGGGTATGATTCAACTTATAACATCAGTAATATTCGCTTTGAAAATATAAAGCTTGCAGGACGAAAGATGCTGCAGTCTGATGTAGTGACAAATGCTTTTACAGAAAATATTATAGTGATTCCTTAAAGATGAAACGAATGATAAAAAAAATACAAGTACTCTGCTTGTTAACAGGTCTGTGCATAGGATCCGGTCTTTGGGCGCAATCAGCCACAGACATCGCACGGATAGCGGCTTCACAGGCGGAGGCTTCTCCTTTATATTTCGGAATTAGCGAGGAGCCGGTACGGCTGCAACCTCAGCATTTTTCTGATAGCAGGGAATGCATTGTCCGAAACGGAATGCCACATGTACTCAATTTGTTGAAAGCCGGCAAACCGGTTCAGATAGCTTATATTGGAGGCAGTATTACACAGGCCGAAAAAGGATACCGGATGCAATCGGCAGCCTATATAGCCGCCCGCTATCCCAAAGCGGCTATCCGTTTTTTAAATGCGGGTGTGTCCGGAACAGGTACCGATCTGGGAGCCTGCCGGATAGGCGAGCAATTGTTAAACGCCCGGCCGGATTTAATTTTTATTGAGTTTGCCGTAAATGGCGCCTACGCTCCCGGTATGGAAGGAATGATACGGCAGATCCGCGAAATCAGTCCTCATACAGATATCTGCCTGCTTTATACCATTATGACCGGCCAAACTGAAGACTATGCGGCCGGCCGGATTCCGGCAAATATCAGGGGTCTGGAAGCTGTTGCCGACCATTATGGCGTGCCCTCCGTGCATCTGGGACTTCGGCCTTCTTTGCTGGAGAAAGATAACCAACTATTGTGGAAGGGTACCGCGGCAGCAGCGGGTAGCCGTATACTGTTTTCTTCAGACGGAATTCATCCGCTGGCAGAAGGTGGCGATTTGTACGCAGAAGCAATTGCAAGGGCATTCCTAAAAATGGAACAACACAAGAGCCTTGGGCAGAAAACTGTGAAACTACCGCTACTGGCAGATAACTGGGAAGATGCGGGTATGTACGATCCGCTGAAAATTGCGCGTTTCGGCAATCATTGGGAAAGACTGGTGCCCGAAAAGGGCGAAACTTTTTACAGGTATAAGCCCTGGTTCCCGTACATTATGAAAGCTTCAGTTCCGGGCGCTTCTTTTAGTTTTAGTTTCGAGGGAACCGCTTTTGGTGTATTTGATATCGGGGGACCCGAAGCAGGCCAGTTGGAAGTGGTACTGGATGGCAGGCCGGTGAAGTTTACAAAATCCGGTATCCGGGGCGTACAACTCCGGCTGGCTGACACGGAGGGGGCAGAAAGCCTTATTAACCGGTTTAATGCATTTTGTAATAACCGTTACCGTGGGCAGTATGACCTGGTTCAGGTGCCTCCGGGCAAGCATACTGTTACCATAAAATTATCGGCCACAAAGGCGGATAAGCAAAAGATATTAGGAAAGAATACGGAAGATATTTTAGCAAACCCTTCCAAATATGATCAGACGGTTTTTTACCTGGGACGCATTTTGGTAAAAGGCAAACCGATTCTGCCAAGCGGCCCCGGAAATTAAAGTAAACAAAACTTGAAATGTTCAACAAAAAAAGGAAAATGAGGAAGTTCGTAATAGCTACAGTAGCCGCAGTATTATTTACAACGGGGGTCATTGCCCAGGAAGTATCGGCGGTTCAAAAAAATGGCGTTACTATTCGTGCCGGTAAGCAGCAGTATGTATATGTTCCACAATTTACGATTTTGTATAATCAGCAAAATCCGGGTATGGCGTTAAAACCGGCAGGTATTCACAAGGTTGCTTATAATGTGCCCACCTGGAAAACTACCGATAGCTCGCTGGCCGACTTTCAACAGAAAAAAATAGGAGCGGAGACAGCGGGAGATGGTTTCGACGATAAGATTCTTCGGGGTAAACAGGAATTACGTACGGGCAATGTATATCATTCCGGTGAAAAAATAACCGTAAACGCGATAAGTGCGGTTGAAAAAGGCGATACTGTTTTTTTTAACTTTCCCACAGTACATCCTTTTGTGCTCGAAGCTTTTTTATTGAAAAATGCCCGCCCCTATCCGGTAATGCATTTTAATTTTAAACCGAAGAAAAAGGGCTATTACAGTATCGGCTATACAGGGGCGCCTGCATTTGACAAAGCCCAAACTAAAGAATCGTGGCAGTCGCTGATATGGACAGAGAAACGAACTCCTGAAGTGCCTTATCTGACACCGGCATTTATGGCCACGCTCCCTGCTACTATGGTGGATGATGGCACAAGTACACTGGCGGTTCTGGCTTCTTCGGCATATATTCCGTTTCAGCCTTTGCCGTTACTGAACAACAGCCAGTTTGGTGTGGTGTTGTTGAATCAGGCGGGCCAGTTGCAGCCGCAGCTTTTTGCACCTGTTATGGGAGGGTATCAATCTTTAATGGAGGCCGGCAGTCCTTTTCATTTCTCTTTCGATCTGGTAGCTGAGCCACTTCCGTTAACTGCGGCACATGCCAAGATTGCGAAAGATGTTTTCGGGTTCAAAGACTATCGCAGCAATAGTATAGCATCCCTGAATACGACGCTGGATAATCTTATTGATTATTCAAAAACGCATTATGCATGGTTTGTCGACAGTCTGAAAGGTTTCGCTTATTCTACAGATGTACCGGGAGCGGTGAAAAACGTGTCGAGCCTGAATCCATTGGGGTTAGCCATTCTGCGAGACGACCAGGAAATGTTTGAGAAGCGGGCCTATCCGCTGATGGAGTTTATGTTGTCCAGGGAAAAATTTTTATTTGCTTTGGATAGCAACCAGAAGATACAATCGCCCTCCCGCAGATTGAAAGGACCTATCGCGCCCTTATCGGAGCTGGGGGTACTATATAATGTATTTGGCAGGCAAAATTCATTTTATCCCCAACTGGCAAAAAAGGAATTCAACAGTTCGCGCACCCGTAACCTCGATGACAAGGAGGTGGGAAATAACTGGATCAACGCCATGTTCCTGTACAAGATGACGAACGACGCGGCTTATTTCGAAAAGGCAAAGGCCATGGCCAATGATTACCTGGAAAAAAGAGTGAACAGGCGGATGGAAAATTTTAATGATCCTCTGTATAGCAGTCATTTTTTCTGGCCCACTTTCACCAATCACTGGCAGGAGTTTCTGGAGTTGTATGAACTAACCGGCGATAAGGCTTATTTGCGGGCTGCGCAGGACGGAGCCCGGCACTATGCTTTATTTACCTGGATGGTGCCTGCCATTCCGGACAGTATGATTACGGTTAATAAAGGAGGAAAAGCGCCTATGTACTGGTACCTCAAATCGAAAGGCCATGAGCAGGTGTATTATCCGGAGGAAAAAGCTCCTGCCTGGCGTTTATCCGAGATAGGGCTTACACCCGAATCTTCGGGAACTTCTACAGGACACCGCGGTATTTTTATGTCGTGCTACGCCCCCTGGATGTTACGGGTAGGATATTTATCGCAGGACAGCTTCCTGATAAACCTCGGCAGGGCTGCTGTGGTTGGCCGTTATAGCAATTTCCCGGGGTATCATATTAACACGGAGCGAACAACTGCTTATGAAAAGCCGGATTTTCCTTTAAGGGAACATAAAAAGCAGAGCGTAAACTCCTTTCACTATAATCATATTTTACCCATGGCTTCGATGTTTGTGGATTACCTGGTATCCGATGCCTATATTAAAAGTAACGGAAGGATTGACTTCCCGAACGATTATATAGAAGGGTATGCGTATTTGCAGAATAAGTTTTACGGCCACCTGAAAGGCCGCTTCTATAATAGCAAAGATGTTCAATTATGGATGCCCGCCCGGTTAATAAAAACAGAGACAGTAGAACTGAATTACCTGGCAGGTCGCGCCGGCGACAGCCTGTATCTGGCATTCACCAACCAGTCGGCTGTGCCGGTTACCACTACCGTAACAATGAATCCGGCAAAACTCACGATCAAAAAGAACGCGGCTTTGCATTTGTTGAGCCGCACAGGTACTGTAGCTGATTTGAAGGACAGCAGCTTTACGGTAACCGTTCCGGCGGGTGGTATTACAGCATTAGTAATATCCGGAGTTGTGCCTCAATCAGGCTTTCAGTCAAAAATATTAAATCATGTGGATGACAGGAGTAGTGATTTTCAAAAGATCCCTGAGGGGAATGCCAATGCCCTGCTGTTCAAGCTGGGGCAATGGGGTCGCCGCCTGTTTGTTTACCTGGAAGATGATGATAATATATGGAGCGAAGCAGCCCTGGTATACACAGACAAATATGGTAAGAAACAAATGATGAAGAAGACAAGCTATCCTTTTGAATTTACGGTAGATGTGGATATTAAAAAGCCGATAAATTTCTCAATCCAGCTTACCGGTACCAACGGAAAAGTGGTAAAGAGCAAAACCTACCGCCTGGGGAAGTAAACAGCAGTAATAACGAATAAAAAAAATAAAATGATTTATAAAGAAGCGCAGGAAAAGAGAGCGTTAAAATGTGTGGAAATGCAAACCGACCTCACCATCATCGGCGGAGGCCTGTCTGGTGTATGTGCAGCCATTACCGCTGCCCGGCAGGGATTGCAGGTGGTATTGGTACAGGATCGGCCCGTGTTGGGGGGCAACGCTTCCAGTGAGGTGCGGTTATGGATATTGGGGGCTACCTCCCACATGGGCAATAATAACCGCTGGAGCCGCGAAGGAGGGGTAGTGGATGAACTGTTGGTAGAAAACACTTACCGTAATCCCGAGGGCAACGCCGTAATATTAGACATGATATTACTGGATAAAGTGAAGCAGGAAAAAAACATTACCCTCCTGCTCAATACGGCAGTATATGAACTGGAGAAAGGCGAAGATGATACCATTAAAAGCATCAAAGGGTTCTGTAGTCAGAACTCTACAGAATATCTCATTACCGCACCTTTGTTCTGCGATGCATCGGGCGATGGGATCGTTGGCTTTCTGGCCGGCGCAGCTTTTAGAATGGGAGCCGAAACAAAAGAAGAATTTAATGAGTTGATGGCTCCTGATGCCAGCTATGGAGAGTTGCTGGGACACTCACTCTATTTTTATACAAAGGACACAGGCCAGCCTGTTAAGTTTCATCCACCCTCTTTTGCGCTGGATGTAACCAAAGAAATTCCCCGGTTCAAAAGCTTTAACGCCAAAGAACACGGCTGTAAACTGTGGTGGGTAGAGCACGGGGGCAGGCTGGATACCGTACATGATACCGAACAGATTAAATGGGAGCTGTGGAAAGTTATCTATGGGGTGTGGGACTATATAAAAAATTCAGGCAATTTTCCCGAGGCGGCCAACTATACACTCGAATGGGTGGGTACTATACCGGGTAAAAGAGAAAGCCGGCGCTTTGAAGGCGACTATATGCTAACACAATCGGATCTGGTAGAACAGCGTACTCATAAAGATGCAGTGGCTTACGGAGGCTGGTCGATTGATCTGCACCCGGCAGACGGAGTGTTCAGCGACCGACAGCCCTGTAACCAATGGCATAGCAAGGGTATTTTCGAAATTCCTTATCGGTGTTTTTACAGCCGCAATATCAAAAACCTGTTTCTTGCCGGCCGCATTATCAGTGTGAGTCATGTAGCCTTTGGCGCTACCCGTGTAATGGCAACCTGTGCTTACGGCGCACAAGCGGTCGCGGTAGCAGCCTCCCTTTGCCTTCAGTTACAAAAACTGCCGGCCGATCTTTATAACGAAAATTACCTGCCCAGGCTTCAGCAGGAACTGATGAAAACCGGGCAGCATATACCACATATGGCTTTAAGGGATCAGCAGGATCTGGTGCAGCAGGCCGACATAAAAGCCAGTTCGGAACTGTCTTTTACCGGGTTTAAACAAGAGGATGTGCTGTTTAAACCGCTTAGCGTAGCGTCGGGTCAGATGCTCCCGGTAAGCGCCGGTAAAATTCCCGCAATAAGTATAAGAGTCCGGGCGGCAGAAGACAGCTCCCTCGAAGTGTCGCTGAGAACAAGCAGCCGCCAGGGAGGTTTTACACCCGATACCGTTAAATCAGTTCGGAATATTTCCTTAAAAGAGGGCGAGCAGGAAGTTAGTATCGATTTTGACTATGAGGCTCTAACCGAGGAATATGTTTTTATTTGTTTTGCAGTGAATGAAAAACTATCATTACCTTATACCCATGAAAGAATGACAGGTGTTCTTTCTGTTTTCAATGGAAAGAATAAAGCTGTTTCCAACAATGGTAAGCAACAGGCCATGGAGGGATCCGGTGTGGATAGTTTTGAGTTCTGGTGCCCCCAACGACGTCCCGAAGGCCAGAATATCGCCTTACAATTATCAAAGGCGGTGGATGTATTTGCAGTGGAAAATTGTAGAAATGGGATCGATCGGCCCACCATCCGTCCTAACGCCTGGGTAGCTGATCCGGTAGATAAAGAACCTGCCATTGAATTGAGCTGGACGGAGGCGCAATCTATTAAGACAATACAATTGGTATTTGATACCGATAGCGACCATCCTATGGAATCTGTTCTGATGACCCACCCCGAAACAGTAATGCCATTTTGCGTAAGAGATTATCGGATAGAAGATGAAAACGGATCGGTAGTGTATGAGAAAAAAGATAACTACCAGACGAGGAATGAAATACTATTCGAGAGTTCCCTGCAAACGAAAAAGCTGAAGATTGTCTTCCATCATCCTTCCGTCCAGGTGCCGGCCTCTTTATTTGCCATCCGATGCTATACTAAATAAAAGTTATGATAGATACAGCCGTAGTTATTGTTTTTTCTGTTTTTATAATGCTGGTAGGCATCAGCTTTTCCAAAACCGGTAGAAACCTGAAATCTTTTTTTGCCGGTGGAGAATCCGTTCCCTGGTTTATAGGGGGTTTGTCTTTGTTCATGAGTTTCTTTTCCGCCGGAACTTTCGTGGCCTGGGGAGCGATAGCTTATGAACATGGCTGGGTGGCCGTTACCATACAATGGACGATGTGCGTTGGCGCATTGGTAACGGGATTGTACCTGGCCCCTAAATGGAAGGCAACGGGCAATCTTACCGCAGCAGAATTCATAAAAGCGCGGTTGGGTACTAAGGTTCAGAAAAGCTATATCTATATTTTTACCATCGTATCTGTTTTTATCAAGGGATCCGTTTTATATTCCGTTGCAAAACTGGTATCTGCCTCGCTGGGATATCCATTAATACCGGTAACGGTTGTGCTGGGTATTTTAATGATTTCCTATACGGCCGTGGGTGGCCTATGGGCTGTAATGGTTACAGATATTCTGCAATTTGTGGTATTAACCGCGGCGGTGCTCATTATCCTGCCGTTAGTGTTTAATGAAGTGGGCGGCGTACAGGGTTTTGCCGATAGCGTTCCGGAAGGTTTTTTTAACCTTACCGCAGGGGAATATTCCTGGGGTTTTATTTTTGCCTTTGCTATTTATCATATCTTTTATATAGGCGGCAACTGGACCTTTGTGCAGCGCTATACCAGTGTAGATACCCCCAAAAGCGCTTCTAAGGTAGCCTACCTCTTTGCCGCCTTATATATTTTAAGCCCTATACTGTGGATGCTGCCCCCCATGGTTTACCAGGTCATCAATCCCGGCCTTGCTGGTATAGATGCGGAGAACGCCTATATTATGGTATGCAAACAGGTGTTGCCTGCGGGTTTGCTGGGATTGATGCTAACGGGAATGTATTTCTCAACTTCTGCATCGGCCAATACAGCGCTTAACGTAGTATCGGCCGTATTTACCAACGACATCTACAAAGATTCGGTCAATCCCGGTGCAAGCGATAAAAAACTGATGTTTGTAGCCCGTGCTTCCTCCTGGGTTTTTGGTTTGCTCATGATAGTTATTGCTTTGGGAGTGCCGTATATCGGGGGCATCGTAGAGTTTACCTTAAGTGTAGGCGCTATAACCGGCGGTCCCCTGCTGCTGCCACCCATCTGGGCTTTGTTTTCGAAAAAACTGACAGGAAAAGCAACGATTTACATTACGATAGTTTCGCTTTCGGTAAATGTTTTGTTTAAAATGATTATACCTTTTATTAACGGGTATAAGTTGTCCCGCGCCAACGAAATGCTACTGGGTGTATTATTACCATTGGTGATGTTGATTATATATGAATTATGGGTGAGAAAGCGATTGGAAACCAGTACCGACTATGAAAATTACAAAAAGTATAAATTGGATAAAAAAGCGGCCGCCGTTCAGATAGACGAAGAGGAAAGACAAGCCATCAGAAAGCAGAACGTATTTGGCTTAAAGATGATCGCTTTTTCTTTAGCTTTTATCTCGGTGCTGATGATGATCCTTTCTTTTATTACTTCGAAAGGAAGCGGAATGGTGGTAGTGATTGCGATTGCCGTGTTATTAGGAGCTTTTATTCCCTGGAGAGCGGCAAAAAAAGGATAATTATTCCAATCCTTTTGTGATTGATGAAGTGTATAACGCTCAAACTCAGGGTCGGTTCGGCGGCATACTGGCTACTTTCGGCGTGCAGCCGGAAGCGCTGCTGGATATTGTTTCAGGGAAATTTACACCAACAGCAAAAATGCCGTTTACCACCCCCGTGAGCGAACAAACCGTGGAAAACAATAAAGAGGACCTGCCGGGATATGAGGAAGGACCCGATTATGCTCTTTTTAAATTTGGAGAAGGACTTCGATACTAAGGTTCATTATTCGCCGGAAATGGGTTCGGCCTCGAAACCCTTGCTTTTGATAAGAGTTACTATTTCCTCTTCGGTAATACCTGCCGACTGAACGGACAGAATCTTACCGTTGCTGGTCGTGTCCACTTTCCATTGGAGAATATTGCCGGCATTGTCAAGGTCGGCCTGCACTTTGGATACACAGCCGCTACAATTTAGATTGGTTTTGAACTGAAGGGTTTTATTTTCCATTGTGTAATTTTTTTGGTGATGAATAATACGCTGCCCTATACTACAAAGATCGGTAATAAATTGCCGGGCATTGTTGTGGTATTTTTTGTTTGATTTGTAAGTTTTACTGCTTCGTAATGCGTGAGCGAATATTATTTCTTCCACTTCAATCTTAAACTATTGGTTACTACGCTCACACTGCTCATGGCCATGGCGGCGCCGGCGATCATTGGGTTTAATAAAAAACCATTGACGGGGTAAAGAATGCCCGCTGCTACCGGAATGCCGATGAGGTTATATATAAAAGCCCAGAACAGGTTTTGCCTGATGGTTGCAACGGTTTGTTTGGATAGTTGAATGGCCTGCGGAATTTTGGTGAGATCAGAGGAAATGATGGTCATTTTAGCTACATCCATGGCAATGTCGGAACCTTTTCCCATGGCAATACTCACATCGGCAGTTGCCAGAGCGGTACTATCATTGATGCCGTCGCCTACCATAGCAACTGTTTTTCCCTGTTGCTGCAACTCTTTCACAAAATCGGCCTTGTGTTGCGGTAATACCCCTGCTTTATAATGGCCGATACCGGTTTGGGATGCAATGGCCTGCGCAGTGGCTTCATTGTCGCCGGTAAGCATATACAACTCAATGCCCATACCCTGTAGTTCGCGGATAGCCTGTACCGATGTTTCTTTAATTTTATCGGAGATGGCTAATACGGCGAGGGCCTGTTTGCTGTTCGAAAACCAGATAACGGTTTTGGCTTGTTTGCCCCATTCATCGGCCTGCTGCTGCAATGCTTCGGTAATGACTATATTGTTTTCGGCCAGTAATTTTTTATTACCAACGAACCAGGTTTCTTCCTTATAATCGGCTTTGGCTCCTTTTCCCGTGATGCTGGCAAAGTTGAGCAGTGGAACCGCAGGTGTTTCCCCGAAATGTTTTACAACGGCATCTGCCAGCGGATGTTCGGATTGTTTTTCGATGCTTACCAGGATGTTTTTGGTGCTGTCTTCATTATCGAACCATTGAATACCGGTAACCTCCGGTTTGCCCTCGGTAATAGTTCCTGTTTTATCTAAAATAATAGCATCCACGTTTTTGGCCAGCTCCAGGCTTTCTGCGTCTTTAATTAAAATGCCTTTTTCGGCTCCCTTTCCCACTCCTACCATAATGGCGGTGGGCGTAGCTAATCCAAGGGCACAGGGACAGGCTATCACCAATACGGTTATAGCAGCCAACAACCCCTGAACAAGTCCATTGTCGCCGCCCAATACTGCCCATAAAATAAAGGTTAGTATAGCTATTCCTATTACTAAGGGAACGAAGATGCCGGCAATTTTATCAACCAGTTTTTGTACGGGTGCTTTACTGCCCTGGGCATCCTGCACCATTTTGATGATTTGAGCCAGCAGGGTGTCTTTTCCTACTTTGGTCGCTTTAAAACGGAAACTGCCTTTTTGGTTAATGGTTCCTGCGAAGACTTTTTCATCTTCCTTTTTCAAAACCGGCAGGGGCTCCCCGCTCAGCATACTTTCATCTACATAGGAACTGCCCGATATTACAAGTCCGTCCACCGCAATTTTTTCCCCGGGTTTTACCAGGATTGTATCATTTATATTTAAGGCTTCGATTGGCGTTTGTAATTCGGTTTCGCCGGGCTGAATAACAGTAACCATTTTGGGTTGTAAGCCCATCAGTTTTTTAATGGCGGAAGAAGTATTGCCTTTTGCTTTTTCTTCGAGCAGTCGGCCTAACAGTATAAATGTAATAATAACGGCCGCGGCTTCAAAGTATACATGTGCGTGCAGCCCCCGCTGATGCCAGAATTCGGGAAAGAGCATATTGAAAACACTGAACAGGTAAGCGATTCCCGTGCTCAAGGCAACCAGCGTGTCCATATTGGCCGAGCGGTGACGGGCCTGTTTCCAGGCATTCACGAAAAAATCGCGACCCAGCCATAGAACAACGGGGGTAGAGAAGAGCCACATGATCTCATTAGCGTAAGGGATGTTCATGAAAAACATGCCTATAATTACCACGGGCAAAGACAGGAGGATGGCTCCGGTTGTTTTATTTTTTAATTTTTTGAATTTTTCGGCATGAATGGTTTCCAGGGTTTGCTGTTGCAGATTTTCGGCCTCAACCAATAAGTCGTAACCGCCGCCCTGAACTGCCTTTTGTAATTTTGCGGCATCGGTTATATTAGGTAAATACTCTACTACCAGGTTGCCCGTACCGTAATTCACTTCGGCATTCACCACCCCTTGCTGGGCACTCACGATGTTTTGAGTACTATTGGCGCAGGAGGCGCAACTCATGCCTAATACGGGGAAAGTTTGTTTTACGGTTGAAACACCGTAACCCAGATCTTTGATGGCTTTTACGGCTCCCTTCACCGCACTGTTGTCGCTAACTGTAATAGCAGCTCTCCGGTTGTTGAGCTCTACCTTATGTGCTTCCACGCCTTTTACCTGCGACAGACCTTTATCAACAATCAGGGCGCAATGCTCGCTTTCGACGTTTTCGAGCGGAAGATAAACCGTTTCTTTATGATTATTAGATGCCATAGCTCTGTTATTGTATATACTACAAAGTTGGCGATAATGTATAGAGCGATTGTTACGGAATTGTGGAAAAGGTTTGTAAGTTTTAAAGTTTCAACTGGTCTGAACGTTGAGAAAAATTTTTTCCTACGGGGTATACTGCCGGAAATTGTTCATGCAGGATGCGCTGGGGGTAAGCCATTGCTCACACCTTGTCCAGCGGCTTTCGCCGGTGTTCCTTTACCTGTTTAAAATGACTGGGGGTGAGTCCGGTTACTTTTTTGAACTGGTTGCTGAGGTAGGCCACGCTGGAATAATTCAGGCGGAAAGCTATTTCACTGAGTGACAGCTCATCGTACACCAGCAATTCTTTTACTTTTTCGATTTTTTGCGCGATGAAATATTTTTCAATGGTAGTGCCCTCTACTTCCGAAAACAGGTTGGACAAATAATTATAATCGTGATGCAGCCGGCTGCTTAAAATATCGGAAAGGTTTTGCTGTATGTTATTGTCCTGACGATGTACCAGATCGATAATGATATTTTTGATTTGTTCAATCAGGCGACTTTTTTTATCGTCGATGATTTCAAACCCCAGTGGTTCGAGGGCTTTTGTTAAGGCGGTTTTTTCTTTTGCTGAGGGCGTTTTCGCCAGGTTTATTTCGCCGAGTTTTATTTGGCTGGCTGTCAGGCCGAGCTTGTCCAGCTCGTTCTGTACAACCATTATACATCGGTCGCAAACCATATTTTTTACAAAAACCGTACTCATAGTGCTATTGAATCAATATAGAAAAATGACAGAGCAAACTTACATGAAATTTTTCATGTCGAAAGGGTACAAAGAGCCTGCGTCAGGGCGGATGTATAAATTATCTACGGATGATTCAACGTTCGATTTATTAAAAATCATTTGTGCTATCCGTGGCCGTTTTAATTAGCAGTATGGTTGTATTTGAAAATCATACCACACGTCTCAATATGCCGGAATTCCTGGCAATAAATTTTTAGGCGTCTGCCCCGGCTGTTTACGCCCGGTAGCAAACCGCATTAATATTCATGCCTGCGCCTACCGATGCAAACAGAATGATATCACCGGCCGATATTTCATGACCTCCAATTTTCTGTTCCCGTATTAAATGATACAGCGTGGGAATGGTGGCTACAGAACTGTTTCCGAGCCACTGAATGCTCATGGGCATTACATTGGGCGGGGGTGTTGCGTTGTACAATTGGTACAATCTTTTTAAAATTTCCTCGTCCATTTTTTCATTGGCCTGATGGATCAGTATTTTACTTACCTCTGTAATGCTGATACCGCTTTTGTCCAGGCATTCTTTCATGGCAAGAGGAACATGTGTTAACGCATACTCGTACACTTTTCTTCCTTTCATTTTCATGTACATCGTATTGCCGCTGTCCGGCCGGTAGCTGCCTCCCATATTTATATAGTCGGCCTCCTCCATACTATGGGTTTGCGCACTGCATCCCAGTATGCCGGTGCTGTTGCCTTCGGCTGGCTTGTATTCCATAACAACGGCGCCGGCTCCGTCAGAAAAAATCATACTGTCCCTGTCGGCCGGGTCAATTACGCGAGCGAGCGTTTCTGCACCGATTAACAGTACTTTTTGGGCCATACCTGCCCTGAACCAGGCGTGCGATTGAATAACGGCGTGCAGCCAACCGGGGCAACCCACCAGTACATCGTATGCGATACATTCTGCCCGTTTAATACCTAATGACTGCTTCACTCTGCAGGAAAGTGAAGGAACGGTTTTTGATTGTACACTACCGTAATCTACATTTCCAAAATTATGGGCTACCACTATCTGGTCCAGGGTTTCCGGATCGATGCCGCTGTTCTTTATTGCCTGCCGGCCGGCAATAGCTGCCATATCAGAGGTGTTGATATGAGCCGGGGCATAACGCCGTTCAACAATTCCGGTTATACTCCTGAACTTTTGAATGATGACATCGGATGGTGTTGTAATGGGTTGTCCCGTGGGCTCATAAAAGCGATGATCCGAGAAGTCGGCATTTTTTTGTATTTCGTCGGGTATATAAGCTCCTGTCCCCGTGATGAGTGAAGCAAACTGCATAAGTTATTTTTTATATAGAAGGATTCCTGGGCATCGTACAAAATGTTTCCGGTAAGGGTAATTTTTTCGGTGAATGATTTATGCCATTTGTGAAAAAGTTTTTTTATTTCTTTTGTGGAATCTCTTTTTTCCACCGTTGGGGGCCGCGTGCGGAACCAATGGCTTTTCGCCGGTGCGTGCGCCTGGTATATCAAATGTATGATCTTTTACTACCGGGATGGTTTTTTTAATCAGTTTTTGAATATCGTTTAAATAGGGCTTTTCTTCCCGGTCGCAAAAAGAAACGGCAATGCCCTCTGCGCCAGCTCTTCCGGTGCGGCCGATGCGGTGCACATAGGTTTCGGGTATATTGGGCAGTTCGTAGTTGATTACATAACCCATATCATCAATATCTATACCCCTTGCAGCAATATCCGTAGCTACCAACACTCTTACTTTTCCGGTTTTGAAATGGGAAAGGGAGGTTTGACGGGCTGCCTGCGACTTGTTTCCGTGTATGGCTGCGGCCGATATACCGGCCCGGTTGAGGTTCTTTGAAATTCTGTCGGCGCCATATTTTGTTCGTGCAAACACCAGTACAGTTTTAATATCCCGGTTTTTTAACAGGTCGAGCAATAAGGATGGTTTATGCTGCTTTTCTACGTGGTAAACCGACTGCTGTATACGGTCGACCGTTGTTGCCGGGGGCGTTACTGCAATTTTTACCGGCTGGTTCAGCAGCGTGTCGGACAGTTGCCGGATTTCCGCGGGCATGGTGGCAGAAAACAGGATCGTTTGTCTTTTCGCAGGCAGATGGGAAATGATCCGGCGCACATCATGGATAAAGCCCATATCCAGCATACGATCGGCTTCATCCAGTACCAGGTACCTGACATTGCTCAGAGACAGATAGCCCTGGTTAATAAGATCCAGCAAGCGGCCCGGAGTAGCGATAAGAATATCTGTATTTCGTTTTAAGGCATTTACCTGGTTGTGTTGTGACACGCCTCCAAAAATGGCCAGGTGTTTTATAGGAATATGCCGGCCGTATGCCGAAAAACTCTCCTCTACCTGTAAGGCGAGTTCGCGGGTAGGAACTAATATTAAAGCGCGGCAATGCCGGACAGGAGTTTCCTGCTCGGCGTATAATAATTGCAGCAAGGGTAAAGCGAAGGAAGCTGTTTTACCTGTACCCGTCTGGGCACATACTACAACGTCCTTTTTTTGTAAAATAACGGGAATCGATTTTTCCTGTACAGGAGTGGGCGCAGTATAACCTGCTTCGCTCAGCGCTTTTTGTAAAGGCGCAATAAGCTGTAAATTGCTAAATAACAAATTGAAAAAAATTAAAAAATGATAAAATAAGGTAAAGCACGGCGCAAACAAGTGCGGAAGCAATACCTGTCTTACGTTAAGCGATCACTATATTTGAATGGAGGAAAAACAAATCCAGTGTTAGGATTAACCAGCAAGATTGCAAAGATAAGTGATTATTAGCTAAGGGTAAATCTTATTTATCGCGTTTTGTATACTTTAACAGGGCTCAGGAGCGATTAAATTGTAAATTTTGCTGACAGGAAACAGTGGGTTTCAGCGGCAGATAGGGGAAAAGAAAGGGTTGCCCCTGTAAATCCGGCGGGATCAAAGCGGAGCAAATGACAAAAGCATCGGAGTGTATTTCAAATCGAAATACACTCCGATGCTTCGAAAAATCTTGTTGGCTATTTAAAATACTACCAGTCCTGTTTAGCAATCCCTGCTTTAATAGCAGCTAACGCTTTTTCTTCTCCCAATAAAGCAGTTAGTTTACTGCCTTTGCCGTCGTGTCCTTTTGCAATATAACCGCCCTTGGCAGTTCTCGAAATAACAGCATCCTGGATAGGTACGTTTTTTTCCTTGGTTTTTACATTATAAGCGGTAAGGGTTACATCTGCCATATACATTATTTTTTGGTTAAGAAAGGCTGAAATTACGGCTTTTAGTTAAAATAGCCGATAACAATTCGCAGGAACCTGTCCCGCCCTGCCGGTACAAAGGCTCCTGAGGAGCAGTTTCCCATTCCTGACCAGCATACGAAGGAAAAGAAATTCATAGCTGCGGCAGGCTCTAAGACACCCGGGCTCCGGGATATTATCCGTAAATTTGCGATCCTTTATGACGCAGGAAGTATTTTCAGAAATAGCGCCTACCATTCCCCATCAGCCCGGTATTTATAAGTATTTCGATGCCGGGGGAAAGATCATTTATGTGGGTAAAGCCAAGGATTTGCGCAAGCGGGTTAGTTCCTATTTTACGAAAACCTTCACCAGCTATAAAACGCACGAGCTGGTGCAGCGGATTGATAAAATAGAATTTACGATCGTGAATAGCGAGCAGGACGCTTTTTTATTGGAGAACTCCCTGATCAAGCAATTTAAACCCAGGTATAATATAGAGCTCAAGGATGATAAGTCCTACCCCTATATCGTTATAAAGAACGAAAGGTTTCCGAGGGTATACCTTACCAGGCAACCCGTGAATGATGGCTCCGAATACCTTGGGCCTTACACCTCTGTATTCAGGGTGCGCGAATTGCTGGAATTTATACGTCGCACCATACCCTTGCGCACCTGTACTCTTAATCTTTCAAAAAGCAATATCGAAAAAGGAAAATTTAAGGTTTGCCTGGAGTATCATCTTGGTAATTGTAAGGGCCCCTGCGAGGGTCTTCAAACAAAGGAAGAGTATGATGAGAGTATTCGCCAGGTAAAAGACCTGTTGAAAGGAAACCTTTCGCCGGTGATTCGCCGCTTTAAGGAGGAAATGAAGGGATTGTCCGCCGACTTGCAGTTTGAAAAGGCCGAGCAGGTTCGAAAAAAAATTGCTTATCTCGAAGACTATTATCAATCCAGCTCAGTGGTGACCGGTATGAAAGGCGGCGATAAAGATGTGTTCAGCATTATTAAGGATAACGACATTGCTTATGTTAACTACCTGATGGTGCGCAACGGAACCATTGTGCAAACGCAGACCAATAAACTGGAAACCCACCTGGATGAACCGGTAGAAGAAATCCTGGTGTATGCCATAGAACGGATGCGGGATACCTTTAACAGTAAGGTTGCTGAAATTGTTGTGCCTTTTGCAGTTGACTATACGAAGGAAGAGGTAAAACTGGTAGTGCCGAAGGGGGGCGATCGAAAGAAATTGTTGGATTTGTCGGCGAAGAATGCAGGTTATTTTATTGAGGAACTGAAGAACAAGGAAAGATTGAAAATAAGCCGGAACGTGGATCATGTAAAATTGCTGGAGGAACTGCAAAGCGATCTTCAGCTACAGAACCTGCCGGTGCATATCGAGTGTTTCGATAATTCCAATTTTCAGGGCAGCTATCCCGTTAGTGCGATGGTATGTTTTAGAAATGGGGTGCCCAGTAAGAAGGATTACCGCCATTTTAACGTCAAAACAGTAGAAGGGATTAATGATTTTGCCTCTATGAAGGAAGCGGTATACAGGCGCTATAAACGGCTGAAAGAAGAAGGCGCTGGTTTGCCGCAACTGGTTATTATTGACGGTGGTAAGGGGCAGCTCAGCGCTGCGATGGAAGCCATTGAAGAGTTGGAATTGCATGGAATGATAACCCTGGTAGGACTGGCTAAAAATGTAGAGGAGATTTTTTTCCCCGGCGACCAGGAATCGTTGAAGCTTCCTTACAACGGCAGCAGTTTAAAGTTTATTCGTTTTATCCGCGACCAGGTGCACCGGTTTGGTGTGACTTTCCATCGTCAGAAACGCAGCAAAGGAACTTTTAAGAACGAGCTGGAAGATATCAGAGGTATCGGCAAAGCCACGGCCGACCAGCTTTTGCGTGAATTCAGGTCGGTAAAGAACATCCGGGTAAAAAGCCAGGAAGAGTTGGCGGCGGTAGTGGGAAGCGCCAAAGCGCGGATTGTGCGGGCTTATTTTCAAGGGGAGAAGGGTTGAGAAAGGGGTCAGTGCGAAAATTTGTTGGTGGTGGATTCACAGGTTTACCAGGATCCAACATCACATCCTTCAACGCTCCTTAGAGACCCCGGTCCGCCGAAATAACTGTTGTCAATTTCATGGTCTTTAAAATAAAGTGTTGTCTTTCTGTAAATGTCCACTACATTTTTCATCAATGGAACTTGCTTGTCACAGTCGGCGTAATAGAAGGGATGATAATATTGTCTTGTTTTTATTTTATCCTTTGAAATAAATGTGAAAGAAACCCAATGTCCATCATCTACTGTACCGCAGGTTGTTGGGCGTTTGTAATTGTCTGTAATATTCCAGACAGATGGTATTTTGTAATCCTCCCAAAAGCTTTTTTTTCGCATATGCAGTACTGAAAAATAGCGATTCGTATCCGGCTGCGTTTTTATAAACCGATGCGTTAATTCTTTGGTGACCCAGCAATCTAACCCTGGCGTATTACCAACATTACCCTGTGTGGGTTTATACCTGAAGAAATATTGCTGATTACTTTTTTTAGCAACGATATAAAGGTTTTTGGACGAGCCAGCGCTTAAAATAAATGTGCTATCGTAGTTTTTGTAAAAGAATGAATCAAGCGGTGTGTGCTTTGTGGATGATTGCCCCTTTAATACGGGGGTAGAGCACGGCAGCAGCAAAATTAGTATGCTGATAAGAAGGTAAGGCCTCATATCGTTAAGACGTTTTTTCTGTGATTTTCCACAATTTAAAGCCCCATCGTGGTTCTACGAAGCGCCCTCGCTTCCCGATTTTATTCTTATCGCTTTTTGCGATAAGAATAAACACAGCTTCTAAGATCAAATCTGCTCCAGTTTCAAATACCCGATATGTAACTTATCTTCATTCTGGCCATCCGTTTTTGTAATATGTATAGCAAATTTTTCTTTTTGGTCTGCCGGTAATATATCTTCCACATTTAGTATCTCATCCACATCCACGCCATATTTATTATCGACATGGCTCACGCCACGCTTGTCTTCCGTATTGTAATTCTTGTAGAAATTTGTTTGTTTGGCATTTTGAATCGCTTTAGCCATATCAGGAGCCACGGTCAGCAATTTAAAATGATGTTCCTCAAAGGAGCCCGGTAAATAGCCGCCGAGGTTGATAAAAAAAAGATGTTCTTCTTTTTGTACAGGTGCTTGTTTTTCAATCACAGAAATTTGATAGCTTTCTACCCAATTTACCTCCCTCCAGCAGTCAATATGTATTTTGCCTGCACCGGGCCAAAAGTTTTGAATGCAGGGAATTAGGTCTTTCAAGTCTTTTCCGATACAGAAGAGAACATCATGTTGCTCGGTATGCCGTCCCCGAGGGGTGCAGCCCAGTAAAACATAGAATAGTTTATAGCTCATGGTTTATAATATTTGTTTTAAGAGGTCGGCGATGTGATACACGGGCTGCCTGCAGGCATAGTTTTCGCAAAGAAAAATAGCAAGCGGTTGGGAGGAAACCTTGTCTTTTAACAGGGGGTAGTTCTCGTTTTCTTGTTTGGCAGCCATTACAATACTAAAGGGAATGGGCTTTTTCAGCAGTTCGGTCAGCGCGTTGGAGTAATCGCCTATCAGTACAATCTCTTTAGTGCCCCGGATAAACTGGTGCAACACATCCAGCCATACGCCAAAGGAAGTGGGGTATTTGATGGCGACGGTACTTAGGCCGCTTACCATTTTGTAGGCGCGTTGCTGCCATTCGCTTTTGTTGAAAATAATGCCGAGCTCCAGCAGGTTGCGCGCCATTACCGCGTTGCCGCTGGGAGTAGCGCCGTCGTATACTTCTTTTTTACGCACAATAACATCCTGCTGGTTTTCGGCGGTATAATAGAAATAGCCCTCTGGTTCGGAAAAGGCTTCGATGGTTGTTTCACAATAACGGCGCGCCGCCTCGAGGTATCCGGCATCGGCAGTAACCCGGTATAATTGCAAGAGGGCCTGTACGAGGTAAGCATAGTCGTCTAAGAATGCCGGGTGTTTGGCGCTGTCGTTTTTCCATACATGATGCAAACCGGTGTTGTCCGGATCAAAAGCTTTCAATAAAAACGCCATATTGGCGATGGCCAGTTCTTTATAGCTTTCCTCGGCGGTTGCCTGGAAGGCTTTACTCAGGGCGGTATTCATTAACGCATTCCAACTCAGAATGATTTTATCATCTAATCCGGGCCTTATTCTTTTATCGCGTACGGCCATAAGTTTTGAGCGGCAGCGATCCAGTATCTGGTTTATTTCGTTCACGGGATGCTGAAAGGTTTCGGCAATTTCTTCTACCGGCCTCAATACCCTTAAGATATTGGTATGTTCCCAATTGCCTTCTTCCGATACATCATAGTAAGCAGAGAAAATGGCAGCATCCTTGCCCAATAGTTCTTGTATTTCCTGCGCAGTCCACACATAAAATTTTCCTTCCACTCCTTCACTATCCGCATCCAGCGCTGCGTAGAACCCCGAGCTGGGATGCATCAGTTCTCTTTTTATAAAGTCGATTGTTTCTTCGATCACCTTGCTGTATTTCTCTCTACCAGTAACCTGGTAAGCTTCACTTAACACCGTAATAAGCAGGGCATTGTCGTACAACATTTTTTCAAAATGGGGAGCCAGCCATTCGCGGTCGGTGGAATATCTCGCGAAGCCTCCACCCAATTGGTCGTAAATGCCGCCATCGATCATTTTATCGAGACTAAGGCATGCCTGTTGCAAAGCTGTCTTTCTCTGTTCATCCTGCTCTTGTCCGGAGGGGGTGGTTGCAAAGTACTTCAGAAGAAACTGTATGGAGAAGGTTTGGGGAAATTTGGGTGCTGCGCCAAATCCACCCCATTCCTGGTCGGACTGTTGCATAAGATTCGCGCAGGCAATATCCATCTGCGCTATATTAAAATTATGATCGCCGGCTGATTTGCCAAAGTCATTGGCTTGCGAAAGGTGTTGCGTAATACTTTTTGCCTGCTGCTCTATGTCGGATCTTTTGTTTTGAAAAGCTTCTGCAACGGCTTTCAATACATCCGTCCACGATGCCCGGTTCATCACAGGCCTTGGAGGGAAATAGGTGCCTCCGTAAAACGGATGTCTGTCAGGGGTTAAGAAAACATTCAGTGGCCAGCCTCCGCTTCCGGTCAGCGATTGTACGGCATCCATATAAATATGATCGAGATCGGGTCGCTCTTCGCGGTCTATTTTTATATTGATGAAATGTTCGTTCATCATCGCCGCCGTCTTTTCGTCTTCAAAACTTTCGTGCTCCATTACATGGCACCAGTGGCAGGCAGAATAGCCAATACTTACCAGGATGGGCTTATCTTCTTTTGCTGCTTTTTGCAGTGCTTCTTCCCCCCAGGGGAACCAGTTTACAGGGTTGTGTGCGTGTTGGAGTAAATAAGGACTCGTTTCATGTATCAGGGCATTGGGCATGGCGATTGATTTAATTCGAATGGCACCCAAACGTACATGAATTTTTCCAATCCTGAAAGTTGAATCTATGGAGCTACCAGGCTAAAAGTAAGGGTGGTGCTGTAAGTTCCTGCGGCCTTGTTCATTAGGTGCGACACATTTGCAGCAGTGATGGTGTACCTGAGATCCACTTGTTTGTCGATGACCGGCGCATGGGATGAAATAATGTTTTGCGCCGTAGGAGATAGCTGAACCGTATTCACGTAGGGGTCGCCGGTTGCGGACTCTACAGAAACTGCCTGTACGGGAATGAGGTCGGACCCTTTGGTAAGATGAGTGCCTGCGGTTTTAATGGTTACATCAAAAGCCGTTGTTTTACTTATGGTAAGGGCATTGGAGAGATTGACGCTTACCCCCTGGGCATAGTCATTTACATTGGTGAAAGCTAAAGTGATATCCTGTGTGTTTACCTGCAACTCGCCAATATCTGCTACTTCTACTTGTAAGCTTGTGTTGTTGGAAACAGTGGCGGCTACAGGATTGGTGCCGGCGTCAAATGCCTGGTAGTTAAGGGTTGTGGCGTAGGTGCCCTTTTGAACGAAACTGTTTCGCAGGGTGGCAGCGGAAATGCTGTATTGGATTTCGGGGTTTAAGAAATTGCCCGCAGGTATCGTAAACCCGCCGGTTGGCGACAAATTTTGATAACCGGTATTAAGCGACAGATCGGAGCCCGTGGTGGGAGCAATGGTTTTAACATTTATAGTATTTACGCCGGTGGAAGGGTTGGGTGCACCCAGGTAACCGGCGGTATAGTTGAAAAGGCTTGTGGCCGATTTTATTCTGAATCCGGGCGGAACAGTGAACCGCGAGGGTAAACTGGTAACGGCGCTTACACCCGAGGACCGGAAATGGTTCAGGTCGTTGACCTGCAGGGTGACAGGCGTGGCATCTGAAGAAATAAAGGGCTCCACTATGATCCGCAGGGTGTTGGCATAGTTGGCCTGCCCCAGGCAAAGATTTAGCGCAACGGGCGCCGGTGTGGTATAAGTGAGATTGGTGGTATACGTACCTGCTTTCCAGGCGAAATTGGTCATTTCTTCTGCCGGAATTCTATATTGAATTGTAACCGGACCTGTGCTGGCAATGGTGGCGAGAGCGGCGTACAGTGTTCTGTCGGAGGTGGATAATGCCTGCTCCGAGGCGCCATCTAAGAGCGTAATAAGAGAGCTTCCTATTCCGGTGACCAGCAGTTTTATTTTGGACAGGGGAATAGGCGGTGAGGGGACAGGTGAAAAATTTCCCGATGCCCGCACCTGAACCGAACCGAGCAGTCCAATCAGGCAACTATTGGCGGTGAAAGCATTGTCGGATATTTTAACCTCGCCGGTAATATTGTTGTTCCGTATGTAGAGCGTCGGGTTCTGACTGTTGGCGGGCACTATATAAACCCAGCAGAAGAACAGTATGAATCCTAAGTTCTTATTCATACAGCAGTTCCTTTTGTGCCACTTTTAAATCGGTATCCTCCCCGCAGTCTAAAATAAGCGCTGCCTGGTAGGGCCCGGCCAGTAAACGGGCAGGCACACTGTTTAAGACAACCTGCGTGGCACCGGGAAGCATGGCGAGCGCTTTTACAGGCAGTTTTATACTTTTCCCTGTTTCTTTATGGGTGAGTTCGAAGCGAAGAAAGGCATCGGTAGGAACCTCGCCGGCATTGTGTAGTACGGCAGCTACTACGCGCATGGAATCTTTTAAAGAAGTTCTTTCTTCGACATTTACAAATTGTATATCTTTTTTAGTGAAAGAAGGCAGCGTGTTGTAGAGATGAATGCCAATCTCAATTTTTATCAATACTGCTACTTTTCTTCCTAAGGGATCAGTTTTTTCTACCGGTGGGCGGGTATTAACCTGAGTAAGAAATAACATGCTGTTAGTAACGGGCGGCGGGGCTTCGGGAACTTCTACAGTTACAGTTACTTCTTTCGATTCGCCGGGCTGTAGTATGATTTGAGATGGGAAGACCCGCATCCAGCCTGCGTTGGAATGTGGGAGACTTGCGGATGGAAAATAAATTTTATTTCCCAGGCTGTCGCGAAACCAATCTTTTAAAGAGGCATTCAATACCAGCTCACTACTGTCGGGATTGGATATTTTAATGCGCTCGGTAAACCGTTGCCCCGCGGGCACCGAAAAGAAAATACGGGAAGGGGAAACAGTTACACCCTGTGCCTGAACAGGATTACTGGCAGCTAATACTGCCAGTAAAATGGTTGTTAAAATGGAACCGGAACATGAAGATATATTCCGGCCCAAAATTGAACGGGATATCTGTAAAAATACCACTACTCTTTTGCTGCGTGATTAAGGGTTTGTAATAGTATAAGTGAGGGCTACTGTGTAAGTATCGGGTGTTTTGCCCAATATTTCGGTAGCTACATTTGCCTGGGGAATGGCGTAAGAAACATCTGCCGGGGCTGCAACTGCATAAGACCCGCTGAGTAATTCCGCATCCGTGGCGGACAAGCTTGCAATGGTTTTTAAATCATTTCCCGGTAAGGTGCTGTTGCCCGCTAAGTCGGATGATACCGATACTGCTGAAGCGTTCAGTACATCGGTGTTGCCGCCGGTTCCTC
>JBEBUZ010000025.1:0-41808 GCA_040393015.1 Paraniabella yanshanensis
CCGAATACCAGTCGTTTTTATCGGGCGCCAAAGTGGTAGCGGGTGGCACCAGTAAGGATGCAGAAATGGTGAACCGTGTGGGGCAGCGTATTGTAAATGCAGTTAACCAGTTTTTCAGGCAGAACAATATGAGCCAGGAACTGGAAGGTTACAAATGGGAAACCCGGCTGGTGCAGAGCAATGAAGCCAATGCCTGGTGTATGCCCGGCGGTAAAATTGTAGTGTATACCGGATTGCTTCCGATTACCCAAAACGAAGCGGCACTGGCCAATGTTATGGGGCACGAGGTATCGCACGCTTTATTTGGCCATACCAACGAAAGAATGAGCCAGACCATTGCAGCCCAATATGGGGGCAGTATACTGGATGCCTTCATGGCCAATAAAACATCTTCGGGTATGCGCAATATTTTTGCCTCCGCGGTAGGTGTCGGTTCGCAGTTGGGCATCATGGCTTTCGGCAGGAAGCAGGAGCTGGAAGCCGACCGTTATGGTATGATCTGGGCCGCTATGGCAGGATACAATCCGCAAGAAGCTATCGGACTATGGCAACGGATGCAAAGTATGGCCGGCAGCGGCGGCACCCCCGAATTCCTAAGCACCCACCCGGGGCCGGAAAGACGTATCGAACAATTACAGAAATATCTTCCTGAAGCTATGAAATACTATACGCCTATTAGTAAATAATTACATATATTTTAATGACAATTTAAACCTTGCTGATTTTCAATAATCAGTGGCGTTTTTGTTAAATAAAGTGGATAATACAATTATTTGGGTTACCTTTGCAAAACCTTTTCGAGGCTTGTAAATATTAACCAGGTAGTAATACATCTGGTATTTTTTAATAAATCCCACAAGTTGTATGATTCAAACAGTTTTTGAAAAACTACAGTACGCAGACGAAAAGAATCTTTTAATTCAGGGTTTACCATCTTCTATCGAAAAGCAGTTCAGTAAATTGTCATTTGCAAAAAATATGACTCCTTTATTAAAATCAAGAAAACTTGATTTTGCACTGGTTTTTGCAGTTAACGAGAATCAGCTGAACGGCATTTTGAACGATGTGATGCCTTCTTTAAAAGAAAATACCAAGTTTTGGGTGGCGTACCCCAAAACCACGTCGAAGATCGTTACCGATCTTAACCGGGAGCGTAGCTGGAACCGTTTAACGAATGAGGGCTATTCGGGAATAGACAATGTAGAATTAGATCATGTATGGACGGCAACCAGGTTTGAAAAAGGCGAAGAGAGAAGTGTGGCTGCACCTACCGAAAGAAAAAGAATGAGCCAGCTCGCGTAATTTGTTGTATTCATAATTCTGAATACCGTCCCCTCCACAACCGAGGGGACTTTTGTTTTACGGCACAGTTATTGCCAAAATGAAATTATTAAAAAATTTACCGATGAAAAAAGTATTCTTTACAATGGCTTTAGTTACCGCCGGATGGATGGCGGGAGCACAAACGGAGAAGGGAAATGTTATCATTGGCGCTCAACTGGCCAATATCTCTGCTGATTTACGCAGCGGAGCCAATAGTTTCAGGCTTAGTCTTTCGCCCCGTGCAGGGTGGTTTGTACAGGACGATCTGGCATTAGGTGCCAAAGTTGATCTCGACGCCACTTTTCAGGAGGGTAACGACCCGGTAAGCTGGGGACTGGTACCGTTTGCGAGGTACTACTTCCCAGGTGCAGGCGTGGAAGTGATCAATAAAACACGGGTATTCGCCGAGGCCGGGGCAGGCGTGGGCGGCGTGGGTACAGGAGGCCAGACCACTACCGGGTTTCGTGGATTTGGCGGCGTTGGTGCAGCTTATTTCGTAAACGCCAACGTAGCCCTGGAAACCTCGGCCAATGTGGGTATTATAGCCGGCAGCGGGAGTACAACTGTTAACCCCAACCTCAACCTCGGATTCCAGATTCATTTACCTTCCAAAAAACTGAAGGAAATGCGGGGAGACGTGCGACCCCGATAAAGTTATTTATTTACTTAAAGCCGGTTTTTCACCGGCTTTTTTTGGGGGAGCCGCTTCCTATCTTTCCTATTTTGCTTCGCATCCTTCGGACCATTTTTCCTTTCCGCAACTGTTGCATTTTACTACTGGCCCCTTCTCTAATTGCTCTGTGTACCCACAGCAAACGCAGGAATACAGGCCGTTATGCGGGAAATGATCTGCAAAAGAATGCTGTAGTTTTTCCGGCAAAATATTAAGGCCTGCCACAATTTTATCGGCAGGCTGTTTAAATACGCTCACTCCCCCGTTTATTTCAAGAATGGCATATTTTACCTGGCCCAGGTGTTCAATACCTTCAAGCCGCAATTCCATAAAAAATTCGTCGAAAGAAATATTCTCGTTTTTCACTACGGCTTCTGTGTACCGGCCGTTTTCTATAATTGTTACAGGTTGCCCTTCTATCAGCTTTTCCAACCGGTCGGATTTTAAGGTAAGGTAGGTCACCAGACGGTAAAGCAAAACGATACTTACGATAGTAAGCACCGCTGGTAAAACGCCCACATCGCTGTAAAACCCCATATCGCCGGCGGCCGAACCGAGGGTTAAAATAATCACCAGCTCAAAAACGGTTAGCTGGCGTACTCCCTTTTTGCCGGTAAGCCTTAATGCCAGCAAAACAACTACAAATGAAATAGCACAGCGTAGCAACACTTCTGATAAGAATTGCCAGTTTTCGCTGCCTAATAAAAACCTGCGGATATCGGGCATAAAAAAATATTAGGGTGTTCAACTTACGAAATTGTACCGTAAATGTAAACAGATATTGGAAAATTGGTTGTCTTCATCCGCAATCCAGCGCAACCGATGCTATACTGTTGCCAGGATCCCTTAATAATTCTTTTGCCTTTTTAAGATAATACTGCTGCAAATTTTTACGCATTTCCAGTAACTTCTGTATCCTTACCAATAACTCTCCCTTGTTAAACGGCTTTTCAAGGTAAGCATCTGCACCCCGTTGTATGCTCTCTATCTTACTTGCCATATCGGCCTTGGCCGTCAGCATAATAAATGCCCCGGGAGGAGGGCTTTGAGCCTGGATATCTCCACTCATCAATCGTACCAGCTCTTTCACCAGCGCCAGGCCAAATGACTACCAGCCTCGCTCAACAGTATACAGGCGCCTGGATGAATGATCATTTAGGGAAGCCATAGGCTTATTTCTGAGAAGTAAACGAACTCTCAAAAACGATAACGGGTTGGTGTAAGGAACGAATGTTGCTACCGCCCCTGCCTGTTAGTGATTCCTCCCCGTTTCCACACTTCACTTTCTATCCCTAAAACCGAAGTTCTATCCCTGAAATTTTAAAATTAAAAAAGGGTCTGCTTTCTTTGTTTTCATAAAAGCAGTAAGCCGAAAACATAGGCTCCGGGTAGTAAGGTTCAAACCAAAACACACTGAGAAAATATTTTTCCCAAAGCATAACTAATAATAAAAAAATGAAAGTAAAACAATTATTCGTAGCAGCGTTAATGTGCCTGATGAGCTTAGCCAGCCTTAAAGCTTTGGCACAGGCGGGCACTAATACCCTGTCGGCAGGACAGAAGTTATTGGAAGGACAGCGACTCATTTCGGCCAATAAGGTTTACTATTTAGGCATGCAGGCCGATGGTAATTTGTGCATCAAAAAAGTTAAGGACGATGGCTTTGTATGGTGTAGTATGATACACCTGGGAAGTGGCAGTCATTTGATCATGCAAGCCGATGGCAACCTGGTAGTGTATGATAAAAATAATAAGCCGGTATGGTACTCCATGACGCAAGCATACTTCGATCCTAAATTTGGCACTACCGATTTGAGACCGGTACGGGCGGTTATAGAGGACGACGGTACTCTTAGCCTGTATTCTTCTACAAATAAAAAGGTTTGGAGCAACACCGATAAAAAAGAAAAGGCGCTCAACGACCCCGGAGTAGGTTACTCGGGACCAACCGTAAAAAAGAATTTGAAAATTATGTTTCCCATGGCGAGTGCACCGGGAAATTATGATGTGGAAATTAATAACAGGGGAGAGGTTTTTTACAATGGAGATATGAACCTGGGCACATTAGAAAGTTTAACCCAGAAAGCCGAGGCGCCTCCTGCGGCTGACAATTCCTTCCGATGGCCCAATTCTTCTGTCCCTTATGTTCTTCCGCCCAATCACCCAAGGAAGAGTATTATTCAAAAAGGCATTGAGCATTTGAACAAGTATACCACCATTTGCCTGGTTCCCCGAACAAACCAGGATGATTATGTTGAGTTTATCAGCAGGGATGGCAACTGGTCGATGGTTGGCCGCACGGGCGGTCGCCAGGAAATTTCTGTGGAGAACCCGGATATAGCCACGGTCATTCATGAAATCATGCATGCTTTAGGCTTTCATCATACACAATGCCGCGAAGACCGCGATAAACATGTGACCATTAACCTCAGCAATGTACAAAAGGGAAAGGAGCACAATTTTCAAAAAAGTAAAGATAAGTCTTCCAACCTGGGCGTTTATGATTACTCCTCCTGTATGCATTACCCTTCCTACGCTTTTGCTGTAAGAAAAGGCACAAGCACTATTGTAAGGAAGGATGGCAGAACCGAAGAAATGGGAACATGGGAGGGAATGAGCAATACAGATATTGCCAATATAGCCGCCATCTACCCCGCATGTCCCAGCAAGTCGGGTAAGCCCATTCCGCCGCAGCCCGCTACCGGAACGCAGCCAACCACGCAACCAACCACACAACCAACTACACAACCAACCACCGCAACCCGGCCTACTACACAACCTGCTCCAACACCTACAACCGGAACCCGGCCCACTACGCAACCCACCACCGCAACCCGGCCCACCACCAGTTCCACTACTCCTGCCGACGGCAATTACCGGCTATGGAATGAGTTTACCGGCCCTAACAAAGTGCTTGCCATAAGCCCGGCCGGGAAAATATACCTTACAGATAAAAAAGAAAACGACAACGCTCAAATCTGGGAACTGTCTGTTAATAGCCAGCAAAACGGCTACCGACGCCTTACCAATAAGGCAAAAGGCAAAAATTTCTCACTGGATATAGTCAATGCGGGCAATAACAGCAACCAATTAATGCTGGATGCAACAGGAAATAAATCCGGACAGGCCTGGCTACTTACACCTTTGGGTAACGGCGCTTACAGACTTACAACACAGTGGCTAACCAGTAGAAAATCTCTTGACGTATTAAATAGCGGAAATAAAGATCAGGTACTGCTCAATACTTCAGCAGAATATACAGGACAAAGATGGCAGTTTGCACCTGCTACTACAAGCCCCGCTCCTACCCCAACGCCCGCTCCCACAACCGCCACATCCAACGACAAGTTTGTTAAAAGCAAACCCATTCTTAATTACGGCGAGCAACTGGGTATGTGGCAAACGCTCACCTCCGAAAACAATCAATATCAATGCCGGATAGTGAGACAGTCCGTAAGCGTAAGAGGGGGTACACAGGAACAGAATAGATTTGTAATTGAAAAAATTACCGTAGCGAACGGAATGATAGTCAAAAGAGAGGAAATCTGGAACCGCGAATGCAAGGAAGGAGTTATAAAAGGAGCAGATATAGAAGGCCGCAATCGGCATATACTCCCCGATTTCTTTTACGACAAACCGTTGCAAAGCGCAGCCTTACGTCGTAATAAGATGCATTTTGGAATGTTAAAACTTGAAAACGATGGTAAGCTAAAACTCTATTACGATGGCTATTATTCCATTAATTTATGCCCTTATGATCCAAATTCGACTACTATCTCCAATACCGAGCTGCACTACCGTACCACCTCTGAGTTAATAGCTACTCCTGGCCGGGCATCCCGTCTTGAAAAAGGACAAACGCTTACCTCCGACAATAATCAATATCAATGCCGGATAACGCCGGACAACAGGTTCGTTATCGAAAGAATTACGCTTGGAACAAAAGACAACGGTGAAAAATATGTAGCCAGCAGAACCGAAATCTGGAACAAGGAATGTAAAGAAGGATTTTTAGAAGTAAAATCCTGTAGTCTTATACCCGATTGCTTTAAAAAAGAAATCCCGGTAAGAGATCCTACCAAACCCCATAGAATTGCACCCTGTATTTCTAATATTAACACATGGAAACTGGAAGATAATGGCACTATCAAATTATATAAAGTAATAGATGCCGGGGCACCCTATGAAATATGCAACCCTTATAAATAACGAGAACCAGAATTTTCTATAAACTCAGGCGACGTGTTGTACCCTATTGTATAACACGTCGCTTTATTCAAAACCCGTTTAATTAATTTCGTAAAAACGTAGAAATTTGAAATATATTTTAATGGGTTTACTTGTATTTGCTTCGGTAGCGGGAGCCGCTCAAAAACAAAAAACAACAATATTGCACTTAAAAATATTGCATTACCGGGCGCCTTGTTGGGAAGAAGCTGTTCGATTGTGCTACCTGGTTGAAAAGAAAGACGGCCAAACGGAAAATTTTTACAGTTCCATTGAGGGTTTCCATTACGAATGGGGATACAACTATGAACTCCTGGTAGAAAAATTTACAATAGCAGCACCCAAAGCCGATGGTTCTTCGTTAGGGTATCGGCTAAAAAAACAGGTAAGCAAAGTAAAAGTGGCTCCCGGCCTTCGTTTTGAGCTCCCCTTAATAGAAAATGGATATCGCATGGTGAGGGCTGATGATAAAAAATGCCTGTACCTCGGAACAATACCTATCCACACAGGTAGTTTTTCCTGCGAGGAATTAAAGAATGCAAAAATAGGCGTGTTTCAACATGCGCCTGGCGGGTTGCAATTAACAGATATGAAGTAAATACCATAATATTGATGCTGAATTGATGCGGCCAAAATATACTCTCTTGCTTTTCCTCCCCTTCTTAAGCCTTTTTTCGACGGCTCAGGATTTTACTGTGAATGAAGAAATAAAGAAAATCGACAGCCTGATACAGTATCACCAATTGGACAGGGCGAAGGAGAAAACAGACAGTTTATATAAGGAGCTAAACAAGTTTAACCGGGAAAAAAAATATAAACCCCAACTGTTGGAGCTAAAATACCGACATGCTTTCATAATCGACAAACAGGACGAAACGCCTGCCGAGGTAATTCGAATATTGCTTGAAATGAAAGACGAGGTGGAGTCGGAACGTTTGCACTCTTTGTCTTGCCGGATTTACCTTCTTATAGCTCTGGCGTACGAAAAAGCTGAAACCGACCCTGACGATCTCCAATTAACCAAAAAGTACCTGGATAAAGCTTATACTGTCTATAAAACCTACAAGCTCGAAGAAGTTTACAGCACTTATTGCATCAGGAAAAGCTCTTATTACCGGTGGAAATCGCAAAACGACTCAGCACTCTATTATGCCGAAAGAGCGCGTGACTATGCTCAAAAATACCAGAACGAAACAGACCTGGCAGACTCTTACATACTGCTGACCTATTATTCCTATCGGAACAAGAATTATAAAGAAGCGTTAGGCTACAATTTGTTAAGGTTAAAATACTCGCAAAAAATAAACGACACCACCGCTATTGCAATAAACTATGCGGATGTTGCCGGCAACTACTTAAAAATGCAACGCTTTACCGAAGCATTGTTATACAGCGATTCGGCTTACCATCACTATAGCCGCTTACCTCTACGTTATAAAAATTATTTACCCGAGAACAGACATCTCATATTTGAAGAATCGGGTCATATAGATTCGGCCTTTCATTACTTTAAACTATATCATAATGATTGGCAATTATTGCGAAATGAAGAGGAGAGCCTTAAAACAAAGCAGGTAGAAGAGCAATACCAAAACGATAAAAAAGAAGCCGTCATAAAAAGTAAAAACCAACAAATGATTTTTATCGTTAGCCTGCTCGGCGTAATTGCGGTGGGTTCGGTTTTGCTGATAGGGAAAAACCGGAAAATAAACAAACAAAATAAAATAATCAACAAACAACTGGGAGAGTTGACGAAAACACTCGAACAAAAACAAATGCTTTTGTCGGAACTGCAACACCGGATAAAGAACAACCTTCAACATGTTATCAGCATTTTGGAAATACAGAAAGAATCAGCTGATTTCAATAATATTGATGAAGTGATAAGGGGAAACCAAAACCGGATTCATTCTATGGCCCTGCTGCATAAAAAACTGGATGTTTCAGACAATGTAGATGATGTGGATCTGAAAAGATACGTTGCCGAGTTAGCCGAGCTGGTGAAAGAATCCTATGACAGTTTCAAACGGAAGGTAAATATTCATGTAAAATGTACAATAGCGAGAATTTCTATTGAAAAGGCATTGCCCCTGGGTTTAATCATCACCGAATTGGTGAGCAATAGCATAAAGCACGCTTTCAAAAAACGAAATATTGGCATCATTAATATTGAAATCACCAAAAACGGAACGGCAAAACTTTATTACTCCGACAATGGAAGCGGTTTTGATTTCAACCAACCCAGCGAAAAAGGACTGGGACAGGAAATTATAAAGGGACTTATTGACCAGCTTAATGGAAAAACAGAAACCAGCAGTAGTAACGGATTTGAATTAACTATTGCGTTCTGATTGCCAGTTTTGTACAGTACGGACGGAGTAAAAAACGGGGATCAAAAACAAAGAAATATGAAAGAAAAAACGATTTTGTTAGTGGAAGACGATTTCCTGAACAGGCGGCTTTCTAAAAAGGCTCTTCTCGACAACGGGTACTTTGTTCTCGAAGCAAAAAATGCCAGGGAAGCACGTGAAATATTGAAAAGAAAAACGGTAACGCTTGTTATTCTCGACATACACCTGGGTGAACTGGAAGAAGATGGCATTACACTTGGTCAGCATATAAAAGAGGAGTACGCGGTTCCGTTTATCTATCTTACAGCTTACGATAATGCCGAGGTCATTGCCAAAGCCGTATCTACCTCGCCCTATTCCTATCTTACCAAACCGTTCAAAAACAGCGATCTGATTGCATCCATTGAAATCGCCGTTTGGCAGTCCGACAAAAAATACATCCCAAAAATTTCGGTGAGAGACATGGATTATAATGTGGAGCTTCCCTTAAATAAAATCAACTATATCGAATCGGAGGGAAACTACCTGCTGTTCCATACAGATGATAAAGTTTACAAATTACGTTCTACCGTCCGGCAAATAATGGAAACACTCCCCGAAGCCAGTTTTGTGCAGGTGCACCGGGCCTATATTGTAAACAAGGCTAAAGTAGAAAAATCCAATTTAAAAAGCCTGATGGTTAAAAACACCGAAATTCCTATATCGAAAAATTACGTGCAGAACATTATTTAAACCTTACCGGTGGCGAACAGATATAACCGGTATCATTCATCTACGGTTAATGGTCAGAGCTATTTTCCCATTTTCGCCCAACTGTCTTTTAAAGTCACTGTCCGGTTAAATATCAGTTTTCCTTCAGGGCTTTCCTTATCCGGCACAAAATATCCCTTTCTTAAAAACTGGAAACGATCATCTGCCAGAGCTGTTTGTAAAGCCGGCTCTGCCAAAGCGCCGGATATAACGGTAAGGGAATTCGGATTAATAAAAGCAGTGTAATCTTCTTCGCTGCCCGGGTCTTCTATGGTAAACAGGCGATCGTATTCATTTATTTCGATAGAAATATGATCCCTGGCATTTACCCAATGCAAAGTGCCTTTCACATGAATACCCGAGCTATCTTCCCCGCTTTTACTTTCGGGAATATAGGTACAGTTGAGTTGCAGGATACGACCTGTTTCATCTTTCACTACTTCATCACACTGAATAATATAAGCGTGTTTTAAGCGAACTTTCTGCCCCGGAGCCAGGCGAAAATATTTTTTAGGCGGATTTTCCATAAAATCTTCCCGCTCTATATAAAGTTCGCTGCTGAAACTGATGTTGCGGCTGCCGCTGTCGGGGTTTTCGGGATTATTCTCCGCTATCAATGTTTCCCCGTCTTTGGCATAATTGGTAATTACCACCTTTACTGGATCAAAAACCACCATCCTTCTTAATGCAATCTTGTTCAGGTGTTCCCTTGCGCAAAACTCAAGCAAGCCTACATCCACCATATTATCGCGCTTTCCCACCCCAATCCGTTCGCAGAAATCGCGGATACTTTCGGGCGTATAACCCCGGCGGCGGTAACCGGCAATAGTCGGCATACGCGGATCGTCCCAGCTTTTTACAAAACCCTCGTTAACCAATTGCAATAACTTTCTTTTACTGGTAACGGTATGGCTTAAATTCCGGCGGGCAAATTCGTATTGATGGGAGGGGTAAATTTCGAGGTTTTTAATCAGCCAGTCGTATACTTCGCGGTGGGGCACAAATTCCATCGTGCAAATAGAATGTGTTACATTCTCAATAGAATCGCTTTGCCCGTGTGCAAAATCGTACATGGGGTAAATGCACCAGTTATCGCCGGTGCGATGATGATGTGCATGTTTGATACGGTATAAAATGGGGTCGCGCATCAGCATATTGGGCGAGGCCATATCCATTTTAGCTCTCAATACCTTGGCTCCGTCTTCGTACTTACCCGCACGCATATCAGCAAATAGCTGCAGGTTCTCCTCCACTGTTCTCTCCGCAAACAGGTTGCGGTAACCGGCCTGTGTGGGACTGCCTTTTTGGGCGGCAATTTCTTCGCTGCTGCTATCGTCTACATAGGCCAGTCCTTTTTCTATCAGCCGAACGGCGTATTGATACAATTGCTCAAAATAATCGGAGGCGTACAATTCATTCTTCCACTCAAAACCCAACCATTTAATATCTTCTTTTATACTCTCTACATATTCGGTGTCTTCCGTAACCGGGTTGGTATCATCGAAACGAAGATTGGTATAACCCGGGTATTTATTGGTAAGGCCAAAATTGAGGCAGATACTGCTGGCATGACCAATATGCAGATACCCATTGGGCTCGGGAGGGAAACGGGTTACAATGGACTGATATTTTCCATCGGCCAAATCATTCTCCACTATCTCTTCCAAAAAATTGAGGCTTTTTTCTTCTTCCGCATGCTTGTCTGCGCTCATATTATTACAATTAAATAGCGGCAAATTTAACTTTTTAGGCGGATTTAGGAGCGACAATCTTTATTCAGACATTTAGAAAGCTACTGTTGCGTTTTGTACTACCCGCCCGTCTTTAGCAGCATATAACAAAAAATCGTATCCGTTAATTATGAAACTTACAAAACTGTTACCCTTTGCCATTATTAATATGATATTGTTTTCTTGCAACAAGGACAAATCCATTCCCATTTTAGAAATACCGGTTGAATCGGTTTCCTTTCCCATTAAAGACATAGACCTCCATGAAAGGCAGGATTGGATACTCACGGGCGGCGACAAACGGTATTCTTTTACCATCGAAAACGATACATTGCATGCTGTTCCGGTAAATGCACCTTATATTCTCCCGTTTCAAAAACAGGAATATGGGTTTAATTATATTGGCTTTGGATTAACTTCTCCTAACTATTACACACAGAGCACATCCACCATACAAAGAACGATATATGCCACTTCGCCTATAGAACCTCCGTTTCCTAATATTAAAGATCAAAGTACCGAAGCCAGGCTAAAAAATGCAGATGCGTTGATTGCCATTAATTTTGAAACGCCTTCGCGCAATATTAAAGACGCCCGTTTTATACATCGGAATGTTTTGATTGATTTCGAAACAGAAAACTTTCCAGAAGACGCTGTTGTAACAGTATTGCAAAGCGAGGAAACCATACCTTTTCATTACAAGGCAGGATTTTATAAGGCCATCGTTATTGCAGCACCTGTTATATCAGTGAAAACAGGCGGTGAAACCTATACCGTTCCGCTCACTCACCCTCAAGGCTTATCAGGTAATACACATTACCATTTTAAGGTTGTATTTAATGCTGATAACAAAACCTTGTCCATTACAAATCTTAATTCTGAAAATTGGAGCCTGTAAGTATCCGATCGGCTTAGCGCCGTCCTTTACGATATTGCACGAGGGAAGTAAAAGGCTTTAGCTCATATCGTTCTGATTGTAACTCGGCCTGTAAGATATCTAATTGTTTCTGGCGGTTCTCCCTGGTTCTGGAAATAATACTGTATACGTAATCTACCATCTCTATCGCCGTTTTGGCGGTTAGCGGATTTACGGTACTTATATTTTTTCTGATCATTCCGGCGCCTGTTTCTCTGCTCAGGGCAGCATCTATTTTCAAAATAAATTCGTTCGATAAGGAATCTATATTCAGCGCCCGGGAACCGATGCATTCCAGCGCCTTTTTCCTGTGCTCATTATTCCGGACGCAGTTCACCAGCCGCTCCCTGAAAACCGAATAAGCAAGGTTCATTTTTCCATATTCGTTCTGAACATCCAAATACGTGCCGTACATCCGGCCACTACCTTCGTCCTGCCGGAGAATATCATTAAAAAGGGTAAGTTTATCTTCTACGAGGATTTTAAAGGTCGTTAGCGCCACAAAACCTCTTTCGGCACCCCTATCATTTTGGGCGCTCAACAATAAAGGACTCAGCCATAAAAGAAAAAATAAAAATTTCATGTGGGATGATTTCCTGTATTCTGTCGTAGAACCACCCAAAATGTCATCAGCGGGAAGATCCGGGTTCCCGGGAATCGGGTTGCCGAACCCATTGTCTTGTCCGATGTCCTATGACAAGATTTTTCTCTCCTGTTTGTCTTTTACATTAAATGTCCGCTCTGATGTTATTGATTAAATTTTTCAGAACCTTTGCTTGGTTTTGTACTGAAACCCATGTAGGTTTGTAGAATACCGGTTGGGAAACCGATCGCAGCAGGGAGATGCTTCACTAAAATATAAAGCTATGTCATTGTTAAATCAGAATAGTAAAAAAGGAAAAAAGGATAAAAAAAATAGTGCATCCGGCAAGCAGACCGGCGCTTCCAAATTTATCCAGAAATCAACCGCCACCGGTTTTGTCAGCAAACAGCAAAACACAGGTTCTCAAAGAGGAAGTTAGTTAGCGATCGTATCTGTCATCCTGTGGCCAACGTTATTTTGTACGTTAAAAGAAATAAGAAAACCCGGCGTTCGCAGATATGTTATGAGTTTACCAGTTGAAGTCTGTCTTTCAGCCAGCTCTCCTTCACCGGTACAATCCACTTGTTTTCCAGTTCTTCTTTAGTAGATACCAGGTTATTGAAATAAAGGGTGTCGGCGGTAATAAATCCGTTATCCAGGGCATACTGGAGTTGCTGATAAGGAAGACGCTGTATTTTGTATCCATTCGTTTCCTCCTTCACCGCAAAAGCCAGTGAAGTCCGGTCAAAAAGTTGAATATTATAAGCGTTTTCCAGCGATTTGATAAACCGTACTGAGCTATCGGTACTGCAACCTCCTACCCCGGTATTGGTTTCATCAGCCATTAAAACAATAAATTGTCCGAAGAACAAAAATGCGGCTGCTTTCACCTCTGCCCCATGGCTCTGCCATTGTTGGGCAAATTCGTTCAAGCGGCTTTCGGCATCCAGTGCCTCGCTGAGTGTAAGCAATCTGCTGCATTGATATACCCAAACTTTCGAAGAAGGAACAAAATCTTCCGGCAACAGGTCTTTGTAATTCAGGTTCATTTTGCAAAAGTACGGAATAAATGGGAGTGGTGGAGGAAGGCTGAAAGCTAAAGGCGCAAGGCGTTTAGAATTACGATTGGAAGTGGAAAGCGGAAAGCCAAAAGCTAAAAGCTAAAAGCTGGACAACGCCTTACGCCTGTTGCCGCCTTTGTTGCGTGTTGCGAGCGGGTCTGGTGAAGAGCAGAAACACCAACAAAATTTTCTTGAATTGGCCCTGCGGGCAGGCTGGCGGGTCGATGCCCTGCTCTTCATCCTGGTCGCCGCAGGCCCTATCTGCGAACTCTGCGGCTATCTTATCTTTTGAAGGGCAGAATAAAGCTGGCCGCAGAATGCACAGATGGGTGGGCAGGCTGGCATGGTGAAAGCAGAAAGCTAAAGGCCTAAGGCCTAAAACGCAATGCCGCCTTTGTTGCGTGTTGCGCATTGGTCGTGTGAGGGGGAGAAACACCAACAAAATTCCGCCGTGGCAGGTGTTATCACCTGCTACCATCTATGTACGATCAACCCGCCCCGGCATGCTGAGGGCTGAAGGTTGAAAGCTTAAAGCCGAATAAGGCCTTTCGAATTACGGGTTAAGAATTACGATTTTCTTCCCATTCACCGCCGCAATCATTCATCTGTGAATCTGCGGCCATCTCTTTTGACCTCCTTCCGCCATCGGCGCCAAGTATATATCTGTGTCCGGATTACACATTCATCCATGCCACTAATACTGATAGGCCACAGAATGCACAGATGATTTTAGAATTCCGATTGCTGGTCGGCCACAAGACACCAGCATCTAGTATCCAGTATCCAGCATCCAGTATCGTCTATGATCCATGAACTATGATCACGGAAGGCTTAAAGCTTAAAGCTGGACAAGGCTTTTTGCCTTCTGCCTTGCGCCTTACGCTTATTCGATTGCCTCCGGCCACTCGCCTTGGCGGGCAAGTTCTTTAAACCATCATTCAACCACTGTTCATCCCTTAAACCCGCCCCGGCGGGCAGGCCATGAACCATACGCATCCCGTTTGTTGGTGTTTTCGCTATGCACAAACCTCCACGCAACACGCAACAGAGGCGGCGGACAACATCCCTACTCCCCGTTCATCTCCATTCTTGCAGCGACGATCTCTGCAATATCCAGTACGGCTACCTGGTCTTCCCGGCCTTCGTTTTTTATGCCATCGGTTAGCATAGTATTACAAAAGGGGCAGGCGGCGGCTACTACAGTAGCGTTTGTTTGCAGCGCTTCCTGTGCGCGCTCGGTATTGATTCGCTTTTCGCCTTTTTCTTCTTCCTTAAACATTTGCGCACCACCGGCGCCGCAACATAAACCCCGGCTACCGCAACGCTTCATTTCCACAAGGTCGGCATCCAGCGCTTCTAAAACTTTACGCGGCGCTTCATAAATATTATTGGCCCGCCCCAGGTAACAACTATCGTGATAAGTAATTTTTTTTCCCGTAAAGCTGCCACCTTCCTTCAATTTTATTTTTCCTTCATCAATCAGTTGCTGCAGAAATACGGCGTGATGGATCACTTCATAAGTGCCTCCCAATGCCGGGTATTCATTCTTCAGAATATTAAAACAATGCGGGCAGGCGGTTACTATTTTTTTAACCTCGTAACCATTCAACACCTGAATATTCTGGTAGGCCATCATCTGGAAAATAAATTCATTGCCGGCCCTCCGGGCTGGGTCGCCGGTACACATTTCCTCCTTGCCCAGGATGGCATAACTGGTCTTTGTAGCTTCGAGAATCCGCACAAAAGCCTTCGTAATTTTTTGGGCGCGCTGGTCAAAACTACCCGCACAACCCACCCAGAATAATATATCCGGCGTGTTGCCGCCGGCAAAGGCTTCGGCCATCGTTGGTATAGGCATAATCCGCATTTATATTAAGATAAAATTAGTTCATTTTACTCCACGACCGTCTATATTTGTGAAATATTCATGCAAATCAAGAAGTTTCTCCGGCGTATTCTGAACTGGGAGCAATGGCCCTTTACTATTTTATATGCACCCCTTTCACCAGTTTGGCTGTGGAACATTATCAGGAGCAGAGCGGTTTGGTATTTTACCCCCTCCAACCCCACCCTTACATTCGGCGGATTTGAAGGTGAAGGGAAAAAAGAAATGTACGATTTGCTTCCACCCGAACTGGTACCTGTTACCGTTTATATCGGCAAACATCTTCCTTATCCCGAATTAATCCGCCGGGTAAAACTGGCGGGACTCCAATACCCTTTTATTGTAAAACCCGATGTGGGCATGAAAGGAATTCTTTTCCGGATAATCGAAAATGAAGAGCAGTTAAAGGAATACCATAAGCGCATTCCCGTTAGGTATATAGCGCAGGCCAAAGTAAATTATCCCATAGAAGTAAGTGTTTTCTATTACCGTTATCCCTGGAAAGACAAAGGGGTTATTTCCGGTTTTATTTACAAGGAACTGCTGCACGTAAAAGGCGATGGCAAAAGCACCCTGAAAGAGTTGGTACATAATCATCCCCGGGCGCACTACCGCCTCGAAGAGATGGAACGTCGCCACGGGCAAAGGTTTGAAAGAATAATACCCGCTGATGAAATTTATTATCTCTCGTTCGCAGGTAACCATAACCGGGGCGCACAGTTCACCAATATGCATGGCGAAATTGATGAAAACATGGTAGCTGTATTTGACCGATTAAGCCACCAGGCCCGCTTTTACTACGGGCGATACGACATAAAAACCGCTTCCGTCGAAGATCTCAAGCAGGGAAAAAATTTTGCCATACTGGAATACAATGGCGCCGGCGCCGAGCCCAATCATATCTATGATTGCGGGATGAGTTTAAGGCAAGCCTATTGCACTATATTACACCATTGGAGAGTTTTGTACCGCATCAGCAGGTACAATGCGCAGCAGGGATTCGCTTACTGGCCCTACCGTAGGGGGATTAAATATTTGCGTGCGGCGCGGCAGCATTTTAAAATGCTGGAAAAATTTGATTAAGTTTTTAAAAACGGTTCCTTCCCATAACAGATTAATTCTATTTGTTTTAAGGCAGGTTATGTCTTAACCCGAAAAACCGTCTCTTCACAGAATAAAGCACCTTATTCATCGAAATCGCCCCACCCCCCGCGGCATTCGTTTCTACTTTCACGCCCGATTTGAAGCAGGCGTTAACGAATGCGCCTGTGTTACACCTCTTAACACGCAACTAAAAACTCTAAAAAAATGAAAAGACAAGTTCGGATTTGCATGCTCTCTCTTTTTTGCATGCAGTTTTTTTTCACCAGTCAGCAGGAACTGCGGGCACAATCGCAATGCGCCGGCATATCCTGTAACAACTCTTATTTAAATGCCGGAGCCAATGGAAATAGCATCAGCGGTATCGACTACGACAATATCGTAAGCACGTTCCACAGCACGCTGGCCCGGCAGGAAGATGGCTCCGTATTGGTTTGGGGTGAAAGTATTGCCAACAACGGTACAGGCAATGTGCTTACCCCCCAGGAACTGAACAAAACTAATTATCCGAACCTGAATAGTGGCGCTACCATTTACCTTATTGCAGGCGGTAGTAACAGCCAGGTGGGTATAAGCGAAGGTCCGCAATTTATCGTACTCGCTTCCGACGGCCTTTATGCCTGGGGACGGGAAGGTGTGGTACTTCATGAGGATATCACTACCAGCACCGAGTTTCGGAAACTAACCATAAATGGCCAAACCGATGGTCTGCCCAATGGTGTATCGCCTAACCAGGTTAAAATGCTGTTTGCCACTTACGAGACCTTAGCGTTGGTTACCTGCGATGGCGCGGTATACGTTATTTCGCAAAACAGATATATGCGGGGTGCCGGCCATAGCAGCAGCCAGGGAAGCAGCCTGCAGTGGTACCGGGTAACCACCAGCGCCAATCAAAATCCCAACCTTAGCGGCATCACCGCAGTTCGGGGCGCTCCCGGGGGTTTGATGGCAACCAACGGCACCAATGTATGGACCTGGGGACGGGCAGTGTACCTGGGCAACAGCGCAAGTGTAAATTCTTACAACCGCGCCAACCCTATGAACCTAACTGCGCCTGCGGACCAAAGCCAGTCCAGTAAAACGATCGTACCTAAAATGATAGGCATGACGGGTACTACCGGCGTTAGCAGTCATTATATTTTAGGTACCGATGGAATTATTTACAGCATGGGAAACAACGATGACAGGCAGTTGGGTGACCGCACAACCACCAACCGGACAAATTGGCGCCGGGTACTGGCGGGCGCCAACGACAATATTCTTACCAATATAGCCTGGATCAGCCCCAACGAGCACGATAACCAGGGAGCCCTTGCCGTAAATGCTATTACCAGCACAGGTACACTGTGGGCCTGGGGTGCTAACGAACGCAATATGCTGGGATACTCCTCCAGCACCAGTTCTCAAAATCCCTTTAGCAATCCCGGCGGTATCTTGGCGACTGATAAAATCATTGCGGTGGAAACCGGCGGACATACATCTATGGCTATCAAGCATTGTGTCTCTAACTTTGGTTATGTTGGTCATAAGGTAAATGGTAGTATGGCCGATGGTGTAAGCGCAAGCAACGAACAAACCAGCTACAATTTTTCAGGCACCGCCACTTTAAATATTTGCGGTGCGCCTTCGGGTGCGGCCACGGTAAATATGGTGCAGGCACCGAACTACTACATAGGACAAACCTATAGTATTTCCGTTTCCCCGCTGGGTGGTACGCTCTCTGTAGTATCTGGTAACGCTACCGTAAATAATGCCGCGAAAACGATAACCATAACCGGTATGGGGGCTATCGTAGTGAAATATTCCGGTGCAACAGGCGCTTGCGGAGATGGCACACTTAATTTAGGTACCAATGTAGTACTCCCGGTTACCTTTGGCGAAGTTAGCGCTACCATTAGCGGCAGCCAGCTTTTTGTAAACTGGAGCACTGAAACCGAAACCAATAACAGCTACTTTGAAATAGAAGCTTCGGCAGATGGCACCAACTTCCAAAAAATAGGCGAAGTGGTATCCAAAGCCAAAGAAGGAAATTCGTCCACGCCATTGCAATACCAGTTCAACATTGACGTGTCTTCACAAATTGCTTTAGGATTAGGACTGCTGGCTTTCGGAACCATCGGGTTCACTTTAAGCCGCCGCCGCCGTTTACTCGCTATGTTAGTGGTAATAGCCGGTATCAGCATTACCATCGCGGGCTGTACAAAAGAAACCGCCGAACCTGTACATACCGGAAGCAAAGTTTTTGTAAAAGTGACACAGGTGGACGTTGACGGAACCAAGACCGTTTCCAAAGTGGTTCAGGCCGTTAGCAACTAATTTATAAAATAATTACTTTTCGAAAGTTTCGCTGCAGTAACTCTGTAGCGAAACTTTTTTTATACCCATAACTGAAGCACCAATAAAATTTTCTGTCCCTTCGTTTCCCACCCGGAAACCTCCAGTTAATCCCCTGTTGTTCTCCTATAGAAACCATTCTTATACCCACCGCTTAATCCAGGTTACAATTAAATAACACCACCTCCCAAAATTTTTTATTTAAAAACAATCGTTGTAACAAAATCTTTCTCTACATTTGCCATGCTCTAAACCCTTTTTCGGGCTTTTTGACAGACACAACGGCCTCTAAACCCCCGCATCTCTGTTGAAGGTCCTTAAATGATAAATCTTTGTTTTTGCATACAGCCCTTTGCAAAGACGGGATTTGCAACCAAATACATACTATGACCAATGAATTGCAAAATGTCCTTTCGCAGAAGGGGTTGCATTTGCACGAACGTAAAAAATTGAACCTCAGGAACCAACTTAAACTTTTCCTGAGTTTTTGTTTCCAAAAGAGTAAACATCTTTTATTCGGATTGGATGCACTGTCGTTGTCCCTGTTTTTATGGTTACCGCAGACGTATTTCAACGAACAACATTTCATCAGCCTTGCTTTTTTAAACGTGTTGTGGATGTTCGTGGCGCATCTGCGCGGACTTTACAAATCCATTTTGTTCCTCGATGCAGAAGTGGTGATTGGAGAAGCTTTTAAACAATGGGCTATTTTTGTGTTTGTCGCCCTGCTTCTTTTTTTCCCGCTGTTTTCCCCGAGTTTCACAGGCGCTCAGTTCCTCGTG
The DNA here is from genome assembly GCA_040393015.1 of Paraniabella yanshanensis. Taxonomy (GTDB): domain Bacteria; phylum Bacteroidota; class Bacteroidia; order Chitinophagales; family Chitinophagaceae; genus Niabella; species Niabella yanshanensis_A. The sequence continues at coordinate 19,717 of JBEBUZ010000025.1, forward strand.
GCATTATTGCTGTTTGGGGCAGCCATTCTGGCAAACCGTATTCTGTTTTTATCTGTACGGAAAAAATATAAATACGCCATCGTAAAAAGAAGAAAGATCGTAGTGATAGGTCGCAACACCTATTCCAGTCTTTTTGAAAGCTATGTGCGGGAGGGCTGTTCCGACTATCTTATACACGACTGGTATGAAAAAGAAAACTTGCGCCTGTCATCCGATGTTCACGGATTTTCGGACCTGAACAACATGCGTAAGCAAGGGGTGAACGAAATCTATTGCTGCCTGTCTGCCTTCAGTAAAGAAGAGCTTCAGCGGCTTTTAGCTGAGGCCGACCGGCTGATGATAAGGGTAAAATTTTTACCCGAATTCCTGAATGTTTTCGATCGCAATGTACAGATCGAGAATATTGGAAATATCCCCGTCATCAGTGTGCGGGCAGAGCCTTTGCTTCAGGATAGAAATAAGTTGATCAAAAGGATTTTCGACATCGGATTTTCATTGCTGGTTATCCTATTCCTGCTCAGCTGGCTGATGCCCATTATATGGCTCGCTATAAGAATAGAATCGAAGGGGCCGCTTTTCTTCAAACAAAAAAGATCCGGAATAGATAATAAACCGTTTTTCTGCTATAAGTTCCGCAGCATGGTAGCCAACAACAAAACGGCCGACCAGGCGCAGGCAACCAAAAACGACAAACGCATTACAAAGGTGGGCGCTTTTCTAAGGAAAACCAGTTTAGACGAACTACCACAGTTTTTTAATGTATTGATGGGCAATATGTCGATTGTAGGCCCCCGCCCCCACATGCTTTCGCATACCGACCAATACAGCAGGGAGCTGGATACGTACATGATACGGCATTATGTAAAGCCAGGTATTACAGGCTGGGCGCAGGTTAACGGCTTTCGGGGAGAAACCCGGGAAATTGCAGATATGCAACACAGGGTACAATGCGATATCATTTATGTGGAAGGGTGGACGTTTTTGCTCGACCTGAAAATTATATTTCTTACGATATGGAATATTGTAAGAGGAGAAGAAAATGCCTATTAATACCTCATCTTATTCAATACTAAAACTAAAAAAGTTATAATGAAAACTTCGTTATTGTTAGTAGTACATTTATTAGCCGGTTTAGGCTTTGCAGCACGGGCACAGGTAAAACAGGGCCCTGCTTTGTCAAAAACTTCTCTCGGCATTCATGCGGGCAGCCAGGGATTTGGTTTAAACGCCGCCCGCGCGCTTAGCCATACATTTTCCCTGAGGCTTTCGGGAAGTTATGCCCCCTACAACTTCTCCCGTGTTCGCACCTGGAACGGCAACGATTATGACCTCAGGATGAAGTCCGAATTTTCTAATCTTTTGCTACAGGCCGAGTACAGGCCGTTCAATGAAGCAGGAGAAAGCGGCTTTGCATCAAAACTTGCTGTTACGGTAGGCGGAGCTTTCTTCTTTCAATCGGAAGCAAACGCAAAGGGCGTACCTACCAACGATTATACCCTCGGCGACCTGATTATCGACAGGGAAGAAATCGGTACCATTAATGTGAAAAGCGAATGGAAATCCGTTGCCCCCTATGCCGGTTTAGGTTTGCGCGAAATAAAACTGGGTCGTAACCTGTCGTTAAATGCAGACCTCGGATCACATTATCTGTCTGCCCCAAAAGTGTCACTAACCGGTGACAAATTGTTATCGGGAAATGAAGCAAACCAGGAAATCCTGGAAAATAATTTAAAAAATTACAGATGGCTCCCGGTATTACAGTTGGGACTGTCCTGCCATTTTTAACCCAAAACCTTTTACAATGAAATCATTTTTCAATAGCTTATTATTGCTTTTATCGGCAACTTTTGCGTTTAACGCCTGTCCCAATCCCTTTAAGGATCTAGAGATACGGGTAGACACCAACGTGTTTAAGTACACGGCTTTGGTAGAAGTAAAAAGCAGCGCCGGTCTTTCGCTGGATAACGCCACGGTCACTTTAAAAGGAGCCGATGCCGACAAAATCTACAATACAGAGGGCAAAAAAATTTTTAAAATATCCGGGGGACTGCTGCTGCTTGCCTTAGATCCGCAGGTAACGCCTTCCGAGGGGGCGCCGGTGAAGTTCAGTATCGACATTACGGCCGACGACTACCTCCCGACAAATATACCGGTAACCATCGGCGTGGAAGAAACCAGCAGCTTTTTAACCGCCACCATGATCAACACCAAACAGCTTCCGCAAGGGGTAAACCTGAAAACTGAGGCTGTTAGCTTAGGTTCGGGAGGAACAATCAACAGTCCGGTTACCCTGTCTTCTTCTGCCGGGGGCGGTGTTACAGAAACAGTTAGCGTATCGCTTCCCGCCGGTACACAGTTTAAAGATGCGGCAGGAAATATTATTGCAGCAAGTTCTCTGTCGGTAAGCACCCTGGTGGCCAATACTTCGAGTAACGATGTGTTAAGCCTGTTTCCCGGCGGCAACCTGGCTCTTCCGGAAATAAAGACTAACGGTGGCAGTACGACGGCAGGAACCCTGTTACCGGCCGCTCTCACCGAAATAAGTATGAATGCGGGAAGTACGCCGGTAAAGAATTTTAACCAGCCCATCGAGATTCTGCTCCAGTTGGATCCGGGTTATCATAACCCCAAAACCAACGCTGTTATACAACCAGGCGATGAGCTGGACGTTTTCAGCTATTCAGCCGAACAAGGAATATGGACCTATGAGAGTTCCGGAACCGTTATACTGTCTTCGGGAAAACCAGCCCTCAGGGTAAGTACTACGCACCTTACCTGGTTTACGGCTGCATCGCTGATTACTGCCTGTACCAATGACTATAACGTAAAATTTGACGCTTCCTGGCTGGCAAATGGCACCACCCACCCGGTGACTTTTAAAGCTTTTTCCGCCGCAGATCAAAAACAACTTACACAAGGAACCATTACAGTGACCAACGGAACGGAAGCCTCGATCAGCAACCTTCCGTCTACTGCTGTAAACATATCCTTCTACGATATCCAGGGGAACGTTCTTGCTACTCAAAATCTTCTAAACCCTTGCAGTGTTTCGACATTGCAAACCGTTAGCCTGAACGCTTCCCCTGTTTCCAACAACCCTAAGGTTACCATGCAGTTGTACGTAAGATGTCCGGGTAATACGCAAAAGGTAACCCTACTACCCACTTTTTACCTGTATTATAAAGAAACGGGCGCTCCCGCGAGCAGTTATAAATTGTTAGGTACCGTTACCAAAGGCTATATCTCCACCACTTTGCTCAATACTTCTACCGTTTATGATTTTAAAGCGGTATGGGGATCCTATATTAAATACGCCGGGGCTAAAACCGTTTCGGCGGACAATACAGCAACAGTGGGTGATGGCCCTAACGAACTGATTGGCACCAGGGCAGGCGCCACTAATCTTGAAATGCTGAAAGAAGTATGCAGCGAAAACGGGTATTAGTACATTAAAAGGGGCGAAGGCCGGCAGATAGTAGAATCAAAACATGACCAAAAATTATATGGCACGGATGAATTTCAGCTTTTTGAAAAGAGTAATACTTTCGGTTCTTATTGCGGGTATCCTGCATTCCTGTACCAATTATAAGAATCTTACCTATTTTAATAATATCTCCGACAGCAGCGAAGTATATCGGAAAGGTGTAAATATTAAACTGAAAGAGTATATGCCTGTTACGGTAAAGCAGGACGATATACTAAGCGTAATCGTAAGCACTAACGATCCCGAGAATAAAATGACTGAAGTCATCAACATGATCAGTCAGCCTTCGGTTCGCACTTCGGGCTCCGGCGGCCAGTCCCAGACTTTTAATAACAACACGCAGGGCTTTCTGGTGGATAAATCCGGTCATATAGAATTGCCTTTATTAGGCAGGATTCATATAGAAGGACTCACCACTTCGGAAGTAGGGACTTTAGTAAAAAAGAAGGCAGAAAAGTTGTTCAAAGATCCTACTGTAAATATCCGTCTGCTCAATTACAGGGTAACGGTTTTGGGTGAAGTGTCACGTCCCGGAACCTATAGTTTTAGTAATGAGAAGGTATCGGTACTGGATGCTTTAGGGATGGCAGGTGATTTAACCGTGTACGGAAAGCGGGATAATGTGCTGGTGATTCGCGAATTGAACGATCAGAAGAAAGCGATTCGTTTGAATCTGAATGATGCCTCTTTGCTTATGGCTTCTCCCTATTTCTATCTCCAGCAAAACGATGTGGTTTACGTGGAACCCGTTAAGAATAAAGCAGTGCAAAGCGATGCGTCCACCAGCCGAACCATTTCCATCGTAACGGGGGCTGCAAGCATACTGGCAGTAATAATAGCTGCATTACTAAGATAGATCTACAATATGAGCAAATATATCAACATGGGGGATGCAGAATGGCAAGACGCTACGGAGGAAGGAGGTTTCGATCTTAAGCATTTCCTGAACAAAGCCAGGGTTAACTGGATTTTCATTCTGGCATCGATTATACTGGGTGGACTTATTGCTGGTTTATACCTGTATATCACCACGCCCACCTATAAAACCAGTGCCAAAATGCTGATCAAGGAAAGCGACCCGTTGAAAAGCGGGGGTGCCAAGGCGGGCGTGGATATGTTGCAAAACCTTGGCCTTTCTACAGGAACCGCTAATGTAGATAATGAACTGGAAATACTGAAAAGTTTTACTATTATGCGACAGGCCCTGCAGAACCTGGGTTTGTATGTAGCATTATCCAAGGCCGACAACAAGCTAAAGTCGGAAGAGTTTTATGGTTCCAAAAGCCCCTATCGGATAGCCCCCAGGATAACCAATGAGAAAGAATATTCACAGTTAATAGAAGCCAATTATAGTTTCTCTGTGGTAAAGAACCAGGTGGTAATTCAAGACCTCGGGACGGGACAGAAATTTTCCGGCGCTTTAGGCACTGTGTTACACTTACCCGGCCTGGAATTGCAGGTGAGCCCCAATAATGAGGTTCGCCCCTGGGATAGCAATACTGAAGCTTATATTCATTTTTACGCACTCGATCAGCTCGCTGACAATTATCTGGAAGCGGTTAATGCCGAGATACCTAATAAACAGGTAAGTGTGATTAATCTCGAACTGGAAGGCGCAATTCCTTCCCGCTCAGAAGACCTGCTGAACCAGGTAATACAAATCTATATCCGAAACGGCGTGGCCGACCGTAATGCTATTTCCGACAGCACTATTTCCTTTATCGATGCCCGCCTGGCAGGGGTAACTACCGACCTGCAGACACTGGAATCGGAAATACAAAGCTTTAAACAACGAAACGACATCGTAGACATCTCGGCTCAGTCGCAGGCTTTGCTATCCAACGCAAGTGATTTTTATAAAACCGCCGCCACCCAGGAAGTACAGCTCAGCGTGGTAAATTCGCTGATCGCGTTTATGCAGCAAACTTCCAAAACACCGCGTCTTGTGCCTGCGTCGCTAACAGTAGACAATGCGGCTCTTTCTCCCATGATAGCAGAGTACAACAGCATTTTGCTGAAGCGGCAGCGAAGCTTGTTAAGTATGACAGAAGAAAACCCGGCTATTATAAATATTGACGAGCAATTGAGCGAGCAACGCAGCAACCTGCTGAATGGTTTGTATAATATGCGGAATGCGGCCCAGTCGGGCCTCTCATCGATAAAACATAATAACAGATTTATCAATACCCAGCTCAAAACGGTACCTGGTAAGGAACGCGAATTTCTGGAGTACAGCCGGCAGCAGATTATTAAGCAGGAACTTTACCTGTTCTTATTGCAAAAGCGCGAAGAAGCGGCGCTATCCAAATCTTCGACCCTTTCTAATGCCCGTATTATTGATGCACCCCGTACCTCCCCTTTGCCTGTCAAACCTAAACGCAAACTGGTATTGGCACTGGGACTGCTGGCTGGCCTGATCTTTCCTTTTGGCTGGCTCTGGCTGCGCGATATGCTTAATACTAGGATTCGCAGCAAAAAAGAAATTGAAAGCAAAACAACTGTGCCCATCGTGGGCGAGATAGGTCATTTTAAAGACAGGTCGGAAAATGACCTGGTAGTTACCGAACAAAACGGGCGCCACCCCGTAGTGGAGCAGTTTCGCATGCTGCGCTCTAATTTGAGTTATACCCTCGTAAATGCCGGCAAAGTAATACTGGTCACCTCTACCATGCCGGGCGAGGGAAAAACATTTATATCGCTGAACCTGGCCGCCACATTTGCATTGATGGGCAAAAAGACAGTGATTGTAGGTATGGACCTTCGCAAACCAAAGCTGAATAAGGCTTTGAAAATGGGATCAGCAAAAGGGGTAACACATTATCTTGTAGGTGAAGCCACTCTTGAGGATATTATTCAACCAGTACCCGGGTTCTCTCATTTGAAAGCGATTGTAAACGGCGTTATACCCCCAAATCCGGCGGAGCTACTATTGTCGGCCAGATGCCAGGAACTGATCCGGGAACTGGAACAGCAGTTCGACTATATTATCATTGATACCGCCCCCGTTCTGGTAACAGATGCGTCGATTTTATCTGCCCACGCCGCAGTTACCCTTTACATTAGTCGGGTAGATTATACGCACAAACAGTCTATTGAAGACCTGGATAAAATGCAGCAATCCGGCAGAATGGGTAAGCTAAACCTGGTCGTGAACGATATCAAACCCAGGCGCTATGGGGGCAGCTATTATGGATATAGCTACGGCTATAGCTATGGTGATGGTTATGGAAACTACGGACAAGATCGGGGCTCAAAACACCGGCGCAGGAACTGGCAATTCTGGCGGCGGTAATGTATCGTTGTTAGGCTAAGTGCCAACAATACGCAATTGCATTAACTGAACGGGTAACCACTCATAAAATAACTGTTCCCGTAAGTTTTCCGAACAGCTCGAATGCTGAGGAGAAAATGAGAAATGGAAAAAGATTCAAAAATAAACACTCACAGCGGCCGGATCGCGAAAAATACCGTTATGCTGTATTTAAGGCAGCTACTGGTTTTAGCAGTAAGCCTGTATACTGTAAGAGTAGTTCTGGAAGTTCTCGGCGTAGAAGACTATGGCATTTATACTGTAATAGGAGGCGTGGTCTCCTTCTTTTCTTTTCTCAGCGGCTCAATGGCTTCGGCAACACAACGTTTCTTTTCGTTCGCGATGGGTCAGAAGGATAGTGAAAAATTAAAAAAAACATTTACCGTAAACTTAATCATCTATCTGGCAATAGCTGTTATTGCACTACTTTTTCTGGAAACAATCGGACTTTGGTTTGTTAACAACCATTTACGTTTGCCCGCCGAAAAATTTGAAACTGCGCGCTGGATATATCATTTCTCCGTAGCCACTTTTGTAGCAACCATCATAACCACCCCTTTAACCTCTATTATAATAGCACATGAGGATATGCACATTTATGCGTACATGTCGATTATAGAAACAATTTTAAAGTTACTTACTGTATTGCTGCTGATCTATGTCAGTTTTGAAAAACTAAAATTGTATACCATCCTTCTATTGGCAGTGTCTTTAATCAATCTTGCATGCTATTGGGCAATATGTATTCGCAGGTATAAGGAGTGTCAATTCCGACAATTCTTTTGGGATAAAATTATTTTTAAGGAAGTGGTAGGGTTCACCGGATGGACCCTGTTTGGCCAGGTTACTACGGTGGGGCGCAACCAGGCAATAACCATTTTAGTAAACCAGTTTTTTAATCCGGTAGTTGTTGCAGCACGGGCAATCGCCGTTAATATCACCTCGCAGATTAATGTATTTTCCAATAATTTTAATACGGGACTTTATCCACCTCTCATCAAATCCTACGCTGCGGGCAACAGGAAGGAAATGTTTTCTCTGCTATTCAACGGATCCCGGATCACCTTTTTTCTTATGTGGGTTTTCGCCTTGCCATTTTATCTTGAAATGGATAGCATTTTAAAAATATGGCTGAAGGATCCGCCGGAGTATTCGGTACTGTTTACCCGGCTGGCTTTGATCGAAGCTCTGATCATGTCTGTTAGCTTGCCTATAGCAACTGCTGCCAGGGCACCGGGAAAAATGAAAATATATGAATTAACGCTTGGAAGTATTCAGATCGGAATTTTCATGGCATCCTGGATCGTTCTTAAAATGGGTGGAAGCGCGGCTTCTGTTTTTGTAGTAGCTATCATCGCAAACCTGTTAATGTTGATTGTTCGCTTAATAATTGTAAGAGCATTAATTGCCTTGCCGTTGCTGCCGTTCTTTAAAGAGGTATTGTTCCCGGTAAGTTTGACATTAGCAGCCTCCGCATCGCTATCCTGTCTTATTAAGATATCGTTGCCGGGTGGTTATTTCTATTCCTGTATAGTAGTTTTTTGCAGTATCTGTTCTGCAACGCTCTGCATGTATTTTATCGGCTTGAGCAAAGAGCTAAGAGAGCGATTCCGGGAGATGATAAAAAGCAGGGGGCTAAAAATGATAAAATCGAGATTCGCATGAAAATACTGTTATTGGGAGGAACAGGAGCAATGGGAAAACACCTTGTTGACCTTCTTACAACAGAAGAGCATGAGGTATATGTGACGACAAGGTCTGCAAAGCCATCTGTAGGTAATACATATTATATACAGGGAAATGCACATGATATTAATTTTCTAAGGACGAACCTGCAAAAAAACTGGGATGTAATAGTGGATTTCATGGTATACTCCACCAGACAGTTTGAAAGCCGGGTAAATTTTCTACTCGGACTAACCGGGCAATATATTTTTTTAAGCTCCGCCCGTGTATATGCAAACTCCCCTACCCCCATAAAAGAAAATAGCGACCGCCTATTAGATGTTTCGAACGACCCCGCATTTCTTTCCACAGACGAATATGCTTTAACCAAAGCACGGCAGGAAGATATTTTGAAAAACTCAGGAAAAAAAAACTGGACCATTATCCGACCCTATATCACCTATAGCGAGAACAGGTTGCAACTTGGGGTACTGGAAAAAGAAGCATGGTTATACCGGGCATTAAAAGGACGAACCATCGTCTTTTCCAAAGAGATTAATGATAAAGTTAGCACATTAACTTATGGATTAGATGTATCGAGGGGCATTCTGAATATTATGGGTAAAGCTACTGCGTTAGGACAGGCATTTCACATTACCTCGTTGGAAAATATTATCTGGCGTGATGTGCTAACCATTTACTTGGATAGTTTGGAAAAGCACCTTGGCTTCCGGCCTAAGGTTGTGCTGGAGGAATTAAACCGGTTTGGTAAAACGCACCCGGCCAGGTACCAGATCATTTATGACAGGCTTTATGACAGGCGCTTTGACAATACGAAAATTAACAAATACACAAACTCTACAAAAACAAAACCCGTAAAAACAGGTTTGAGCGACTGCCTTCAAACCTTCCTCGAAACGGAAAATTTCGATCCCATTAATTGGCGATCAGAAGCAATAAAAGACAGGCTGACAAAAGAACACACGCCGTTACAGGAAATATCGGGTATCAGGCAAAAAATCCGCTACTTAATTTTCAGATATATAAAACAAGTATAAATATGGCAAGATATTATACAGACGAAAAAAATGCCCAGATACTCTTATCATTGCTTAAAAAGGCAGGGATAAGAAAGGTAATTGCGTCTCCCGGAACAACCAATATGTCGCTGGTTGTAAGTATGCAAAACGATTCGTTCTTTGAGATGATCTCTTCGGTCGATGAAAGATCGGCCGCTTATCTTGCATGCGGCTTAGCTGCCGAGTGCGGCGAACCTGTGGTTATAAGTTGCACCGGGGCCACTGCTTCAAGGAACTACCTTTCTGGATTAACGGAGGCATATTACCGTAAGCTTCCGGTATTAGCTATTACTTCATCACAGGCGGTTTCAAAAGTCGGGCACCATGTTGCGCAGATTATAGACCGAAGTTCTATACAAAACGATGTAGCCAATTTAAGCATAACGCTACCGATTGTTAAGGACGAGGATGATTTCTGGGATTGCGAAATAAAATCTAACCAGGCGATCCTCGAGCTGAAACGCCGAGGCGGCGGTCCGGTTCATATAAATCTGCAAACCACGTACAACCGCTCTTACAACACGGAAAACCTTCCTGCCGTTCGTACAATTGAGCGGATAGCAACCGGTGATCCGATTCCGGATCTAAAGGGACGCATTGCAGTGTTTATCGGCTCTCATGCTCATTTCAAAAAAGAGCTTGAGCTGGCCCTTGATGCGTTTTGTTCGGCAAATGATGCCGCCGTTTTTTGCGATCACACAAGCGGTTATAACGGTAAATATAAAATTTTGTCTTCATTGATAGGCTGTCAGCAGCATTTGGATACTTCTCTTTCGCCGGATGTTGCGATAAGTATCGGGGAAATTACCGGCGACTATTATAATCTGGCCATGAAGGGCAAGCAAATCTGGAGAGTAAGTGAAGACGGTATGATTCGCGACACCTACCGAAAATTACGCTATGTTTTTGAAATGCGGGAAACGCATTTCTTTGAACTTTATACAAAAGACAGACCAATAGCAGATGGACAATACTTTTCGGATTGCAAAACGAAACTCTCGGAATTGCGGAAAAATACTCCGGAACTTCCGTTTTCCAATATCTGGCTCGCATCAAAAATAGCACACCGGATACCAGGTGGTTCTACTATACATTTCGGTATTCTGAATAGCCTCCGTTCATGGAATTTCTTCGGGCTTCCACCTTCCGTACAATCTGCCTCCAATGTAGGAGGCTTTGGAATCGACGGCGGTCTGTCAAGTTTGGTAGGCGCCTCCCTGGCCGATAAGAATAAGCTCTATTTCGGAATCATTGGTGACCTGGCTTTCTTTTACGATATGAATGTAATGGGCAACCGGCACGTAGGAAATAACTTACGTATACTATTGGTAAACAATGGTAAGGGCACGGAGTTCAGACAATATAAACATCATGCAGAAGGGCTGGGCGAAGAAGCGGACGCGTTCGTAGCAGCCGCCGGCCATTTTGGTAACAAATCGCCCGAACTCGTTAAAAATTACGTGCAAAGTCTTGGATTTGAATATTTAACCGCCTCCGATAAAGAACAGTTTAATATTGGCGTGAATAGGTTTTTGGCAGAAAAGGTTACAGACAGGCCCATACTATTTGAAGTGTTCACCAATAGCGAAGAGGAAAGTGAAGCGTTAAAGATGATGATGAATATTGAGCAAGGTGCAAAAGGAAAGGCCAGGGAAGTAATTAAACAAGTGATGGGTGAAGAGCGCCTGAAAGGACTGAAAAAAATATTCGGACGGTAGAAAAATAATAAAATAAATGAAAATTGGAATATTAACGCTTCCCTTGCATGGAAATTACGGAGGGAATTTACAGGCATTTGCGCTCATGACTTATATTAAGCAGTTGGGGCATGAACCTGTACTTATCCATTTGAAAAATGAAACTCGCGGTAAACCAGGAACTAAGGCTTTATTAAAACAGTACCTGGCAAAGACAATAAAGGGTATCCCTTTTTTGGGTAAACAAATAATTTCCTCAAGAAGTATTTACCGGCATTCTGAATACTTCATTAAAAAATATATTCAGCCCCAAACACTTCCTATAAAAAAAAGGAGTGATTTGAAAACCCTAACGCAATACAGGCTGGATGCCTATATTGTAGGAAGCGACCAGGTATGGCGAAAAGATTATGCAAGAGAATATCTTAAAACTTTCTTTTTTGACTTTGTAGACAATGTAAAGACAAAAAAAATATCCTATGCAGCTTCCTTTGGTGTGGATTTCTGGCAGTTTGATGATGCTCTGACCACCGAGCTGAAACAACTGATTCATCTTTTTGATCTGATTACCGTAAGAGAAGATTCGGCAGTTGATTTGTGTAAAGAATATTTTGACATAGACGTCCGGCATGTTATAGACCCTACTATGCTGCTGGAACCAAAAGATTATGCGGACTTAATAGTGAAAGAGAAGGCTGCCGAAAGTCCTGGCGACTGTATGGTATATGTTTTAGATAAATCCGAAGAGAAAAATATTTTAATTGACAGAATTGCTCAGGATGGTGGCTTTACCTGCTTTACAGTTAATGCGGCGAGCAAAGATAAAAAGGAACCTATTGCCAAAAGAACCTACCCTCCCGTAACTAATTGGCTAAAAGGTTTTATGGATTCTAAATTTGTTATAACCGATTCGTTTCATGGTGTTGCCTTCTCCATACTATTTAATAAACCCTTTATCGCCATCGGAAATGAGGAAAGGGGATTGGCAAGGTTTACTTCGATAGTTAATATGTTTGGTCTCAGGAAGCGGTTTATACTCAGTGCTGAGGCGTATAATAAGTCGCTACTAAAAAATGAAATTAACTGGACAGAAGTTAATCAAACACTTGAATTATATAGAAAAAAGACATTAAGCTTACTACATTCTCATTTTAATTAAGTATGAGCAACCCCCTGTTTTCAATTATTGTTCCGGTATATAATGCGCAGCAGTATATTAGAACCTGTATCGACAGCCTTGTAAATCAAACAATACCTGATCTTGAAATTATCCTGGTAAATGATGGAAGCAGGGATGCGTCTGGTTTAATATGCGATGAATATGCAGCAAGAGACGTGCGGATTAAAGTGCATCACAAAAATAACGGAGGTGTAAGTTCCGCGAGAAATATTGGCTTGAATATTTCGAAGGGAGATTGGATATGTTTTGCAGATAGTGACGATAGCGTAGACCCATACTGGTTAGAAGAGTATGCTCGTGCTTTAAATAATACTGACATTATCTTTCAGGGAGCTGTTCTCGTAGACAATGGAATAGGAGAAAAAATCACCCTCAGGGAATACTTCGTTCAAGGCGATGCACGGGAGAAAGTATTGTCCTACCTCGAAGATGTTCCGGGATCACTACTCAACAGCACCTGGAGTAAATGTTATAAGTCTTCCATAATTCGGGAAAACAGCATACAGTTCATGGAAAAATGCAGTTTAAACGAAGACCTCATCTTTACCCTTCAATTCTTAATAGTGAGCAGCTCCCTTAAAGTTATCAAACATGCAGGGTATAACTATCGAAGAGATAACAGCACATTGACGAGGATGAAGCACGAGCCGACAAAACTGCTTCATTGGAAAACAAGCATCTTCAAACCCTTAACCATTTTATGCGCCGGAAACAAAAACAGCCCACTTTACCGAAGTGTAGCCACAAAAGAATTCTCTTACATTTCTTACTATATGATTTGCAATGTTAGAGACATGGAAAAAAATATAAAGGAAAATTATTACGGGTTCCTCCGCAGTTTAAAAGAATTTGTAAATAAAAAATCCTTGCCGGCCAACCGGTTCATTTTTTTGTTCAGTTTTTTGCCATTGTCCTTCTTCGATGTATTATTAATAAAATACTCATCAGCGTATCTATGGTTAAAGAGCTTTACGGGCAGAAATTATCCGCAATCGCCTCTACAACAACCCTACTTGCAAGGCGTAAAAAAGGGTAGTTTAAATTGAAAATCACACAATATTTTTTATAAGCAAGCATAAAAATGACTTTAGCCTGGATAGTATTAATATTCGTTGTTTTATTCGCTTTTATCGATATAAAGAAAACAATCATAATATGGATGCCGGTTCAGCTATTATTCAATTCACAAATAGCAATAAGATACGAATCGCCGGGAATATCGTTGGTTATTGCGGCCAATTTCCTGCTTATAATCTTGTACTTTTTGAAAATTAGCAGGAAAAAATACATCATAAATAATGAACCTTTTTTGTTAGAGCAGGTATTTTTCGCTTCCGTTATAACTTTAAGTTTCTCCCTTCTTCTCTCGATGGTTTTTTCGTTTCGCGGCGTAGTCGAAATGGTAAAATATTTCGCTACCAACTTTATGCTCTTAGCTATATTTCAAAAAATGATAGCTACAAAATCCGATATACGGCTATTTGTAAAAGCCACCTTTGTAGTTGCCTTATTAATTACTTCGCTGGGACTTTTTGAGTCTGTTTTCAAAGACAATCCAATCTTGAATTATGTGTATTTTAACTCTCCCCAAAACGAAATTACGCGTGGACGTATGTTTTATACTCCTCCCTCTGCAGGCACAGGATTAAGTACCCGTTTTGGCATGGTCAGGGCCTTTTCTTTCTTTGGCATTCACATTCGATTCGGTATTGCCTGCGCATTTATATTGTTCTTTTACATTGTACTGCTTCAGAAAAAATGGTTTGTAATAAAACAGCCGTATTTAATATTTATTTCACTGATGCTCCTGGCCGGGAGCCTGGTAGCCAATTCAAAAACGGCCTACCTGGGTATTCTGTTTTTCGCATTCGGATTGTTTTCTTTAAAACAATTGACTAATTGGAAAGTAATAATTCCGCTAATAGCAGTGGCAATAATTGTGGTAGGTTATTTTCCGCAATACCTGCTAAATTTCACTTCTCTGTTTGATGAAAATATTGCCGAAGAAGGTGGGGGAAGCACTGTCGCATTAAGAATGGAACAATTTCGCGTTGCCAGGGATATGTTTATGCTTAATCCCTTATTGGGCAATGGATTGGGAAGTGTTGAAGCTTTAAAAACCTCCGCTCATTTCTCCCGTATCCTGGGCGCAGAGAGTTCATGGCTGGAGATTTTACCGGAACGGGGATTGGCGGGCGCTTTCATATACATATTCATGTTTTTCTACATTTTTAGTATACTAAAAACCTCTGTTCCAAAGAAAATTATTATTAGCTTTTTATTGGGCGTGTTTGTGATGGAAGCTGCAACAGGGCTTATAGACATGACTTTATATATTCCCTACTTAATAGTATTAAGAATGATGTTTCGTTTGGAAAAATTGAATAAGCACAGAAACAGATTAGTCAATCATGAACAGTTATAATCCCAGAATATCCATAGGAATACCCGTTTACAATGTGGAAAAGCTCATTGAGCGATGCGCTGTGAGTTTGTTTGACCAAACATATTCTAATATTGAATACGTATTTGTAGACGACTGCACCCCGGATGGGAGTATAGATATTCTGGAAAATATTCTTCTCAGGTATCCCACACGTGCGGCGCATGTAAAATTAATACGCAACAGCACTAACCTGGGATCTGCAACCACCCGGAATATCATCCTCGATAACTGCCAGGGCGAGTTTATACTATGGGTAGATGCTGATGATTTTATTGAGACAAACGCAGTGGCACGGTTAGTTGAAACGCAGCAGGGCCTTGATTGTGACATTCTGGGATTTGGGGCTATCAAACATAGCCCACGCAGAAATGCTCCCTATATGCCTTATCTTTTCTTTACGCCGCGGGACATGTATACGGCAGTTATGGAAAGAAAAACCCACAACGCGCTATGGGGCAGATTAATTCGGCGTTCCTTGTTTGCCAAAAACAATATTCGGTTTGAAGACGGCCAAAATGTAGGCGAGGATTTTAAAGCAATCGCTTTATTGTCCTATTATGCAAAAAAAGTATACTCTGTTCCTGATATTTTTTACCACTATGATTGCAGTAATGTCGATTCTTTAATGAGTTCCTTTTCTGCAAAAAAAGCCATGATGGCCTGGCATAATATTGATAAGGCTAAGGAATTTTTTAAGGACAAGGGAGATTTTTATGAATCGGCCTTTAAAAACAAAGAAGCAAAAGCTATCGTTAGCCAGATGATTACCCTCTTTTCCGATCGGGCAAACCATGCAGACTTTTATAGGTATATAAAAGAGCGGGGGCGTAACCTCAAAATATCGGATCTGAAGGGTATTGGTTTTGCAAAAAAGCTGATCTATATCATCCCATCGTACCAGGTCGCAAAAATCTGCTGCCTCTTATTGAAAAGATTAAAGCATTCATGATAATCTGAGATAAAATGAAGAAATTAATAGCAATCGCAGGAGGCATTTTTATATGCTTAATAATCCTGGCCGGAGTTAATAAGTACAACCCCTATCTCCGAACCGATCTGTTTCGATCGTTTGCAAAAGGCAATTGGTACATTCTCTCCGAGAAGGACACGATTTATACTATGGGGTATCACGGAGTGAGAAAATATATAGCCTCCGACCCCGGAAACCCGGAGTTGTTGATAGAAAACGACGACTTCTGTACCGATAGAATTATTGGCCGGGGCGGGTGTGAAAAGGATGACTATTTGTATGTAACCGCAAGAAGTTTTCTTCCTGTTAAAGTAAAAGAAAACAGGCGATCGGGAGAATTATTGGTTCTAAAGAAATCTGATCTTTCTATTGTTACACAATTGAAATCTGACATGAAACTGGTGGAAGCCCGCGTAAAAGGAGATCTGCTTGTTGTTTCTGGTATACCAGGGTTTTGTATTTATAATATTTCTTCTCCGGGCAATATTAAAGAGGTATTTTCCTGGCGGCGACCCGGAAAAGAATACCAGGGATTTGATTTTATAGAAAAGGATGAAAATATTTTCGTTGCATTTTCCAATTTTGGCGACGGACTGGAAATATGGGATATCACCCGGCCCGAAACAGCCAGTATTGTTTGTTCAATTCCTATAGAAAAACAAATGTGGGGAGGAAAAGAACTGCCCGCCGGCCAAAGCATGGATCTGGTCGCCAACTATCCATATATATATGCAACGCTTGGCCCTTTAAGCGAAACCTTTAAAACCGAAAATGACCGGCGCGGATTGCTCGTATATGATATTTCAGATTTGAATAATATAAAGAAAACAGCTGTTTTTATACCGCGACCCGACTGGTACCATCGGAAAACAGGCGACCGGCAACCGACCTATATAACACAATACAAAGATCGGCTGTACCTCAATTTCGCCGAAAAGGGAGTGGCTGTTTTTGATATAAAAGATGCCGCAAATCCGGGCTATAGAGGCACACTCGATGTTTCCGGGAAAGGAGCCTTAATCCAGCCGATACATGCAACAGAGTCGGGAAAATTATTTGCAGGCAGTTATTATTGGACTGATGTATATGAACTGGAAATTAATCAGAATTAACTAATACACACATAAAGATTTATGGCAAATACAATAGGATGCGTAATCGCTTATAATGACGGGCATAACAATTATGGAACTGCTTTAGTGGGATATGCACTAATAAAGAAAATCAAAGATCTGGGGCACGACTGCGAAATAATCAGCTATACCAAGAAGCTGACCCCTTGGCAGAAACTGGCATTTATGATAAACGCTGCCAGAGCCGGAGAGGCGCAAGAGTTATATAAACGTTTTACCGCTAAGAAAACCATAGAGAAGCACCCCGGATATGCCCGGGGAATAGAAGGGCGCACAAGGGCTGTCAATGGATATAAATCTAAAAAACTACTTCCCCTATTTAAAGAGTATATAGGGTATGATGCGCTGCACGAAGGCTCGAAGAAATATAAAGCAGTAGTAGTAGGCAGCGACCAGGTATGGACGCCCATGAGCCTGCCCAACAAATTTTATAATTTACTTTTTGTTGATGATAAGGTTCCCAAAATAGCTTATGCTTCCAGTTTTGGAGTTTCCAAAATTCCGTCATTTCAAAGGAAAGCCACCGGAAACTACCTCGATCGATTTACCGCTATCGGCGTTCGCGAGAAACAAGGAAAAGCTATTGTGGACAATCTTTCCGGAAAGACTGCACAGGTAGTAGCAGATCCAACCTTGCTACTTTCGCGGGAAGAATGGGAGAAGGAAATTACAACAGCAAGACCCGATGAAAAAGAACCATATATCTTTTGTTATTTTTTAGGTGATAACCAGGAAACCCGCCGCGCCGTACAAGAATTAAAAGCAAAAACAGGCTATAAAATAATAACCATCCGTCATATGGATGAGTATGTGCCCGAAGATGAGAATTTTGGCGATGAGGCACCGTACTTCGTGGATCCTAATGACTTTGTAAAATATATCAGCCAGGCGGCATACGTATGTACAGATTCCTTTCACTGTACTATTTTTTCTATTATTTTCCACCGGCAGTTCATGACCTTTTACCGGTTTCAAAACACCAGCAAAACATCCCGTAATTCGCGTATTGACAGTCTTTTTGAGATACTGGGAATTGAAAGAGAAAGAATTTACACGAACGACATTTGTAAAATGATCGATAGAAAAATAGACTACAAGACCGTGAATATAAAACTTAATAATCTGCGCCAGGAATCACTGGCTTTCCTCTCAAACGCACTAAGTGTTTAATATATACAATCACAATGGCAGAGAAATTTTTCCTTCCTAAATCAATAGGAAATCAGGTGCTGATGATAGGCGTTTCAAAAACCACTTATGGTGGCATGGCTGCCGTGCTGGCTTCGTATGAAAAATACTTTGAAAAAAAACGCTTCATTCCCACATGGAAATTAGGCAACCGATTCGTAAAAAGTTCTTTCGCATTTCAGGCAATAATCCGTTGTTTTTTATTGATGCTATTCGATCGGCGAATTAAGTTACTGCATATTCATGGAGCGGCAAATGCTTCCTTTTACCGGAAAAAAATCTTTATTAAAATGGGAAAGGCCTTTGGCAAGAAAATTATTATGCACCAGCATGCTGCCGATTTTAAAGAGTTTTTTGAACACAGTAACGATAAAAAAAGTATTTGTGCTACCTTGAATTCATGTGATATATTAATCGTCTTATCTCAATCGTGGAAAAGATATTTCGCAGACATTGGTGTAAGCGAAACGAAAATAAAAGTGCTGAATAATATCGTTACGCCGCCTGCCACCTATTCCCCCAAACAAGCCGGCAACAAATTGCATTTATTGTTTCTGGGTGAAATTAGCAATAGAAAAGGTATTTACGATTTGTTAGAGGTGCTGAAGCAAGATCCGGCCATGTTTCTGGGCAAGATTTTCCTACGCATTGGCGGAAACCGCGTCGACGGCGATATTAACGCTTTCATTGCCGAAAATGATCTGTCTCAGCTCTGCAGGTACGAAGGGTGGATTTCGGGCGAAAAAAAAAGGGAATGCTTAGAATGGGCCGATATTTATATTCTTCCGTCCTATAACGAGGGTCTGCCAATAGCCATTTTGGAGGCGATGAGCTATGCCCATCCTGTTATTTCAACACATGTAGGCGGAATACCTGAAATTCTCCATCATCATAAGAATGGTATTTTAATAGCGCCGGGCGAAAAAGCGCAGATAAAAAATGCCTTGCTTTTTTTCATGGAGAATCCGAAAAAAATAGCTGAATACGGAAAAAACGCCTATCAGAATGTTCAGCCGTTTTTCCCTGGAAATGTACTTGCACATTTAGAACAGATTTATAAAAAACTATTGAAAAATTGACAGTTGTGATGACAGAAAAAATAAGTATCCTCAATATTTCGATAGATAATATCGAAAAGGAAGAGCTTTTACAACAACTGTCCGAAGGCTTCCTTGTCACACCCAATGTCGATCATCTTGTAAAACTCCAGGACGATAAAGAGTTCTACCAGGTATATCAATCAGCAGACTGGGTAGTGTGCGATAGCAAAATAGTTGCCCTGGGATTAAAATTTCTGGGAACCCCGGTAAAAGAAGTTATTCCCGGCTCCTCCTTTTTTACTTTGTATTATAACTACCACAAAAAAAATCCCGATATACGTATATTTCTCCTCGGAGCGGCAGAAGGTATAGCAGAAAAAGCCAAAACAACAATTAATGGAAAAGTTGGCAGAGAAATTATTGTAGGAGCGCATTCACCCAGTTTCGGATTTGAAAAGAATGAGGCTGAATGCGAAAAAATTATTGAACTGATCAATGAAACTGATGCGACGGTTTTGGTTGTTGGGGTCGGCGCGCCTAAACAGGAAAAATGGATATACAAATACCGCGGAAGCTTCAATAAAATAAAATTGTTTTTGCCTTTAGGTGCAACGATTGATTTTGAAGCAGGGAATATAAGACGCGCGCCCCGAATATTTCAAAGGCTGGCTCTTGAATGGTTTTATCGTTTGTGCGTAGATCCCGGGAGACTGGCAAAGAGGTATTTGGTGGACGATCTGCCATTTTTTTATTACCTGTTTAAACAAAAATGGGGCAGGTACAAAAACCCTTTCTCCGGATCGCGTTAGCGGGGAGCCTTCTCCGTTTAATTTCATCCGGATGCCGCTCAATATGTAGTCCTAAACCTAACTCTTTCCATAAGAGAGTTTTTTCTGTTAATTTACTGATGTGTAATCACTTATGGTCACATATTTTGCTTATATTTGTCCTCGCAACCACCGTTGCCGCCAGTCGTAACGAATTTTTATCATATTAAACTAATAGCCGTGGGGCCCTCCTTACTCATTGCTGCCGTATCTGTGGCAGTATTGACCATGCTGTATAAGATTAACAGATGGCATACCTTTCGGAAAAAAATCAGCAAATACCTCGATTTTAAGCTTTTTTATTCCCGGCCTGACATTATCGGCACTTCATCAGACGAAAAACGACGCTTTATGCGCATCAGCAACCAGGTTAGCCTCGCCGCCGGGGCTATTGCCGGCACCTTATTATTATTGTGGTGGCTGATTAATAGTTTTTAGACCGCCCCGTAAAACAACTCCTTCATTAAATGAACCGCAAGCCTCAACCTATCAACCGGTCATTCAACAGTCTGCCACTCCCGATCAGCTTTTCAAGAGCCGGCTTATACGGCAATTGCCTCAAACGCTCCAACTGACGAATATGGTGCAGATCGGTGCCGATAAAATCATAAAAATCATGCTCCAGCAGATAGTTGGCTATTTCCCCAACGATTTTTCCGTAACCTCCAAAAGCCGAATAAAGGTTCATTTGAAACAGGCAACCGTTTTCTTTGCAGGTATGCAGCAACTCGTACCGTTTGTGTAAATACACATATCGTTCAGGGTGTGCGATCACCGGTTGGTACCCACCCATCTGAAGGTCAAATAACGATTGCTTTACATGGGGAGAGGAATGCAACAGAGGAAATTCGACCAGCACCAGCTTGTCTTTGAGTGTGAGAAGGGGCTCCCTGGCCTTCACCAGCTCTGCCAGGTGATCGTCTAAAAAATACTCCGCCGCCGCATGCAGGGCAATATCTATTTCTCTTTTCTGCAATTCCTCCTGCACAAGGTTTAAACGACGCCTGATAATGTCTGGAGTATTCCGAAACTGATCCCAGCGAATATGGGGAGTAGTTATTAGCCCCGAATAGCCTAAAGATTGTAGCCCCCGGATCAGTTGCACCGCTGCTTCCATATCCGCCGCCCCATCATCGATCCCGGGCAACAAGTGCGAGTGCACATCCGTTTTCAGCAAAGCGCCGTTCCAGCCCAAAGGCTTTTTCTTTTGAAAAAAATTAAATGCCATTAAGAATTATAATTGACAATGAGATTAGGGCATGAAATTACCTTTCCTACTCCCCCGTTACAAAAGACCAGGAAAATAACGACAAAATTATCAATTTCGGGACAAAAAAAGAGGGGCGAACAGGACTTGGAAAAGACCCGGGGCCCCTCAAAATGGTCTCTAAACCGTTGACAAGATAACAGATAGATGCGTTTGACGCCCTGAAAATTCGCCGGAGATATCAGATTTTTCGACGAATACCCTATATTCTTCCATGAATAATTTAATTTAATCGATGAATACCCCGTTTTTAGCGATAAGCGCTACAACTGCGCCGCCGGGTTAAAATCGACTGCCGGGGCATGCCGCGACGCGAGGTATGAGTTTCAAATACAACTATGCCACAAATGCACGAATAGATAATTCATTAAAAGACCCTTCATTCGTGCATTGGTGGCCATGTCTTCTTTTGTTGTACAGATGCACAGATGGGTGGGCAGGCTGGCATGCTGAAGGCTGAAAGCCAAAGGCTTAAGGCCTAAAGCGCAATGCCGCCTTTGTTGCGTGTTGCGCTTTGGTCGTGTGAGGGGGAGAAACACCAACAAAATTTTCGCGATTGGCCCTGCAGGCAGAAACACAGCATGAATTTAGAGTTAAGAATTAGGAATTACGAGCTGAAAGCAGAAAGCTCAAGGCCGAAAGCTTAAAGCCGGGCAAGGCTTTGCGCCTTCTGCCTTGGGCCTTAGGCCTGTTCTATTGTCGACCGTCTATAAACTTAGTACGCTATACGCTGCCAGGCTCTTATTAAAGTCAGTTTTTGCCTCCACGCCCGGCGGGGCGCGTAACTGCCACTGCGCTGATTTTTG
>JBEBUZ010000026.1:0-41131 GCA_040393015.1 Paraniabella yanshanensis
AGGGCTTTGCCGGGGTTTCCGATGTCGGGCAATCGGGGCTTTTTCTGATCGGAACCGGTTTTTATTTACTTCCCGCCCTTATTCTTCCATTTCCTGTCTTATTTCATCACTGATCTTTACCAGGATCTTATCAATCCTGTGTCCGTCCATATCTATAATCTCCAGGTCAAAACCGTTCCATTCCAGCTTGTCGGCCACGTTCGGGATACGCTTTAGCTTGTGAAGTATAAAGCCCGCGATCGTATCAAATTCCTGTTCGCCTTCGTTCATCCAGTCCGTTTTATCGAAATAGGACAGAAAATCATAGAACGGGATCTGGCCGTCTATAAGGAAGGATCCATCCTCCCGCGGTATAACTTCGTATTCATCATCGTCGGCCTGGGGCATATCGCCAATAATGGCCTCCAGGATATCTTTCAGTGTAATAAGACCCAGCACACTGCCGTATTCATCCACAATAAAGCAGGAGTGCAGCTGCGATTCTTTGAACTTCTCCATTACCTTAAAAGCGGTGTTGTTTTCCGGCACAAAAAGTGCGGGGCGCATCAGCTCTTTAAACGGGATCGTATCCTTGTTGAGATAAAGATCTTTCAGGGAGATAACCCCCTTTATATTGTCTATTTCTCCTTCACAAATCGGATATATCGAATGAGGTTCCCTGAGAATTTTTTCTTTGATAGTTTCTTCTGTGTCGCCTGTACTGAACCATACGATATCGCTTCGGTGCGTCATCAGTGAAGTAATATTCCGGTCGCTTAAATGGAAAACCCGCTCAATAATTTCCTGTTCTGTTTCTTCCAGCGTTCCCTGTTCGGTTCCTTCGTTAATGATAGCCTTAATTTCTTCTTCCGTTACCTGCGAATCGTTGGACTTGATGTTCAATATCTTGCTGATCAGGCGGGTGGATTGTGTAAGCAGCCATATAAAAGGAAAAGTAACCTTGCTTACCATGCGCATGGGAGCCGCTACAAATTTGGCGATGCGTTCCGGGGCGGAAAGACCAATACGTTTGGGTATCAGCTCGCCGAATATCAGGGTGAAATAGGTTATTACTATTACGACCAATGTACTGGCTATGCCGCTGCTATAGGGAACCAACGCAGGAAATCTTTCCACGAACAGTTTAATATCGCCGGTTATTTTATCGCCCGAGTACAAACCGGTTAAAATACCGATAAGGGTTATCCCTATTTGAACAGTGGATAGAAAATGGTCGGGATGATTGGCCAGCTTAAGTGCTTCCTTCGCTTTATTATCGCCTTTAGAAGCCTGAACTTCAAGTCTTGCTTTACGGGCCGAAACAAGGGCTATTTCCGCCATGGAAAAAACCCCATTCAATAAAATGAGTAAAGCTATTATCAGTAGTTCCATTAACTTAAGATTGATTGCTTTTCGAAGATAGGAAATCCGAACTTCCTGTTGAACAAATTACCTGTGAGGCTACCGATGATGACGCCTAAAAGTGTTCCGGCCAACACATCGAAAGGATAGTGTACGCCAACATATACCTGGGCAAGGCCAATAAGTGCCGCCCAAATAAAAAGAATCCAGGAATATTTAAAAAAAGGTTTAAAAGTAACGAAGAAGAAAGCGGCAATGCCGAAATGATTGATGGCATGGTTAGATACAAAGCTGAACCCCCCGCTGCATCTGCCTAAAAGCATGCGTACCCGCCCGATCATTTCGGGGTCTGAGCAGGGCCGGAGCCTTTCGAAGTTTTCTTTAAAAATTCGCGCCCCGGTGATATCGGTACAGGCTACCGTGGCCAGGGCAAGTGCAAACCACCACCACCCGTTCTTCTTAAAATTGATGATAACAAAGCTAACCAACAGCAGGTATAAAGGACCCCAGGCAAATGCATTGCGCAAAAAAGGCATCGTTCCGTCTAAGAGCGGATTAGCTATTTTGGTATTAATGATTTCAAAAAGCCATTGATCTGCTTTGACAAGCCAATCGGGAAGCGGAATATAGACCGGTATGTCATCCATATACTGCAAAAATAACAATACTGGCGGGATTAAAAGTTAATATTCTTAAATCAATTTTAGCGTCCGCAAGCCGGATCTAAATCTTCATCTCCCTATCTTAGCGTATATGAATCGAAAGACATTTGTTGCTTCTGCGGTTACCGCACTGGCCGCGGTATCGTTTTTGAAAGTGGGCAGGGCTGCGAACCCGGCACCAAAAATAGTGATTCCTCCCTTTCTTCAACCGGGAGATATGATTGGAATCACTTCGCCTGCGGGCTATATTACCCGTGAAGGTATTATTCCGGCCGCTACCTTAATGCAGCAATGGGGATTTAAAATAAGAGTGGGCTATACCATTGGTAAACGCAACCATACATTTGGAGGTACCGATGCCGAGCGATTACAGGATATGCAGATGATGCTCGACGATCCGCAGATAAAAGCCATTATGTGTGCCCGGGGCGGCTATGGTTGTGTGCGAATAGTTGATGGACTGAACTGGAATAAGTTCAGGGAAAACCCAAAGTGGATCATAGGTTTCAGCGATATAACGGTTTTGCACGCACATATACACCATAACCTGGGCATTGCTACCATACATTCTAAAATGTGCAATAGTTTTCCAACTATATGGGACAATGCCGACCTGCTGCAAAAAGCCACTATTGAATCCATACAAAAGGCGTTAACCGGAGAGCTATTACGATACAATGCCCCGTTTTCTTCCTATAACCGGACAGGTATTGCAAAAGGAGTGTTGATAGGCGGTAATTTAAAGACTATAGAAACCCTGGCTGCTTCTGCATCGGATATAAAAACAGATGGAAAAATATTGTTCTTAGAAGATACAGGGGAGTATCTTTATAGCATTGACCGCATGTTATGGAATCTGAAACGCAGCGGTAAACTGTCGGGCCTGGCCGGTTTGATTGTAGGTGGACTAAAATATAAACAGGATGAGCCGGGCGAGTATTTTGGCCAGACTCCTTATGAAATTATTACCGAAAGGGTGAAAGAGTACGATTATCCGGTTTGTTTTGATTTTCCTGTGGGTCACCAGGTAGATAATTTTGCGCTCAGGTGTGGCACGTTGCATCAGTTGGCGGTAACTGAGCAGGGAACTACTTTAACCGCTGGCTAAACTCCCATCATTCCCTTATTTTCATTCGTAATTATTTCGTTTCTTTGATCATGAGTGTTAAAATCCCTCCTTATTTAAAACCCGGCGATCAGATCGGGATTGTATGCCCTGCGGGTTATATGGCTTATGAAAAAGCTGCAGAATGTGTTCGCGTATTACAGGAGGAGTGGGGCTTTAAAGTAAAACCAGGCAGCACTTTAGGGGGTAGTTCGGAAACCTATTTTTCGGGTACCGATGAGGAGCGGCTGGCCGATTTTCAGAGAATGTTGGATGACGATGAAGTAAACGCGGTGCTATGTGGAAGAGGTGGTTATGGCATGGGCAGGATCGTTAACAAAATCAATTTCAAAAAATTCAGGAAAAAGCCCAAATGGGTCATCGGTTTCAGCGATATTACCCTGTTTCACACACATCTGTATTCCAATTTTCGTATTGCATCCCTGCACGCTCCTATGGCGGCAGCCTTTAACGACGGAGGGTATCTTAACCCCTATGTAGGCTCACTGAAAGAAGTACTGAAAGGTAAGCCGGTGAGGTATGTATCTGCGGGTCACGAATTGAACCGGCCGGGAGAGGGAACCGGCGAGCTGGTAGGCGGTAACCTGGCCTTATTGGTACATGGCATCGGCACTTCCTCCGA
Source organism: Paraniabella yanshanensis (assembly GCA_040393015.1). GTDB lineage: Bacteria > Bacteroidota > Bacteroidia > Chitinophagales > Chitinophagaceae > Niabella > Niabella yanshanensis_A. The sequence continues at coordinate 3,752 of JBEBUZ010000026.1, forward strand.
ATTAAAGACCAGGGGGCGGATTCTGTTTATTGAAGATATTGGCGAACAAAAGTATTCGATCGACAGAATGATGTTCCAGCTTAAGAGAAGCGGGAAGCTGGATCGGCTCGCAGGGCTGATTGTGGGTTGTTTTTCCGATACGAAGGATACCGACCGGCCATTCGGCGAAGATCTGCAACAGATTATTCTGAATGCGGTAAAGGAATACAATTACCCTGTTTGTTTTGAATTCCCTGTAAGCCATAATGCCGAAAACTACGCTCTAAAAAACGGAGTGGTACATACAGTAAAGGTTTCGAAGAAAAAAGCTGTTCTGAAAGAATAAGGAACCGGGAAGAGCAGGTACAAAAAAACCCCCAACATGAACGATGTTGGGGATTTCATCAAAAACCATTAACCATTAAACCTTATCCTATGAAAATTCAAGTCAAAGGTACAACATAAATATATTATCAGCAAACGATTGTTCACTTTTTTTTAAAATTTTCACATTTTTTTAGGTTTTCTAGAAGGTATAACGGGCTGATATCCCAGCGTTAGGATAAAAACTGTTGTAATACCTGTAAGCTTCTACTATGTGAATAGTGGGGCGGATGTCTGCAGAAACGGCTAAGGGAATATTACTGAACTTGTAGTCGGCCCCTGCCGTTGGGAACAAGCCGGCATTAAAGCCCTTGTAAGCGTCGAAGTTAGAGAAGGAATTAGAGAGTACTACACCACCTCCGATAAACCATTTCAATCCGTCTACGGGTTTGATATCAAAATGGTGCTGGTAACTTCCCGATACCGATACGTTAAACCAGTTAAATGCACCCGGACTGTACGGGCGGATACCCAGGTCGAACTCGAGGGCCGAACTGTTTGTTAAAAACGTTTTGTACGCAGCCGAAGCCATATCATAATAACCATTTCCCAGGCGTACGCCGATAGATTGTTTGTAGTCGCTTTGGGCGAACACTCCAGAGGCTGTAAGTAACAGAGCCAGTGCTAAAAATTTTACTTTCATCGTGTTTTTAATTTAAGCGCAAATGTACTTAAAAGGTTTTGTGAATGGCATCCCTAAAATCAGGGATGCAAAAAAGGAAAGGGCCTGCAAAACAAGCCCTTTCTTAAAATAAAATAAACGATTTTAGAAATCTTTATCGTAGTCGCGACCGCCGCCGTAGCCACCGCTTTTGCGGTATCCGCCGCCGCCGCTGTTTCCACCACCGAAGCTTCTTTTTCTGAAACCACCGCTGTTACCGCCTTCTTTAGGACGGCTTTCGTTTACCACTATATTTCTGCCATCCACTTCAGTTCCGTTAAGTGCATCAATAGCTGCCTGTGCCTCAGCATCATCAGCCATTTCTACAAAACCAAAACCTTTGCTCCGGTTGGTAAACTTGTCTAAAACGATTTTTGCAGACGATACTTCGCCATGCTCGCTAAATAAATTCTGGAGATCCTGATCCTTTAAATTCCAGCTCAGGTTGCCAACGTAAATGTTCATTTTTTTGTTTTTAAAAAATTAAAAGAAAGTGAGAAACAGTAAACAAGACCAATGAACATTGATGTAACTTGGAACCTTTATACTGAATATACACCATTATACTACACAAAGATACAGGGAAATTTATGGTATCAGCAAAATTTTCTGGGCGTCTGTTAAAAAAGCCCGGACGAGTGAGTCCGGGCGTATAAACTTATAAACTGAAACAGCGCGAATTATTCTGCAACTACTTCAAAATCAAGCTCTGTAGAATGACCGTTGCCAAAGTCAATCGTAGCTTTATGGGTGCCGAGTTCTTTTACTTCGTCCACAATATTAATTTTCTTGCGGTCGATCTCGTATCCTTTTTGCTCACGGATTGCCCTGCTGATCTGAAGGTTGGTAACACTGCCGAATATTTTCCCGCTGGTACCTGTTTTAGCACCTATTTTCAGCGGGGATGCTTTCAGTTTGCTGATTACTTCGTTGATGGTAGCCAATAAAGCTTCCTCTTTCTTCCGGGCTTGCTTGAGCCTTTCCTCCAGTTGTTTTCTATTGCCGGCACTGCTTTCTACGGCTAATTTGCGGGGCAAAAGAAAATTACGGGCGTATCCGTTCTTTACCTTTACCACTTCATTAGCGGCACCCAGGTTGTCTACGTCCTGAATTAAAATGATTTCCATTGTATTTGTTTTAGTTTCCCTTTGCCCAATCTGGGATTGTGACTGTCTCCGCCGCGGCGGATTAGGGAAGGTTACTAATTGGGTTCAGCATTGGCGGTGTAAAGGAAACCCTGCACCGTCAACTATGAACAATATGCTATTTTAAAAGATCGGTTACGTAAGGCAGAAGCGCCATTTGACGGGCTTTTTTCACCGCATCAGATACCCGGCGCTGGAATTTTAAACTGTTGCCGGTTAAACGGCGGGGTAACAGTTTGCCTTGTTCGTTCAGGAACTTTTTCAGAAAGTCTACATCTTTATAATCAACATAGCGGATGCCATATTTTTTAAAGCGGCAGAACTTTTTTACACGCTTGTCGGTCTTAATAGCGGTAAGATATTTGATCTCATTCTTTGCCATAATATTATGCCTCCACTGCTTTTTCGGTTCCGGTTTTTACGCCACTTGCCTTTTTAGCATTATACTCAACGGCGTATTTGTCGAGTTTAGTGCAGAGATGACGAAGAACATTTTCGTCGCGGAGAAGCTGAATCTTCAGCGTCTCATTGAAGTCGGATGGCGCAGTATATTCCAGCACCCAGTATAAACCTGTGGTTTTTTTCTGGATAGGATACGCCAGTGATTTCAGTCCCCAGGGGTTTTCGTGAACGATAGAGCCTCCTGCTTCAGTTACCATAGCGGCAAACTTTTTCTGAGCAGCTTTAAACTCTTCTTCGCTTAAAACCGGGGTAAAAATCACCATCAATTCATAATTGTTCATTACCCTTTGAAATTTGGTTAAAAAATAGAAATTTCCCTTAGTTTTTTGCTAAGGGGCTGCAAAGATAGGCGAAAATGGAGGTATACGCAAAAAAGTTTTGAGTGTTAGAGGAGGCGGGGGGAGTCATAAAAAAGCCGTTCCGGCTATAGAACGGCTTTGCGCTATCGGCTTATTTGCCCTATTGGGCTACTTTTACGATTTTGGAAATAGTAGTACCGCCGTTGATATCGTGTTGAACAACCCGTATCCAAATGCTGCCGCTTTCATCGGCAGGTGGGGCAGAATCGCTCTTAACGCAGGCTGCCAGGATAAGCAGCATAGTGGCTGTGAGCAATTGCTTTTTGAGGCGGGATCTGCCGCCCAATAACGGAATGAACAAAAAAGCCAGGGAAATAGCGGCAAATGCAATACCGCCCAAATCTACTGTAAACTCGTAATTCACCGGTTCGTTAGAACTGCCCCCGGCGATTTTGGGGTCAACGGTACCAATATTGGTCCAGTGAATACCGTTTTTGGAAGCCTCTATCGAATAATTCTTCACACCCTGTTCCTGTTGTGATTGCCACTGTATTTTGATGCTCTGGTCATGTATTTTCTGAGCCTGCAAAGCACTGAATTTTACGGGGAGAGCGCCTGGGTCGAAGGTAACCACATCACCACAAAGACTGCCGCCGCAGGTTCCGTTAGTCCATGGAGCCAGTTGTATGTACAAGTCGTCACTACAATTGTAGTTAATAGTTTCGGAGGTGGTATGCAGATGGGGTACATCGTGCTGTGCTCCGTCATTTCCTGTGTTTATGCACTTTAGAGAAGTATACGGACCTGCATCTCCAATGCGATATCTGACCTCGAAGGAACTTTGACCGGCAGATTTTCTCGTGTAATTAATGTTAATTTTCACGGTTTTCGTGCAGGGTGGGCCGTCATCACTGGATACTTCTGTTAGATATACATCATTAACGGTGATACATTGCGAAAGAGCATTGGTCGGGCTAATAAACAAAAGACTGATGAATGCTGCCAATAAGAAAAACGGTTTATTAAACCGAGTCGCTCTCACACCAGACCAGCGGGCGGGATCAAGTTGTACTTTCGTTTTCATACTTTGGTTATTTAATTTTTAAAAATTAGTTTAGCGAGAAGGACAGTTATTTCAGATTAACAGGCTAAAAGTATATATCCGGATCAGGCATCAGTCGTTGAAGCAATGTTCTCCGTTACAGTTGAAATAGCTGCGCCTATAAATTTCAGCCGGTTTTTCGTGGTTTGAGATTTTTTTCGATGAGCTGCCAAAATTGCTCTGTGAAGCCTATCTTTTTACCGATAAGAAGGCGGGAATGAATGTCGTTGGAAAGGGCAGTAAATGCGGGGATTGCTAAAACCCGGAAGGATTTGCCTGATTGTGGACATCCTATAATGGCTGCCCTACGGCAACCCTAATAGTGTTATAGCTGCCGCCCTGGTAGGGTGCCCCGTTGTTATTTAGGTTAATATTTTCTCGAAAGCCTTTCGGGGAGTACCCCTGAAGAAGACCTCACCGCAATAGGTATAACCCATTTTTTTCAGAATATGCAGCATCGGGGCATTGTCGAAATTGGTGTCTACTTTAATGCTATAAATATGCTGGTTTTTTGCAGCGGTTTCTGCTTTTTCAAAAAAAGCAATAGCGAAGCCCTTTCCTGCGGCTTCTTTACTCACAGCAACCCGGTGTATGACTAAGAACCCTCCGCTTGTCAGCCATTCACCCTCTATTTCTTCATAAGCGGGTTCGTAGTTAGGAATCAGGGCGCCATAGGCTACCACTTCGTTATCTTGTACCAACACATAAGCCCAGTTTTTTTCAATATCGTTTTGAATCGAAGCGGGGTTGGGATAGCCGTCCTGCCATTGGTCGCTGCCATCTAAACGGCGCCGTTCTATAGCATCCTTTAGTATTTCCCAAATAATACTGGCATCTTCCATTGTTGCCTTTCGGAGTTCCATCAATTATTGATTTTTGAACCTGTAAGTTATACCTATTTTTCGTTGCCGCAGTTCATCGGCAGAATATCTTGTGGCGTGGATAAAAAATTTAATTCCGCTAAATTGATAATAAGCTATTAACAGATATTTTTTAATTTAATGAGATTGAAATCATACTGAATTTAGCAATTTCCCCTTATTTTTAACAAAACTACACGTGAAAGGTGTTCCTATAATATCGCGTTACAACTGAATGGCTTTTTTCTGACCGGCTTTTACGGGTTCCCGACTCTACATTAATGGCAACAAAATTCTTAACCTTAAAACTGTTATTATGCATTTAAACAAAGTACAGGACAAGATTATTGACGAATTTGAAACCATTATCGACCAGTTTAAAAGTAAGTTCAGGTACCTGCGTCATTTTGCCCACCTGGGTTCGCTGTTACCCGATATGAATACTATTGAGCGAACCAATGAAAAGCTGATCCGGCTAACCAAATCGCGTATATGGCTGGACGCAGAATACAGAGACGGCAAAGTATATTACAGCGGCGACAGCGACAGCGGTATTATGCGCGGTATTCTGTTACTGTACCTGCGTGTATTTTCGGGACGAACACCACGGGAGATCGTAGGGTCGGATGTATATTTCACCAATGAAATTGATTTGCACAAGCATTTATCGGCCGACCGACGCGGCGAGATCTGCTCAGTTTTACAGCGTATACGTTCCATTGCCGCAGGTTTTCAGGCAAAAAGCTTAGGTAGCACTGGTTCCACCGGATTAGCAGCCGGGTAATTTCCTGTTTCCTCCTTGCCGGATACTGAATTAAATCTCAATACCCCTTAGCTTGCGGTATAGTTTCAGCGCGTATACATCGGTCATCCCCGAAATAAAATCCAGTATATGCATTACCTTTTCGTAAGGCGTTGAAGTTTCGTCAAACAAAAACTGGTGGGGTAGCAGTTGCAATATTTTTTTATGTTCTTTTTCTCTTTTTTCGGCAGGTGTTAGCGTGGCGGTCACAAAATCCTCTACCAGGCCGCTCATGATCCGGTAACCGGCTATTTCTAACTCTATTACTTTGCGGGCATTATAAATTTTCTCAACGGAGATGTTTGCGATATGTTTCAAAGCGTCCTGCATGTTGGGTATCGCATCTGTAAGGCTTTGCCCGAATTGTCCGGCAAGGATGGCTTCCCTGTTTTCCCAGAAAGCGTTGGTACATTTTTCTATTAAAACACCGATGGCTTTGGTGCGCAGGTAAGCGATCGACTCGTTGGGGTCGCCGCTCAAACGGTCGGCAATATCTTTTACCCGTTCCAGGTTGCGGGTATGATGCCGGATAACCGATAAAAAACTGTCTCTTACTTCTTCGTAACTCAGTAAACCCAGCCGGTGCGCATCTTCAAAGTCAATGATATTATAACAAATATCATCGGCCGCTTCCACCAGAAAAACAAAGGGATGGCGTTGGTATACGATGCCCTCCGCCGATGGGTCTTTTACCATATTCAATTCCTGCACTATATTCATAAATACGGGCTCGTCTATTTTAAAATATCCGTATTTCTTACGATGTAAAATACGCCGGTCAGAAACAGAAGATTGGCAGGGGTATTTGATAATGGAACCCAATGTACTATAGGTGAGCCGGAAGCCACCGGCCGATCTCCCGTTTTGCTGCATGGTAAGAATGCGCAGGGCATTTGCATTGCCTTCGAAGCTAATAAGGTCTTTCCACTCTTCGGCCGAAAACTGCTGTTTAAAAAGGATATCAGCGGGCTGGTCTGTGTCTCTTTTTTTAAAATATTTGGAAATAGCATCTTCGCCCGAATGGCCAAATGCCGGGTTGCCCATATCGTGGGCCAGGCAGGCGGCGGCAATAACATATTTGAGGTCGTTGCGATAAAAATGAACCGCTTGGGGATGAGCCTGCACCTCGGGCAGCATGCTTAGCTTCTCCCCGATAAGACCCCCTAAGGATCTGCCTACACTTGCTACTTCCAGCGAATGGGTAAGCCGGTTATGAACAAATATTTCCTCCGGCAAAGGAAATACCTGGGTTTTGTTCTGCAAACGCCGGAAAGGACTGGAAAATACGATCCTGTCCCAGTCTCTTTCAAAATCACTTCTGGTATCTTTCGAAGTTTCGGCGATCCCATATCTTTTCGAAGAAAAACAATTGCTCCAGCTTATGGCCATATATTTCTTTTTTACAGTGCCAAAGGTAATGGCAGCAGCCCGTCATTTCCACAAACAGGTTTTTTGTTAATCTGGATTATTTTTTGCCGGACTATTATAAGGTAAATTTGAATAAAGAAAGGAGGAATATATGAAAACCTTAAATATCTATGTTGTAGTGAACGCTAATACCGATTTAAGCGGCTTTAAAAAGGTAGTGGAAAGCATGAGCGGGCTGAAGGTGCAATATGAAGCAGATATCGAAGTGGCTGTTAACACCATCACGCAACAGCGCTTCGATTTGTTGGTGACCGATAAAAATCTTGCCAGGGAGGAATCTAAAAAACTTCATCGGCTTGTGGATTTACTTCATCCCGACGCTGCATGGGTAGATTTTGTAATGGCCGATGAAATGTATATCAATTATAAGTTGAACGGATTATTGGCAAAATGGATTGATGCAAATGGCGAGCGTAAGGTTAATTTTACCGATAACCCCCACTTCTGATAAAATGAAAACCAGCCCTGCCGACCGGGTAATATGGTTGGCAGGGGCTACTTTCGACTCAACAAAAGGTCTGCCCGGCTGTTATTAATAGAAACAGGAACAGAACGGTTATTCTTGAGTTTAGAACAGAACACGAAATGAAAAAAATTGTATCGGTTTTTACGATGTGTTGTTACCTGGCTTTTGCAGGTTGTGTAAGCGGACAGGAAACCAGGGATAGTTCCCTGCTCGATCCCCTTGCTTTTTCTGAAAAGGCAGAATCGATTCCGGGAGCGGTTATGCTTGATGTTCGAACGCCCGAAGAGTATAGAAAAGGACATGTAGCAAATGCATTGAACTTTAACTGGAACGATCCGTCCTTCGGTAAGAAGGTAGCGAAAATGGATAAGGAAAGCCCCGTATTTGTGTATTGTCTCAGCGGAGGACGAAGTGCCGAAGCCGCTAAAAGCTTGCGCGAACAGGGCTTCGCGCAGGTATATGAGATGAAGGGAGGAATAATGAAATGGCGGGCTGCAAACCTTCCACTGGCAACAGATATGCCTGTATCGGTGACCGGGATGAGTATGGCCGATTTTGAGAAGGCGATCGATTCTCCAAAAAAAGTATTGGTTGATTTTTATGCCGAGTGGTGCGCCCCTTGTAAAAAGATGGAGCCCTTTCTGAAAGAGATAGAAAAGAGTATGACCGCCGATCTAAAGCTGGTGCGTATTGATATAGATGCTAACCCTGATCTGGCCTCCGGGTTGAAAATAGATGCCCTGCCCCTGCTGCATCTGTACCAGGACAAAAAACTAACCTGGTCGCATAGCGGCTATCTTAGTAAACAGGAGATCCTGAAAAAATTATAAAGTCTTTATTTCTTCGATAATTTTTGAAGATTCGATTATTTGGTTACCCGATTGATTTTGTCTGGCATAATGCAACATCAAAAAGGCCAACTTTTTTACAGGGAGTGGCGCCAGTTTTTTCAATAGTCCGTAGCGATTGAAAAATAAAACAGGGTATATTATTCTTCCTGGCGGCTTTTGCAAATGCAAGCTGGTAGCCATAATCCACTTTATGCTGAGCTGCCCTGCTGCCTGCGGCTTTAAGGGTAGTACCCAGGCAGGAAAATGCCACATCGCCGGTTACAAGCGGTTCCCAGGTGTCGGGAGCACCGAAACAAACTACTTCTTCGCTGAGTTTTTCGTGTTGAATAGCCAAAGGTCTTCTTACCAGCGCAATTACCCGGGTAATTGCGGGGTCGGCCAGTAATAGTTGTAACAGCTCTTTGCCGGTAGCACCCGAAGCACCTGCCAAAACAGTCTTCATAAAAAAAATCGTTGGTGGAAATTAATGTGCACTAAAGATATCCATAATGTTCATTACTTCAACGCCTGTTTCGGCGCTACAGGGGTTGTTGTCCCCGTTCAGGAAATAAGACACTACTGCCTCAATCATGGGCTGCTGTACATGCTGAAGAGGAGCGAACGCAAGCCTTTCCTTTTTACCATTGACATAAATAATGATTTCCTGTCCGAAAACGCCAAACTCTATTCTTCCTTCCGAACCGAAAATGATGCAACGATCGGTGGCATCGTCACGGTGAACGTTGAAATTCCAGATACCATTAAAGAGAATATTGTTTTCGAAAAGAATAGAACCGGTTACCATGTCGTCCACACGAAGAGGATGAGCCTGGCTGGTTGCCATGCCACTGTATTTTCTAACCGGACCGAAGAAATACAGCATCAGGTCTATTTGATGGGGTGCGAGGTCATGAAAAAGTCCTCCTCCCGATACTGCGGGGTTGGTGCGCCAGTTTTCTTCGGTAGCGGCAACGAGGTTGGCTGCTGCATCCTGTAGTAACTGTAATTGTACAAAGCGTATCTCACCAATTGCTTTTTCGTCGATCAGCGATTTTAATTTAAGGAACATCGGTTGCATCCTTCGGTAATGGGCTACTGTAAGTTTAACGCCTGTTTTCCCGGAGGCCTCGGCCATTTGCCGGGCTTCCGCACCGTTCATGGTCATGGGCTTTTCTAAATACACTGGTTTGCCGGCCGAAAGAGCAGCCAGTGCATAGGGCAGGTGCGAGGAGGGTGGGGTAGCAATATAAATGGCATTTACATCCGGATCGTTAATCAGGGCCCCGGCATCACTATACCATTTTTCTACCCCATGCCGGCGGGCATAGTCGGCAGCTTTATTGGCATCACGCCGCATCACGGCCACCAGTTTTGAATTCTTTACTTTATTAAATGCCGGCCCGCTTTTCACTTCGGTTACATCACCGCACCCGATAATTCCCCAGTTAATTTGTTGCAGGGGCTGAGTTGTTTTTTGCACTCCGTTCATGCGTTTTTTGTGTGGAAAAATACTGCATTTAGGAAGAGTTTGTAACATTTTCCCAATTTTTGCGATTAATGCTTTTATTGTTTGCCGTTCAAAGCCAAAATAAGCCGATCTTGCAGGATATGATACCCGGAACTATTCTTAGAAGCGATAATGCCGAAGCAGGCGATTACTTTGCAGGAACGCATATTCTTATTGCCGAAGTAAATAAGGAGGGCGCCATAGGTTATATCCTGAACCGGAAATTCCCGCGCCCTTTCAACCAACTGGCTGAGTTTGCCGACAGTCCGCCTTTCCCCCTTTTTGAAGGAGGCCCGGTTGAACACGAAAAGTTATTCTTTATCCATCGGCGGCCGGACCTGATAGAGGGAGGCGTTTGTTTGCAGAAGGATATTTACTCGGGCGGTGATTTTAAAAAAGCCGTTTCTTACCTCAACATGGGTTTGTTGAGCGAAGCCGATTTGAAAATGTTTATCGGGTATTGTGGGTGGGATGCAGGGCAACTGGAAGCGGAAATTGCAGCCGGAGATTGGCAAATACAGAATGAGTTTCCTGTATTTTAGCATCTACGAAAAAAGATTCGGGGCGGAACCTAAGAGCCGGAATTTGGATGGGCTGCTCCTAATACCTGCTCCAGCGCAGTGTGATAATCCTCGTATTCTGCAAGGTTATGATGGGAGCCTCCGGGAATGGTGATCAGCGTTTTATTACCTTGCGCAGCATCAAATAACTTTTTTCCCAACCGGTAAGGCACCACCCGGTCTGCGGTGCCGTGAATAACGGTGAGCGGGCTTTTTACTTTTTGCACCAGGGATAGATTGTTAAACTCAAAACGGATGAGGTTTTTAACCGGCAGGAAGGGAAACCAGCGCCGGGCCACTTCCGTAATGCTGGTAAAGGGGGTTTCGAGAATGAGGTGACGGGGCCTGTTTTCGGCAGAAACCAGGGTAGCAAAATGGCTGCCCAGTGAGCGCCCGTAAACCACGATGCTGTCCTCGCTAAAACGTTTTTGCATTTCGCGGTACCATAACCTCGCATCGGCCTGCATATTTCCTTCGCTTCTTGTTCCGGTACTTTTACCGTACCCTCTGTAATCCATTACGATGAGGTTGTAACCATATTTTGTGAGTTTGCCGGCTATCGCTCCCCAGCGTTTCAGGCTGCCCTTATTGCCGTGAAAATAGAGGATGGCGCCTTTGGGATGGGGCACGGTGAAATACAACGCATTCAATTGCGCACCGTCGGGGCTGCTTATCGTTAACTCTTCAAATGGCTGGGGAAAAGAAAATGGATGCCCGGGGGACAGCGTTTCAGGCTGAAATATAAACCGGCTTTGAAGGAGCGCCAGCCCTGCTGCTGCTGCCAGATAGACACCGGCGATTGCGCCCAGCACCCGAAGGGTAGTCGATCTCTTATTTCCCCTTGCCATAACTGCTGCCCTCCAGATTGATGGTTTCGCCTTTTGAATGAATGATCTCCTCCAGCATTTTATGATAGGGCGGAAAATCGTTCAGATTTTTATGGCCGCCTCCAATAACCATATACAGTCTGGTTCTTTCGGAGTTAAGCTGCGCAAGTTTCACCGATGCCTCCAGGGGAATTAGTTTGTCCCTGGTGCCGTGAATGATAAAAATGGGGCATTTTACATATTTGATCCATTTATAGGTTGGTAAAGGAAAGCGCATTGCCAGCGACAGTGGCATAAACGGAACAAACTTCGCGGCAATATTTTTCAAACTGTAATAGGGAGATTCGAGGATGAGCATCCTGGGGTTGTTTACCGAGGCCAGTTTGGTGGCAAATCCCGACCCCAGGGAGCGCCCGTATAAAATAATATATTTCTCTTCCACTCTTTTTTTCAGTTCGTCGTATATCATCTGAAGGTCGCGCTGGATACCTTTTTGCGATCGCCGCCCCGTGCTTTTGCCAAATCCGCGGTAGTCGAACATAATTACATCGTAGCCATGCCGCGTAAAATCTACCGCAAACTTCCCCCATCCTTTAATACTCTTTGAATTGCCTTTCAGGTACAAGACCACTCCTCTTGGATTATTGGTTTTAAAGTGCAGGCCATTCAAAACTGCGCCATCATGGCTGTTCAGGTTGTATTCGTCCACGTCCTGGTTCTCGTAAAAGAAACGGAAGTCCTTAGGGAGCTTTTCGGGTTTGAATATAAAAAACTCCTGCAGGTAGTATACTGCAATGCTGATGGCGCAATAAACAGCCAATAGAATTGATATGGTAATAACCCAGGCTGCCATTCCTGGTACAATTTACAATATTAAAACCAGGTCTTCTTTTTTCTGGTGGTGGTACTGATACCGATGGCCCCCAGCAAAGACCGCACAATGGTATTGCCTGCTGTGCGTGCCACACTTTTAACGATGGGGTTGTCGAAAAAGCCCTTCTCCGGTTTGGCAGATTTTGTTTCTTCCTTTTCCTTTCTTTGCTCTGCCTGCTCATCCGCAGCAGCTTCTAATTTCCGGGATAAGATTTCGTAAGCGCTATCGCTATCTATGATTTCGTTATAATGCGGCGCTATACGCGAACGTTTTACTATAGCGTCTAATTCTTCTTCTGTCAAAACATCCATACGGCTCCGGGGTGCACGCAGCATGCAATGAACCAAAGGTGTGGGCACGCCTTTTTCATTGAGCATGGTGATAATGGCTTCGCCGATGCCTACCTGCGTGAGTAGCTCATCTGTTTTATAAAATTCGCTGAGGGGGTAGTTTTCGGCCGTTTGTTTGATCACTTTTCTGTCTGCCGCCGTAAAGGCGCGCAAAGCATGCTGCACTTTCAATCCGAGTTGCGATAAAACCGATGCGGGTACATCCATCGGATTTTGAGTACAGAAATAAATGCCGATGCCTTTGGATCTTATCAGTTTAACGATGGTTTCTATCTGGCTCAATAAAGCGGAGCTGGCTTCATTGAAAATAAGATGAGCTTCATCAATAAATAATACCAGTTTGGGCTTATCCAGGTCGCCTTCCTCGGGGCTGGAAGCATACAGTTCTGCCAGCAGTTGCAGCATAAAGGTGGAAAACAGTTTGGGCCGGTTTTGAAGATCTGTCACCCGCACAATGGAAATCATGCCGCGCCCATCGTTGTTAGTGCGCATCAGGTCGTAAGGATCAAAACTTCGTTCCCCAAAGAACAAATCGGCATCCTGCTGCTGTAATTCTATTACCTTTCTTAAAATAGTACCGGTAGAAGTAGTGGATACTTTGCCATAATCTTTTTCGAGCGAAGCTTTTCCTTCGTTACTTACGTATTGCAGCACTTTAATAAAATCCTTCAGATCTACCAGCGGTAATGTATGGTCGTCGCAATATTTGAAGATCATCGATACCAGCCCGCTCTGGGTGTCGTTCAGGCCCAGTATCTTGGAGAGTAATATGGGGCCGAATTCACTTACAGTTGCCCGGAGCCGGGTTCCTTTCTCATTGCTTAAGGTTAAAAATTCGATGGGGTAGGCGGCGGGCTTGAACTCGATATCCAGCAATTGGGATCTTGATATTATTTTGTCGTTTACATCGCCGGGTGCCCCTATTCCGCTCAGATCTCCTTTGATATCCATCAGCAGCACTGGTATGCCGGCATCGCTTAATCCTTCGGCCAGCAATTGCAGGGTTTTGGTTTTGCCTGTTCCGGTAGCACCGGCAATAAGGCCATGTCTGTTCAGCGTTTTAAATGGTATCAGTACGTCAGCTCCTTCCACTACCTGGCCGTTCAGCATAGCCCGTCCAATTTTATAACTTTCGCCTTTAAAGGTATAACCTGCATTTACTGTTTCGAGGAATTTAGAACTATCTGCCATCGCCAAAATTTTTCTCTAAGATAAGCGTTCATTCCATAAATAATTAACAAAAAATTGGTTCTCAATTCTGAATGGATTAAAAAGCTTTATCTTTATTTGTCGTCTAACTATATTTACCACAAAAAATAAAATAATGGAAGCGAATAAACCACACATTTTATTGTGCGAAGATGATCCCAATCTCGGAAATGTGTTGAAAAATTACCTCGAACTGAATGATTACGATGTAACCCTTGAAAGAGACGGAAGGCTGGGTCTCGCGGCATTTCAAAGAGAGAAGTTCGACCTTTGCCTGCTGGATGTAATGATGCCCCACATGGATGGTTTTACGCTGGCCGAAGAAATTCGGGATATAGACGGAGATGTACCGCTGTTCTTTTTAAGCGCCAAAACGATGAAGGAAGATATTATACAGGGATATAAGCTGGGCGCTGATGATTACATTACCAAACCCTTTGACAGTGAGGTGTTATTGCTTAAAATAAAAGCCATTTTAAAGCGCAATGAAGAGCTGAACAAGGAAAACGAAAACAAAGAATACACCCTTTCGAGTTATCATTTTAATCCTAAATTACGCCAGTTAACTCACGATGGCCATACTCAAACCTTATCACCGAAAGAGAATGAATTGCTGAAGATGCTGGCAGAGCATCTGAACGATTTACTGCCGCGCGAACAGGCCTTAAAAAAGATATGGGGCAGCGATACCTATTTTAATGGTCGTAGTATGGATGTGTATATTGCTAAATTGCGCAAGTACCTGAAAGACGACGACAAGATTGAAATCGTGAATATCCACGGCAATGGTTTCCGGTTGGTGGTGCAGCCTTAACTTAAAAGTCCAGTTCCGGATTCCCGGCCATTTTTCCGGGTTTTTTACCCAGATGCTGGTAGGCTTTAGACGTTACTTCGCGGCCGCGGGGGGTGCGCTGTAAAAAACCTTCCTGTATCAGAAAGGGTTCGTACACTTCTTCCAGGGTGCCGGCCTCTTCGCCTACTGCGGTAGCAATGGTTGTAATGCCTACCGGACCTCCTTTAAATTTTTCTATAATAGCCAGTAAAATACGATTATCCATTTCGTCGAGGCCATACTCATCCACATTCAGTGCCTTAAGTGCATGTTGGGTAATGCCGAGGTCAATCTGGCCATCATTCAATACCTGTGCAAAGTCGCGTACCCGGCGCAGTAACCCGTTGGCGATGCGGGGTGTAGCGCGACTGCGTTTGGCAATTTCCTTTGCTGCATTTTCATCGATGTCAACGCTCAGAATCTTTGCCGCACGCAACACAATTTTGGTGAGGGTTTCGGTGTTATAATATTCCAGCCGCGATTTAATGGCGAACCGCGAGAGTAGGGGCGCTGTAAGCAGACCGCTGCGGGTGGTTGCACCTATTAAAGTAAAAGGGTTCAAAGAAAGTTGTATACTCCTGGCGTTGGGGCCGCTATCGATCAGTATGTCCAGGCGGTAATCTTCCATGGCAGCATAAAGGTATTCCTCCACTACCGTACTCAGTCTGTGTATTTCATCAATAAACAATACATCATTGGGTTCGAGCGATGTAAGCAGTCCGGCAAGATCGCCCGGTTTTTCGATAACCGGACCGCTGGTTTCTTTTATGTTCACACCCAGTTCATTGGCTACAATGCGCGATAGGGTTGTTTTTCCCAGTCCGGGCGGACCATGAAATAAAATATGGTCCAGCGCTTCTCCCCGGATCTTAGCGGCTTTAATAAAAATGACCAGGTTTTCAATAAGTTGGGGCTGACCGGCAAATTCTTTAATTTGTGCGGGACGGATGGTATTTTCAAACTCCCGATCGGTGGTGCTGAGGGCCTGTTTTTCTTTATTCAGATTTGGATTACTCATTGTATCCCAAAGATAGCGCTGAAAGCATAATTTCTTCAGCGCTTTTATTTTTGGCGAAGCAGCAAAAGGAAATCTGTAAACCAACAGCGGGACATACAAAAAAGCCGCCCCGGTAAGAAGCGGCTTTAAAGCAAGAAGAATTCCGGGTAATTATTTGGTAGCTACTTTTAGATCAACTCTTCTGTTTTGGGCCATACATTCGGGGGTGTCGTTGGCCGGACAAACCGGAAACTCGGGGCCATAACCTACAGCCTCTGCCACCTGGTTTTGCGCTGCTCCGGCTTTCACTAATTCACCGGCAACGATCTGGGCTCTTTCGCCGGATATTTTTGTATTAACGGCCGCATCTCCGGTGTTATCGGTATAGCCACCCAGTTTAATGGAGGCATTAGGGAAATTTTTAAGGATGGCGGCAATATTTTTCACCTGATCCGCCGACGCTGCTGTAAGAACAGATTTGCCGGTCTCAAAGTACACACGATCCAAAACTACCCAATTAGCCGATTTATTAACCGTGTCTACTGTAAATGCGGCATCACTCAGCATATTAAATAACCTTGCTTCTGTGCTGTTTTCTCCTACGGTTAAAATACTGCCATCGGCCAGGGAGATTTCCTTATTAGCACCCACATCGTAGATATAATTGCCGGTAACAGAGTCCAGTGTACCGGTAACGGTTACGGGCGCAAGGGTAGCCGGCGTTTCTTCCACTGCTGTGGTAGTGTCTTCCACAACCACGCCATCTCCGCTATTATTACATCCCTTACCCAGTACCCACCAAAGCAGGAAGGCCAGTGCGGCCAGCAATAAAAGCGGCAATAACCATTTCATACCATCGCCTGATTTTTCTACTTTTTCCTCTACGGATTGATAGGTTGAAGCAGCGGCCGTTTTAACGTCTTCCACTGTTTCGCGGGCAGAAGCGCCGATAGACCCCAAACCTAAAGTAGAAGCGATCGAGCCTAAGCCCGAAGGTAATGCGCTTAATACATTACTTTTCTGAGAGGAAAGAAAGCTGGAGAAACCGTTTGCGTTAAGATTGTCATCCTGAGCCTTTTTGCCCAACAACCCAAAAACCAAAGGCGTGAGCATACTGATCAGCGATCCCGAAGAGGAAGACTTGATGCCGGCGAATTTGGAAATAAGGTCAATAATTGAGTTGGATTGTCCGCCAAACAAACTATTAAACCATCCGGTGCCTTTGGACAACAGATCGGCATTGCCAAATAGAGAGCCGAGGTTCCCCAGCAGACCCGAATTGCCTGCATCCTGGGCCGAAGTCAGAATTTGCTGTGCATCGGCTTCCGACTGGGTACCTTTTGAAATAATGCCGCCTAATATGGAGGGGATTAAACCCGTTACGGCCTTAGAAATACCTCCCTCGCTTTCGCCGAGAAAGGAGCCTGCTTTGGAGATAAGGTCCTGTGAGACATAGTTCTTAACAAGATCTACAATGTTGATTGACATGGGCTGAGTTTTTAGTTTATGAAGTTTTGTAGTACGCTTTGCGAAGTTAGTAGTATGTTTTATTTTTTGTATATTTTTCAACCTCTCCGTGATTCCGGTTGCTTAATGGGGTATTTGAATCGACAGAAAGATTTTCGGTACAAATACGCCCCGTTGTAAACTAAGGAATAATTGTGCCAAAATTCAGATTATCAGCAACTACAACCTGAAAACAGCCTCCGTAATGACGGAAAAAGCAAAAAAAACATAGCACGAAGGAATGCTATGTTTTTCAACTAAAGGTTCAGATATGACGGCTACACAACAATATTCACCATCTTGTTCCTTACATAAATGATTTTTTTGGGTAGTTTGCCCTCTGTCCATTTTTGAACAACAGGATTAGCCAACACCAGTTCTTCTACTTCTTTTTGTTCCGCACTCAAAGAGATATTCATGGTGGTACGCATTTTTCCATTGATGGAAACGGGGTATTCCTTACTGGTTTCTACCAGGTATTTTTCTTCAAATACCGGAAATTCCGCATCAAGCACGGAATGGCTGTTACCCAGAACATGATAGAGCTCTTCTGCAATATGTGGGGCATAGGGGGCCAGCAGGGTCAGCATTTTTTCCAATACTTCCCGTTTATGACACTTCGCATCGGTTAACTCATTTACCAGAATCATAAACCCGCTCACGCCGGTATTGAAACTAAATCGCTCCGTGTCTTCCTCAATTTTTTTAATAGCCCGATGAAGGATTTTCAAATCGGCGGGGGTAGCAACCTCCTCATTCCAGATAGCCGTAGTGCTGCCATCGGTATTCTCCTTGTAAAACAGGCGCCACAGTTTCTTAAGAAAACGATGCACCCCTTCAATTCCCTTAGTGTCCCAGGGTTTGCTCATTTCAACCGGGCCGAGAAACATTTCGTACATACGGAAAGTATCGGCGCCGTATTTAACTACCAGATCATCGGGGTTAACGGTATTGAACTTGGATTTGGACATTTTTTCGACTTCTGCGCCGCAGATATACTTGTCTTCTTCCAGGATAAATTCTGCCTGAGCGTACTCGCCATTGCGCCATTGTTTAAACCGGGAAATATCCAATTCAAAGCCATCGACAATATTTACATCTACGTGAATTTTATCTAATATCCTGCCCTGGTAAGTGCCATCGTCGCTAATTAAACCATGAGATACGAATTGATCGGTTCCGTTAATGCGAAAAACAAATCTTGAGCTGCCCTGTATCATTCCCTGGTTAACCAGCCTTTTAAAAGGCTCGTCAAAGCCAATATGCCCCAGATCGTAAAGGGCCTTGGTCCACATACGGCTATACAATAAATGCCCCACGGCATGCTCGGTGCCCCCTATATAAAGATCCACCTGGTTCCAGTAATCGGTTGCCTGCCTGCCCGCAAATTCCTGTTCATTATGCGGGTCCATATACCGTAAAAAATACCAGGAAGAGCCGGCATAACCGGGCATGGTGGAGGATTCGCCCTGGCCTCCCCCGAAGAGCGGCGAATTCAACCATTCTTCGTTATTGCTCAACGGCCCTTCCCCATCTTTCCCGGGCTTGATATCGTCCATAGCCGGGAGTTCTAAAGGCAATTGGTCTTTGCTAAGGGCGTAAGCCACGCCATTTACCCATTTGATAGGAAAGGGTTCGCCCCAATAGCGCTGACGACTGAAGGCAGCGTCCCGCATTTTATAGTTGACTTTTCGTTTGCCTATTCCTCTTTTTTCTATTTCGTTGTTCACCAGGTCCATGGCTTCGCGCATGGGCATACCATCCAGGAAGCCGGAATTACTGAGTACGGCGTCTTTGGTAGGATTGGCGTCTTCCCCATTAAAATGTTCACCAATAATATTGGAAATGGGGATATTGAAATGTTTGGCGAAACGGAAATCGCGCTCGTCGCCGCAGGGTACCGCCATAATGGCACCGGTACCGTAGCCTGCCAGCACGTATTCGCTGATCCAGATGGGGATATGCCTGGTTTCGTCAAAAGGATTTACCGCATAAGCACCGGTAAAAGCGCCGGTAATGCGCTTTTCCGACATACGCTCTCTTTCGCTGCGGCTGTTTACATAATGGATATAATCAGTCACTTCTTTTTCCTGTTCGGAACTGGTGATGCTTTTAACCAGGGAGTGTTCGGGAGCGATCACCATAAAGTCGACACCCATTATGGTATCCGGCCGGGTGGTATACACTCTTACACTTTCTTCATTCGCTGATGTTTTTTCGCCCCGGATCTTAAATTCTATCTCGGCGCCGCTGCTTTTCCCGATCCAGTTGGTTTGCATTTCTTTCATCGCCTCGCTGAAATCCACGGTCTGCAATCCTTCCAACAGGCGGTCGGCATACTCAGTAATGCGCAGGTACCACTGCCGTAATTTCTTTTTCACTACCGGATGGCCGCCGCGTTCGCTTACCCCGTTTACCACTTCGTCATTGGCCAGGACCGTTCCTAATGCCTCGCACCAGTTTACTTCACCATAGCCGCAATAAGCCAGCCTATATTCCATTAATATTTGCTGTTGCGTGGCCTCGTCAAAATTTTTCCAATCGGCTGCCGAAAAAATGTTTCCTGTTCCCGGTAACTGATAATCCGAATGGGGAAATGGATGATGGATGTTTCCTTCCGATTCAAAAATTTTGATCAGATCCGTGATGGGTTCCGCTTTTTGGGTGTGCCGGTTGAACCAGCTTCCGAACAATTGCAGGAAAATCCATTGGGTCCACCGGTAATATTTTGGGTCGCTGGTGCGTACTTCCCGGTCCCAATCGTAACAAAAACCGATATTATCGAGCTGACGGCGAAAGGTTTCAATATTTTTATCGGTCGACACAGCGGGGTGAATACCGTGTTCAATGGCATATTGCTCGGCCGGTAAGCCAAAAGCGTCGTAACCCATGGGATGCAGCACATTGAATCCTTTCAGGCGTTTATAGCGGGCATAAATATCGCTGGCAATATAACCGAGGGGGTGGCCTACATGAAGTCCGGCACCGCTGGGATAGGGGAACATGTCGAGCACATAAAACTTAGGTTTATTGCTTTCATTGCTTACTTTATAGGCGCCAGACTCCTTCCAGTGCAGCTGCCATTTTTTCTCGATCGAATTAAAGTTATACTCCATGATAATTTTTGCGTGGCCGCAAATTTAAGCATTGTAGGCGTGAATACCCTAAATTTGCGGGGCTATGACAATAGCAAATTGTTGAATTATGGCAGGAAAAATAAAAGGGATCAAGCGGGGCAAGGCGTCTTATTTTATGTCGATACTGGGTGTAACCCTGGTGCTTTTTTTACTGGGCCTCATAGGTTGGCTGGTAATCAATACCCGTACGCTTGGTCAGCATTTTAAGGAAGAAGTAGAGGTTAATGTATACCTGCGCGAACCTCTGGCGAAGGCCGATAGCACGGCATTGGTAGATTACATCGCCTCCCGGCCCTATATAAAGGAGTATGTTTTTACCACCAAAGAAATGGCAAAAGCCAAATACCTCTCTGACGGCAATGAGAGCTGGGACGGAATTTTAGCCGAGAATCCGCTGCCGCAAAGCATCGATTTTAAATTGAAATCTGAGTACCTTAATACCGATACCCTGGCCCTTATAAAAACCGATCTTGAAAAGCAAACCTATGTGACAGAGGTGAAATATCCCGAATTGCTGGTGGGCGGTCTCGACAGTAAAATTAAAGTTGTGAACTGGGTACTCCTTGGTGTATCGTTGCTGCTGCTGCTGGCGGCTATTGTACTTATCGACAATACCATCCGGCTGGCCATGTTCAGTAACCGCTTTACCATTAAAACCATGCAGATGGTGGGGGCTACCCGTTGGTTTATTACCAAACCGCATGATTTGAGGGCCATTTTGAACGGTGCAATCAGCGGCGCCATTGCGATCATTGGAGTGCTGACCATTATCCGTACGGCCAAAAAAATGCTGCCTGAATTAAGCGCCATTCAGGATAATCGGCAACTCTGGCTGCTTTTTGCGGGAATGATGGCCCTGGGCATTTTAATCACATTAGTGAGTACCCATACCAGCGTGCTGAAATACCTGAGAAAAAAACTCGACGATTTGTATTAAACCTGTGCCTGGTTGCCGAAAACCAGATTGACGAATTTTTCACATTTCAGCGGAAATAAAATGCTAATATTGCAATACAAAAATTTTTACCATGTCAGAAAAGAATACTCCGCCCGTTTTGTTCGACAGAAGCAATTATATATGGATGTTGATAGGCGTATTGGTAATTGCACTGGGTATGTTTTTAATGGCAGGAGGCCGCAGCGAAGACCCTACGGTTTTTAATGCGCACGAAGTGTACAGCACCACCCGCATTACAGTAGCGCCTGTTCTTATATTTATCGGGCTGGCTATCGAATGTTATGCGATATTCAAAAAATCAAAATAAACCCAGGTTTTAAAATAGTGAAGGCGATGCTCCGGTGTCGCTTTTTTTATAATTTTTTATGAGCATTATTGAAGCCGTTATAATCGCCATCGTTGAAGGGCTCACCGAATATTTGCCTGTTTCCTCTACCGGGCATATGATTATTGCCAGTTCTTTCATGGGGATTGAAAAGGAGGAGTTTACTAAATTATTCGAAGTAGCGATACAGTTGGGAGCCATATTAGCCGTAGTGGTTTTGTATTGGAAGAAATTCTTTGACTTTTCGCGCTGGCAGTTTTATGTAAAACTGATCATTGGCGTAATACCCGCGCTGGTACTGGGCTTTATTTTTTCGGATAAGATAGATGCCATGCTGGAAAGTCCGGCTACGGTTGCGCTGTCACTGTTGCTGGGGGGCATCGTTTTATTATTTATCGACAAAGCATTTAATCGTCCCACCATCCATTCAGAAAAAGAAATCACCTATGGTAAGGCTTTCTTAACGGGTTTATGGCAGTGTATTGCAATGATACCCGGCGTAAGCCGTAGTGCCGCTTCTATCATTGGAGGTATGCAGCAGGGACTTACCCGTGGCGCCGCGGCCGAATTTTCGTTCTTCCTGGCGGTGCCTACCATGGCTGCCGCCACCCTCTACTCTCTGTTTATAAAGAAATGGACGGGCAGCGGAGCAGAGCAAAAAGGTTATGAACTGATCCTGCAATCAACCGACAATACCATTGCTTTTATAGTAGGCAATGTAGTGGCTTTTGTAGTGGCGATCCTGGCTATTAAGTTTTTTATCAATTATCTTAAGAAGTATGGGTTTAAAATTTTTGGATGGTACAGGATTATCGTAGGCATTGTACTGCTGGTATTGTTGCGACAGGGGTGGATAGGGTAACGATAGTTAGGCCGATCTCTGTAAAGCTTCTTTAGCCACGGGGTGATAGGGAGCCACCATTCGGTAATATCCCTCTATCTTTGAAAGAAGAATTATTATATGACGCAACAAACTGCTCCCAAAAAAGTAACCAACGGGTGGGCTATGTACGATTGGGCCAACAGCGTGTATAACCTCGTTATAACCACCACCTTCTTCCCTATTTATTTTTTAGCGGTCACCAATAATAATAAGGATCATAAAGTAAGCTTTCTGGGCAGGGAGTTTGTAAATTCTTCATTATACGATTATATCCTCGCTGCCGCCTACCTGATGATTGCGCTGCTTTATCCCATTCTTACCTCCATTGCCGATACCCGGGGGAACAAGAAAAATTTTATGCGTTTTTTTTGTTACATGGGCGCCTTCGGTTGCAGTGCATTGTTTTTCTTCACTTCCGATAGTTTAGGCCTGGGCGTTATCGCCTTTATGCTGGCGGCCATGGGCTATGTGGGCAGCCTGGTGTTCTACAATGCCTATTTACCCGAAATAGCAGCGCCGGAGGACCGGGATCGCATTAGTGCACGTGGTTATTCTTTTGGATATATTGGTAGTGTGCTCCTGCAAATAGTGGGATTTGTACTGGTACTTACAATGGCCGACCAGGCAATGGCTACCAGGCTCACCTTCTTAATTGTGGGAATATGGTGGTTTTCATTTGCCCAGATCAGCTTTGCCGTACTGCCCGACTCACCGGTGAAAAAGGAGAAAAAAGGAAGCGTGATACGTGAGGGTTTTGGCGAGATGAAAAAAGTTTACCAGCAGGTAACACATATGCCCGTACTAAAGCGGTTTTTGAGAGGCTTCTTTTTTTACAGCATGGGCGTTCAAACCGTTATGCTGGCAGCCACTATTTTTGGAAGCAAACTCTTGAAACTGCCCGACACCAAGCTGATCATTACGGTAGTTATCATTCAACTGGTAGCCATCTTAGGGGCCTGGAGCCTGTCGCGGCTGTCGGCCCTTTTCGGCAACCTGAAGGTTTTGATGAGCGTAATTATTTTCTGGATTCTTATCTGTGTGCTGGCCTATTATACCGCCGGAATTGCCGAAGGGGGAGTAAATGCCGAATACTATTTTTATGCACTGGCCGTGCTGGTAGGACTGGTAATGGGCGGTATTCAATCGCTCAGCCGCTCCACTTATTCCAAGCTGATGCCGGATACTAAAGACACCGCCTCTTTTTTCAGTTACTATGATTTTACAGAAAAAATTGCTATCGTAATCGGTATTTTCACGTTCGGCCGCATTGAAGAAGTGACCGGGAGTATGAAAAATTCGGTACTGTCTTTGATCGTCTTCTTTGCCATCGGTTTTTTCTGGCTGTATACAGCCTTGTATAAAGAAAACAAAACGAAACGCCAGGAATTAAAAAAAGCCTGATTTTTTTCACATAGATTCCCATAAAATCTCTGATGCCCATGAATATTTATTCTGTCAACCACGGTCATTTTAAGTTAGATGGAGGTGCCATGTTTGGCGTAGTTCCTAAAAGCATCTGGAACGGTTTAAACCCCGCCGATGAAAACAATATGTGCAGTTGGGCGATGCGCTCCCTGTTGATTGAAGACGGCAACCGGCTGATACTGGTGGATACCGGTATGGGCGATAAACAAAGCGAAAAGTTTTTTGGTTACTATTACCTGCACGGCAGCGATACACTGGATAAGGGTCTGGCTGCCCACGGATTTCACCGCGATGATATTACAGATGTGTTCCTCACTCATCTTCATTTCGACCACTCGGGAGGCGCCATAAAAATGGACGGCGGGCACCTGGTACCGGCATTTAAAAATGCGGTTTACTGGAGCAACGAAGATCACTGGAAATGGGCCACGCAACCCAATGCAAGGGAAAAAGCGTCTTTTTTAAAAGAGAATATACTGCCCATACAGGAGAGCGGACAATTGCAATTTGTTACCGGCAGAACCAAGGCGGGCGGACTGGATACCGCCTCTTTTCTTCCCGATATGGAACTGAGGTTTGCCGACGGACATACCGATGCCATGATGCTTCCGCAGCTAAGGTATAAAGGCACCACCATTGTATATGTAGCGGATCTTTTTCCCTCCACAGGCCATCTGCCTTTACCCTATGTAATGGGATACGATACCCGACCGTTGATAACGATGACGGAGAAGGAGGTTTTTTTGCAGGAAGCGTTGGAAAAAAACTATATCCTGTTTTTTGAGCACGATCCCGTAAACGAATGCTGTACGCTGAAGCAAACAGAGCGGGGCGTAAGAGCGGGAGATATTATTCGGTTATCAGATATATAACAAAAGCCGCCTCATTGAAAGGCGGCTTTTGAATGAAAATGATATATCGTGTTTACTTAACCGTAAAACTTACTTTATTATCGCCCCAAAGAATGGTAACTTCTCCGTCTTTGCCGGCAGTGATGTTGAGGCTTTCGGCAAAGGCCGGTGCCTTATCTGCCTTCACGGTCACCCGAAGCGCATCCTCGGCCTTCTTGTATTTGAAAGCACCCCACTGATCCCATACCTTATTAAAGATGAGGGTCCACTCATTGCCATCAACCAGTGTAAATAAAGCATATTTACCAGCCGCGAGATCCTTGCCCTCCACGGTCACATCTTTGCTTACTTCAAAAACAGTGGCTTTATTGGCTCCGGTGCGCCAAACCTGGCCGGGTAAGGGCTCCAGATCCTTGCCAATGGTTCGGCCTTTAACCGAGGGCTGGCTATAGCTGATGGTGACAACTGCCCCGCTGGCCAGCTCGGCTTTGCTGCTTGCCGGCGGACTCTTGGGCGCGCCCTGGGCATTGACAAAAATAATGGCCATAAGGCTTAACGTTAACAGTATAAATTTTTTCATTTGTATAAATTTTATGGTAAGAAACAGCCTCTAAATTACAAATAACCTGCCAAATACCCCGCGTCGAGCCTGCGATCGACCATCTATTTATTGGCCGACAAACTAAAGCTGATATTTACTTCTGGCCGGATGAACTTATCTCCAAGCGATTGGTCGTTGCCGTAAACCAGTCCCCAGTCTGTACGATTGATATTGAAATTAGCTGCTACAGTAGTAGCCGACGGCGTAACATTAATAACGGCGGGGAAAGTAATATTTTTGGTAACGCCTTTCAGCGTAAGATTACCTTTTACGGTATTGGTAGCACCATCAAGAATGATTTTGTTAGTGCTGTCGGCCACATAATCTTCAATAGAAGTGATCTCAAAACTCGCTGTGGGATGGTTTTCAACTTCAAAGAAATCGGGGCTCAGGAGGTGCCCGGTTAATTTTGCCGAACCAGAAGTATCTGTATCAATGATTTTCAGTGTGTTGATGTTAAAACTAAGCTTTCCTCCGGTAACAATTGCATCGTTTTTTACAAAAATTTCACCTTCTGATACGGTAAAAGTGCCGTGGTGTTCGCCCACGGGTTTGGTGCCAATAAACTGAATTACCTGGTCGGGACTGATTTTGTAGGAGGTTCCTTCTGCGGCAGCAACGGCCTCTTCTTCCCCTGTTTGGGCTTCATCGGCTTTGGGAGCCGAATTACAAGCTGCAAAACCCAATGCAGCGGCAAATGAAAGTACAAGAATTTTCTTCATGCGTTTGGAATATTTTAATTTTAAGGTATTAACGTTCAGGTATAAAAATGGTTCAGAAAAAAGCTGCAAAATTTAAGCCGGGATATCAGTACGTATTAACCTGCTACCTTTGCCATGTAAAAACGGATCGTTTGATGAATAAAATTGTCTATGTGTTTTTGTCGTTGGGTTGGTTATTTTTGATGTTGACGTTGCCGGTAAGGAGCCTCTCGCAAAACAAAATATACCTCTACTACCTTGATGAACAAATGCAAATAGTGCCGAAAGAGCAGGCTACTATTGTGGGAAAAGGCTCGCCAAAGGATTCGGTATTTCTGGTGCAGTATTATACATTGGCCACTGACCGGCCTTTTTTGATCGAAATGTTTAAAGATTCGAGTCTTAGCGTTTTGCATGGTGTGCGGGTGGCCTATCACAATAACAGGCAAAAGGCAGAAACGGCCGTGTACCAAAATAATATGCTGCATGGCCTGCGCTTACAATGGGATACCCTGGGCCGTACAACCGATTCTGCCCTCTATTACGATGATATGCCTACTTATCTCACCCGCTTTGGATATGATGCTGGTGGCAGGGCCTACCGGGTGTTCGAGTTCGATAACACTTATGCGAAAAAACGACCCGATGAAAAAGCTACTGTTATGACCAGGGATGGGTCGGTGATTCCGGCCAGCGTATGGAAAGAATTGCTTTACGGAGGTAAATACGCATTCAGGCAGGATAAAGTGTCGCCCGACCGTTATATGATTTTCAGGTTGAGTGATAAGGTTTTTGAAAAAAGCATTGCGGATGCCCCCCGGCCGGAAGAAAGCAAATTTTTTAAAACGGGGCAAAGCTTTGGCATCAGCGAAACCGATATCAACGGCAATAAACTCAGGTCCCGCGACCTGAAAGGGAAGGTGCTGGTGATTAATTATTGGTTTATCGATTGCCCGCCCTGCCGGAGGGAGATACCCGAACTGAATGAGCTGGTAAAAAAATATGAAGATAACGGGAATGTAAAATTTATAGGCATCGCTTTGGACGACCGGTCGTCGCTAAAGGATTTCCTGAAACGCTCTCCTTTTCATTATCAGATTGTAGCCAATGGCCGACCGGCCGCGGAAAAATACGGCATTCATCTTTATCCAACACATGTAATTGTTGATGGCGAGGGCAGGGTTCGTTTTCACACGGTGAGTTCTCCGCGCCAGCTATTTTACTGGATGGAAAAGACAATAAACGAATTGTTGGAGGAACAAAAAACAGGTCTATGATCGGGCTTCCACAAATAAAATGACCGGTGTGGTGATTGCCCTGCTCAATGGCCCGATGAGCTTTCTATGCCGCTAAGCTATTTTTCCCATTTCCTCTTTCACAAATTCCATCAGCTTCTTTATATGTGCCGGAGAAAGGTCCAGCGTCAACTCTGCCGCTTCAAAAAGTGTGGGCAGGGGGCGTGTACCGCCGAGGCTCAATGCCCGGGTATAATTTTCTAAAGCCTGCTCCCGGTTTTGTTGAAACTGTTGCCAAAGGCCAATGGCGCCCAACTGGGCGATACCGTACTCTATATAATAGAAAGGCACTTCAAACAGGTGGAGTTGGCGCTGCCAGCTATGGTTGCGGTAGTTTTCCAGCTCGCTTGTGTCGAGGTTAGAGGGAGTGAACCGTTGGAGAATACTATTCCACTGCGCTGTCCTTTCGGCCGGTGTGTGATCGGGATTCTCGTATATCCAATGCTGAAACTGATCGATGGTGGCTATCCACGGAAAAACGGTGATGACCCGCTCCAGTTGTTGCTCTTTGGCACGTTTCAACTCTGCCTCCTCTTCAAAAAAAACATCCCATTCACTCATCGAAAACAGTTCCATGCTCATGCTGGCCACCTCGGCAAATTCGGTGGGGTATTCTTTAAAACCGGTGAGCGGAAGGGGATGAGAAAGAAAGGAATGTATGGCATGCCCGCCTTCGTGTACCATGGTAATCACATCATTTAATGTGCCGGCAGCATTCATAAAAATAAAGGGTGCGCCGGTTTCTGCCAGCGGACAATTATAACCTCCCGGAGCTTTTCCTTTCCTGCTTTCGAGGTCGAAACGATTCCATTCATTCATTTTTTCGAGACAATCGGCAAAAAACGGATTGAGGCGGTTGAAACACTGAATTGTCTTCTGTAGAAGGTCGGCTCCGTTGCTGAAGGGTTTTAAAGGCCGGGTGCCGATGGGTTCCGCATCCATATCCCAGGGCCGGAAAGATTCAACGCCCAACCTGGCTTTCTTTTTCCGGTAAATATCTTCCACGAGGGGTAACACGTACTGTTCTACCGCTTCGTGAAACCGGAAGCAATCCCCGGGTGTATAATCGAACCGGCCCAGTTCGGCAAAGCGATAATCCCGGTAATTTTCGAAACCGGTGTTCAATGCTACCTGGTGTCTTTTTTGTAACAGGCTGTCGAAAACTACATCCAGCTCCTCCCTGTCTTCGAGTCTCCGATCTGCTATTTTTTTATATACAGATTCCCTCAGGTTTCTGTCGGGATCTTCCAGAAATTTAGCGGCCTGCTGTAAAGTATATTCTTTACCATTTATTTCGACCAGCATTTTACCACTGATAACCCCGAACTGCTGGGCTTCAACGGCTAACTCGGATAAAAGCGGGATATTTTCTTCCCGAAACAGGTCAATGTTCTTTTTTACATTTCTCAGATAAGTGGGGTAGGCGGGGTCTTTCAGCTCTGGCGTAAACGGATTTTTCAGCAACTTGCGGTTTAGCAGGTCGGAGTAAGGCTGCAACCGGGGCTGTATATCCATCATAAAACGGTTAAAGGATTCAGCCAGTTGGGGGTCTTCGGTATCGCAGGTCATTTTAATCTGCCGCCAGCAGGCATCTTCACTAACCACTGCTTCTAATTCGCTCAGATCTTGCAGCCACTTTTCCAGTTCGGGCAACGAACCTATTTCACGCCGGGCCAGGTCCTTATAGTAAGGCTCCAGTGCCTCCCAATCAGTTACGTGAAAGTTCTCAGGTAAAAATCGTCGGGGCAGGGGTTGGATATTCGCGGTCATTATGCTTTTTTGTCGGTAATGAAAAACTGGAAAGTCCGCAAGCAGGAAGCCTATGATGTCTTTCCTGGCTTACGGACTTCCCGGTTCTTCTATTGCTATGCGTTAATTATTCTGCTTTTTTCTTCGCAGGCGCTTTCTTTTTAGCCGCTGCTTTTTTGGGTGCGGCTTTTGCGGAGTCTTCGGTTGCTTTTTCTTCTGCTGAAGCTGTTTTTTTAGCGGCGGCTTTTTTAGCGGGCTTTTTTTCTTTTTCGGCTTCCGGCTCCGGGGCGGTTGCAGGCTCTTCTGTTTCAGGTTCTTCTTCTTCGGAGGGTTCGGATAATTTTATTTCTATTTCATTCTTCTGCAGAATATCGAACCATTTTACGATTTTCTTCATATCGCTATTATACACCCGGTCGAAATCTATTTCGGGGTATACCTCCTGAAAATAGGCTTTTACAGCCTGGTCATTTTTGGTATCGGGCAGGGCTTTTTCCGCCTTTACCATGGCCTGGAACACGTCTGCCAGGTTGGCATTTTCTCCTGTTGTATATATTTCTATACTTTCCAGGTGTGAAAACTGGTGTATACGGGTGGATGCAAACCGGGTTGATTTGTCCTGTAAAGAGCGCACAATAGCACCATCTTTTTTACTGCTTATCAATTCATACAGGCCAGGTAAACCTGTAACCGCAACTAATTTGTAATATTCCATAAAAAATATTGAGTGGCGCAAGATAAATATTCTGGTTCATTTTACGGCCTTTTTTAAACAAACAATGGCCTCTTTTCCGGTCAAAGGGTTGAAAATCAAAGAAAAATCGTTTTTGCCTGGATCATTATTTTCATTTTCCCGAAGGTTTGAAATAGTTTCAGCGTCCAACACTGCAATAAACAATACATATTTTATGAGGGTTGCAGGATTTTTATCCTTTCTTTTGTTTTTTACCGCTACAGCGGAGGCTCAAACCGTAAAAGGCACGCTGATGGATCCTGTAGAGGGACTGGTGGTGAAAGGCGCTACCGTACAATTATTAAACCCCGTGGATAGCAGTGCGCTAAGGTCTGTTATTTCCGACTCTTCGGGCAGCTTTCTTTTTAACAATGTGAGCAAGGGCGACTATGTGCTCAAATCGAGTTCGGTAGGGTTTGAAACTTTGTTAAAAGCGATTACCCTGGATGATGCGAACCCATCGCTCGATCTGGATGATGTCTATATACCCAAAAAAATGACCACGCTGGAAGGTGTGGTGATTGTTGCCAGCGCTCCGGCCGTGTCTCAGAAAGGCGATACCACCCAGTTTGCCGCCAGTCGCTATAAAGTAAACCCCGATGCCACTGTGGAGGATATGATTAAGAAAATGCCCGGGATTACTGTTGACAGAAGCGGCACCGTTACGGCTCAGGGCGAGCAGGTTAAAAAAGTGACAGTGGATGGTAAGGATTTTTTCGGAGATGATGCTACCACGGCCCTGAGAAACCTGCCTGCTGAAGTAGTGGACAAAATACAGGTATTTGACCGGATGAGTGAACAGGCCCAGTTGACGGGCTTTGATGACGGGAACGCCGTAAGAGCGATCAATATCGTTACCCGTGGCGGCGGCGCCATGCGCAATAGCCAGTTCGGACGTATTTACGCAGGTTATGGAACCGATAACCGCTACCAGGCAGGCGGCAATACCAGCCTTTTTAATGGCGACAGGCGCATATCGCTGGTTGGCAATTTCAATAATATCAACCAACAGAATTTTGGCCAGCAGGATTTATTGGGTATGATGAGCAGCGGTGGAAGAGGAAGAGGATATGGCGGATATGGTGGCGGATACGGTGGCGGCGGTATGTTTTTTGGCCAGCAGGATGGTATCAGCAGAACCAATGCTTTCGGTATTAACTATTCGGATAAATGGAGTGAGAAGCTCAGTGTTTCGGGCAGCTATTTCTTCCAGAATAATAAGAACGAGAACGAAACAGAGCGATTTTCTCCCACTATATCGAGAAATGAAGATGGTTTGGAGAGAGTGTTGAATCTTACTACAAAAAACAATTCAACCTCTATCAGCAATAACCACCGGTTCAATATGCGCTTCGAGTTTAAGCCCGATTCCAATAACACCATTATGTTCATGCCTAACTGGAATTTTCAGAACTATGAAAGCGAGTCCGGAAATTATACTTCAGCTATTTATGCCGATGGCGATCGTTCCTATATCAGTAATGCAAACAGCACATCGAACAGAAATGGTTATAATATAGGAAATAACCTGATGTACCGCCGCTCCTTAGGAAAACAGGGCCGGTCTTTTTCGGTATTTTTAAGAGCCGATTTCAGTAAAAACGACGGAGAAAACTATAATCTTACCAATATCGACAAATTTGAAGAGATTAACCTGCCGGATGTTCGCAATCAATACCGCACCAACCCTACTACCAGTTCCAGCTATTCGGCGAGGTTAAACTATACCGAACCTCTGGGTAAAGAAAGCATGATGGAATTCAGTTATACACCATCGCTGCGTATTAATAAACGCGATCAGGAAACATTCGATTATGACGGAAGCGGATATAATCTTCCCAACCAGGATCAATCGAACGTATTCAAAAATACAGTTACCACCCATAACGGAGGGGTGAATTACCGGTTGGGCAGAAACCGTGATAACCAGTTCTCTGCGGGTTTCGACCTTCAATACTCCAACCTGGCCAGTGATAGGGTGAAACCTATGCCGGCTACTATCGACCAGAACTTCTTCGCATTTTTACCCAATTTGCGCTGGTCGAAAAAATTGGGACGTTACGGTAGTACGAGGGTTTATTATCGTGCCGGAACCGATTTTCCTTCTATTGAGCAACTGCAGGATGTGATAGACAGTTCCAATCAAACCAGTATCGTGGTGGGCAATCCTAACCTGGAGCAGGCGTATACCCACAGAGGTACCGCCCGATATATTTATGCCAACACAAAGAATAATACCAGTTTTACGGCCAACTTTTCTTTCAACATGGCAGATAATTACATTACCACAGATGTGATTAATGAAAAAGGGATTACGAATACCACCTATGTAAACCTGGATGGATACAGGGCTTATTCGGGATTACTGGTGTATTCATTTCCAATAAATCCCATCAAATCTAATTTTAATATTACAACGAACTATAATTACAGCACCACACCCAGCAAATACAACGGCGTTACGGGATTTGTAAGCCGGAATACTTTTGGCGGAGGTGCGGTTTTGAGTAGTAATGTGAGTGAGTTTGTTGATTTTACATTGGCTTACGATCTTAATTATACGAAAACCTCGAGCACCGTAAGAAATGCAAGCAGCGGGCAAAACTATCTGCAACATAGCCCCAGTGCAGTTTTGAACCTGCTGTCGCCATCTGGCTGGTTTTTTAACACCAATGTGGCCTATCAGAATTATAAGCTGGAAAATGCAGAGGGAACGGAATATACATTATGGAATGCTGCCGTGGGTAAGAAGTTCCTCGCTAAAAAGCAGGCCGAGCTGAAGTTGTCGGTATTCGATTTACTTAAACAAAACAATAGTTTCAGGCAGCAACTGAACCAGTTAAACCTGATTGAGACCACCCGCACAAGGGTTCTTCAGCAGTATTTCATGCTTACCTTTACCTATAGCCTTAAAAATTTTGGCAAAGGCCGGTCTTCTTCATCTGACAGCGAAGAAAGACGCGAGTGGCGTGGCGGCCCGCCTCCGGGCGGTGGCGGCATGAGACCGGGCGGCGGTGGTGGTCCAATGTTTTAGGCCAGGTATGCAAAAACCTTAAAAAAATGTAGTAATATCGCTGCTTCAATTTTTCTATACTCAGAATTTTGACCAGCGAGGAATTACTTATAGAGCAATTAAAGCAGGGAGATGGAGCCGCTTTTAAGACTATTGTAGACACATATCAGAATATGGTTTACAATGCCTGCCTGAGTATTGTCAAAAATGAAGAAGATGCCGAGGACCTGGCTCAGGAAGTGTTTGTGCAGGTATATCAGTCCATCAAATCCTTTAAAGGAGAGTCGAAATTATCGACATGGCTTTACCGGATCGCTACCACCAAATCGCTCGATCATGAGCGTAAAAAGAAGCGAAAGAAGCGCTTTGGCTTTGTAAAAAGCATTTTTGGAGAAGATGCGCAGGTGGAAGTGAATCCACCCGATTTTCACCACCCTGGCGTTGTTCTGGATCAAAAGGAAAATGCGGCTATTTTATTCAAAGCGATAGATAAACTTCCTGATAATCAGCGGATTGCTTTTATATTGAATAAGATCGAAGGCTTGAGTTATCAGGAAATAAGCGAGGTGATGCAAACGACTATTTCGGCCATCGAATCGCTGTTGCACCGGGCGAAAAATAATTTAAGAAAGATATTGGAACAGTAAAAAGAGTTATTTTACAGGAAATTTTAAAAAAGGACGTCTAATTAAGTATGAAAAGGTCCACTACTGATATAGAAAAAATTTTAAACAGCCTTGACGGAATCGTACAAGCTGAAGCCAGGCCTTTTATGTTTACACGCGTAATGGCCCGTTTGCAGGAAGAAAATAGTTTCTCCGGCAAAGTGGTAAACTTTCTTAAGCGCCCGGCTATTGCGGCGGCCTGCCTGCTGGCCGTGCTTTTGGGCAATGCCTATACCGTATTTAAGGCCGATCCGGCTGCTCAGGAAACCCCACAGGCTTCCATCCCCAGCACTGTTTCTGATGTGTTGCAGAACGACAATTATATTCTGGCAGTTAACGATGTCAATTAATAAAGTAAATGGAGCAGAACAGATCCAGAAATAGAACACTGGTTTTTATTATTTTTTTACTTTTACTCACTAATATTAGTGTGGTGAGTTATTTTTTGTTTTTTTCCCAGAAACCTCCCAAAAAGAATAACAGAGGGAACGGCTTTGCGGCTGTTTTGCAGCGGGAAGTGGGATTTGACGAGAACCAGGTTAAAGAATTTAGCGAGTTACAAAAAAGCCATTGGGCGGATGCCAAGGCTGGCATGGAAAATATTATCAGGATCAAAAACGCTATTTTTGATCTCACCAGGAACCCCGGTACCCCCGATTCAGTGGTAGAAAATTTGGCCGATTCGATCGGCATCCTTCAGAAAAAAGTGGAGATCGACGCTTATAAGCATGTGGTGGGAACCCGCAGGATTTGCACGCCCGAACAGCAGCCTGCCTACGATTCCCTGATGAAAAGGATTATCAACAGGAACAAGACCGGCAGAGCCGGGGCACTCTCGGAGAAGAAATAAAAAGGGGCTGCTTGCAACTTTTGTGAGATAAATACTTCTTACAATAAAGATCTTCAGATGCAAACCAAAGCAATTTTTATCGCCGTTTGTAGTTTCGTATTGGGGCTGTCTCCGATAATCGCCCAAAATGTGTCTGAGAATAAAGAGGTTAGGGCGAAAGTGATCAATGCTGTGGAAAAACTGGATGCCGCTTTCAAGCTTGAAAAAAGCAGGCGCACCATTATCGAGGAGATATTTACCGATTTCTACACCGGACAGCAAAATTTAAGAAACAATCTTCAACGCCCGGCCTCAGGGTTGGCTAACGGGCTTACAGGTCAAAGCTTTCAAAGTACCCGGAAAAGAAATGAGGCCCTGCATGCGGATCGGGAAAGCCGTCTCAAAAGGGAGCTTTCGGAAAAGGAATACAAGACCTGGCGCGCTAAAATCGAACCCTCTCTGCATTCGGACCGAAAGAGAAAATAATAGAGAATTTTTCTTTAGTTTACCCCCAATACATATATTTTGTCTGTACCGGCCTGGCTCTCATGGTCCTGTACCAGTGCAACTTTCGTGTCGTTTTCGTTCCATACAACTGCGTGCAGGTTTCGGGCCGGCAATGCTATTTTTGTCTCACGAAAATTTCGCAGGTTTACCAAATATATATCGAAAGCATCGGTAATATAAAGCATGTATTTACCCGTAGAACTCAGGGCTGCCCTGGAATATTTAAAATCAATCACCTTTCTGTCTTCTAAACGATCTCCTTTATATACAAGCAGGTAATTACTGTCCTCGGCCATAAAATGCTGGTCATCCAGGTAGAGTAATTGGTTCTCCCTGTTATAGGCAAATTTATTATCGAGGATTTTAAATTTTTTGACTCCGAAATTGTGCAGGGTATCCTTATTGCTGATGAGCAGATGGGAATATAAGCCGGTCATCCCGCTTCCCGAATCCGCAGGACTGTAGAGGGTATAAGCCAGCCTTTTGTTAATAAGATAGGCTTTGCCAGCCAGGGAATATTGAAAGAATTTAATGGTGGGTAAGCTAATGGGCCGTACAGATCTGGTTTTCAGGTTTACTTCGTTGAACGAAATACCTGCCCCATAGGGCCCGTTTACTCTGGCGCCCAGTTTATAAATCAGGTGAAGAGAGTCGGCAAAAAAGGGTTCCAGCAAATAGTTGACACCTGGTTGGGCTACTTCCCCGCTGCGATGAGTAGCTTTATCAAAGATTTTAATGTTGTTCCCGGTATAACTGTCGGCATATAACCTGTCTTGCTTCTCAAGCGGCGAAGCCTGGCCCGCATAGGCAATACGGTTAGCATTAGGGGAAAAAGCCGGAGACCATCCGAAGTCCAGTAAGGAAAGTTGACGGTTATCGGTCTGGAAAAGACAAATCACCGGGTCATAGAGCCGGCGGGAAATTTCAGCACCGGGAAGATAACTGACGGTTGCGCCGGCCGTAAAATCTTGTGCTTCTCTACTACTATCTTTTCCGCTGAGCCTCCGCACGAATGCCAGTTCATTGGTGGCGGGCGATAAAACAGGGTTCAATATATAATAGCCCTGCTGCGACCATTCCGCTATTTTTTCCACGCGGGGGGACTGTCCAAACAGGCTCGTAGAAGCAGCCCATAATATCATCGAAAGACACAAATGCTTATTATTCATTCCCATACCATCTAAACCGATTTTCTTTAAACGCTTTTTCATTACTATTTATTATGGGGTAGACAGATTAAAATAGCAATAGTTGGATGAGCC
Organism: Paraniabella yanshanensis; assembly: GCA_040393015.1. Classification (GTDB taxonomy): domain Bacteria; phylum Bacteroidota; class Bacteroidia; order Chitinophagales; family Chitinophagaceae; genus Niabella; species Niabella yanshanensis_A. The sequence continues at coordinate 39,766 of JBEBUZ010000026.1, forward strand.
GTTTTTTTTAACAGATCCGTTTGATCTGCTCTTCCACCGCTTTTCCTAAAACTTAATATTAAATAATTGTTATGTTTTGTAATTTTAGGATAGAAAATGAAAAAGATTTGCGTCATAGGGTTGTTTATACTGGTTGGACAGCTTACCGTTTTTGCCGGGATGCAGAGTAATTCCCATCGAATAGCTTTTGATTTTTATGGCGATAGCGTACAGTATCTGGTCAATGACGGTATGTATATAAAATTTAACGACCGTGACCGGAGTGCGGCTCATGTTGCCAGGTTTTTGGAGGAAATGGAGAACGTTAATTTTGGTGAGGTTTTTAAAGCCCTCGACCAATACCGGCAAAGCCAGCAGCCCGATGATTGGATGTATTACCAACTGGTACGTCGTATAGCCGAAACATTCAGCCCTAAGGCAAATAATTACTGGCAATACACTTTGTATAAGTTTTTTCTGATGTACAAATCGGGATACGATCCCCTGCTTGTCATCAACCCATCTAAAATTGTTTTTTTCATTCAGTCGAATGATAATATATACAACATGTTATTGAGGGTAAGAAATAACAAAAACTATATCTGCATCAATTACCACGATTATGCCGGCCAGTTCGATTTTGAAAACGAACAATACCAGGAAATATCGCTAATTCACCAGGATGCCGGGCAGAAGGCTTTCTCTTACCGGATATCGAAACTCCCGCATTTTAGCAAGAGCGACTATATATCTAAAAGACTGAATTTTAGCACACAGCGCAACGAGTACTTTTTTAAAATAAAAATAAAAAATAATTTAAAAACGATTTTAAAAAATTACCCGATAGTAGATTAAGAAATGCAGCTCAATGCGCCGTTGAGTGAAGATAAAAAAGCATAGCTGTTACCTCTGCTGAAAAGCCAGGTGAAGAAATTAAGCCCTACCGAAGGCATAGAATATTTGATGCAGTTTGTGCGTTATGCTTTTGTGTACGAGCCCGACACCCGGGTATACGGCGCCGAAAAAAGATTTACACCCGAGCAAACCCTGTTATCTGAAAACAGCGATTGTAACGACCGGGTAGGCTTGTTTTATTTTTTAATTAAAGAAATTTACGATCTGCCCATGGTGGTAGTAGCCTACCCCAATCATGTAACGGTAGCGGTACAGATAGACCATCCTGTGGGAGAAACCATTGCTTTCAATGGCCGGCAATACACTTTTTTTGAACCCACTCCACAGGAAGAAGAGCTGGGAGTAGGGGAGGTGTCTGCAAAATACGCACATTCCAAACCAGAAGTGGTGTATGCCTACCAGCCGGAATGAACGGATACCGGATTTTACATACAAAAAAAAGCTGCTCTTTATAGAACAGCTTTTTATCAGG
>JBEBUZ010000027.1:0-40521 GCA_040393015.1 Paraniabella yanshanensis
CCCCGGGGTTATTATGATAAAAGTGGTGAAGTTAAGTAAAAAAGAAAAACGAAGCCGTTTAAGCTCCGTTCCTTATAATTGGGTGTACGGGTTTATGCTTCGTTTACCGCTGCAATGCCAGGCAAGGTTTTGCCTTCGAAAAATTCAAGCATCGCGCCGCCGCCGGTGGAGACATAGCTTACTTTTTCAGTGAAGCCAAATTTCTTCACCGCAGATACGCTGTCGCCGCCTCCCACCAGGGAGAAAGCCCCGTTTTCGGTGGCTTTTGCAACGGCTTCGGCAATGGCTTTGGTGCCGGCCTGGAAGCTTTCCATTTCAAATACGCCCATGGGTCCGTTCCATAAAATGGTTTTGGATTGAAGAAGCACATTGGTAAACTGGTCGCGTGAACTGCTGCCAATATCCAGTCCCATCCATCCGTCGGGGATATTATCACTCGGCGCTTCAGAGACAGATGCATCGGCGGCAAATTTGTCGGCAATGATGCTGTCGCCGGGCAGGTGTATATTCACTCCTTTGGCTTTCGCTTTCTCCAGGATCTCTTTGGCAGTGTCTAATCTTTCTTCCTCGCAAAGTGAGGAACCAATCCGTCCGCCCAGGGCTTTAAAGAAAGTATAGGCCATGCCGCCGCCTATGATAATATCGGTGGCTTTTTCCAGCAGGTTTTCTATAATGAGTATTTTATCCGAAACCTTGGCACCGCCTAAAATGGCAGTGAAAGGCTTTTGAGCTTCTTTTAAAACCTTTTCGGCACTGCTCACCTCGCTTTCCATTAAAAGACCGAACATTCTTTTTTCTGCGGGAAAGAATTTGGCGATAATGGCAGTAGAGGCATGTGCCCGGTGGGCTGTACCGAAGGCGTCGTTTACGTAAACATCGCCGAGCTGACTTAATTTCTCGGCGAATATTTCATCGCCTTTTTCTTCTTCCTTATAAAAACGGAGGTTTTCCAAAAGCAAAACTTCACCATTCTGCAAGGAATTGGCTGCGGTAACGGCCTCTGCACCAATACAATCGTTGGCGAATAAGATTTTCACCCCCCCTAATAAATGACTCAGGTGATCCACGAGGTATTTCAGGGAAAATTTATCTTCCGGCCCGTTTTTAGGACGTCCGAGGTGCGACATCAGGATCACCCTGCCCCCATCTGTTATTATTTTTTGGATGGTGGGCACCGCCGCTTTCATGCGGGCATCAGAGGTTATTTCCATTTGATCGTTCAGGGGTACATTAAAGTCTACCCTGATGAGGGCTTTCTGGCCATTAAAGTTATAATCGTTGAATTTTGACATGAAAGAAATTTAAGGTGGAACTGTTCCCGATTTTTTAAGGCTAAGGTGGTTAGATAGCCACAGGGTTTAAAATCTGCCGGTCGGGTGTTGAAAAAGGCGACCTATGGGGACAGGCTTTGGGCAGCATGTTTATTTTGCCATGTGCCGGGTCTGTCTTTGAAATGAGAAAGGCGGAGCAAACAAGCTCCGCCTTTTATTTATTTATTTATTTGCTTATCAGCTTGGCAAAATAATCTACGGTACGAACCAGCTGCGACACGTAGCTGTTTTCATTGTCGTACCAGGATACGGTGCGAACAATGTGTTTATCGCCCACACTCATTACTTTGGTAAGGGTGGCATCGAAAAGGGATCCGTATTTGGTTCCGATGATGTCGCTGCTTACGATTTCATCTTCGTTATAGCCAAAACTTTCGTTGGCCGCTGCCTTCATGGCCGCGTTGATTTCTTCAGCAGTAGCCGGTTTGCCCAGAATCACGTTCAGCTCGGTAATGGAGCCGGTGATGGTGGGAACCCGTTGTGCGCTGCCGTCTAATTTACCTTTTAAGTTGGGCAATACCAGTCCGATTGCTTTTGCGGCGCCGGTACTATTAGGTACGATATTGGCGGCTGCGGCACGTGCGCGGCGTAAATCGCCTTTCGGATGGGGCGCATCGAGCGTGTTCTGGTCGTTGGTGTAGGCGTGAATGGTGGTCATGATGCCCAGCTCAATACCAAAAGTATTGTCCAGCACCTGAGCCATTGGCGCCAGGCAGTTGGTGGTACAAGATGCACAGCTAATAATCGTTTCGCTGCCATCTAAAATATCGTGGTTTACGTTAAACACAATTGTTTTCAGGTCGCCGGTTGCCGGTGCGGAGATTACTACACGTTTGGCGCCCGCAGCAATATGTGCTTCGGCTTTTGTTTTGTCGGTAAAGAAACCGGTACATTCCAATACTACATCTACTTCATGCTCTTTCCACGGAATCAGGGAAGGATCTTTTTGGGCATAGATTTTAATTTCTTCTCCTTCTACTATAATTGAATTGTCGGTATGAGAAACATTTTTATCAAACGGCCCTTGTGCGGAGTCGTATTTTAACAGGTGTGCTAATACTTTGGGGCTTGTAAGATCATTAATTGCTACCACATCAATGCCCTGTTGATTATAGATTTGACGAAATACCAGGCGTCCGATTCTACCAAAACCATTGATGGCTACTTTAACTGTGCTCATGAGTTTTTGAGATTTATTTTATTTAAGTACAATTTTTGGAGGCGTGAAGTTAGGATTTTAAACTGAAAGTGTACTTAATACATTTTATTTTTTATACACAGGAGGAAATTAAGGTTGGTTTTTTTGAAAAGTTTTTGGTGGATAACAGAAGGCCTCCTATATTTGCACTCCCAAAAACAACAAGCCGCGTTGGTCAAGGGGTTAAGACGCATCCCTTTCACGGATGAATCACGGGTTCGATTCCCGTACGCGGTACAAAATCAACCTCATAATCGAATTATTTATAGTCGGTTATGAGGTTTTTTTATGGTCTCTTAATTCCGGTACTGTCCGGCCGCGGGGTGGGTTGATAGTTCATGGACATTGATCCATCATAGCCGACCAGCAATCGAACAGGCGTAAGGCCCAGGGCAGAAGGCGCAAAGCCTTGTCCAACTTTAAGGCTTTCAGCCTTCAGCTTGTCCGCCAGCAATCGGAAAAAATCTTCGTAATTCCCTTACGCCTTTCGCTTTCTGCTTTTAGCCCAGTGTCCGTAATTCGTAATTCATAATTCAAAATACTGTGTTTCTGCTCTCGGCATCCCATTTTTTGGATTAAAATTTGATAAAATGCAGGATTTTTCGGTTTTTAACGTCTTATTGGCAACGACAATTTACTTTGATGATTTTACATTATATGTGCAGAAACATTTTAGGATTAACATTTCTTGCCTTACTCGTTTCCTGCGGAGCGAAGAAGGAGGACACGCCAAACAGAAACGCTAAACGTATTGCTCCCTCTCTCGATGGGTATATTGTTAAGACGGAATCTTATGCGGAGCTGATAGAAGTACCCGGAACCGTTGTGGCCAATGAAGTTACCGAGATTTACCCCGAAGTTTCGGGACGATTGATACGCTTAAATGTAGCTGAGGGAAAAACCGTCGGAAAGGGAACCCTGCTGGCTAAAATTTACGACGGCGACCTGGTGGCGCAATTGAATAAATTAAAATCTCAGTTAGCTATCGCAAAAAGTAACGAAGCCCGGGCATCGCAGTTACTCGGGATTCAGGGAATCAGCCAGAACGATTACGACGCAACGCTGCTCAATCTGAATAATATTAATGCAGATATTGCCCTGGTGCAAACGCAGATCGCCAGAACAGAAGTAAGAGCGCCCTTTAGCGGCCGCCTGGGGTTGAGAAATATTAGCCCCGGGGCCTATGTAACCCCTTCTACCGTAATTGCCACCATCAACCAGGTAAGCGAGCTAAAGGTAGACTTTTCGATTCCTGAGAAGTATATCGGAAAAATTTCGGAGGGACAGGTGGTTCATTTTACGGTGCAGGGAAGTGCTGAGCAGTATTCAGCCAAAGTGTACGCTACCGAGTCTAATGTGGAGGTCAATAACCGTAGCCTGGTTTTAAGGGCCCGGGTTTTTGGTCGAACTGCCGGATTGGTACCAGGGGCTTTTGCGAAAGTTAAGATAGGTTTTAGTCCGAATAATAACGCCATATTTGTGCCCTCCCAATCGGTGCAGCCTACGGCAAGAGGCAAGGAGGTTATCCTGGTAAGGAATAATAAGGCAGTGCTGAATGAAGTAGAAGTCGGCGCCAGGGATTCTGCCAGGGTTGAAATTGTAAGCGGCCTAAGGGTTGGGGATACCATATTAGCCAGCGGTATGATGACTACTAAAGAAAATTCGGAAGTAAAAATTGGCAGAATAATAGAGTAGGCACCCGAATGTAAACCGTTACAGGTAAGGAAATGCCTGTGACCCATGAAACAGAACGAATGAATATTTCAGAGCTAAGTTTAAAACGACCGGTGTTGGCGATAGTAATGAATGTTGTTATTATCGTTTTTGGTATTATAGCTTTTAAGTTTCTGGGGATAAGAGACTATCCTGCGATCGACCCGCCTAATATTGGCGTACGAACCAGTTATTCGGGGGCAAATGCCGATATTATCGAATCGCAGATCACCGAGCCGCTGGAAGAAGCTATCAACGGCATTCCTGGTATCAGAAATATCACTTCTACCAGCAGCAATGGAAACAGTAGCATAAACGTGGAATTTGAAGTGGGGGTTGACCTGGAAGCCGCCGCTAACGATGTTCGCGATAAGGTGGCCGCAGCGCAACGCCAGCTACCCGATGATCTGGATGCTCCTTCGGCGGTAAGTAAGGCTGATGCAAGCGCCGAACCCATCCTGGCCATGACGGTGCAGAGTGATACTAAAAACCCGATGGAGCTGACGGAGTATGCTACCAACGTATTGGTAGACCAGCTGCAAACCATTCCGGGCGTGAGTAGCATTGATACCTGGGGCGAGAAACGATTCGCAATGCGTTTGTGGCTCGATCCCAATAAAATGGCAGCCTTTAATGTAACACCCGATGAAATAAGAGGTGCCCTTCAGCGCGAAAATATTGAACTGCCTTCCGGTAAGCTGACCGGCGAAAAAACCGAGCTCACCATCAGAACTTTTGGCAGACTGGATACGGAAGAAGAGTTTGCTAATATCGTTATCAAAAATGTAGGCGGCGCAGATATACGTGTAAGAGATGTAGCGAATGTGGTATTGGGACCAGAGAATGAAGAGTCGCAGTTAAAAGAAAGCGCGGTGCCGATGATTGCACTCGCAGTTATACCCCAGCCCGGAGCCAACTATGTTTCTATTTCCGATGAATTTTACAAAAGAATTGAAGAGATCAGAAAAGATGTTCCCCAGGATATCAAACTCAATATAGCGCTCGATCAGACTGAATATATTAAGAAATCGATTCTCGAAGTAGAAGAAACCCTGTTTATTGCCATCGGATTGGTAGTATTGATTATCTACCTGTTTTTCCGCGATTGGATGCTGTCCATACGACCATTGATAGATATTCCGGTATCGTTGATAGGCGCTTTTTTTATCATGTACATAATGGGGTACACCATCAATGTGCTTTCCCTGCTGGCGATTGTATTGGCTACCGGACTTGTGGTGGATGACGGGATAGTGGTTACGGAAAATATATATAAGAAACTGGAGCGGGGAATGGGCAAGCGAAAGGCCGCCCTGGAGGGATCCAAAGAAATTTATTTTGCTGTAATTGCTACTTCTATTACCCTGGCGGTGGTTTTTCTGCCTATTGTTTTTTTGCAGGGTTTTGTGGGCCGTCTTTTCCGGGAGTTCGGGATAGTGGTAGCAGGGGCGGTATTGATTTCGGCTTTCGTGTCACTTACGCTTACGCCGGTGCTGAATGTGTTTGTAACCAGAAAGGATGTTCATAAAAAGTCGTGGTTTTATCGCAAAACGGAACCCTTTTTTCAGGGTATGGAAAAAGGATATGAGCGCAGCCTGGCGGCCTTCATGGGGGTTTATTTTTCTCTCAGGAAGGGGAGGGTGCATTGGCTGGCCTGGTCGTTGGTGGGGACTTGTTTGGTGGTTATTTATATCATTGGTTCCAACATACAATCCGAACTGGCGCCTATGGAAGATAAAAGTCAGTTCAGGCTCAGTTATTCAGCTCCGGAGGGGACTTCGTTTTATGCGATGGATAAATACGTGGATGAGGTATCGCAGTTTATAATAGATTCGGTGCCCGAGCACGAGATTGTACTGTCGCTGGCGGGATCACGGCGGAGCGGAAGTGCCAACAGCGGCTTTACGCGGGTGAGGCTGGTGAAACCGGAGGAGCGTTCGCGAAGCCAGAAGGAAATCGTGGAAGCGGTGAACAAGGGCGTATCCAAATTTACAGGCGGCAGGGCTTTCGCTATACAGGATCAAACCATACAGGTAAACCGCCGGGGCGGGCAGGCCGTTCAATTCGTTCTTCAAAATAATAATTTCGAAAAGCTGGCAGAAGTACTTCCCCAATTCCTGGAAGAAGCTAATAAAAGCGAAGTACTGCAACAGATAGATGCCGACCTTAAATTTAACAAGCCCGAATTGAGGGTGCGGGTAGATCGGTTAAAAGCTGCCCAGTTGGGCGTGTCGGTGGCCGATGTGTCGCAGGCATTGCAAACGGCCTATAGTAACCAGCGATTGGGTTATTTTACCAAGGCCGGGAAGCAATACCAGGTGATGGCCCAGGTAGATAGGATAAATCGGGATGATCCCGGCGATTTAAAGAAAATATTCGTTCGAAATAAAGATGGACAGCTTATCAGTCTCGATAATATTACCTCGGCTGTTGAGTCGACCACGCCGCCCTCTATTTATCACTTCAACCGGTATAAATCCGCTACCATATCCGCCGGTCTTACCGAAGGGCGAACGGTAGGCGATGGGGTAAAAGAAATGGAGCGAATTGCCTCGCAGGTATTGGACGAAACCTTTACCACCTCCCTCACCGGGTCGGCAAGAGATTTTGCAGAGAGCAGCAGCAATACCAGTTTCGCGTTTTTGCTGGCGCTCGGACTTATTTACCTTATTCTGGCGGCACAATTTGAGAGTTTCCGCGATCCGTTTATTATTATGATCACTGTGCCGTTGGCGATGGCGGGTGCCTTATTATCGCTATGGATTTTTGGCCAGACCTTAAATATTTTTTCGGAGATAGGGATGATTATGCTGGTAGGGCTGGTAACCAAAAACGGTATTTTGATAGTAGAGTTCGCTAACCAGAGCCGCAAAAAGGGAATGGAAAAAAATGAAGCGGTATTGTACGCGGCCGGTCAGCGCTTAAGGCCTATTTTAATGACCAGTATGGCCATGGCCCTGGGCGCTTTGCCAATCGCCCTGTCTTTGGGAGCCGCAGCCACCAGTCGTATACCCTTAGGCATTGTAATTGTTGGGGGTATTGTATTTTCGCTGGTATTAACCTTATACATTTTACCGTGTATTTACAGTGATGTGTCTTCGAAGAGAAAGAGAAGAGAATTTGACGAAGTGCTGACGGAGGAGCAGAAAGAGATACAGGATTATAATGCGGCTCATCCGGGTGAGCTTCGGAATGCTCCTCACCCGGCATAATTTCTCCGGTAGAATTAAAATATTTGTGATAATGTTTTTGTATAGAACCAGGTTATTAATCGCGCTTTTATTTTTTATTTATCTCCCTTTTTTAGCGGGCGCTCAACGTGTTTTAACCTTAGAAGAGGCTATAGCAACCACTCTTCAGAATAATTATGATATCCGCATAGCGCGAAACGATTCGCTGGTGGCAGCTATTGATTACAGCTATCGAAATGCTGCTTTTTTACCTTCTGTAAATGCCGTTGCCACGCGCACTTTTAATAATAACAATCAAAAGCAAACCCTGGCCGATGGTAGTGAAAGAAGATCCAACGCCATACACTCGAATAATTTACAAGGAAGTATCGGTTTGGATTGGGTATTGTTTGACGGGTTGAAAATGTTTGCCACAAGAGATAAGGCGGCGGCCTTGCTGGCGGCGGGATCATTTTCAGCCAGGGAGCAGGTAGTGAATACAGTGGCACAGGTAATCAGTACCTACTACAATATCGCCCGGCAACAGCAGTTGGTAAGGGCCACCGATGTGCAAATACAATTGAATGCGGAGCGCGCAAAACTGGCTCAGTATAAGCTGGACATAGGCAGCGGCGCCAAACCGGATGTTTTACAAAGTAAAGTAGACCTGAATGAACAGCGGTCGATGAAAGTACAGCAGCAAACTTTAATCACCCAGCTCAAACAACAACTGATACAGGTGATGAATAGTACGGTAAGGGAACATGAGTTTATAATTCCCGACACGATACCTTTAACCACAAGAATCACCTTAGGAGAAATCCAGGAGCAATTGGAAAAGACGAATCCTTCCTTATTATTAGCCCGTTCGAATATTGAAGTGGCCAAATATAGTTTGAAGGAAACAAAGGCCGATATGTGGCCGGTACTTTCTTTCGGGTCGGCTTATAATTATAATCGAACGGTTAATAAAAAAGTGTTGAATACTTTTTCAACTTTGTTCAACCAGGTGCATGGCTATAATTATGGCCTTACTGCCACTATTCCGCTGTTTAACCAATTTAGGGTGCGACGCCAGATTAAGCAGGATGAGCTCAATATTAATCTTCAGCAGGTTCATTTCGATAACCAAAAATCGCTGATAACCCTTGCTGTAATCAATGCCTTTAAGGACTATCAGCAGCAGCAGGAACTACTGGAACTGGAAAAAGAAAATATTGTCCTGGCGCATGAGAACGTGGATATAGTATTTCAAACCTACAAATTAGGAGCGGCCACCCTTGTGCAGCTCAGGGAGGCGCAGTTAAGTCTGGCTCAGGCCTATGACAGGCTCATTGCGGCCCGTTATAACCTGAAACTGGCCGAGACCGAATTATTGCGATTGAAGGGAGATATTGTGAGGTAAGGGTTTAGCTATTATTATCTTCTTTATCTTCTATTTCCTTTAAAATCTCCGTTATAAATTCGTCAACTGTTTTAACACCTGCATCGCCCTTACCCTGGCGGCGAACGGCTACTTTGTTTTCATTCATTTCCTTTTCGCCCACTACCAGCATATAGGGTATTTTCAGCAACTCCGTATCACGAATTTTTTTGCCTATTTTTTCGTTCCTGTCATCTACTTCAATCCTTACGCCTGCGCGTTTCAGTTTTTTAACAATTTCTTCTGCGTAGGGTAAAAACTTATCGCTGATGGGCAATACTTTTACCTGTACCGGCGCCAGCCATACCGGGAATTTGCCGGCATAATGTTCGAGCAGGAAACCGATAAAACGCTCATGCGTACCCAAAGGCGCCCGGTGAATGATGAGCGGAACCTCGGGTTCGTTATGCTGGTTGGTAAAGCTTAGTTTAAACCGGCGCCCCTGGGCAAAATCGACCTGGTTAGTAGCCAGGGTAAATTCGCGTCCTATAGCGCTCCATATCTGTACGTCGATCTTAGGACCATAAAAAGCTCCTTCACCCTTAACTTCCACATAAGGAATATTACTTTCTATCAATACATTGCGTACCAATTCTTCGGTTTCGAGCCAAAGCTCCGGCTCGTTGATATATTTCTGCCCGAGTTTCTCCGGATCGTGAAGGCTTAAACGCATGATGTATTTATCGATACCGAATATTTTAAAATATTTCAGGTACATATCGTTTACTGCCCGAAACTCGTCGGCAAATTGTTCTTTGGTGCAGTAAATATGTGCATCGTTCATGTGCAGGCAACGAACTCGCATTAGCCCAAATAACTCGCCACTTTGCTCGTAGCGGTAACAGGTGCCGTATTCAGCTATGCGATAGGGCAGGTCGCGGTAACTTTTAGGCTCGGCATCAAATATTTTATGGTGGTGCGGACAGTTCATCGCCTTCAGGTAATATTTTTCACCGTCCAATTCCATTGGCGGATACATGCTGTCTGCGTAATAAGGAAGATGCCCACTGGTAATGTACATACTTTCTTTAGCAATATGGGGCGTTACAACCCGCTTGTAGCCTGCGTCCTGCTCGGTTTCTTTGGCCAGTTTTTCCAGCTCCTCTATGATCACTGTACCATTGGGCATCCATAAGGGCAGGCCCTGACCCACCATATCATCCATAGTGAAAATACCCAGTTCTTTTCCTAATTTACGATGATCGCGTTTTTTAGCTTCTTCCAGCATTACCAGGTATTCATCCAATTCTTTTTGTGCGGGGAAGCTGATCCCATATACCCGGGTAAGTTGTTTGTTTTTTTCGTCGCCTTTCCAGTAAGCGCCGGCAATACTCGTGAGTTTGATAGCTTTTACGATGCCGGTGGCGGGAATATGCGGTCCGCGGCACAGGTCGGTAAAATTGCCCTGGGTATAAAATGTAATCTCCCCGTCGTTCAGGTTGCTTAGAAGATCCAGTTTGTATTCATCGCCTTTTTCGGCGAAATAAGCCAGTGCTTCGGCTTTGGGCATTTCTTTCCGTATGTAAGGGCTATTGGTTTTAGCCAGTTCACCCATCTTCTTTTCCAGGTTGACAAGATCTTCTTCCGATAATTTCCGGTCGCCTAAATCCATGTCGTAATAAAACCCTCCCGAATCAAGGGCGGGTCCTACCCAAAATTTTACGCCCGGAAAAGCAGCTTCCACTGCTTCCGCCATCAGGTGGGCAGAAGAGTGCCAGAAGGTTTTTTTACCATCGGTATCGTTCCAGGTTAGTAATACAAGATCTGCATCGCCCGTTATGGAGCGTGTGGCATCCCAAACTTCTCCATTTACTTTTGCTGCAATTATTTTTCGAGCCAGCCCTTCAGAAATCGATTTAGCAATATCCAAAGCAGTTACTCCGGCTTCGTAGGTTCTTTTCGCACCATCGGGAAAGGTAATTGTAATCATACCAGGTATTTCGTTTAAAGGTTGCAAAATTAACGAAGTAACGGCAAAATGAAGGGAACTAAAAAATATTTAAGATATGTCTCTTTTCAGATGTTTACCGGTTGCCGAAAGGTTTGGCATGATTTTGATAACTATAAACAAGACTTCTAAATCTTCTAATATGAAAAAAATATTCATTGCGGCGGTATTTTTATTAATAATAGCCATGCAGGGTTTCGGACAGCAAGGGTGGGCAATAGGTGATAAAGCGATGATTGGCCATAGCTGGATGGTTGGTAACCGGGCCAGCGATGATTTAAAATATGCCTTTCATCCTTCGGTACAGTTTGGCCGCAGCGCTATTTATAATTTTAATAGTAAGGTGGGGGTAGGGCTGGGAACATTCTTCAGTACAGAAGGAGGAACCTTTAAGATTGACAATAATACCGCTGCTGAAAAAACGGTGCAGCGAATGAATTATATCCGGGTGCCGCTGGGTGCCGTGTTTACACTTGGCAGTGCGGCCAACCGGGTCAGGCCCCGAGTGGGCATAGGCGGTTCTGTTGGATTTCTGGTGGGTGGTAAAACCTATATATTATCCGACGAAGATGCTTTCGCAGGAACGAAAACAAAGAAGGCCATGAGTACGAAAGTAGATGCGGGAGCCACTGCTTTATTGGGATACAGTGTGCGGGTAGCCGAGGGATTCTTCATTAACCACGATATTAACTATTATCATGGTTTGGTGGAAAATAAATACGAAAGCAATTTACCTTCCTTTACCCATCGTGGCCTCGGCCTGAGTTTGGGTTTTAGTTTGACCGGCGATGCCATGAGGAACTGGAAGAATAAAAGGATGAACCACCGATAATAGTAAAGATAAACTAATAACCTATCCACGAAAACTCAGAGGCCGCTTTATTTAAGCGGCTTTCTTTGTTACTGGTATTGTTTCATAGTAAAGTAATATTTAGAGTATTATGGCTTACAATTACACACTACAGGTTACCTAATGCCTCTCTGATTTTCAACGATAGTTCGTTTCCTCCCTGGCAGGTGTTATCACTGCTACCTTTAATAGAAGTATGCCCATAGTATGATACCAGCTTCATCCCGGAAGTTACCCTGTTCAATCGCTTCGCGGTTGCAAAAGCTGGGGTATTTATATGTTATTTAAATTAAATCCCTTTGGGATTGGTGCAACAACATAATTATAACCAGTTGCGAATATGGCCTGACCGCCTTTGTTGCGTGTTGCGTGAAGGTTTGCGCATAGCAAAGACACCAACAAACTGGATGCTGGATACTGGATACTTGATACTGGATACTTGATGCTGGATACTGGTGCCGACCGGCGATCGGAATCGTAATTCGAAAATCATCTGTGCATTCTGTACAACAAAAGAAGAGTTGGCCACCAATGCACGAATAGATAATCTATTAAAAAACCCTTCATTCGTGCATTTGTGGCACAGTTGTATTTAAAAATCATACCACACGCTGCGATAGGCTGGAATTTGTGGCCCATCAGTATTAGTGGCATAGATGAATGCTGTAATCCGGACACAGATATATAAGTGGCGCCGATGGCGCAAGGACGCCAAAAGAGATGGCCGCAGATTCACAGATGAATGATTGCGGGCGATGAATGGGAAGAAAGTGGCCATTCCGACAAATGAATTAAGTCCATAGACGGTCGATGGTAGATAGCCGACTGGCAATCGGAATCCTTAGCCCGCGGCCGCCAGGCTACGGAAGTCTACACTCACCAGTTTGCTCACGCCAGGCTCCTGCATGGTAACCCCGTAGATTACGTCTACTGTACTCATGGTGGTTTTGTTGTGCGTAACAATAATGAACTGCGAATTGGTACTGAATTCGCGGATCATATTGGTGAACTTTCCTACGTTGGCGTCATCTAAAGGCGCATCTACTTCGTCTAAAATACAGAATGGCGCCGGTTTGATGAGGTAGATGGCAAATAACAAAGCCGTGGCCGTGAGTGTTCTTTCTCCTCCACTTAGCTGCGTAAGAGAAGTAGGACGCTTACCCTTGGGTTTTGCAATTACATCTATGCCTGTTTCTGCCAGGTTCCCGGGGTTTTCTAATACGAGATCACATTGATCGTCTTCTGTAAACAGGGACTTAAATACTTTTTTAAAATTTTCGCGCACCTGGTTAAAAGTGTCCAGGAATTTCTGATTGGCGGTGGACTCTACTTCTTCAATGGTTTTCAACAAACTTTCCTTTGCGTTGACCAGGTCGTTCTTCTGCTCTACAATAAATTCGTACCGTTTTTTCATTTCGGTAAATGCCTCGATAGCGGTGGGATTTACCTCGCCAAGATTTTCGAGGCGTTTTTTCAGCCGGTCGGCCTTCTCCTGCAGTTCTTCGGTAGTGGTTGTGCCGCTGCGCTCTTCGTCCAATATATCTTCCAACTGAATTTTAAATTCTACATTCAGGCGTTCTTTGGTGCCTGCCAACTGTAGTTTCAGCTCGTTAAGTTTATCTTTTATGGCGGCCAGCAAATGTTCGGCCTGCTCTTTTTCTTTGGCTTTATGACGAAGTTCGCTTTCTTTTTCGCTTAGCTGGTTACGAAGATTATAATAAGCCTGGTCGGCTTCGTCCAGCGTTTTTTTATCTTCTTCGCGCGAGCGCATCAACTGCTGGAGTTCTTCTTCGGCCGCTTTTAGCGCTGCTTCATTTTGCACAATATCTTCCCTTGTACTGGTGAGTTGTTGGGTATTTTGTTCTACCTGGTTTTGAAGGGATGCGAGTTGGTTGTTTTTAAAGTGAAGCTCCTGTTTCAGCGCATTTACTTTGCTCTGCTGCCGGGTAACATTGAGGTTGAATTCGTTGAAAAAGCCCAGCGATTCTTCGTGTGCGCCTTGCGCCATACGGAACATTTCTTCGGCTTCGGCAAGCATGTCAGCGTTCTGTTTCAGGATATCATTGAATTCCTGCAATTCGCGCCGAACTCCTTCTACTGATGACTGGGTTTGTTGCAACTGTTCAGTAAGGTCTTCTATACGGTTGCGGGCGGCGCTTTGCTGACCCTGTATGTTTTCGAGTTTGTTTTGCAAAGAAAAAACCTGGTTGGAGAGCTCCTGGATTATCTTTTCTGTTTCTTTGATGGCGGTCTCCCTGAGATCTTCGTTGAAGGCAATTACCTCGTTGTGCCGGGCCTGTATCTCCAGGCGAAGGTTTTGTACTACGGTGTCCTGTGTTGCAATATCCTCCTGAAGTTTCTCTAAGTTTTTAGCGCGACCTATTTTCTTACCCTCAATCAATCCCACGCTGCCGCCCGTTAAGGTATGCCGACCTTTTACGTACCGCCCGGTTTTTTCGATAACGGTAAAGCCATTGGAATGTTTCAGGGCTTCTTCCCCTTCTGCAATAAAAACATTGCCCAATAAATGCCTGGCAAGATTGCTGTATTTTTCTTCTACCTCCACCACGTTTAAAGCCGGGATCGCATTTTCCAGTATATGATCCGAACCTGCGTTTACTGCTTCCCCAATTTTATCTAAAAGGAAGAAATTAGCCTTACCCTTTTTGTGATTGTCGAGCAAAAGAACGGCTTCCATGCCTTGCTGTAATCCATTCACCACATAATAGTTGAGGTAGGGTTCCAGTACATTTTCCAGTGCGGTGCGGTATTCTTCTTTTACATAAATAATATCGGAGAGAATGGGAACATTATAATTCCAGTCTTTATTCTTATGCAGGAACTTTACGCTGTCGGGATAGCCTTCCATTGAGTCGATCATGCTTTTCAACAGATCGTGTTCGTTCTTTTTGGCATCCAGCTTACGACTCTCTTCCGCCATTTCATTCCGTAGCCCATCCAGTACTTCCTGGGTTTGGAGTATTTGTTCTTTCGTATGCTCATTATGTACCAAGAGCTGCTCCAAAGATTGCTTTTGTTCAGAAAGAGCCTGCTCTTTTTCCTGTCTTTCCATATCAAGCTGTTCGAAAGTGGCTGCCCTTTGTTCGCTTTCCTGTTCTAATTGTTGCACGGTTCTCTGCAGGTTCTGAATTGAAGTATCGGCCACCGCTACTTTTTTCTCTGCCTCAAACTGGTTACGCTGCACCTGTTGGTTCTCGCGGCGTATTTCTTCCAATGCATTTCGCCTCGAATCAAGAATACTGCGTTTCTCGTCGGCTTCGGCTTTCAGGTTTTCCAGTTGTCCGCCAAGGGTGTCGTAATTTCTCTCTTCTTCGGTTAACTGCTGTTGGGTAAAAGCAATGCTCTCTTCTATCCCTTTTAATTGTGACCCCGATTTTTCGAGGAAATCCTGTAAGCCGGTTCCCTTCTCTTTTAAATATTGGAGTCGCTGGGCAGCGAGGTTTTTGTCACCTTCTTTGGTGCGTACTTTTTGCTGTAGTTCGTTAAAGCCGTGCTGCATGCTCTGTAAAGCGCGCTCTTTTTCTATAAAAACCAGTTTTTCTTCTTCAATGGCGGCCTCGCCGGTTGCCACCTGGGCTTCCAGTTGAACTACTTTGTTGGTTTCTGTTTCCAGTTGTTCGGTAAGATCTTTATAAGTGAGATTAAAACCTTCGAGTGCCGCTTTAGCTAATTCGATGCTTACTTCCCGGTAGTCGCGTTTAATTTCGTGGTATTTCTCGGCTTTTTTAGCCTGGTTTTCCAGTGCCTTCAGTTGGTTATTAATCTCGAACAAAAGATCTTCAATGCGGTTAAGGTCGAGTTCTGTTGCGTCCAGTTTTTGTTTGGCTTCTTTTTTTCGTGTCTTGTAAATAGAAATACCGGCGGCCTGTTCCAGCATTTTGCGACGGCTGTTTTCTTTATCACGGATCAGGTCGTCTACCATGTCGAGTGCAATAATGGCATAGGAATCGGTGCTGATGCCCGTGTCCATAAACAGGTTTTGAATATCTTTTAACCGACACTGCACATCATTTAAGCGATATTCGCTTTCGCCGCTTTTATAAAATTTACGGGTTATGCGAACGGTGCTGAATTCGGTAGGAAGCAGGTTTTTTGTATTTTCAAAAGTAAGGCTCACCTCAGCCAATCCACTCGCCGAGCGGGTTTTGGAACCGTTAAATACCAGGCTGTCGAGGTTTTCGGAACGGAGTGCGCTTATTTTTTGCTCGCCAATTACCCAGCGGATACTATCCACAATATTGGATTTTCCGCAACCGTTGGGACCAACGATACCGGTAACATTATCATCAAAATTCACAATGGTTTTATCGGCAAAGCTTTTAAAACCTTTTATTTCCAGGCTCTTTAATCTCACTACAAAAAACTTTTATTGTAACGGCGAATATATACCAACAAACGGTTGGGGGAACGGTGTTTTATGCACAGATTTGAGGGTAGGGATGTGGAAAAAAAGATCAGCCGGCTTCGTAAAAACTGTAATTACTGAATGGATGTAAATTAAATGTCAATTTAACACTTTTAATTCATTGAAATTTAGTAACTTAGTATTTTATACATCCATTTCTTTTTTATATAAAAAAACTACCGGCATAGTAGGCGCCCAGGGCCGAGGCGATTCCCGAAACAGAAATGAGCAGCATTCCGCTCACGGCGTTCCGCCCCGACCAGTGATACTTTAAAAAACCCAGCGCGGCCAGCAACAGAAAGGGTAGAAGCAGGGCAGAATAGTTGGGTAACTGCGTCAGCAAATTGTTCGCGAGAACAAATATGCCACCTGCCATAAATCCGGAAAATACAGAAAGTCCATAGTTGTCCGGATGAATGTCCCCGGTGGCATTTTCGTTGTCGACCCATTTTTCTTCCCAGGCTTTTTTTTCCTGCTCGGTATCGGCTACCATCTCGTCTCTCAGTTTGTCGTCGATATCCAAAGACTGGTATATTTTGATGATCCTGCTTTTTCCGCTTCTGTTTTCCAATTCTTCCCGGCGCGTATAATAGGCCCCCAACCCTAATAAAACGGCAATGAATAAAACAGCAATGCCTGTATAAAGGAACACCTGATCCTGTGGCAAGCCCTTGCCCAGCAGGAAGCAAAACAGGGCCAATACAACGATGAGTCCTTCCACTAAACCCACCACGAAACCGGGTAAAAAAGTAAATGGCTGTTTCTGATTATTCAAAACTCTGAAGCGTTTTTTGAATGATAAAAATACATTCTTTTAATTGTTCTGCCGTAATAACCAATGGAGGAGAAAACCGTATTTTATTTCCGTGCGTAGGTTTGGCCAACAGACCATTGTTTTTAAGGGCCAGGCATATTTCCCAGGCCAGTTCTTCCCCGCCATCGCTGATCTCAATGGCGTTTAAAAGCCCTTTTCCCCGAACGGTTTTAATGAGGGGAGAGGACAGGTTTTGAAGTTCTTCCCGGAAGATGGCGCCCAATTTTTGGGCATTTTCGGCCATATTTTCTTCCTGCAATACCCTAAGGGATGCAAGAGCGGTTACGCAGGCCAGGGGGTTGCCCCCGTAGGTGGACCCATGTTCACCTGGCCGTATGGTGAGCATTATTTCATCATCGGCCAGCACGGCGCTTACGGGCAGCATACCCCCACTCAAAGCTTTGCCCAATAGTAATATGTCGGGTTTTACATTTTCGTGATCGCAGGCCAGCATTTTGCCGGTGCGGCAAAGTCCGGTTTGTATTTCATCCGCTATCAGTAATACATTATACTGGCGGCACAGAGCTTCCACCCGGGCCAGGTAGCCCCCGTCCGGTACCAGTACTCCCGCTTCGCCCTGTATAGGTTCTACCAAAAAACCGCCAATATTTTTATTCGCCCGCAGCAGCTTTTCAAGTGCATCCGCATCGTTGTAAGGAATGGTGATAAATCCGCCTGCAAAAGGACCGAAATTATTTTTTGCCGCCGGATCGTTGCTAAAGGAAATAACAGTTGTTGTGCGGCCATGGAAATTGTTATTGCAAACCACAATTTCCACCTCCTGTGCGGGGATCTCTTTTACTTCGTATGCCCATTTTCGACATAGTTTTATGCCTGTTTCTACCGCTTCAACGCCCGTGTTCATAGGAAGCACTTTGTCGTAACCGAGCAATTGCGTAATGTATTTTTCAAATTCGCCCAGCCGGTCGTTATAAAACGCGCGACTGGTGAGCGTAAGTTGCCGGGCCTGTTGTATAAAGGCGTTCACAATCTTCGGATGGCAATGCCCCTGGTTGACGGCAGAATAACCGCTTAAAAAGTCGTAATACTGCCTTCCTTCAATATCCCAGACATGAACGCCCTGCCCCCGGGTTAAAACAACGGGTAGGGGATGATAATTATGTGCACCGTATTGTTCTTCTAATTGAATAAAATAATCCGGTGCGGCTTGTACAATTGCTGACATATCCAAATCTTTTTTGTAATGAGTAAATAAGGTTGAACCGATGTGCTGAAAAGTCAGTGGTTCAGCAGGTCCAGGTTCTGTTTCAAAAAAGACGATATGGTATAAATGTTTCTGACGGGCGAATTTTACACAAGGTAGCAACAAAATTTTAAATAGTAATTTTTTCTTACTTTAGATTTCAAAACAGAAAACCATGAAATGGAGAGGAAGGCGTGAAAGTTCGAACGTAGAAGACAGGCGCGGGGTTTCCGGCGGGGGACTGGCCGTTGGCGGAGGTATTGTAGGCCTGATTTTTTACTTATTGTATTCTTTTTTAGGCGGAAGCGGGGAGCCTCCCGTGATGCCGGATACGGCCCTGGGCGGCGGGGCGCAAAATTCCCAACGATCGGCCCAGGAACAGGAACTGGCGTCTTTTGTGAAAGTAACCCTTGCCGATACGGAAGATGTCTGGCGGGAACTGTTTGCCAAAGGCGGTGAACGATATTCCGAACCCACACTTGTTTTGTATTGGGATCAGACACAGTCGGCATGCGGATATGGAACGGCTGCTTCGGGACCTTTTTACTGCCCCGGCGATCAGAAACTATATATCGATCTTTCTTTTTACAACGAAATGCAAACCCAGCTCGGCGCTTCCGGCGATTTTGCTATGGCTTACGTTATTGCGCATGAAGTGGGGCATCATATTCAAAATCTTAGCGGTACAGCGGCTAAACTGAACCGGATGCGCCAAAGTTTAAGTGAGAAAGAATTCAACAAATATTCGGTAAAAATGGAATTACAGGCCGATTTCCTGGCCGGGGTGTGGGCTCATTATGCTCAGAAAACGAAGCAGATACTGGAACCTGGCGATATCGAAGAAGCGTTGAATGCGGCCAATGCTATCGGCGACGACCGCTTACAAAAACGCAGCTCAGGGGTGGTAGTACCCGATGCTTTTACACACGGTACATCAGCCCAAAGAATGTACTGGTTTAAGAAGGGTTTCGAAACCGGCGATATCAGGCAGGGAGATACCTTTTCCGACCCCACGCTGAGATAAAATTATATATGGAAAATTGATGCTTTGCACGTACTTTTGCGCCCTGAAAACCAAAGATTCTAAAGAATGGCAGGTCAATTAAAAGAAGTTCGTAGTCGTATATCGTCGGTACAGAGTATGCAGCAAATTACAAAGGCCATGAAAATGGTGAGTGCTGCCAAATTTCGCCGCGCGCAGGATGCTATTGTGCAAATGCGCCCTTATGCTCAGAAACTACAGACGGTTTTAAGCAATATTGTAAGTAATAGCGATGGCGATATCGAAATGGCATTGGCTGCCGAAAGGCCGGTAGAGAAAGTTTTGCTGATTGTTATTACCAGCGACCGGGGTCTGGCGGGAGCGTTCAACTCAAATGTGGTAAAGCTGGCCCGCACGGTGATAAATGAAAAATACCCCACCCAATATGCCAAAGGAAACGTTACAATCTGGAACCTCGGCAAAAAAGGTTATGATGCCCTGACCAAACTGGGATATAAAACCAATGGGGAACACAAGGATATTTTCCTGAACCTGAGTTTTGAAAATGTTCAGAAAATAGCACAGTCGGCTATGGAAGCTTACGGACAGCAGGAGTTCGACGCCATTGAAATTATTTACAGTCAGTTCAAGAATGCGGCTACTCAGATCTTTACCGCCGAACAGTTTCTTCCCATTCCTAAGATGGAGAAGAAGGAAGGTGGCTCCCGGGCCGACTTTATTTTCGATCCTAACAAGACCGAATTAGTGGCCGAACTGATGCCCAAGATATTGAATACACAGTTATACAAAGCAGTGCTGGATTCAAACGCATCGGAGCATGGAGCGCGAATGACCTCTATGGATAAAGCCAGCGAGAATGCCAACGAAATGTTGAAGAGTCTGAAATTGAGCTATAACCGTGCAAGGCAGGCTGCCATTACCACCGAGCTTACCGAAATCGTGAGTGGCGCTGCGGCTTTGCAGGGATAATATTAGTTTCTGATTTGAGGTCCGGAATTTGCTCTGTATAAATTTTAAATCTCATATCCGTTCATGGAAATAGCCGAATTGATTCCACATATTGAAGCATTGATATTTGCCAGTGACAAGCCCCTGGCGGCTATGGAAATTGGTGAGTTAATCAATAATGCTTTTGGTTTTATGGAGGATAAAATTACCCTCGACCAGGTGGAAACGGCTATCGATGGTATCAGGGAGAAATACGATTCTCAGTTCTACCCCTTTGAAATCATACAAAGTGGCGGGGGATGGCAATTCCTCACCAAGCGGGAATACCACAAAACAATTGCCCAGCTCAACGGCGAGAGGTTTATGAAAAGGCTGTCGGCTGCCGCATTGGAAACATTGGCGATAGTGGCTTATAAGCAGCCCGTTACCAAGGGGCAGATCGAAGCCATACGCGGGGTAAGCGCAGACTATGCTATCCAAAAGCTCCTCGAAAAAGAACTGATCATCATTAGCGGTCGTAACGAGCAACTTCCGGGGCATCCGCTGGTTTATGTAACCTCTAAATCCTTTATGGACTATTTCGGGATCAACTCATCCGATGAGCTTCCAAAGATTAAGGAAGTATTGGCAGAGCAACTGGTAGAACCAACGATTGTTAACAATGAAGAGCCTGAACATGAGGAGGCACAGGAAGGCAATCCGCTGGCTGTATCTGAAAATGGGGAATTGATCGAAGGAGCTGCCGGTGTGTCTGAAACGGAGGAGGAAGCCGAAAATAGGGATACTCCCGAGGAAGATAGGGAACTTACCGTTAGCGACGAAGCCCCTGATGACGAAAAGAAACAGGTTACTGAAGAAATTCCGGGTAGCGAAGCCTTAGACGAGAAAGAGGCGGAAGATAAAGACAGCGAGGATGCGGCGGAGGAAGATGATTCCTATTAAGAAATACGAATCCTTGTCTGGATGTAAAAATAAATGCGGGCAGTAGTATTACTGCTTTTTTTATACCTGATTATTTATGTTGAAAGAACTGACACCGGATCAATTGATCCAAACAGCCAACGAATTTGGAACGCCGTTATATGTGTATAACGCCGACAAGATTATTGGCCAATACAGCAGGCTTACTACAGCATTCAAAAGCGATAAGGTTCGTTTTTTTTATGCCTGCAAAGCGCTCACTAATATTAATATTTTAAAAGTATTGAAGGGCGCCGGCTGTAATATTGATTGTAGCTCTATCAATGAAGTAAAACTGGCTTTGTACGCGGGTTTTGCACCGTCTGATATTTTATATACCAGTAATGGAATTGGCTTTGATGAAATAGAAGAAGCGCAATCGCTTGGTGTTATTATTAATATCGACAGCCTGTCGAACCTCGAAAAATTCGGCCGGAAATTCGGGAGCAGCTACCCGGTTGGGGTGAGGCTCCGGCCCAATATTATGGCCGGCGGAAACCTGAAAATTTCCACAGGGCACGATAAAAGCAAATTTGGCATCCCGGTTGAACAACTGGATCAATTGCTTTTGATAGTGGAGCAGAACAATATCCAAATCACCAATCTGCATATCCATACGGGCAGTGATATTAAAGATGCCGATGTATTCGTAAAAGGCATTGAAGTGTTGTTCGATATTGTTTCCCATTTTCCGGCACTAAAGTCCATTGACCTGGGAGGCGGATTTAAAGTGGCTTACAAAGAAGATGATCCTTCGATCGATATCGATGAGCTGGCGGAAAAAGTTCTAAAGACTTTTGCATCCAACGAGTTGACCAGTGACCTGGAAATATGGTTTGAGCCGGGGAAATTTTTGGTAAGCGAATGTGGCTATTTTATTACGCAGGTGAATGTATTAAAGGAGACGGAGGCCACTACTTTCGTAGGCATTAACAGCGGTTTCAACCACCTGATACGGCCCATGTTCTACGATGCCTACCATCGTATACAAAATCTTTCCAACCCAACGGGTGAGATAAAGGAGTATACAATCACCGGCAATATTTGTGAAACAGATACATTCGCCTGGTCGCGCGCCCTGCCCGAGATAAGGGAGGGAGATTTGCTTGTTTTCTATAATGCGGGTGCCTATGGTTTTGAAATGTCGAGTAATTATAACGCGCGTTATAAACCTGCCGAAGTGCTGGTAGAGGGCGGGGTGCCGAGGTTAATTCGTAAGCGGGATGTATTTGAAGATCTGCTGCGCGGACAGGTGCTCTAATCTTGCTTTAGCAGGCAGAGAACCTGTTAAAAAAGAATTAGCCTCTTATTCTATGCCCGCTTCCTTATCAACCAGCCCGAAGTTCTGACGGATGGTTGCCGCTATGTCATCGTTTTATAAATATTAGACTGTTCAATACCAAAATTATTTTATAGTTTTAGGCCTTATTTGAAATTGCATTGCATGACAACAATTAAAGGTCCCGGAATTTTTTTAGCACAGTTTTTAGGAGATCAGCCTCCCTTCAATAGTCTCGATGCCATTTGTAAATGGGCAGGCGGACTGGGGTTTAAAGCGGTACAGATACCTACCAACGATCCCCGCATTTTTGATTTGCAGCGCGCTGCGGAAAGTAAAGATTATGCCGATGAGATAACGGCGCTGGTTGCTTCGCACGGTATGGCCGTTTCCGAGTTGTCTACCCATTTACAGGGGCAGTTGGTAGCCGTACATCCTGCTTATAACGATTTATTCGACGGTTTTGCACCGGCGGAGCTACGCGGAAATGCCAGTGCCCGCACAGAATGGGCAGTACAACAATTGAAATATGCGGCCAAAGCTTCTCAGAACCTGGGTTTGAATGCTCACGCTACCTTTAGCGGTTCCCTGCTCTGGCATACTTTTCACCCCTGGCCGCAGCGGCCTGCGGGATTGGTGGATGAAGGCTTTACAGAATTAGCCCGCAGGTGGACGCCTATTTTAAACTATTTTGATGAGTGCGGGGTGGATGTTTGTTATGAGATACATCCCGGTGAAGACCTGTTTGACGGGGAAACCTATGAGATGTTCCTGGAAAAAGTGAACAACCATGCCCGTGCCTGCATTTTGTACGACCCCTCGCATTTTGTGTTGCAATGCCTCGACTATATCCGGTATATCGATTTTTACCACGAGCGCATAAGAGCTTTTCATGTAAAAGATGCTGAGTTTAATGCCACGGGCAAACAGGGTACATTTGGCGGTTACCAGAGTTGGCTGAAAAGAGCGGGTCGGTATAGAAGTCCGGGCGATGGCCAGGTAGACTTTAAAACGATATTTTCCAAACTGGCAGAATACGATTACAAGGGATGGGCGGTGATGGAGTGGGAATGTTGCCTGAAGCATCCCGAAGACGGAGCCAGAGAGGGTGCCGAATTTATCAGCAAACATATTATACGCGTTACGGAAAAAGCTTTTGACGATTTTGCGGCTACCGGCGCGGATTCAGATTTTAATAAAAAGGTATTAGGACTGAACTAATCATTAATACTTTACAAAGACTCAATTATTGTATGAAATTTCAATAAAAATTATCGAGTACTTTATATCAAAGACGATGATAATTTTTATGCAAAATTCCATCCTCCAAAGGCGGACAAGTTCTGACCATTAAAAAAAGTAAAAAATAAACAGATGAAAAAAATTTTACTCTCATTAACTATTATTTCTTTAATTGCTGCCTGTGGAGGCGGTGATGCTGAAAAAAAAGCCGATACTCCCGCTGCTGCGACTGCGGAATCATCTAACGACCTTTCTTCCAATCCGGTATACCAGAAAGGGCTTGAAATAACGGGCAAATATCAATGCCCCACATGCCATAAGATCGATGAAAAACTTACCGGGCCTGGTTACAGGGAGGTTGCCGAGAAATATGCCGGCGCCGATGAAGCTACTATTAATCAGCTGGCGAAAAAAGTGATAGAAGGGGGCTCCGGGGTATGGGGTGAGGTTCCGATGACACCGCATCCAAATGTATCTGAAGAGGAAGCGAAAGATATGGTTGCCTATATCCTCCTGTTGAAGAAATAGTTTTTATGGATCGGTGACCCCTGCGGATCCGCTTACCAAAATTTTATACCGAATGAAGCTACTCATACCCTGTTGCACCACATTGTTGCTGGGCCTAAGCCTGTACTCCTGTACTCCCAGGCAAAAACCGGCCGTTTCTACCGAACCCACGCCTGCACCCGCACCCGCTCCGGAGCCTCCACCTGCGCCGCCCAAGCCCACACCGGCAAAACCCGCGCCGGAAATTCCGGTGAATGTTTTGTCGGCTGCAGAGAAATCCGCAGGGTGGCAATTGCTGTTTGATGGTGCGTCGACCGATGGCTGGCATGCTTATGGTTCCAAAACAATCGGCACCGCATGGAAGGCGGTTGACGGCACCCTGCACCTGGATACGCGTCCTGATGGTGCTCCCAAAACCGGCGGCGATATTGTTTCCGATAAAGAATACCGGAATTTTGAGTTGCAGTTAGACTGGAAAATCGATAAAGCAGGGAATAGCGGGGTATGCATCTTTATCAATGAAAATAAAGATAAATACAAATGGATGTGGTATACGGCCCCAGAGATACAGATCGTGGATAATGAAGGGCACCCCGATGGAAAAGTATTCAAGCACCAGGCCGGGGACCTCTACGATCTTATTCCCGCCAAAGTGAAAGCTGCCAATGCCCCGCTCGAATGGAATCATTACCGGATTAAATGTGTAAATGGCAAGCTGGAGGTATATCTGAATAAGCAACTGGTCATTAGCACACAATTATGGGATGATGCCTGGAAGCAATTGGTGGCCAATAGCAAGTTCAAAAATCTCTCCGATTTTGCAGCCTACAGATCGGGTCGTATCGGTTTGCAGGATCACGGTAACAATGTATGGTTCAGGAATATTAAGATCAGGGAGCTTTAAATACCTTGTATGTCGCGCTAAAAAAAGGCGCTTACAGACTTGATTTTAACATAAGAAATAATGAAAGGATGGGGTGGTATATGACCACCTCATTTTTTTTGCGGGTCAGACAGGTTTTCAGGCATAAAAAAGCCGGATACCTTTTTTGAGTACCCGGCTTTTTTCAAATAAAATCTGCTGTTACATTAAGCTTTTGCCGTCTTGGGTGCGTGTATGTCCACATGTGGTTTATCCTTTCGGATACCACCTTTCAGGTCAACCAGTACCGGTGCTGCCACAAATACGGTTGAGTAGATACCGGTAAGTACACCAATGAGCATGGCGAAGGCGAAACCACGTGTCACTTCACCGCCAAAAATGAAGAGGATCAGAATGGTTAAGAACACCGTCAGGGTGGTCATGATGGTACGACTCAAGGTTTCATTAATCGCTTTATTAACGAGTGTTTTCTGCTCCATATTGGGATAGAGTTTCATGTCTTCCCGTATCCGGTCGAAGATTACCACCGTATCGTTCATCGAGAAACCTATCACCGTGAGTATTGCCGCGATAAAATGCTGATCTATTTCCAGCGGGAAGGGCACTATGTTTTTAGCATAGGAGAATACAATCAGGGTTACCAATGTATCGTGTATCAATGCGAAGATAGTACCGAGTGAGAACCTCCAGTCGCGGAATCGGAGGAAAATATAAAGGAAAATAACCACCATCGCAAAGAGAGTTGCTTTTAAGGCCCCTTTCTTCAGATCGTCAGATATAGTAGGTAACACTTTTTTTGTTTCCTTTTTATGCACGGTATCAAACTGTTGATAAGTAGTGCCTTCGGGCAGATATTTCTTTAAACCCTCAAAAAGCTTGTGCTCTACTATGGAATCTGCTACCTGTGTCTGCGGATCACGGATCAGGTAGGAAGTTGTAATATCGAGCTGGCTGTTATCGCCCACTGTTTTGATGATCGGGTTTTCACCTTCGAAAGTACTTTTCAGGTCATTCCGGATAGATTCTACATCTACTCCTTTACCAAATTCAATCTTATAGCTGCGTCCGCCATCGAATTCCACACCGTAATCGAAACCGTTAAATATGGTACCAATACCCAACAGGAATATGATAACAGAAATAACGTATGCTTTTTTCCGGAATTCGATGAACTTGAACTGAGATTTTTTCTCAATCGCATTACTGATTTTGCTGAAATATTGAAGGTGTCTGTTTTTATTGGTAAACCAATCGGTTACCCAGCGGCTTACGAGAATACCACAGAATAATGAAAGGAAAAGACCCAGTATCTGCGTGGTAGCAAAACCTTTAACCGGTCCTAATCCGAAATAATAAAGAATAAAGGCCGTTAATAAAGTGGTGATGTGACCATCGAGTACAGGAGCCAGGGAGCGGTTATAACCATCGTTGATGGCTGGTAAATATCCCTTTCCGCGCCTTAGTTCTTCTTTTACTCTTTCGTAGATGATTACGTTAGTATCTACCGCCATACCAATGGTCAGTACCAGACCGGCTATACCCGGTGCTGTAAGCGTGGCACCCAGTCCGGCCAACACCCCAACGGTAAACAGGAGGTTCAATATCAATGCAATATTGGCGATCCATCCGGCTGTGTTATAGTAAATAATCATTAAGATGAAGATTACCAAAAAGGATATGATGAAGGACATCATACCTCCCTGTAAAGCTGCTGCTCCCAAAGTAGGCCCTACCGTTGTATCGGAAACAATTTTAGCAGGGGCGGGTAGTTTACCGATTTTGAGTATGTTGGCGAGATCGCTGGCATCTTCCTGGGTAAAGTTACCTGAAATGCTGGAGCGGCCGCCTTCGATGGGCTCGTTCACGTTGGGCGCCGAATAAACGATATTATCCACCACAATCGCAATCGGTCGTCCTACATTGGCTCTGGTAAGATCGGCCCAGATTTTAGCCCCTATGGGATTCATTTCCAGGCTAACATTGGTTTTGCCGGTCTGGTCAAAATCGAATCCGGCATTAGTAACCGTTTCACCACCCAGTTTCGCACTTTCCCTTCCGTAGGTCTTGATAGCATAGAGTTCAACTGCCGGCGATTTTTTATCGGGGATACCGTACATCCAGATCAGGTCGGCCGGGAAATTGGCTTTTACTGCCGGTAACTGCAGTATCTGCGAAACGGTTGCCGTATCTTTAATCAGTACCAACCCGATACCGTTAATTCTGCCCTGGGCAGCCAGACTGAAATCGATCCAGCCGGTCAGGTGTTTTTTAGCTTCAGCTTCCTGTAAATTGGCCGGTGTAGCATCCGACTTTTGGGCATCGCTTTGAGCCAGTTGTTTCAACTGGTCCTGTAAACTACCCGAATCGGCATTCGCGCTGGTGGCTGCAACCGCAGAAGAATCGGCAACGGTAGCAGTTGCAACTGTAGAATCAGCACTTTGAACGCTGCTATCGGTTTCTGTGATACCGCTATGTTCCGCAAAAGCCCGGTCTGCCGCATCTATGCTCTGCCCGATTTCATTTAAAGTATATACTTCCCAGAATTGCAGATTAGCACTGGCCTGAAGATTTTTTCTTACCCTTTCCTTATCCTGCACACCTGGTAATTCAACCGAGATGATTTGTTTTTCCGGATCGGGGTTGATGCTCGGCTGTGCCACCCCAAATTTATCAATACGGGTAGTAATCAGACGGGCAGTATTGTCGAAAGCCGATTTGGCCTGTTCGTTTAAAAAGCCGATTACTTTGCTGTCGCTGTCCGTAACCTTTATCGCACTGTTATTGGCATTTGCAAATAATGTGGCCAGGCGCGCATTAGGTACCAGTTTTTTATACTCTTCTACAAAAAGGGTTACAAAATTGGCATCACTGTTGGCCTTCCGTGTATCTGCATTGGCAAGAGCCTTCAAAAAGTTGGGATCTTTAGAGTTATTGGCCAGAGTTTTTAAAACCCCGCTCATTTCTACCTCCATAATCACGTTCATACCGCCCTGCAGATCCAGGCCCAGATTAAGCTCTTCACCTTTGGCTTTCTGGTAGCTGATAGGGCCGGTAATGCCGTAAGTGATGGTTTGATCCTTTGTACTGTCTTTTAAACGCGCCAGCCTGGCCTGATAAGCGTCGTTTAATACCTCTTCATAAACGCTCTGCGAGTCCTTGTTGGCAGGATATTTAGCTTCGGGAGTGGGGTAGTTGGCCGCCACATAGTCTTTGGCTTGTTTTTCTAATTTCTTTTCATGATTGCCAACTAACCAGGTAAAAGATAGCTGGTACAACGAGTAAATGATAAGCAAAATCGTAAAAAAACGAACCAGGCCTTTTAGTTGCATACGAGTTATAAATTTATAAATTCACTTAGTTTGGTAAAGCCATTTGACATGATGGTACATCAAAAAACCCTACCCGGATTTTTTTAAAGGTTGCAAAGATAAGGTTTAGGACGATTGAATGTTGATATCTTTATAGTTTAACGCCCCTATGTGCGAAAAAAAGCTGATAATTAAAAATTACATGAAAATACACTCTAACTTTTAACTTTTAAAGGATTCAATCTTTAACTTTGCATGATTTTTTAAACAAACCGACAAATTTTTAAAAAAATGCAATTATCATCTCTGTTGGAGCGCTTTGCCGAGCCCGAAACGCTTAAAATGGCCAAACTGGGCCGTGAATTAAGGGCGAAAGGTATTGATGTGATCGACCTGAGCCTGGGTGAGCCCGACTTCGATACGCCGGAACATATAAAAGAAGCCGCTATTAAGGCTGTAAACGATAACTGGAGTCATTATACGCCGGTTCCGGGTTTCCTGGATCTGAGGGAGGCAGTTTGTACCAAACTGAAAAGAGACAACCAACTCGATTATAAACCCGAGCAGATCGTGGTTTCCACCGGAGCCAAACAAAGCCTGGCCAATGCTATTCTGGCACTGGTAGATAAAGATGATGAAGTCATTATACCCACTCCTTACTGGGTTACTTATTCGGAACTGGTGAAGATTGCACGGGGCAAAGTGGTAGAGATCCGTACCTCAATTGATAAAGGATTCAAGGCAAGCGCTGCTGAAATAGAAGCGGCTATTACACCCCGCACAAGGGTATTTCTGTTTTCCTCTCCCTGTAATCCTTCGGGAGCTGTTTACAGCAAAGAAGAACTGGCAGCCCTCACAGAAGTATTTCTGAAATATCCTGAGATTACCATTATTTCTGACGAAATCTATGAATATATCAATTATGTTGGCGATCATGAAAGCATCGCACAGTTCGAAGAGCTTAAAGACCGGGTGGTTATCGTAAACGGACTGAGTAAGGGCTTTGCCATGACGGGCTGGCGCATCGGTTATACCGCTTCAACTGTTGAAATCGCCAAAGGGATGGAAAAGTTGCAGGGGCAAATTACAAGTGGTACTTGCTCTATTGCACAAAAAGCTGGTGTAGTAGCGCTTACTGCTGACCTGAAACCTACCCGCGAAATGTCGGAAGAATTTACCCGCCGGAAGAAAAGAGTGCTGGAGCTTGTGTCTGAAATTCCCGGAGTAAAATGTTCAGATCCGGAAGGAGCTTTCTATATTTTTCCGGATATGAGCTCGTTTTATGGCAAAACCGATGGTGAGACATTCATCAGTAATTCGGCCGATCTGTGTATGTATTTACTCAACACGGCACATGTGTCGTCGGTTATGGGCGCCGCCTTTGGCGAACCCAACTGCGTACGTTTTTCCTTTGCCAATAGCCTGCCCAATATCGAGAAAGGTTGGGCCAGGATTAAAGAAGCGTTAGCTAAACTAAAATAGCCTAAATAAAATTTGTTCAAAAAGGCCCGCGATGGGCCTTTTTGTATATGGGACCGACTGCTGAAAACAAAATGGATTTTAGATATAGAAAGTAGTTTGAAAAAATAGGGATAAATTTGGTGCGATAATTGTGGGCTTGTGACAGTTATTGCTTGAAACTAAAACATGAACCCTCGCGCTACTTTTATACCGGAAAAAATAACTGCGATCGTCCTGATTGTACTGTTCTTATTTTTCTATCAGTTTTCTGAGGCACAGGCTTTAAAACAATACCCTGTTCTTTTAATGCCCGACAGTAAGGAAAAGGTAGATTCTATACTAACTACCGCGGAGCGTATAAGACACGACCCACAAAGACAAATTCTCTACACTGAGGCTTTCCGGCTAATAAAGAAGCTGAACTACAAAAAAGCGGAAGCAGCGGTTTATGACGCATACGGAGTTTTTAAGAGGGATATCTCGCAGTACGACGAGGCGATTCACTACCACAATATGGCTTTGGAACTGGCAAGGGAGAGGGATGATGTGAAGCAGGAGATACGATCGCTGAATAATCTCGGAGTTGCTTATCGCCGTATCGACGATTATAACACTGCCATCGAACATCTGTTGAAAAGCCTTAGGCTTTCTGAAAAAATAGGGGACGATTATAATATTACTATTGCCCTGAACAGTATTGGCAATATTTACCTGGCAATAGAAGATTACGATGAAGCGATCAAATACTTCAAACAATGTATTCCCATCGCAATAAAAGCGAAGAATACCCGTGGGGTGGCGATTAACCTGCAAAACATCGGCGACTGCTTCGACCGGCAAAAAGAAATCGATTCGGCAAAACTTTACTATCAGCGTGCGCTGAATTATAATCTTTCGAGAAATGATGAAAAAGGAGTAGCTATCTGCTACAATAGTCTGGGTGGCATACTCCGGAAGCAGGGACGCATTGATGAAGGGCTGGAACTGCTGGAAAAAGCACTGGCTATAAACACTAAACTGGGAGACAAAATATTCATTGCTTTTAACTATAGCAATATCGCCGATGTTCACCTGCTTAAAAAAGACTATGCCCTGGCTAAGCAATATTTTGATACCAGCCTGGCAATTGCCGGAAGTATCGGATCGGTAGCCGAAGTGAAAAACGCCTATGAAGGGCTTATGAGGATTGCAGTGGCAGAGGAAGACTGGCGTAAAGCTTACGAGTACAACACCATTTATAAACGGCTTTCCGATAGTATTTTTATTAAAAGCAATATCACCCTGCGCAACCAGGAAAAGAAATATAACGAAGACAAAATTGCGCTCCTTCAAACCAATAACCGGAACAAGAACATTATTGTAGTAGGCAGCCTTATTTTGTTTCTGCTTCTGCTCATTTCAGGAGTATTATATTACCTGCGGAACCGGTTGCTGGAGAGAAACAGATCCTTGAAGCGAGAGCTGGAAATAAGGTCGCAAATTGCTTCGGACCTGCACGATGATATGGGATCCTCCCTAAGCAGTATACATATCTTTAGTGAATTACTCCGTAAAAGCGGTCACGACTCGCACGACCTGCTGTCTAAAATTGAATCCAATGCCAAAGATACCCTCGATGCGCTGGACGATATTATATGGCTGGTAAAACCGAGCAACGATAAGTTCAGTGATCTGGGTATGCATATCAGCGAGTTTGCTATACCGTTATTCGAGTCGAAAAACATTCATTTTGAGATAGATTTCCCCGATTCTATCGCCGAACTGGCTCTGCCTATGGAAACGCGGAGAAATATTTTTCTGATTATCAAAGAGTCGGTAAATAATCTTATAAAGTATTCCGATTGTACGGAAGCGCTTATTAAAGCAGACTATGACGGGGAAGATCTCTGTTTTATTGTGAGGGATAATGGAAAAGGGTTCGATCCCGACGCCCTTACCAACCGGAACGGTATCAAAAATTTAAAAGCCCGTGCCAAACAGATAAATGCCTGTTTGCAAATTCATTCTTCGCCCGGGAACGGAACAGAAATCCGGTTAACTATTTGCGGGAAAGATATCTGGACAGGTCGGGATACTTAAACCAATATTATTCGATCAGGATGTCGGGATTTATTTTTTTCAGGTGCTCCATCATTTGAATGGGGAGGTCGGGGGAAATGGTGACCAAACCGCCTGTTCCGTATTCAATCATCAGCCGGTCTACCGAAAAGCCGGGTCCACTCAAAAGGTTTCGCCGTCTGCGACTCACTTTTTTTATTCGGAGAATATCAATCTCTTCATTAAAAAGAAAACCACTTTTAATGGTAAGCGTATTTTGATAAATGGTATAATAGGTATTGTAAAAAATATAAACGATAACTGCCGAAAAGGTAATAGTAACCGCCAGCAGTGGGATGCTTTTCTCGATAATAATGATGATAAGTACAAGAATTAACACCGTCGCAAACAGCAACTTTATTAAAAGACCTGCTTTCGTTTTATATACGATCATCATAGAAGGTCGGTTATAGCCTGTAAGTTACACTAAAAAACAGATATAATTTCTTTCACACGGCGTATATATGTTTTGCCGAAAAGCAGGGCGTGTACCCGGTATCGCGTAAAAAATGGGATTGCTGCAGAGTTCCTATGTAATTGTCTTCTCTAAATCCAAACTGTTTCTGCGTTATCCGAAAGTATTTTCTCCCGGTTCATTTTCTGCTATATTTACCCCGGTTAATGGGCTGTTCACCGTTTTTCATAATATTTTAAGAAAAAAGGAGTATTTCTTACTTATTTTTAAAGGTTACCATACACCGGTTTGTGTATTAAAAACAGGTGAATAAAAGCAAAATTGATGATATATTTATACCATTATAGGAGCAGTACAGAATGGAGCATGCAAGAATAAACGGATATGTATTGAAATATAAGCTGGGCAAAGGGGGAATGGCCGAGGTTTGGTATGCCGAAAACTCGCTACTCAAACCGGCTGCGGTGAAAATCCTGCGTAAAAAATTCTGCGATGAAGCAGAATTGGTTTCGCGTTTTAGCAACGAGGCCCAACTGATGGTTCAGCTCAATCACCCCAATATCCGGAGCATACAGGATTATGGCACCATTAACGGGCAGCCCTGCATGGTGATGGAGTATCTGGAAGGGGCGGATCTTTCCAAACGCATGAAGAAAGGCGAAGTTTTTAGTAACGATCAGCTAATAAGCTGGTGGAACGATATGGTAGATGCTTTGCAGTATACGCACCGGAAACATATTATACACAGGGATATAAAACCCTCTAATCTTTTCGTAACAGAAAAAGGACAAATTAAACTGCTCGATTTTGGCGTGGCAAAAATCAAGGATAATATTACCGTTACCCAAACCGGCTCGCGCATGGGCACCCTGATGTATATGAGTCCTGAGCAGGTATATGATGTAAAGAACCTTACTTACAAAACCGATGTTTATTCACTGGCGGTTACATTTTATCATCTTGTAACCGGCATACCGCCCTACGATAGTTCCAAAATATCCGATTTCGAGATCCAGGAAAGCATTGTACGAAAGGATATTGATACCTCCGTACTACCGGTTCCCTGGAACAATTTGCTGCCGCTTTATTTTAATAAGGACGCGGAGGCGCGCAGTGCGTTGCATAAAATAGACGGGGAGGAGGGGGCAGAGGATGAAACAATATGGATTAATCCGGGAGAAGACAGTCCGCCGCCCCCCCGGCAGGCCGCTCCATCACCCGTGTACCGTTATCCTGGGAAAAGGAAAAATTTTTCCTTTTTTACATTGTTCCCTATCGCTATTGTGCTGGGGCTGATTGTGGGGGTATTGAACAAAGACCGGATCGCTGATTTCTTTGATGGGTTGGAAGGCAATAATGAAAGTGAAATAGTGAAGACAACTATTCCAAAAAAAACTTCTCAAAAAAAGCCCGACAAACAAGCCGAAATGACCACCGTTCCTCCTCCTGATACTGTACTCAGCCAGGGGGAAAATGATGCGCTCGAACAGGTAATTGTAACGCCCGGCGCATTCCCGGATGATGAGGCGATAAAAGGTTTTGTAAATGAATATTACCGGGAAAGGGGAAATTGCAACAATCTTTCGAAATTTTTTAATGATATTGTCAAGCAATACTATAGTAAGGCGAATGTAGCACTGAGCAGCGTTCAGAAAGAGTGCGAGAATTATCACGGTAAGTGGCGGTTTACGGAGGCCGGCATCGATGACAATTCCTGGGTGTTTACGCATAATCAGAACGGCAAGGTTTATATCGATTTTACGATGTTATATAAAATAAAACAGCTGGCTGAAGAGGAATGGATACCTTACAGTATCGACGTGGCAATGGTGATAGACGAAGGAGGTAAAATTGAGAGAATAGCCGAGCGAAGAATAGAAAAATTATAATGGTGCACCTATCTCCAACGGTAAGAATAATTGGAGGAAGAGCGGATTTAAATAAGGGTTGATCATTACTATGGTTGGTTGACTACTAAAAAAAAGTATATGCTGGATAAAATAAAAAGATGGCTTTTGCCCGATGACGATGACGGAGGAAAAAAACTCACCAACCAGGCCCTGGTAGACCAGGTAGTGGCTTCTTTTAAAGAAACCGTGGAAAGAGAATCCTTCAACCGGCGGATGATGTACGATTGCAGTTATCTCATATTGATGCGGCCGGAGGATTACCGGCATGCCGAGCTTCGCCTGGCCGGCATTACAGAGGGGATACTCGACGAATTTTACGATTATATCAATGAAAAGAAAAGTCAGTACCCCAGGTATGATCCCATTGGTAGTTTCTGGGATTTTCAATATTGCCCGGCCGAAAAAGGAATTGATAATACGGAGATCGAACCGGGGTCGGTACAAGTAATCAGCGCACCTACTTCCGAAAAATCGTGGATGGAACTATCGAGCGAGCAAATAAAAGTGTCCATCAGCAGTAAGCATTCCAAGTATTCCAAATACGATTTAAACCCCAATACTTTTGCTAATATAGATATACTTTCCAAGGGGCATTTCAGGGTTAAGTTCAGCAAAGATCTTTTTACGGGTGCCACGGGCGCTGCCACCGCTCCTGCGAATACATCCTTAACGCCCAAAAAGGATAAGTTGGCCACTATCCAGTTTGTGATCAACAAACAGCGTTATAGTTTTCCCATGCGCGAACAGCAACTGAAAATAACCAGGGCGGTGGAGGGATTGACCAGCACTGCCACTTTGCTATGTATCAATGAGCCTACGGGCAGTTTGCAAAAAGAACATATAATGATCCGGTACGACGAAACAGGACGCATGTTTTATATAGCTTTATTCGCCGATGCATTTGTAAACGAACAAAAGCTGGAATTGAGCAGGGTGGGAGAAGCGCCGGTATGGCATCCTTTAAAGAGTAACTCAGATATTGTTTGTGGTATTTTTCAACTCGATTTTAAAGCGGAGGTATAATTTGTTCATGGTTCATTGCCTGTGCGCCGTGGCGGATTAATAGTTCATAGCTTTTTACTATGAGCAGGCAGCTATTGTTAATTGACGAAAAAATATGATTCAGGCACTTTGCATAGCATTCATCGTATTGGTCTTTTACCTGCAATTAAAAAACAGGAAATGAAACAGAGTATTGATTCTTACGTACAAACAGATATAGGACGCCGGCGCGAAAACAATGAAGACAATTTTGTTTGGCTGCAACACTTATGGGGCAGGCCGGAGGCGACATTTGTTGGCGCTATTGATGGGGTGGGAGGCTACGATGGGGGAGAAGAAGCCGCCGCCATGGCAAAACAAACTGTTGAGAGTTATCTCCAAAACTTCAGCTTTGGCGCGCCGCTTCAGCTTTTAAAAGAAGCTTTTATCAATGCCAATAATGCCATTCATAACCGCCGCGCCGAAACCGGTCTTCAAAGAATGAGCTGCGTGGCTTCGATGGCTATACTCGACGCGGAGAAAGAAAGGATGTATGTGGCACATGTAGGCGATAGCCGGGGCTATGTATATAGAAACGGGGAACTGATGAAATTTACAAAAGATCATTCCACCGTAGGTTTTAAGGAAGACAGTGGCTACCTGACAGAGGAAGAAGCCATGCGACATCCTAACCGTAACGAGATCAGTAAAATGCTGGGCGAATACCTGATTGATGCCAATGATACCGATAATTATTTCGATTTTTTTGAACACAGTTTTTTACCAGACGATATCGTTCTTTTATGCAGTGATGGCCTGACCGACCTTGTGGACCGGCAGGGAATTATCAATGTGCTTTCCGCTACCGGCAGCCTCGCCGAAAAAGCACAGTTATTAATCAACAGGGCCAACGAACTCGGAGGGAAGGATAATATTACCGTGGCTCTGGCTACCTATGCTGCACAAAAAGCTTCGCCGAAAAAGACCTATAAGAATACTATTGAAGTGCCGGTTAACAGCGAGGAAGACCTGCTTACCATAGTAAAAAAAACCGCACGTAAAAAAAAACAGTGGTTGTGGTTACTCCCGGTAGTATTCCTGGCGGGGTTCCTGGCAAACTGGGTGGGAACCCGAAGACTCGTACAACCAGGAAGCGGAAACAGGGTTGATACCGTTTACATACATGATACTATTGCTGTACCGGATAGTTTGTTCAACAGGGATACCCTTATACAGGCTACCGATACTATATTCAGAGATAGTTTCCGCAATCGCAGTACCACAGGTTATTAATCAATAATGAAAAGAAAAAAGCAGATCGAATTATACTCCCGCAAAACCGAAAGGCTGTTGCTGGCTTTTGTTACGCTGATCATCGGGGTAATGGTTTTTTCATGGTATAACCATATTAAGGAAGACTTTGCGGCGGCAGAAGAAGGCTATAAAACCGGAGCGGTGATCAATCTTTCGGCGCCGTTAAATAATGACCTCGTGCGCAAAGCTTTTGTAAAAGGCGGATATTTTACCGATGAGCAGTATATCGGTTTTATTACCCGGAACCTGAAGGAAAAAGTAGATGAGGTTCAGTACTTGCCCAACCTGGGGGCTTTGAATAAGAAACCTTTGTTACTGGATGCCACCTATTTTCTCGAAACGGGGAGCGAATCCGGAAAACTCCGGTTTATGAACTCTTTGGCTCACCTTGGCATGGACTCGGCTTTATATGCACAGGAAACGACCCGCCCGCGGCCTTATTCCTCCGAAGTGGCACTGGATCCCCGGGGATCAGGGGTGGAAATAAAGGGAAGGGTAGAGATTACAGAGAGAGATAAAAGCAGGTCGGCAGCGGCGAACGTGTTGGTAAAATTAACCCGTTTTTTTCCAGCGATATATTTTGATACCCTTCCCGGAAATGAAGCGGCCGTTCCCACCGAGTTTTATGCCCGAACCAATGAGAACGGTGATTATTCCTTCACCGGCCTCGATCCGAAAGGCAATTACAGCGTACTGGCTATTAAACCTGGTTTTGAATTTGGCGCTGCCAGGGGAACCGCTGAGATTGGCAGTAGCCGCAATTATCATTTTTCGGGAAAACCCCATCAACTCAGAATTTTTGATAGGGTGGAGTACCGGCAGATTAAAAACGACAAGATTTTTACAGTGCGCACACCCGCCCAGTTTAAGAAGGAATTTTTTACCTGGATAACGGTATTCGTACTGGCTTTCTGGGTATTGTATATTGCTTTGTATGTGAAAAATTACCGGAGCGATCAGTTCATTCTACCGCTGATTATGTTTATTTCCGGTATTGGCGTGATGATATTGTATAGCATACAGGACCCTTTGCGCGATGAGATATATGGCTCTGGTATGGCCCGCTACACAGCATTGGTATTGCTGGCATTTGCCGTTCTGGTCTTTATATTCAAACAAAATCCGGTTAACTGGTTTTATCAATCCAATTGGTTCGACCCCCTGCATCGCCTGCTATTGCCTTTAAGAGGAACAGCGGCGGGCCTCAAGGCTCCGCGAGGCTATTCCTGGCTCCTGGCATCCATCGGGCTCACCTTGCTTTTGGCTGTGCTGGGTACAGGCCCTGAAGGGAGCGGCGTAAAAGTTAACCTCTTCGGTTTTCAGGTGAGCGAATTGTCCAAATACCTGATGGTAGTTTTCTTTGCTACTTATTTTGCAGTGAATGCCGGCTATTTCCGGAACATACCCAACAATCGTTGGTTGATAAGGAATAATATGTCGATGTTCCTGCTGTTTGTCTTCCTGCTGGTAATCTACGCCGTACTGGGCGATCTTGGGCCTGCTGTTGTTCTTTGTCTGACCTTCCTGTTTTTCTATTCTTTTGCGCGCAACGAATTTTTTGAAATGATATTGGCGGCGGTTATATTAGGCGCTCTGCTGTTGATAACCGGTAAGATATTAAACAGCTCCGGCAATAACTATCTGCCCTGGGTTGCCCTGTTAGCCTGTATGGGCACGTTCGCCTATGCTTTTTTTAAGAAAAAATATGAGTCGGTCTTTTTTATAACGCTCGTTATTTCGTCTTTTATTTTATTGGCCACCCTGCCCTTTGGTTTTACCAGGAGGCTCGCCGACCGTAATGGCATGTTTGCGAATATCTGGGAAAATAAGCTGGTGGGCGGCGACCAGGTGGCTCATGGTGTGTGGTCGTTAAATTCGGGCGGTTTTACCGGGCAGGGATTAGGACGCGGCATGTCGGATTTAATGCCGGCGCACCATACCGATATGATTCTCCAAACTATTGGGGAAGAATTGGGCTTTATTACACTTATCGCCTTGTTTTTTGCCTTCGGACTGCTGGTTTACAGATGCATCCTGGCCGCAAGGCGAACGGGAAAGCCTTTTATGTTTTATGTCATGGCCGGCGTAGCAATTGCCACCATGCTACAGTTTATGCTGATCGCCGCAGGAACGCTGGGTTTGCTGCCGCTAACGGGTATATCGGTGCCCTTTTTAAGCAAGGGAAACGCCGGCATTATAGTGACGCTGACGGCTTTTCTTTTTGTGCTGATTATGTCCAACGAACGGGGCGATAAGGTTGAAATGGAATATGTAAAGAAACATTTTGATAATGTGAATACCTATGCCATCCTCAGCTTTTTTTGTGTAGTGTTGTTGTTTGTAGGTACCTTGATCTGGTACCAGGTAAAAAGCGACCGCTATATCGTAAAGCCTGCCCTGGTTCTCAATAAGCAGGGCGAATGGCAGTATAGTTATAATCCCCGCATCGGCCTTATGCTCCGGGAAATCAAAGCCGGCAATATTTACGATAAGAACGGTGTGTTGCTGGCTACTTCCGACAAAAAGATTTTTGAAAAGAACCGCACGAAGCTCTTGAGTGTTGGCGCTAACCCAGCCCTTTACCGCGAACAGTTGTCCCGGGATCAGCATCGTTATTATCCTTTCGGATCGGATCTTTTATTCTGGCTAAGCGATTACAATAAAGAAATTGCAAGGGAAGAAACGGCGGGCTATGCCGCAGAATTCAGACATTACACAGCTTTGCGCGGATTTGATGTAAGCTATACGACCACAGAAAGGACTTCGGACCGGTATAAAGAAAACCGGTTTTTGCCTCCCACCAAAAAAAGCAGCGAACTGGCTTTGTATGATTACAGTGCGTTGGCTCCCTTTATAAAGGCAGGTAAGAAAAGCAAATTACTGGAGGAACAAAATAAAAAGGAAAAAGATATCTGGCTTTCGCTGGATGTGACCATGAATGAAAAAATCAACGAACTCATCCAGTCAAAAACTCCCTATAAAAACTTCCGCACTTCGGTAGTAGCCATTCATTCGGGCACAGGCGATGTGCTGGTTTCGGCGTCCAATCCCTCGCCTTCCTATAAAGACCTGAAGCTGATCAGCAATATCGATCCTGAAGATTACCGGAATATTTTTAAACAGGTTTTTGGTGATAGAACGGTGGTGCCGCGGGATCTGGGAATTACCTATACTTCGCGCCCGGGTTCTACGGTAAAAATAATTGATGCGTATGCTGCCATCAATCAATATGGTTTAAGCGCAACAGGGTTTAAGTTTTTCGTTCATCCCGCCGAAGTAATCCGGCCGGGTGAACCTTCTGCTCAGGAAGTAGATATGCGTCAGGCCGTTGTTCGGTCCAGTAATGTTTATTTTATAAAACTAATCAATGAGAAGGACCTGCAATCCTCTCTGTTTAGTCTTTACGATATACTGGGTATGAACCTGATTAACCGGGGTGGGTTTAATTTCAAAAGGCCGCTGGACTATGACAGCGAGGCTTATTTTAAAGATTGGAGCGAGTTCGTATCTGTAGGGAAGGGTATTTATAACACTAAAAACAAAAGACTGATGAATACGCGGCGGCGTTTTCAGTCCAATTATTCCAATATAGCCTGGGGGCAGGGTGAGCTTAATGCCACGCCTTTACACCTGGCAAAAATGAGCGGAGCTATTGCCAACAGGGATTCGCTGCAACCCTCGCGTTTTTTATACAAAGCCTGGAACATGCCGCTGGTTAAGGAGCCTGCTGTCGCTATTGCAAAGCATGCAGGCGTTTCGGCGGTTATTGCGGGTTACATGAAGGAACAATCGGCTAAAGTATCGGCTGCAACGGGTTTGCAGGTATTTGGCAAAACCGGTAGTCCGGAGCGGGACAAACTGGTTCGGCTGGGTGATAAAACCATCCGTAAGCGCGTTACGGATGCCTGGTATACTTTTTATGTACCCTCGCCTAAATTAGGGGCGCCGGTGGCTTTCGCCATCAGAATAGAAGAAATCGGCAATTCAGAATCGGCCCGGCAGTTGGCGATAGAACTGTTGAACCAACTGAAGGCTGCGGGGTATTTTTAGGGGCATTCTGGAGTCTTCTCTCGCACAGAGTACGCTAAGCCTTTGCGATCCTTTGCGTTTGCACTTTGCGAACTTTGCGTGCAAAA
>JBEBUZ010000028.1:0-39119 GCA_040393015.1 Paraniabella yanshanensis
ATAGCACCTATCGTACCGGTTTTTACGATTGCCGGAAAACTTTCCTGTATAACAGGCACAAGCTGATTCGGACTGGTAGCACAGTCAACCGAAGGAGCAGTTCCCGGCCTTACTATTTCGGCATAATAAACACTTCGGGAAGTGGCCACTCCTATAACATTAAAAGTAATACGAACCCTGTCAAAATTAGTTGTAGTTACCAGGCCTACTTTGGACATACCACCGCTTAGCACCGATAATTCCAGGGCCGCGCCA
Source organism: Paraniabella yanshanensis (assembly GCA_040393015.1). Taxonomy (GTDB): domain Bacteria; phylum Bacteroidota; class Bacteroidia; order Chitinophagales; family Chitinophagaceae; genus Niabella; species Niabella yanshanensis_A. Next base: position 256 of record JBEBUZ010000028.1, read on the forward strand.
TCCACCTCATAGCTGTCTCCCGTAGGGTTACTACCCAGATAGGTTGAAACGGTTACTTTATTCCGCAAATCAGCAACACCAAATTTCTCTATTACAAAGCCTACATAAGAGCCGCCGGGGTAAACAACCCGGCCTCCCGGTTGATCATCGTATACTTCCAGAAAGGCGGATGTCAAAGATCCCAAAGTCACGAGGCTTCGCCAGACTGCAGCGTTATTGAGATCGCTATCAATCGCTCTTGGAGCAGTGCTATTAAAGCTGAGTGGAATATTCCATGTTGAAACGAGTGGTACATTAGCACTCGTGTTTACCTCAAAATTTCTTGTCCCACCATTATTGACCAATGGTTCATATTTATTAAAAGGTATAGTGGACAATTGCGCAGACGCATTTAAAGTACATAGCAATAATGCCCCATAGAGCAAAGTATACTTAAATAATTTACGGAAAGGTTTAATACATCTCATAGCTAATTATTCTTTAATAATTGATTAATGAATGGGTATGCTGACAAGCAGAGCCAACGGAATACTTTACCCCGGCCCCGGGTTTTTAGTTAAATTATTCGTATTAGCCTGGCTTGCGTTGTGGATTAACAGGGATAACCGGGGCAATATTACCTGCCAGATCACCCGGGACTTTACAGCTTCGCTTTCGGAAACCTATATGCATTACTGAATCATCAACAGAGGGAATAAAGACAAGCGGAAAACTTTTGCTTCCTCGAAGAGAAAACGCATAGTTTTCCCTGGTAAGAGATAAAACTTTTTCCATCTAAAAGGCTTTCATAAGAGACAGCTTTATATTTACATAGGCGAAAAGGTTTGCGACCCATTCCAATTACTCCTGTAAAAAAAACCGAAACTTATCAGTTAAGGGTTAAGTTGATCTTCACCTTAAAAGTACACCATTAATGTTTAACCAACCAAAAAAAAGTTAAAAAAACTTTTTTTTCTGGTTTTCCACGCTAAAAAAGGCTAATAATTAACCATTATTTAATAGACAGAAGCGGCAGGCGCCATCTCTTTAACAAGGATTTCAGTAAAAATTTCATAGGGGCAATAAAATTAAAAAGAGGTTGCATCATTGCGATACAACCCCCTGTAATCTCAGATAAAAGAACCTGATTAAGCCACTTCTACGTCGGCTCCGGCTTCTTTTAATTTCGCTGCAATCTCATCTGCTTCGGCTTTAGAAACGCCTTCTTTAACGGGCTTGGGAGCGCCGTCAACCAGTTCTTTAGCTTCTTTCAAACCTAAACCGGTTAAGTCTTTAACGATCTTCACCACGTTCAGTTTAGAAGCGCCACCGCTTTTCAGGATCACGTCGAAAGCTGTTTTTTCTTCAGCGGCTGCTGCGCCACCGCCATCGCCGGAAACTACTACAGCTGCTGCTGCAGGCTCAATACCGTATTCTGTTTTAAGGAAATCTGCTAATTCCTGTACTTCTTTTACAGTTAAACCTACCAGGTTTTCTGCTAATGCTTTAATGTCTGCCATTTTGTTTTAATTTTTACCGTCTTCATATTTGATCCGGATCCCGGAGCAAATCCGACGGCGGGTTTAAAAAAATTACCTCCTCCCCTTTCAGGGGTGTTTGCCGGAGGTTTCGATTTATGAAAAGAACTAAATCCCTTGTAGGGTAATAAAGCCCGGCTCCGTTAGGCGAAAAGCACTATTCTGCTGCCGGAGTTTCGGGTGTCGCATCTGCGGCGGGCGCTTCGGGTGCGGCCGGAGCTTCTGTTGCCGGAGCCTCTTCGGCTGTGGGAGCCGCTGCTTCTGTTGCCGGAGTTTCCTCAGCGGCGGCCGGAGCCTGTTCGCCTTCGGATTTATTTTGTAAGGCACCAATTACCCGCTGAATCGGAGACAGCAACAAGCTGATCACTTCCCCAATCAGTTCATTTTTGGTCTTGATTTTGGTAAGTGCTTTCAGCTGTTCGTCGCCGGCATACAGGTCGCCATTGATAAAAGCCAGTTTTAATTCGGGCTTTTCGGCCTTGGCTTCTGTACGGAAAGAGCTAAGGATAACAGCCGGTTCTTTCGGATTTTCGGAGAACATCAATGCGGTTACCTTGTGCAGAGAATCGTACACACCGGCGTATTTTTCGGTATCCAGCGATTCCAATGCTTTTTTAATCAACGTGTTTTTGGCTACACGCATTTCTACATTTTTATCGTAGCAAGCGCGGCGCAATTGGGTTATCTGCGCTACAGAAAGCGATTCTGTATCGGTTATATAGAAATTGTCGTACTGCGAGAACTTGCCTTTCAGCACTTCAATCACTTCGTTTTTTTGATCTTTAGTCATTTTATTTCGATTTGGCGGCCTCTCATACACCCTGTTCTCTTTGTTCTTGCAGAACCAATTGGGAGATGGATGCTTATGACCGGTTATTTAAGATTATTTCCCTGTTTAAACTTCTTAGCAGAAGGTTGGGAATTAATGAACAAAGCCTTTGGTATCCAAAGCAATACCCGGACTCATGGTACTGGCCATGCTGATACCTTTTAAATAAGTACCTTTTGCGGTAGTGGGTTTTGCTTTGATCAAAGCGCTGATCAGCTCCTGGCCGTTTTGCGCGATCTTTTCGGCCGGGAAACTTACACGGCCGATAGAAGCATGTACAATACCTCCTTTGTCTACCTTAAAGGCAATTTTACCACCTTTTACTTCGTTCACTGCTGCGGCCACATCATTGGTTACCGTACCGGTTTTAGGGTTAGGCATCAGGTTACGGGGACCTAATACTTTACCTAATTTACCAATCTTAGGCATCACCGCAGGCGTTGCAATAATCACGTCAATATCTGTCCAGCCGCCTTCGATCTTCTGGATAAATTCATCCAAACCTACATGATCCGCACCAGCTCCTTTTGCATCCGCTTCTTTTTCGGGGGTGCAAAGTACCAGTACCCGCTTTGTTTTACCTGTTCCGTGAGGTAAAGTAACCGTGCCCCGGATGGCCTGATCGGCTTTTTTAGGATCCACTCCCAAACGCACGTGCAGGTCTACAGAAGCATCAAATTTTGCAATATTTATTTCTTTTACCAACGCCGATGCTTCGCTTATGGAATAAGCCTTGTTCGCATCCACCCTGGAGTTTACAGCTTTTCTTTTCTTTGTAATAGCCATTGTAATTCTTTTAAAAATTTTAAGAAAGTTCCTTTTCTCCCTCTATGAAAGATCGGGGGAGAAGGGCTTCATTTAATTCTCCCAGGGAGCGCTGCCCTCTACTGTTATACCCAGACTACGGGCGGTACCAGCTACCATTTTCATGGCGCTTTCCACGGTAAAGCAGTTCAGATCGGGCATTTTATCTTTTGCAATAACTTCTACCTGATCCCAGGAAACCTTGCCCACTTTAGCGCGGTTACTTTCTTTAGAACCTTTTTGAATTTTAGCCGCCTCCATCAACTGCACCGCAGCAGGAGGTGTTTTAATTACAAAGTCAAAACTTTTGTCGGAATAAACGGTGATCAATACAGGAAGTACTTTTCCTGGTTTGTCCTGTGTGCGCGCATTGAATTGCTTACAGAATTCCATGATGTTAACACCTTTGGAACCCAGCGCCGGACCGATTGGAGGTGCAGGATTGGCCTGGCCACCCTTGCACTGCAGCTTTACAAAGCCGGAGATTTCTTTTGCCATTTTTTTATGATTTATTGGTTCAAACGTTCCGGCATCGGCCGAAACTCCCAAATTCCTCATCCCTTTTACGGGATCAATTCGACCGTTCATTTCGCTGATTTCCTCAACAAAACAACGGCCTCCTCTTTTAAAAGAACTGTTTGGGGTTACAAAGGTAGGTGTTTTAACCGGAAAATGAGAAAAAAGTCTTTTGGAATGTTGAGGGAGGGGTGGGTCATAGTTCATGGTTCATGGATCATAGCCGACCGACAATCGGAATCATCGGAATTCGTAATTCAGATGCAGCTTGCCCGCCTTTGTTGCGTGTTGCGCATAGCAAAAACACCAACAAACGGGATGCTGGATACTGGATACTTGTGTCTTGTACTGGATACCCGATACTACCTGCCCACTGCGGGGGCATCGGATTTATAGTTCATAAACACCCGCCAGCTTTTTGCCTTAAGCATTCGGCTTTCAGCCAGTTTAAAAATCGTAAATCGCAATTCTCAATTCGTACTGTGTTTCTGCTCTTCGCAGGGTAAGCACGCGAAAGCTTTGTTGGTGCTTCTGCTCTTCGCAGAGCCCGCGCGCAACACGCAACAAAGGCGGCCTTGCGCTTTTCACTTTAAGCCTTCAGCCTGTCTGTCCATCCCTATTCCATCGCTTTCAAATACCCCAGTTCCCGCCAACGTTTTTCGAGCACCTGCAGACGGGTTTTGAAACTCCCGAAATCTGTCTTGTTCCCTGCCTGGGTCCAGGCCACTTCTGCGAGTGCGGCTATGCGGGGGAAAACCTGGTAATTCAGTCTTTCCGCAGTGGGCGTATACTCGCCCCAGATCTGGGCGCCCAAACCCAAAATCTTTTTCCTTTCAGCCGGTACCACACCCTCAGGTACAGGGTTGAAGGAATACATTTTTTCCAGGCTGGTCACTTCATAGGGATAATCGAGATAAGTAAAAAAACGATTTGAATTCACCACTTCGTAACCTCTATCGAGCGATTTATTGATAAGATTCACCGCGCCATCCCAGAATTGCACAATGGTACCGGGCGCAAGCTTTTCCGAACGGCTTTCCTCCACATGCTTCTCCTCTCTGATATTGTCGCCGGTAATTTCATTCCAGCCGATCATTCGTCCGCCCTTCGATGCGATATATTTCGACAGCCGGTTGATAGCCCATATCTGCAAGTCCATATAGGTAGGAATTTTCTCTTTCTTCATAAATGCATTGATCTCCGGGTGGTTCTGCCAGTGTACATAATTGGCTTCGTCACCTCCTATATGAACAATCTTTCCCGGAAACAAAGCCATCACTTCATCCAATACATCAAAAAGAAATTGCTCCACCCGCGGGTGGGTTACATCATAGAGGTCGCCCCGCACTACCGCACCCGTTCTTTTCGTGGAAGCACCCAACCAGGGATAAGCATAAATGGAAGCGGTGACATGGCCCGGCACTTCTATCTCCGGAATAATAGTAATCCCTCTTTCCTCCGCATACTCCACTACTTCCGTTATTTCCTCCTGGGTATAGTACCATTTTACCGACAAATCGAGGCTATCGGTATCAAGCGGGGTAATATTTCGGGACATCAGCGAAAAATTACTAAGTGAGCCTATCGAAGTCAATAGCGGATACTTTTTAATTTCCAGCCGCCAGCCCGGGTCATCTACCAGGTGCCAGTGAAAAATATTCATTTTCAGTTGCACCATTTCATCCAATAGCTTTTTCACCTGCTGCATTCCCTGAAAATGACGGGCTTCATCGAGCATAAATGCGCGCCATGCAAAGGCAGGATAATCCTCAATATCGCAGCCGGAAATTTTATAGCTCTCCCCTTCTTTTTTTATAAGCTGCAGAAAAGTAGACAATGCGTACAACATACCGTTTTTGGAGCTCGCTTTCAGTACGGCCAATGTTTCAGGCCCCTGCGGCGCAACTTTTAATGTATACCCTTCCTTTTCCCTTACTGCGGTTGTATCCCGGTTTAAAACAATTACTGCCTTGTTGTTTTGCTTCACAAAACGGGGTGTCAGCCCTTTTTCGCCTAATCTGGCGGCCACATAGGCCCGGCTCAGGCCGCACCGAGTATCCAGGAATACGTCTACCTGCTTCGGCAACAGGTATTCCTTGTTGAGGTTTGTCAGCCGCTGTGGCTGCGGCACTATTTGTATGGGCGATTGCGCGCCGATCGTCAGAATAGGTAATAATAAAAACAGGGAGCAGATCAACCGTTTCGTATTCATGGCCCGTTATTAAAGAGGTAAAAATGGCGAATTTAGCAATCCCTGATAATTTGCCTATTTTTATAGCAATGAAATATTTTTTAACCGGCTTTTTGTTTTTATCAACAGTGGCGCTAAGGGCCCAACCCGCTCTTCCCCCCTTTTTCGATTCAACCGGTATTGTTGCCGGGGGGCTTGAACCACTGATGAAAATTAAACATACTTTCACCTTTACCGAAGGCCCCGTGGCAGATAAGGAAGGCAGGGTGTATTTTACCGATCAGCCGGATAATAAAATCTGGCGCTACGACCCGGCAACGACTATTTTATGGGAATTTAAAAAAGACGCCGGCCGGGCCAACGGTCTGGCGATAGACGCGGCCGGAAATATTATTGCCTGTGCCGATGAAAACAACGAGATATGGTCTATCGACCAAAGAGGACTTATAGTAAAACTACTTTTAGGAAAGGTGGATGGTAAGAGCCTCAACGGCCCTAACGACCTCTGGATTGATAAAAAGGGCGGTATTTATTTCACCGATCCTTATTATCAGCGATCGTACTGGTCGCGCACCAAGCCCGAGATAGAAGGACAATATGTGTATTATCTTCCAAAAGGCGCCTCGCAGCCAGTTGCCGTTGCCACCGATCTGGTACAACCAAACGGAATAACCGGCTCGGCCGATGGCAAGCGATTGTTTGTGGCCGATATTGGTGACAAAAAAACCTATCAATATTCCATTGGGAAAGAAGGCAGGCTTTCGGGAAAGAAATTATTCGTGGAGCAGGGCTCCGATGGCATTACGCTGGACAACAGGGGCAACCTGTACCTCACGGGCAGGGGTGTTACAGTATACGATTCGCAGGGGAAAAAAATAGCTTATATACCGGTGCCCGAAAAATGGACGGCTAATCTTTGTTTTGGGGGAAAAGACCGGAATATTTTGTTTATCACTGCCGGTCCTTCGGTGTATTATTTGAGGATGGCGGTAAAGGGAGACGGTGCGGGAAAGCCGGGCAACCAGTAGGTCTGCCACAAATTCCGGCGTACCACAGCGTGTGGTATGATTTTAAAATACAACTATGCCACAAATGCACGAATGAAGGTTTTTTTGATAGATTATCTATTCGCGCATTTTATTGTAGGTTTGCGGCCTCTTATAAGCAGAAACTCCATGAGCTATCATTATCTCGCATTTGGCATTCCTTTTATTTCAGAAATAGAGTTATCGGCTCTCATGCCTTTGCCTGTTGATTCGCCTATGGAGAATCCTGTTTATGTAAGGCTGGGAACAGTTCCCACCCAACTTTCAGGGGAAGTGGTTAAAGCTGATTTTTTCACCGATTGTACGATTGACGAATTGCTTTACCATATCCCCAAAATAATGAAACTATATATTGCGAATGGGAATGAAGTGATTGTGGAGCCAATAGACCCGGAATATACAGATCATCTTATATATTTTTACAGTACCTGCCTCACAGCCATCTTATACCAACGCGACCAGGTTCCCTTTCACGTTTCAGGCGTATTTACAGCACCCGGCAAGGTTGCCCTTTTTGCCGCAGAATCCGGCACAGGAAAATCTACCCTGGCGGTCAAATTACAGGAACTGGGTTACCTGCCCTTTACAGATGACACAGCGGTAATATATGTAGAGAATGGAAAGTGTTATGCCCTGGCCTCCTACCCCATGATGCGGTTATGGGAAAAATCGATCGCAGAGCAAACCTTGTTAAAGGAAGACGAAAAGCAGAAAATTTATGCCGACGAGGGGAAAATGAAATACGGGTTTGCCTTTCACGAACAATTTGCGACCGAACCGGCTGAAGTGGAGCAAATTATTTACTTAAAAAAAGAGGGAACGGAAATACAAGTAAAGCCAATAAAAAATATAGAAGCATTTAAAGCATTGGCAGACAATGTATTTAGGCAACACTGGGTACCGGCTTTGGAGAAAGGCAGGCTCCATTTTAACCTGATTAGCCGGATAGTACAATTGGTGCCCGGAACCTGCATAACCCGGCCTGCAGAAAAACCAACCTATAACCAATTCCCCTCTATAGTAAAAAATATTTTGGGAAATAAAGATAAGTAACTACCTTGCACATAACTTTATAAAACTTAAACTCTTATAAAATGGAAGCAAAAAAACAATGGATCGCACCGGAAATTATAGAAATTGAAATTAACTCTGCTATTGGCCCAACGTCCGATGGTGTTGGCGATGGAGGTAAATCTAATTAGATTTGTTGCCCATAAACAAAGTATGATGTTACCCTTTTCCGCCATCCGGCTATTATATCAAAGGTCGTGGATTTGAATACGGTACATCGGAAATCTGGATAACCTCTTTGTAGTGGAAGTATGTCCTGTATTTTATAAAATCTTATTGAATAAAAATTAAAACAAACACTACCTGTCATCGAAGACAGGTAGTGTTTTTATTTTACTTACAATAAGTTATGAATATAATATCCGGAGTGTGGAGCTACGGTGAATCGTCCGGAACTTTAGAGTCGGTAATCGAAAAAATGTGCCTGGATGGTATTGGCAATATATATAAAACCTTTGCGCAGAAGATATTATTTAATATAGGTTTTAGCAGCTCTATTACACTCCATCAAGCAGGAACAGGAAACGAAATAATACCTTTATACTTACCCGAAAAAAACTTGCTTTTTGTATCCCAGGCAAGGATTGACAACAGACTTTCTCTCTGTGCTCAATTAGGGATACCTCCTAAAGATAGTTACTCAGACGACTTTATAGTATTAAAATCTTTTCTTTTTTGGGGAAAGGAATGTGTTAATCATTTATCGGGAGCCTGGAGTTTTGCGGTTTTTGATTATTGCAGCGAGGAACTTTTTATAGCCCGCGATACGATGAGCTACACCTCCTTATACTATTACCAGGATAGTACGGGATTTTACTTTAGTTCGTCGATAAAGAGTCTTTTAGCCCTTCCTCACTACAAAAAACAACTGAATGAATTACATTTAATACGTAATCTGACTTTTTGGGATCGCCATAAGTGTTTCAATGACACCTATTTTGAAAATATATCGGCCCTCCCCCAGGCCTGCACATTAAATATCAAAAACAAACAGTTAACGCTACAGAAATACTGGCATCCTGAAAATATACCTTTTCGTTATTACCGCAAAAAGAAGACTTATATTGAGGAAATATCCTACCTGTTTCGAAATGCTGTCAATAATTGCCTTCACGGCAATCGGCCAGTAGCAGCTATGCTTAGCGGAGGGTTGGACAGTAGTACGGTTAGCTATACAGCCGCCGAGCAGTTGGAAGCTGAAAACAAATTGCTTACTGCCTTTAGCCATGTACCCTATTTTACGGACAAATTGTCGCAGGAAAAAACAAACGATCGCCTTCTGCCCAACGAAACGCCGTTTATCAACCAGGTGGTACGGGCCTCGGGGAATATTAACCCTTTGTTTATCCAATCGGGGAACAGCAGTATTTTAAAAAGTATGTTGGAGGGAATGGCTATTTATTCCAGGCCCCTTCACGGTGCTGCCAACCTGTATTGGCTGTTGGACATTTACAGAACTGTGGCAGAACAGGGATTTGGCTGTTTATTAACGGGCGAAGGAGGAAACGGGAGTATTTCCTTTGCCGGCGCTTCCTACCTGCTGTCTCCCCTAAAAATATCGCGTTTCTTTCGTCACCCACTCACCTACTTAAATCTCCATCTAAGGAAACCCTTGATCAATTTTTATACAAAGAAAAAAGGTCCGGGAGAGCTTTATGAGTATGTCGACAATAGTTTCCTGCATCCATCATTTATCAAAAACTATAATATTTTAGAAGACATTTCACAAAACAATAAAGATTTCAACACGCCTGTAAAAAACATAAATGATATAAAAAAGGAATTCATCCAACTATATGCGATCCGGGGCGAATTTGGTGCAGCCTGCAGCCATCACTTTGGAATAGAGCTAAGAGACCCCTGCACAGACAAGGAACTAATGGAATACTGTTTTAGTATTCCCAATGAAATTTATTTTGATGTACACTATAACAACCGCATGCTCGTAAAACGAATGATGAAAGGAAAAATTCCGGATGAAGTGCTATTTACAAAAAAAATAGGCCTGCAAAGCGGGGATATTTTTTACCGCGTAAAAGCCCAGCAAGAGGAACTGACCGAAGCTTTTGAGAGGATTAAACAAAGTCCCGCGGCCGCGCACTATATTGATACCGATAAATTATTCACCACCTGGAAGGAATACCTGTCTGCTTCCTATGTTCACCCTTACCAGGTGCAGCCTTTATTGAAATCCTTGCATTTCGGGCTTTTTCTGCAATCACAGTTTGATTAGCTAAAAATATTCATCTTTGCAGCTATGAAATACAAGTTGAATACCGCAGATGTATTAATCACCCAACTGGGAACCGAAGGGGTTGCCTTTAACAGTGTGACCAATGAATATTTTTCTTTGAACGAAACCTCCTTTAAAGTTTTAAAAGGAATTGAAAACAACCTTTCGGTTGACGAGATCTGCGAACAACTGAACGCTGAGTATGAAATTGCTGCAGCCGATTGCGAAAAAGAAGTGAACAATACGATCCGGCTTTTGCTTACCAAAAAGCTGGTTATTGAAGCATGATTCGAAAAATAAAAACATTTCTCCGCCTGAGCCCGCAACTGAAACTAATGACCTTGCAGGCTTTGGTCTTTTCGGTTTATACCGGACTCGCATTCGCGTTTTTTAAGCGATATGTAAGGTTTGGAAAGATTTCCGTGCCAGTCGATTCCAATTCTCCATCACCGGATCCGGAATCTAAAGTAAAAGATACCCGGGCCGACAATATTGCCCGGGCCATACAAATTTCATCGCAGTATATTCCCTGGAAAAATGTTTGCCGCCACCAGGCCTACCAGGCCAAACTGCTTTGCAATTTTTATAAAATTCCTTACCAGGTATTCATCGGATTTAAAAAGGATGAGGATAAAAAGGAGATTCAGGCCCATGCCTGGACGGTGGCAGAAGGAAGGATAATTACTGGTTTTTGTAACCCGGGAGAATATACGATACAAAGCATCTATAGCAACGAATGATAGCCGATTTAAAAAATTTTAGCCCCGCAGAAATAAAGAGAAATATTTTGCGTTCTCTGAACCTGCTGTGGCAAACGGATAAACAGATGGCCATCCTGAGCTTCGCACTGCAAGTGGTGCAGGCCCTGATGCCTGTTATTTCGTTGTACTTTATAAAAATCCTGATAGAAAAAGTTACAGACAAAGCCTCATTTGCAGACATCTGGCCTTTCATTCTCTATTTCCTGGCGGCCCAATTATTATTAGCGCTGGCGCAGCAATGGAGCCATTATGTTACTACTATCTACCAAATGGCGATTACCGACCATTTGTCGCAAAAAGTACTGGATAAGGCCATAAGAGTAGACTACACTTATTATGAAAATCCGGATTATCACGACAGCCTTCACCTGGCCCAACAGCAATCCCTGTACCGGGCGGGCGGATTGCTCCATAGCTTTAACTCCTTTATTACAGCGGGGTTTGCCCTGCTTTTCTTATTAATACTTTTCATCAGCATGCAATCCTTTTTTGCCGTGCTGTTTATTGCGTTTGCCTTACCCTTAGCCATTATTAAATGGTATTATGGAATTGCCATCACCCGGCAGGAGCAGAAACTGGCCCCATTAGAACGGGAAGCGGGCTATCTTCATTCCGTATTAACCGGGGTAAGCTTTGCCAAAGAAACCCGTCTTTTTGGTTTCGGCTCTTTCTTTACCGAAAAATTCCATGCCATTCGCCGGGCTATCCGTTTGCAAAAACAACAACTGAATAAAAAGCTAACCTGGTACAGCCTCATCGCCGAATCGGGCGAGATTATTGCAATGGCGTTTATTTTTGCCTTGCTGGCCCGGCAAACCATCGCCGGAGCGGTAACGCTGGGGCTTTTTGTGATTTATATCCAGGGATTCCAAAGCCTGCAGAATAATTCCAAAAATTTCCTCCAGGCCATTGTACAAATTTTACAGCAACGCATTTTTCTGCAAAATATATTCTCCTTCCTCGATATCAAAACAGACAGTAATCCGGAAGCCCGGAGCGATTTTCCCAAGGTAAAAGAAGGGCTGGTTATAAACGAGCTGAACTTCCGGTATTCGCCGGAAAAACCAATTCTAAAAGATATCTTTATGCAATGCCGGCCGGGACAAATCATTGCTATTGTGGGCGAAAACGGCTCGGGAAAATCAACCTTAATTAAATTACTGGCCAGGTTGTACCAGGCCGAATCGGGTGAGATCAGCTTCGATGGCGTTCCTTCCCATCATATCCGGGAGGAATCTTATCGTGAAAAGGCTGTTTTCCTGTTCCAGGATTTTGAAAAGTATTTTTTTTCTATCGAAGAAAATATTGTATTAGGCCGACCCGATGAAGACAAAACGGCGGAAGACACGAAACGAGCGGCAAGCTTAGCCGGCGCCGACCGGTTCATTTCCAAACTCTCCAGGGGTTATCAAACGCGGATGGGTCGTATCTTTGAAGGCAGCGAGCAGCTTAGCGGAGGCCAATGGCAAAAACTGGCGTTGGCAAGGGTTTTTTACCGGAACAACGCTTCTCTTATTGTATTAGACGAGCCTACCAGCGCTTTGGATGCACAGGCGGAGTTCGAGATTTTTTCACGCCTTAGAGCACTGTCGGAAGGAAAAATGATCATCCTGATCACACACCGGCTCTATAATTTAAAAATAGCCGATTATTTATACGTAATGGAGGAGGGAGAAATTACGGAGGAGGGTCGGTTCGACGAACTGGTACAGAAAAACGGAACCTTTACCAGGCTTTATAATATGCAGCAGTTATGATCGCGATCGAAAACATAGAGGAGAAATATGGCAAAGAAATCGCAATGGTTATACTTTGTTGCCGGGTTTTTATAAAAACCGCGACAGCCCCGGAACTGGAGCATTTTGTTGTACAAGCGAAACCCAACTGGCAAAAAGTTTATGAATTAGCCAAAGCACACCGGATAAGACCTATTGTATATGAAACCATACTTCCCCTGGCGGAGGTAGATGCCGGACTAAAAAAGCAATTAAAAGATTTTTTTGTAAGCCACAGTCTGTATGCCTTCCAATGTCGGCAAAAAGCAATGGAGCTCACCTCACTTATGAGAAAGCGGGGCATCGCCATTCAGTTATATAAGGGAACTGATCTTTCGGAGCTTTTATATGAACATCTTTCCATAAGAGAGTTTGGAGATATAGACTTTATTGTAAAAAAAGAAGATATTTCTGCCTTAGCGGCTATCCTTAAAGAAACCGGTTATAAAATGGAAGGGGAAGCCTTATTTGCGCAGTCGCCCGAAAAATATCTTTCACATCAAAAAGACATTATTTATTACGACAATAACGCTACAGGATTGTTTCTTTATGAGTTTCATTACAAACCGGTGGGGTCCTACCTGGCTACTGACCTGTCGTTTAAGGATCTTTTACCAGCGGGCTGGAAGATCGGAGAAAAACTTGCTATATGCGATTACCTGTCCTTACTCACCATGAACCACGGCCTGGTAGATCTGTATCCTACGCTTCGCTGCGTGACTGATATAGCCCTTCTTCTCCAAAAATGCGATGGGAGTGAAACCCTTCATCAGTCCCCGCAACTCAAAGGCTATTATTCTCTCAATACCTATCTGGCCAGCCAAATATTCGGGGTGGAAAGCAGTATTTCCCATTTCTCCCGCCAGAGCCGCACGGAAGCATTGGCCAGGAAAATTATACATCGGCTTTTTATCAGAAAAGAAATCAGGCGTGTACCTACCAGCGCCATTTTAAAAACAGCTTTCTTATTACGGGAAGGCATGGCTGAGAAACTAAAACTCATTAAAGCAGTTGTAAAATATACGCTTACACCCAACTACAACGACACCCCGCAAACAGCTTATAAACACAAATGGCTGTATATCCTTTCGAGGCCTCTCCGGTTGTTGCAGCATGCAAAGAGGCATGTGTAGAGAGATGGTGGAGTGGCTAATGGTTCATGGATCATAGTTCATAGTCGATCATCGTAATTCTTTAATTCGTAATTCCCAATTCCATCCACTACCTTATCAGCACCATCTTGCCATAGCCTTTATTAAAGTATTTATCAGTGTTATCGCCTGCTGCGCTGTACTTATCCAAAGCCCTGCCGTTGAGGTTGGTGATTACCCGGTACAGGTATACCCCGTTTGCCAGTTTCTGGCCGTACTGGTCTGTTCCATCCCATTTGAATTCGGTAATATTTCTGCCGATGCGCAGGGGCCCTAATTCGGCCTTTGTAATTTCGCGTACAATTTTTCCGGTTACGGTTAATATCTGTATGCGGATATTTTGGGGAACTTCCGAGCCCGTGAGCGTAAAAACAAAAGCAGTAGAAGTAGTGAAGGGGTTGGGATAATTGAGAAGATTAGAAATCATCGGCTTGTTCAGCACCTGAAAAGCCACCCTATAGCTGATATTGCCCGCACTGTTTCCGCTCTGGTCTTTTGCGCTTACCATTAACTCGTATTCGCCATCTTCCAGCAAATGGGGTTTGAAACTGATGGAGGCCGTATTATTTTCGTCGGCAGGAGAAGGAGGTGTTAATACCAGTGTGTCGTTATCAAACTGATAATCCCTGGTCGATCCATCCGGTCGTTTTAGCTGGATAGTGAATAGTTCCGGATCATCGAGCAACAGGTATCGGGAGTCATCCGTCAGCTCGATGGAGATATGTGGTTTACTCGACACAATATCGCGGTTAAGGATACGTAATCCATCGAATGTAACATCGAGGTAAGGGCTGGTAGTATCGGATTGCACATACAGATTCCGGCTGATAAAATTATTGAACTGGAATTGTTCGGGCTGGTGTTGTTGTCCTTCGGGATTAAATTCGAGGTGTACAATATTATTGCCCGTTAGGGAGCGGGTATCGATGGGAATAGTCAGCTTAACCGTATCGCCCGCCGCCAGTGGCTTTAGTTTCGGCACAGTAAAGACAGTCTCCACATTATTCTGATTTCGTACTGCCAGTTTAACGCTTAAGCTATCAAAAGGCTGGTCGCTCAGGTTTTTAAATGCCAGCCCTAAAACCGCAGGCTCACCGGCTTCGAGGGTATCCTTACTGCTAAAATAAAGGTTGGGAGCAACGGCTCCTTCGGGTGCCGGAGTACTATACAAACGCCAATACCTGACCTGATAAGCACTTCTGCTGGCTTCATCCCGGCTTTGCATTCTTATTTTTAACCCGGTATAAGTGGCGGCATCAACGGAAGACAGATCAACTGTTTTTTGCGAAGCAGGGATATTTTCTATTAACGGCGTTGCTGTTCCATTTTTGTCAATTCCTATTACAGAAAAGCTGGTACTATCGGTTGAAGGCTGCTCGAGGCTGTACCCCTCCCATGTAAACTTGTCCCAGGATGCGGCTTTGGTGAAAACAGGCGAAGTAAAACTACCCTCTATACTGCTTACCGGCACCTTTAACGTAGCTTCGATCTTATCTGTAGGGGAACTGGCAATGGTTTGGGCAGCCGTCAACCCCGGGTTGTCTTTTTGATACACAAAGGCATAAGGAATCACAGAAGTAATTGAGTCGAGTTTGGTAAGGCCGGCCAATTTCAGTTTATGATATAGGGAATTATTTTTTCCCAAAGTTGCTGTATCGCTTTGCCAAACAGCAGGAAGTATAGTGCTTCCTATCTGGTTGCTTGCTACGCCCACATAGTAGCCCGAGGGAATAGAATCTAAAAAAGTCATCACCTTTTTTCTTGCTTCGGTTGTGGAAATATCAAATTGGAAAAAAGTAGGAACCCATGCAACTGTCGGCCCCCAGGGAAGAGGACGAAAACTGCCGTATCGCCCCGAAGTTCCCAAATCTTCATTCTGAACAACTTTGAAAGTTTGATTGTCTACCAAATAAAACCGCAAAGAATTAGTTTGAGGACTGGATGAACCCTCTTCATTTACTATAAATCCTCCCTGCACCCCCACACCAGACAATTGTAACCTTACATCAAATATCGATGAAACTGGTGCGTTGAAAAATGCATTATTAACAGTTACCGAACCGTTGGTACTATCATAAGCAAAGCCACGAAACTCGTTGTCGATATTAATGCCTTCTGATAAACCGTCTGCGAATTGCTGAAAATGGGATTGGCTAAAGCCCGGGGATGATCCGGGAATATAAGTAAAGGAACTGGTGCTCCACAATATTTGTTCGGAAGAGGAAGTGGGAACTTTCCCTACCCGCCAGTAATAAACCGTACTGTCTTTGAAGGTCAGACCTGGCGAGAACTCTATGAGTCCGCCCGTAGAAGTCTTTGTCTGAGAAATCCTGGAGGAAGAGCTAAATTGCTTTGTCGTATCCAGCTCCATCATATAATTTCCCGATGCGCTGAAGGGGTTTCCTGTAGAAGCAGCCAATACAATATTCTGTTTATTCACAATGGCGTAGTTGAGGGGGTAAACCGGCTTCAGATCGTCTTCATAGATAAACACCTCTTTTGTTACCGTATTATTCGTTTCAAACAACTCGTCAATACTATTTTGGGGATCAATGATGATATTAAATTTATTGGCACCCCTTTCTATCGCAGGATCCTGTATCTCTATTTGATAAGTGAGCGAGTCGGCGTTGTATAAAGTGTTTATCGTGTCTCTTCGAATCAGTTCAACCGACATGTCGGGAAATGTTCTTTTGAGCTCTATAACAACAGGGTCATTTGTTGCTTTTCCTACATTCGCTATCCGGGCTTTAAGGGTAAAGCGTGCATCTGCAACGGATACAATCCCCGGCTCTACGGATACCATAAAATCTTCGATTGCATAATCGGGTTTATCAAACTGGTATAACCTGATTGCGGGGTCACCGTTCAGCGTATATTCTTCATTTTGTGCTCTTATAAATAAGCCCGAAGAGGTCTCGCCCCCCACCTTTTCAAAAGTGTTGATGATCGTCTTTTGCATCAGCTCGCCCAATGAAAGCCTGTAGCCCTCTTTTGACAGCAGTTTATACAGTTCATTATTGTATCGCTGAAGAGGGTCTACATAGCCGAAGCTGGTACCTGCCATCATTCCGATACTTCCTCTTTCGGCCGCCAGCATGTATTTGTCGGAAATAGTATTAATCGTGCTTAGCCGGTTCTGATCGAAAATAAAAATATCGCCCACATTGCAACCCATCATGTGAAAAACGGGATACTTTCCGTGATTCGAATAATTATTCGGATTTTCGAGGTTGAAGGCGAGCGAAGTGCTGCTGGAGTGTCCGAAATAAGTAAGCAGGTTGGCGCCGCCATTGAGAATATCCCTCAACTGCGCCGCCAGAATCATCCTTACTTCAGGCGAAGAACTATTAACAAAATCCGTTGTCTTTGCCCCAAAAAGCGTATCTCCTATGATCAATTTATCCCTGTTCAAATAGCTGTACAATTGATCGCTCAATCCCTGCTCATTCGCCCCCACCATGTGTATTACATTTTTTTTCCAGGCGCTGGCCTCTACCCCGGGTGCGGGGGTAAGATGTGCCTCGTACTGCTTCACCTTTTCGAGATAAACCGCCAGTTCATTACCATTTACAACCGCCACCCGCCCAATAGGCGTAAGGGGAACCGAACTAACACCTTCTGCTGCCAGCAATATATCGGACGCAGGTTCGCCAAAGGTTGGCACAAGATTCAGCCTGTCGAGGATGGGATTGGATTCATTCATCCTTGCCGACACATATTTCACGCCTTTTCCAATGATAAAAGTAGCCCGGGGTGGATTGGCAAACTTTGCGCGGGCAGATCTTAAGAAATTTCTTACCGACAAAGGACTTCCCTTTATACCATAGGCAAACTGGTCGGTAAGCTGGTCGATCATATATACCCTGGCATTGTATCCACCACCAACGGCGGAGCTACGGTACGCCCTGTACTCCTCTACCGGGTTGGAACCGTTCGGTCCGTTTAAAATATTATTATGGGTGATAATCAGGTAATCGCCCTGGTTGGCGGTCGACTGGTAATTGATAAAATTACGCGGTTCGAGACTGGCGATGGTATTTATATTGGTTGTGGCCTGGCTCACCAAAACAAGATCGTAAGTTTCATCGCCGGGTTGCAGGTATACCTTTACCAGCGAGGGGTTGGAGACATCGGCCATATATCTTCTCCCATTGGCCATATCATACAAAACCGGTGTACCCGAATAGTTAAAGCCTGAAATTTCCAGGTATTTACCCGTGGCACCCGCAGCCACACTCAACCGGAAACTGCTGGCTCCCCCGAAATTAAAAAGGCGGGGATAAGCGATTTCGATCTGGCCAATTTTTATGCGGTTATTAGAAACCGTTGTTTCATTGGTAACGGTGATATTTTCTGTACTCCCGCTCATCGTACCTATGGGCACCGATGTAGATAGTTTAGCATAGGTAAACTGAGATAATAGATGACTGAATACCTGCGTATTATTAAGTTGCATTATCACAGTGCGACTATTGGGACTGTTGCCCACTACATTGAGGCTTACCCGTGCGCCGGGTGCACCCGAACCTGTATACGGAAATAAATTGGTGAGCTGAAAGCTCCGGGTTTTATTGGTCTCTGAAATTTCACTGGAAGTCCAGCCCTCTCCTACTTCAAAAGAAGCGGAAATAGCCGCTTCGGAGACAGCGCCTGCATAAGGACCCAGATGGATTGTTTCATTGGGATAAATACCTGCCGTATGAATAAAATAGGGTTCGGGCGTTGCGTCTGTGGGAATCGTATTGGCTGTTGTCACCAGCCTTCTGTTAGCAATGCCGGGATTGATGGTTAAAAAATAGGCGGCAGTATCGGTAAACAGACTTTTACTCGCATTGATCTGGTCGGCTGCATTCTTGTACAGGGGCTGATCGGCCCGGCCATCGTTGGCTTCGCCCCAAAACTCTATATAACCGCCTGCAGCCAGCACGCCGCTATTGTTAGATGTGTATACCGGCACTTCCTGCCCGTTTCGCCACAACTGAAAATGACTCACATCGGCGGCGGCCAGGGCCGGAATACCCGTTAAAACAGACTGAGGAATACGGTAAAGGCCGGTACGACCCACTTTAAACTTATAATAAGTTTTGCTATAGTCGATCCACTCGTTGTTATAAAGCTGAGCGGTCGCCGAAGCGCTGTAAAAAAAAGACAATATCAACAGCAGTTTCTTCATCAGGTCTTTATTTAAAACACAACCGATTTATTTTTCCCGTTCCTTTCTCTGCGCCCGATATCTAATTTCAGCGACAACACATGCGTAAACAGGGGGTTCGACTGATTGGCCAGATTGGCAAAGGCATAATCCACCGTCAACGATTTAACCCGGAACCCCGCACCCACGGAGGGCTGGTAAATCCATGTTTTTTCCAGGTTCAACGTATCACCATCGGCCAGCCCCTGCTGAAAATTATTGATACCACCCCGTACAAAAAAAATATCCTTGTAGGCATACTCCAATCCCAGTTTTGGATCGACACTTACCGGGTCGCTACTTACTACCGTATTTCTTTTGCCATCGAATGTAAGATCGAGATCTGTTTCGGCAAGAAGAGTGGATGATTTGCCCAGCCCAAACAGGTGAGCAGCGCCCAGGGTTACCCGGGGCGAAGTAAGCTCGCTGGATTTTACGGGTATATCGTTATTTGTGAGGTACAACACCTCTTTCTCCTTATCGGTAAAGTTGAAAGTCCAGGTATTAAACGTGCTGGTTACATCTTTGGCCACTATTCCAAAGCGCCAGTTGTTTTTAAATATTTGTAACCCCGCATCGAGGCCAAAACCCCAGGCCTGTGCAAATTTTCCTACGCCCCGGTAAATCACTTTGGCATTGGCGCCAAAATTTACCTGGCTGCTGCCGGAATTTTTAATATTCTGTGCATAAGAAAACAGAAAAGCATAATCCGCCGATGAAAAGGTTTTAATATTGTTGTAATTCAGCGAGCCGTCGGGGTTTACAAGGAACAGGGTATTGGGAATATCATCCACTGCAAAGCGGAGAGCGGTAAGGCCTATAACGCGTTTTTCGTTATTGGTAGGCAGGGCTACATTGGCGAAATCATATTTTCCTATCCCGGCAAAGTATTCGGAGTGCATCAGGTTAACCTGTGTATTCTTCACATTGGCCAAACCCGCCGGATTCCAATAGCCCGCCGAACCATCCCATACAGCCGCAGCCTGAGCACCACCCATCGCCAAACCTCTCGCTCCCGCCCCGATATTCAGAAACTCATTAGAATATTTACGAAATTGCGCAGAGCTACGGTTGCAAAAAAGCATTGTTAATATTGATACAGCAGCAAGGGGTATAAACTTTTTTAAATTCACTAAGGCCGTTGTTAATATTTGTAGCGAAATTAATAATATAGACATTAATAGCCATATTATTATATGAATGTACAATATTATTCGTCCAACAGGGTAAAAACCTAATTTTGCGCCCATGGATTTAATTAAAGAATTGAAATGGCGTGGTATGGTGCAGGATATGATTCCGGGCACCGATGAACAATTGAAAAAAGAGGTAACTACCGGTTATATCGGCTTCGACCCCACGGCTACCAGTCTGCATATTGGCAGTCTGGTACCCATTTTATTACTGGTGCACATGCAAAAAGCTGGTCATAAACCGGTTGCCCTGGTAGGAGGAGCCACCGGCATGATTGGCGACCCAAGTGGTAAAAGTGAGGAGCGTAATTTGCTCAACGAAGCACAATTAGCTGCCAACGTGGCGGGCATTAAAGCCCAGTTAGAAAAATACCTCGATTTTGATCCGGCCAAACCCAATGGCGCAGTAATGGTTAATAACTACGATTGGTTTAAAAATATTTCATTTATCGATTTTCTACGTGATGCCGGAAAGCATATTACCGTGAACTATATGATGGCAAAGGATAGCGTAAAAAAGCGGTTTACCGGCGATGTAGGCATCAGCTATACCGAATTTGCTTACCAACTGATGCAGGGATATGATTTCTACCATCTTTATAAAGAGATAAATTGTAAGTTACAAATGGGAGGCAGCGACCAATGGGGCAATATTACTACGGGAACGGAATTCATTCGCAGAAAGGAGCAGGGAGAGGCTTTTGCTTTTACCTGTCCGTTAATTAAAAAAGCCGATGGCACAAAATTCGGCAAAACAGAAAGCGGTAATGTTTGGCTGGACTCCGACAAAACCTCGCCTTTCCAGTTTTACCAGTTCTGGCTGAATGCCAGCGATGCCGATGCGGAAAACTGGATTAAAATTTTCACTTTCTTAGATGAATCCACGATCAACCAACTGATACAGGAACACCAGCTCAATCCATCGGGCCGCCTTCTTCAAAAAGAACTGGCTAAAGAGATAACCGTTTTTGTACATGGCGCCCAAGAATATGAAAAAGCCATCGCCACTACCCAAAAATTATTTGCCAATCAAACCCGGCCTGCTGAAGAAATGAGCATAGAAGACCTGGAAGGTATGGAAGGTATTGTAAAAGCAGCAATCCCCCAGGAACTTTTAGCCGCAGGCATAGATATTGTTTCCCTGCTATCCGAAACAGGCGTTACCGCCAGCAAAGGTGAAGCACGCAAATTGATACAGGGCGGAGGAGTACAACTCAACCGGAAAAAAATCGATGATGTGCAATTTTCCGTAACAAACTCCCACCTGCTACACGAAAAGTATTTATTGCTGCAAAAGGGGAAGAAAAATTATTACCTCGTGGAAGCGAAATAGGGACGACGGTCGGGGAAAGACAGAAAATCGGAAAACCTGGCGGTTATTTTTCTTCCTCAGGAGCCGGGCGGCCTCATCAACATAAAAATCGCGCCGATCAAGGTAAGCAGTATAACCATTTTGCGGTAAGTATCGTCTTTTATAAAGGCAACCATTTTCACGCCCGATAAAAAACCCACTACCACTGCCGGCAACAGCACCAGGTCTGTTTTAAGCGTTGTAACATCAATATTTTTCCAGAAAAAAATCTGGAAGGGCAGTTTGAAAAAATTGATGGCGAGGAAAAGACAGGCGGCGGTACCGATAAAATTATTTTTGGGGATGCGCATAGCCAGGAAATAAATATTGGCAAAAGCCCCGGCGAGATTTCCGATCATGGTGGTAAACCCCGATACCAGCCCCATGGTGCCCACAAACCACTTGCTTTCGGGAACGGAAAAGGATTTCTTTATTTCTACATAAAACATAATGATTACGGTGGCTACAATAATAAGCGCCATCACCTTCCGAAAAATGGCTTCATCCATCTGTTTACCGGCCAATACGCCCACCAAAACCCCGGCAACAATCCAGGGTGCCAGTTTAAAAAAATGCTTCCATTCTACATGTCGGTGATAATATTTTACCGCCAGCAGGTCTGCAAAGCATAGCAAAGGGAGTACCACGCCCGTAGAGGCCTTACCACCCAACAAAATAGCCATGATGGTAATATTTAGCATATCGATTCCTTTCAGTCCGGCTTTCGACAAACCGATAAAAAAAGCCGAAAGGAAAAGAAAGACCCAGGTAACCGTGGTGAAACCGGCAAATAAAGGCGACAATTGATTTTTTTTAAATAATTGACGGTAAAACTGTGACCCGCTACTTGAAAGTTTTTAGCAGTTTCCACATTTCCTGAGCCACCAACAAATTGCCGGCTCCGTTCAGATGTACCCTGTCGGTAGTAAGAATGCCTTTATCGAGGTTGTCGGGATTGTTCGCATCCAGGTAATCCATAAAAGCTTGCCGCAGATCGATGAGGGGAATATTATGCTGGGCAGCGTATTTACGTATCCATTTAGCGTAGGTATTGAGATCGCCATCCTGCAGGTTGGTATCGTCGTTGTATTCGCCTATAACAGACGGGGTGCACATGATGGGTTGTATGCCCGCTGCTTTCATTTTAGTGATCATCTTGTCGTAAAAAGCCCCGAACTTGCTGAGTTCCGTGCCGGTACCGCTGGTTGTTTTATGCCAAACATCGTTTATACCAATGTAAACGACTACTATATCCGGTTTTTCATCCAGCACATCTTCCTGGAAACGGTAAAAGAGATCGTACACCCGGTTGCCACCAATTCCCTTTCCTACAAAATCGAAACTTCCGTTTAAACCCTCTGATTGACACAGGCTGTCTATTTTGGGTATATAGCCCCCGGGGCGGGCGCCCTGTTGTGTGATAGAATCGCCGAAAAAAACTATTTTTTTCTTCTTTACAGATTGAAACGAAAAGATGAAAACCAATATCGTCACGACTAATAAAGAAGTGATGATTTTCCGGAGGGTTGTTCCTCTCTTCGTTGAAGCAGCAGCAGAGCCGAGGTTAAAATACTTCATTTGTTTGTTTGTTTAATTGAATGATTTTTGATGGGTATCTTTTGGCATAGGCGAATAACATATGGGTAATAGTGCTGTTCTCCTTACAAGGCGTAACCATATCTTTAAACACTTCGGGCTGAAGAAGTGGAATATCGGCCGGGATAAATCCCATTCCGTAAAACTTGCCCTGCCAAACCAATATGCAGGATTGTTCATCGTGGTGGATGCCCTTATCTACAATGGCAAAGGAAGGCTGGCTCCTCAATGCCCCGATAGCTTCATTCACTCTCTGGTTGTAATCTTCGTGCAATTCCTCGCCCCGACAGGCTCCTTTACAAAACTGCTCATGAAGGTTTCGATCGTATAATTCTTCCCTTACAAAGCAAAGTTGCGGGCACAAATCAAAATCTTCTACGAGTTGCCTGAGTGCAGCTCCCGCGTTGTGAATACTATAATACGAACTCAGCGCTTCGCTACTTTTACTTAATTTATCTACCGCCAGCCGGAGATAACCTTTCTGATCGGGAAAACAAATAATACCATACATATCTTCCCGTCGCTTTTGGGAAGAGTTGAACCGGGGCCACAATCTTTTTATTTCTGCAGACTCTTTCACTGCCGCCATTAATTCGGTTCCACATTCTTCAAAACTGATTCGATGAACATAGCGCATAAAGTGCTGCCGCTGCCTGGTGGTGGAGTTATTAGTAAAATGGCTGCTTACCCGGTAGCGAATATTTTTTGCCTTCCCCACGTAAACCACCTTCCCTTTCTCATCGTGAAAATAGTAAACACCGGGCGTATAAGGCAGGCTCTCAAAATCCGATTTGGGCACATTGGGCGGAAGTACCTGTTCTTTTGAGGTTCGCTTCAGGCTTTTGACAATATGACCTTCGTTGTCCTTTTCCAGGAGCATCTTAAACAATAAAACGGTTGCGTCTGTATCGCCGCCCGCCCGGTGGTGATTGGTATGCTGTATGCCCAGCGCATGGCATAGTTTACCCAGGCTGTACGACTGATGACCGGGCAAAATTTTACGGCTCAGCCGCACCGTACAAAGTTTGACAGCATCGTACTGGTAACCGCTAAATTGTAACTGGCTACGGAGGAAGGAATAGTCAAAATTTACATTATGCGCCACAAAAATCTTGTCCTTCAGTATTTCGTAGATGGTCTCCGCCACTTCTTCAAACACCGGCGCATCTGCAACCATTTCATTGGTAATGCCAGTCATAGCCTGTATAAAACGGGGTATTTGGTGCATCGGGTTGATCAGCGTTTCATAGCGCTGTTTCACCTCGTTGCCATCGAACACCACAATACATATTTCGGTGATGCCGTTGGCGGCTGCATACGAACCCGTGGTTTCTATGTCTACAATGGCGTACATTTTTTATATTGATCCGGCAGGTGAATATTGCTCATCGGTTTTGCGTCGCACACTTGTACTGCACAATATGTGGCACCCTAATTACGATTCGTCACTTTGGCTGGTCAGACCGCGACGGTCAGACCAGGTACTACTCCATCAATCTTACAAATCAACAAGATCATGGTTCAGACCTGCTAATTTCGCAAAAAATACTATACCAATGAGCGAAGCAGATAAATTTGAAATGTTTAAAAACCGTTTGACCAAGGTTTACAGGCATTTATCCAAAGCAGCAGGCAAGCAAAATATTTCCTGTTATCGTATTTACGATCATGATCTTCCCGAGTTCCCGTTCATTATTGAAAAGTACGAAGACAAGCTTTATGTGGCCGAATATAAAAGGAAACACCAGATGACAGAAGAAGCCCACACGTACTGGATCGAACAAAGCAGAGGAATTATGGCCGGGGTATTGGAAGTTGCAACCGAAAACATTTTTTTCAAGCTCAGACAACGAAAGGCCGGGCGGGAGGGCCAGTACCAGAAAACGGGGACGGAAAAAGCAGAATTCATCGTAAGGGAGAACGAACTTCAATTTATTGTAAACCTTTCCGATTACCTGGACACAGGACTGTTTTTGGACCATCGCATGACACGCAGGATGGTAATGAACCAGGCCGCCGGTAAAAGGGTGCTGAATCTTTTTGCCTATACCGGCTCGTTTTCCGTTTATGCCGCAGCAGGAGGCGCTACACAGGTAACAACCGTAGATCTTTCCAACACCTACACCCAATGGGCCCGGCGGAACATGAAGGTTAATGGATTCGAAGAAGAAACAAAATATCAATTTATAACTGCCGATGTACTCCAATACCTTCAAACCCTTCGGGCCAGTCAATTCGACCTGATTGTTATGGATCCGCCCACTTTCAGCAATAGTAAAAAAATGGAAGGTATTCTTGATATTCAGCGCGACCATGTAAGGCTAATCAATAGCTGCCTGACTGCGCTATCGGCGGGAGGCCATCTATATTTCAGCAATAATTATACTAAATTCGAGCTGGACGCCGCTTCTATTCCTGCATCGCAGATAAAAGATATCACCAAAGCCACGATCCCATTTGATTTTGAGGGCAAGTTGAAAAGAAGCTGCTTTCTGATCAGTAAGTAACAGCTATTTTTGCACCATGTTTAAGAATGATGATTTACAGGTGCGCTGGTGGAACCTGGAGGCGAAACTGGTGGAGCGGTTTGGGAAAAAGCCCGATATGGAGACCATCCTTTTCCTGATTGGCATACAGGAATTAGGAACGGTTAATGAAAAATTTACGAAGGAGCAAAAACAGGACCTGATGCATATTGCCGTTTGCCGGCTGCTTACCCCCAGCGCTTATTATGAACTGGAAGGTGTGGACGCGGATGGATGGCCCCATTACCGGCAACTGAAACCAATGCCCGATCTTAACCCTTTCGAACAGGAAAATTTCCTGAAAGACCATGTTTTGCTTTACTTTGAGGAAAATGGATTCGGATGAAATTTATTTATCTTTTGCTCTTGATGGTCCTGCTTGCAGGCTGTAGCTCCTCCGGTAAACTGCGTAAAAGCGATTACCGAAAGGATGTACTGATAGAAACAAATTATGGCAGTATGCAGGTGCGATTGAGCGATGAAACGCCGCTGCACCGGGACAATTTTCTGAAACTGGTAAAAACCAACTATTATGACGGCGTATTGTTTCACCGGGTAATCAATAAATTCATGATCCAGAGTGGCGACCCCGACAGCCGAAATGCAGCAGCCGGTAAACCTTTAGGAAATGGCGGTCCCGGCTATACCATTCCGGCGGAGTTTCGTCACGATTTGTTCCATAAAAAAGGGGTAATTGCCGCGGCCCGCGAAGGCGACCCTGTGAATCCGCAAAAAGCCAGCAGCGGAAGCCAGTTTTATATTGTGCAGGGAAAAACATGGACGGATGGCGCCCTGGATACCCTGGAGAGAATGCGCCTGAACGGGCGGAAGCTTCCTGCAGCACACCGAAATGCCTACAAAACGATTGGAGGCTCGCCACATCTCGATCAGAATTATACCGTTTTTGGCGAGCTCACCAGCGGGTGGGAGGTGTTGGATAGCATTGCGGCGGTACCAACAAGCACCGGAATGGACAGAGACCGTCCGCTGAAAAATGTAGTAATTACAAAAGCAAGATTGGTTAAAAGAAAAGGAGCGAAATGACAGGAGACATGCAAGTCAGGTTTATCCTCCAGCGCTCTATTTCCTATTATATTTTCGAACTGCTTCCCAGCTTTCTTCTATTCTTTCCAAAGGCCCGGCCGTATCCGAACCCATTTCCACAATGGCGTATTGCAGCCCGGCCATTTCTTTCCCCGAAAAAAAGGAGGAAAACGGAACGTCGCCCCGGCCAATGGCGGTAGATTTTCGCGGAGCGGCGTCGAGGTCCCGCAAGTGCCAGATGGGGAATCGGCCGGGATATCTTTCAAAATACACAACAGGATCGCGGCCTGCATACACCATCCATCCCAGATCGGGCTGAAAAACTACCCACCGGGGGTCGGTATGCTCCAGCAAAATATCAAAAGGTAATAAGCCTTCCATCGGTTCAAATTCGTGCGCATGGTTGTGATAACCCAACTGCAACCCGTAGCTGGCAGCGGTTTCACCCACCTGGTTTAACAGGTGTGCCGCCCGCCGGTAATAAGCAGGAGTGGAAACTACTTCGTTCTGAAAAAAAGAACGGACAATGTACTTCATGCCCATTTTTACAGCCGCCTCACAAACCGCGTGCGCCTGTTCTGCATCGAATTGAAAATGTCCGCTGATAATTTGTAATCCCTGATCATTTGCCAGCTGCTTTAACACCAAAGGTTCAAAACCCTGCATCGTATTTTCCAATACATTAAAGCCCGCTGGTTCTATAAAACTATACCCGGCAACTGCCAGCCGCCTGAACACCGCTTCGGGATTGTCATTCAATAAACTTCTTAAGGACCAGGTTTGAGCGCCTAAGGGGATTTGCATGAGAAAACTTGATTAGCAGGATTAAGATTTACAGTAGTTCATAGCACCCGGCACATTACCTTTACCTATACAGTGGGCCTCAGTTGGGCAATAACCTGTTCAAGTTCTTTTACCCGTTTTTCCAATTCGGGTAACTTGCGACTAAGCGCCTGGCTTCTCAATGCCGAAGTATATTCATGCGCGGGAGAGCCGGTAACCGCTTTACCCGGTTCGAGGTTCTTACTTACTCCGCTCTGCGCATTGATTTTTGCCCCGTCGCCAATATGCAGATGCCCCACAATACCGGCCTGCCCACCAATCATGACGCCCTTTCCTATTTTTGTGCTGCCGCTGATACCGGCCTGAGCCGCCACTACCGTACTGCTGCCGATTTCTACATTATGGGCTATTTGAATAAGATTGTCCAGCTTCGCCCCCTTCCTGATAATGGTAGAGCCGATAGTAGCCCGGTCGATGGTGCTGTTGGCTCCTATTTCCACATCATCCTCAATGACTACATTTCCTATTTGCGGAACCTTGGCAAAACTCCCATCCCCCTGGGGTGCAAAGCCAAAACCATCACTGCCAATCACCGTACCTGCATGTATGATTACATTATTACCTATTTGACAGTTATGCAGAATTTTCACACCCGGATGAAGCGTAACATTATTACCAACAGATACATGATCCCCCAAAAAAACTCCGGGATAAATTTTAGACGCATTGCCCACCTTCACCTGCTCGCCGAGGTAGGCAAAAGACCCGATAAAAACATCCGCTCCGTAGCTGGCAGTGGGAGATATGTAAACGGGTTGCTGTATGCCTTTTAGTTGCTGCTGGCGAAACTCCTGGTATTTTCCCAATAAGGTAGCAAATGCGCTATAAGCGTCTTTAACTTTAATAAGTACGGCACTCACCGGCTGTTTTAGTTCGAGCGACTCGTTGACGATAATAATACTCGCTTTTGTCGAATACAAATATTCTTCGTATTTGGGATTGGCCAGAAAACTTAACTGGCCTTCCCCTGCTTCTTCTATTTTGCCAAAAGACGTAACGGAAGTATCCGGATTGCCCTCTACCTTACCATTAATTAACAGGGCTATTTGAGATGCAGAGAAAATCATTCTTAGATTTTTAAAATATTTTGGATTTAAGTTGAAGCAGGCAAATCCTAACCGCAAAAATAACATTAACCCGCCATCTACCCCACTATTTTAAAACCTTTTCTAAGAACAGAAACATATTCTGATCCGGAAAGATTTCTCAACTCTTCTTAAAAAAATTTCTCATCTTCCCAATATTCATACATTAATGGTAATTTGCTTTTTAAAAATACCGGAACAATTTTACAAAATGAGCAAATTGATACATTTCCCGCTAGGTCTCCTGTTTTCTTTGCTGTTGGGCCAATTGGCTTTCTCGCAGCCTACAACCGATTTCTCTAAGAAAGGAGAAATTCATGATCTTGTGATAAATGCCTGGAACACCCGGTACCGCGACTATTATGCTTCCGAAATACAAAGAAGGTTATTTGAGGACGGCGATGTATATGTATTATATGATGTACAGATCGGCGGGTTGCAGTCGTTTGTGGAAATGACCCGCAGATGCAAAGATATTCCTCAGATCGCCGAACTCGTAGATCTGTTGAGCCCCGTATTCGCTGCCCTGAAACCCATCTCCGGCAATAGTAGCAGCACCGGCTGGATTTGCACGGGCGGCAATATATGTAAAGCTTACGGCCTTATTGGCAGGGAAGTTCCTCTTTGCAGTGTGCAGTTTCTCGGTTTGCTGGGGGCGCTTGCCACCAATGTATCCGAAAATATTGAACCCCGTAAGCAAACAACTGCACAGAAAATCTTTCTTAAAGAGACCTTTAATACCATGGCTGTTCAATTAGATCGCTGGTTAAGCCCGGGGTATTTTTCTTCCGTTAGCAAAAGACTTACCGTAACCCTTGCCGATATAAAAGATAAAAACTCCTACCTTTTTTTTACCGACCGGGATCTTTGGTACCTGACAGTTCTTTCAGATTTATCGGAGCTGCACCGGTGGGGTGTTGAACCGGCAACTGCCGATGGCCGGAAGGCCTTTGAATCCCTGCAAAATAAAAAAGAAAATATTCAGAAAATATTCGATCTCTTCCTCGCAAGGACTTTTCTTACCCCAGCACCAGATGGCGGACGGGCAGAAATTGACAAAGGCTTCTGGAAGTATCATTTCGACAACCGTTTTGCAGGCTATACAGATACCACAGCTCCCGTACGCTGGGATAACGACAGCAGCGGACAACCGAAGATGCAGACCCTGGTTATATGGGACAGTTCTTATCTTGCACCCAACGCGGGATGGGACATCAGTCACGCCCGAAGACTGGTACCCGCACTGGAAACCCTGGTAAGAAACAGGAACAACATTAAAAAATTATGGGGCTACAATAATCCCGCTTTCGATCCCGAAGCCATTCGCAGAGCCTATGCCAACCAGATCGCCGAAAAGATATGGAACGGGGATGCCCAATACCCGTTATTCTCTAATTTCTGGAGTGGCGACAACGGCTGGTACCGGGTAGCTTATGCCAGCCAAACCGGAAGGCAGTTTATTGGCTATCCGCCCTATGGCCTGAGTAATTCCATCCCCAATGGTGGTTACGCCGTGTGGGGGGCGTTTCAGCCCACCTTAAATGCGCTGTTTAAAACTATTTTTACGCTATCCCGGAAAGAGAAGCCGGAGGCGAAATCATTCATTCAACAGCATTACCGGGCATTTTCAGGCAACAACCCAAATACACTTTCTGTCCCTTCAACGGAAAGTTTTTCCTTCCTCTCAGATTTGGTAGCGTTGCCCACAGGTAAAACCCATCGACAGAGATAGTTTGTCCTATCCAAAACTCATATTCTTAACCAACAGAAATAATATTTTTTAACAGGCTCGCTCATTTTTACATTAATGAGCGCATTGTCTACCTGTGAAATATCTTTCAGGGTACCATCCTTATATAAAATATGAATACTTTCATCATCCAGGTCATATAGCCGGTTGGAGGCCTCGCCTTCCAAAACGAAATACGAAAGCTCTTCCGGCCCCAGCTTCATCTGCCTTGTCAGCTCCCTCAGTTTCTCATCGCGGAAGGCGGGGTCGATTGGCTGTGCCTGCAATTTGATATGCATGATCTTTCGCTGCACGATGGCCTTGCATAAGGCAGACAGAATAAAATCGGGGTGGCGGCACCAGTTTTTCACCGTAGCCATTACATCATGATCGTCCATCTGGCAAAAATCATCCAACAGGAGTTTCATGTCCGGTTTCGTATCTGCAATATGCAAAAACCTGTTGAAGGATAGGGTAGCCGCCCGCACTTCTTCGCCTCTTGCAATCAGTTCTTTTGCCCGGCGAATCGCCATGATAAGCATCTTTTCGGCCGCCACCACCGTCTTATGAAGATACACCTGCCAATACATGATCCGGCGACTGAGTAAAAATTTTTCGATAGAATAGATGGCCTTTTCCTCTACCACCAGGTGGTCGTTTTCCAGGGCCAGCATTTTTAAAATCCGGTCGTAACCAATCACTCCCTCGGCCACACCTGTAAAAAAGCTGTCGCGGTTTAAATAATCCATCCGATCCACATCCAGCTGGCTCGAAACCAGTTGATGCAGGAACTTACGCGGATGGCGGTCTGTAAAAATATCAATAGCGGTTTGCAGTGCGCCCTCAAACTCTTCGTTAAGCCGGTGCATAATCATCAGAGAGATGTTCTCGTGGTGAACATTCATCAGTTCCTGCTCAAGAGCGTGCGAAAACGGACCATGCCCTGCATCATGCAGCAGAATAGCCAGTTTGGCGCCCATTTCATCCTCTGCCGTAATATTCGCACCCTTGCTTTTCAGCTCATTTAAAGCCGTACACATAAGATGGTAAGCTCCCAGCGAATGATGCAGCCGGCTGTGAACCGCTCCGGGATAAACTAAGTGGGCAAAAGCCATCTGGTTAATATTTCGCAACCTTTGGTAATAAGGATGCGATATGATACGCAGAAGAAGAGGATGATCTATAGTAATAAAACCGTAAACAGGGTCATTAATAATTTTTCGCGCCTGGGGCATAATAGGAAATATAGTAGCAAATGTAACAACCAGCCGTCTATTTAGAAAACATTCCCCACAATATTAACATCGCCCGCGACCGGCTTTTGCCAATTGTTTATATTTGCATATCAATACATATGATGATTAAATACACCCAAAATACCTTAGTGAAATTAGAAGCAATCCCATCGCAAAACGGGTATGTTCTTCGATACGAAAGGGGAAATTTCCAAAGCGGCTATTGCATTCTGGATAACAAAAAAGTAGTGGTACTAAATAAATTCCTGCAAACGGAAGGAAGGATCAATGCATTGATAGAGATTATCCCCCAACTGGATATTAACGTGGAGTTATTAGATGACACTTCCAAAAAACTTTTTACGGGAATTTCTGAAAATATGAAAAAACAAAAAGAAGAAAAAAATGGCTCCCAATTAACGATCGAAGAATAATGCGGGGTTGCGCTTTCTCCTCATCTTCACCTTTCAACAAACACCCATTACGTTTTGCCTTATCCACCCTTACAGATTACATTTTTAGGAACCGGAACCAGCTCCGGAGTTCCCATGGTGGGCTGTTCCTGCGAGGTTTGCACTTCGGTCGACACGAGAGATCAGCGACTGCGGTCGAGCATACTGGTACAATCGGCACAAACTACTATCGTGGTAGATACAGGCCCCGATTTCAGGCAACAAATGCTTACACACCGGGTAGATAAACTCGATGCCGTATTGCTTACCCATTCCCATAAAGATCATATTGCCGGCCTCGATGATGTAAGGGCTTATAATTTTTTTCAGCGTAAACCCATGGACGTTTATAGCAACCGGGCCACGCTGGCCAGAATAAGAACCGAGTTCGATTACGCTTTTTCCGAAACAAAATACGCCGGTGTTCCCTCCATTAACCTGCATGCAATTGATGATGAAGAATCTTTTTTAATAGGAGACATCAGGGTAACACCTGTTTGGGTTTGGCACTTACACATGCCGGTACTGGGTTTCAGGTTCGGCCAATTTACCTATATAACCGATGCCAACCGCATCGACGAGGGCTCTAAAAGAAAAATAAGGGGCTCCGGGATATTGGTACTGAATGCCCTGAGGCAGCAAAAACATATTTCTCATTTTACCCTTGGCGAAGCCGTAGCCCTGGCAGATGAGCTCGAAATTCCGCAGGCCTATTTCATACACATGTCGCACCAGGTTGGACTACACCAGGCGGTTTCGAAAAATTTACCTCCCGGCAGGGAATTGGCGTTCGACGGATTAAAAATCACCTCCCCGCTCCATTAAAACCATTTTTTATCTGTTTCAAAAGAACAGCTTCCTACCCTGAAAAAGAATCCTGGAAAAAGAATTGAAATTATTTTTAGTTGTTTCAAAATAAATTACTTATATTTACTTTGAGGTTTTCAGCTTGTCGTATTTAGTAATTTAAAGTTTTTGCCGTCGCTTTAACAGCGGCGGTTTTTTTTACCCATATCATTCAATAAATAAAAAAAACTTTAACTTTATTAAAAATAAATTTAACTTTGTTAAATGAAAATGCCTGTTAAATGCCCAAGCTGCGATAACTCCTTAAAAGTTAGTCAATTAAAGTGCGATCGTTGTTCTACCGAAATTACCGGCAACTACGACCTTCCCCTGTTTCTAAAGTTGCATAAGGAGGAACAGGATTTTATTATGGATTTTTTTTTAGCAAGCGGTAGTATCAAAGAAATGGCAAGGCAGGCAGGAAACAGCTACCCCACCATGCGTAACAAAATGGACGATATGATTGAGAAAATAAAACAAATGAGATGATGGTACTGAAAGACTACTTATTCAATCCTGTTAAATTTTTGCCCGATCGTGTACAAACGGGGATGAGTCTATTTTTCGTTGCCGGTGCAATTCTCATTAACTATTGCGGAAAAACGATCCAGGACGGCATTTATCATACTGGTTTTTTGTCCGATAGTGCGCCCGGGCTCCTGGTAGTTTCTACATTGCTGGTTTTCCTTCTTCCCTCCGCGCTCCTTTTTATTGCAGGCAAAACTTTTAATAAGGGAACCAGGTTCATAGATTTATGGAATAGTTTTGTTTTTAGCATGGTGCCGCTGCTCCTCGTGAATATTTTATCCGCATCCTTACTCAACGAGGCGGCAGCCACACAGTTAGCCGTTGCCACAAACGCTGGGGTTCCGGATGATGCGGGATTGCTGGTTCGCATTGCTATACTGGGCGTTATTGGACTGCCCTGCTTTATTTATAGTATTGTATTGCTTGTCAACGGCTATAAAACCGCCACCAACGCCAAAAAAACGCCTCATTATATTTGGATGGGCCTCGCCATCATCGCCGCAGAAATTATTTATCGTTTATTTTTATATCCTTCCCTCATCAATTATTTTACAAAATGAAATATATTCTTTTAATACTGACAAACTTATGGATTGTAAGTACCCCAGCTCAATCCCTCAGCGGCGCCTGGAAAGGAGAACTGGATATCCAGGGAATGAAGCTGCCCTTAGTGTTTCACCTAACTCAAACCAGCTCATCGCTCAGTGCTACCATGGACAGTCCGGCACAGGGCGCAAAGGGAATAAAGGTAGATTCCGCGGAGTGGGTCAACGGGCAGCTTAGCCTCGTGGTTTCCGGTATCCGGTTAAAATATGTAGGACGATTAGCGGGGGCCGATAGTATCGCGGGCACTTTCACCCAAATGAACACCTCTATTCCGCTGGGCCTTATGCGCAGCAAGGATAGCGTTTTCCATTACAAACGGCCGCAAACGCCTCAACCTCCCTTTGACTATAAAACAGAGGAAGTGCTGATAAAAAATGAACAACAGGGAAATACACTGGCCGGTACACTCACAACACCCTATATTAAAACGAGCTTTCCTGTTGTGGTAATGATTACCGGAAGCGGCGCACAGGACAGAGACGAAACTATTTTCGGACATAAACCTTTTTGGGTAATAGCCGATTATTTTGCCAATAATGGTATTGGTACACTCCGGCTCGATGACCGGGGAGTGGGTGGATCCTCTGCCGGAAAAAGCAACCCCACCAGCGCCGACTTCGCAACGGATATCGATGCGGCGGTTAACTTCCTTGCCGACAAAGGATTTAAAGATATAGGCCTGGTTGGGCACAGTGAAGGCGGATTGATAGCCCCCTGGGTAGCCAACCAAAACAATAAGGTTCGCTTTCTCATTTCTATGGCCGGCCCCGGTGTACCTATAGATACGATGATGATAAAGCAACTGGAAGCCGCTTTAAAACTGGGGAATGTACCCGATGCCACCGCTTCCGCCAATAAAGCCATTGTAAGGGAAGCTTACCAGTTTAACAACCAATACAAGGGTGATAATTTTAAGGCAGATCTGGAAAATCATTTAATGAAAAAGTTTCCGCTGGCACAGGATATGAACAAAGCGGTCGCTTCCCAGGTCGGCACACCCTGGTTTTCTTACTTTGCCAAACAAAATCCGCAGGAATCAATCCAAAAACTAAAAATTCCGATATTAGCATTAAACGGCACGCTCGATTTCCAGGTAGATGCAGCATTAAATCTTACCGGTTGGAAAACTTCCCTGAAAAAAGCGGGTAACCGACATTTTGAGACCGTAGAACTTCCTGGACTTAATCATCTGTTCCAGGAAGCACAAACCGGCTATATTACCGAATATGCGACGATTGAGCAAACCATATCACCGAAGGTATTGCAGCTCATGACCAACTGGATACTAAAACTCAAAAAAAATTAGAATGACATATAGCACATCTTACGATAATACTACCCGCATTGCCACACCCATTGTATTGCTTATTACTATTGCCAGCATGGTTACCTTGTTTTTTATTAACCTCGAATCCGCAGGCATAGTTAAATATATTTCAGCGGGGACGCTGTTTCTGGCAATTCTTTTAAGCATTGCCTACGCGCCTAAATCGTACAGCATTGATGACGGCTTTGTCTTCATCAACCGCATGTTGATGCCGCCGGTTAAAATAAATCTGGCGGATATTCTTTCGGTAGAAGCCGTATCGAGGCAGCAACTAAAAGGCAGTATAAGAGTATTCGGTTCGGGCGCGTTTCTGGGTTACTATGGGATATTTACCAATAAAAATTTCGGTCGCATGAGATGGCATGCCACCAATCTTAATAACGCCGTACTCGTTAAAACACATAGTGCCAGGAAATATATTCTGACCCCCGATGAAAGAGATTCCTTTATCAAAGCCCTGCAATTCTAAGCCCCCTTTTCAACCTTACTTCCCGACATGAATAAAATTAAAGCTCTTCTTCTTTTCGCATTATTACTATGGTCTGTGGGCAGCCACGCTCAATCCGGCTCCAACTTAAAACCGGTCGCATTGAGAACAGCCTACCTCCGAAACCCCGAAGGACTTGATATAGCCAAACCCCGTTTTAGCTGGGTACTGGAATCGAAAAGCAAAAACGTTTTTGCAGAGAAGCAGACGGCTTACCGGATCATCGTAGCAAGCAACCCGGCCTTAATTCGTAACCATAAGGGGGATATCTGGGATTCGCGCTGGGTGCCCTCATCGGAAATGGGCCAAATTGAATTTGCGGGAATTCCTTTGGCGTCCGACCGAACCTATTACTGGAAGGTAGCCGTTAAGGACCAGGAAGAGAAAATATCCGACTGGAGCGAAACGGCCCATTGGAGTACGGGTATTTTGGATGGCCGGTGGGAAGGAAAGTGGATTGGCGGTAATGAATTGTTTCAGCCAGGTTCTGCCGACAATAATATTAAAGACCCCTGGCTGAGGAAAATTTTTGATTTGCCTTTTCTGCCCCAAAAAGCGAGTTTGTTGGTGGCTTCCATCGGCTACCACGAAGTATACGTAAATGGTAAAAGAGTGGGCGACCAGGTATTGGCGCCCGCAGCCACCGATCATACGAAGAGAGCCCGATACGTGGCTTACGACATTCAACCCTTTCTGAAAAAAGGGAAAAATGTAATCGGTCTCTGGCTGGGAACCTCCTGGTCTGTCTTTGCCGGCTACGATGTAGACGGTTCGCGGCCGCTGACACCCGTAGTGACCGCACAGGCTGCTTTATACCGGGAGGAAAATCCCCCACCTCACGCCTCTCCTGCCCTGTCGTTGATTACAGACGAATCGTGGAAATACAGGGCCAGTCCGAACCAACTTACCGGCACCTGGGATTTCCGGAATATGGGTGGAGAATTGTGGGACGATCGCAAGGCCCTGCCCAATTGGGCGAGCCCTTTACTGAACGATAAGGATTGGGAGAACGCCACCGTGTATCCGCTATCCCTCCGCTTATCGGCCCAAAACCTGGAGGGCAATAAGCAGTTCGCAGAAATACGTCCGGTACATATAGAAGAGCGACCCGATGGCTCCTTCCGGGTAGATATGGGGGTGAATTTTGCCGGCTGGACGGAAGTAAAGCTGGTGGGAAGCCCGGGCGACAGCATTGAATTCTATTACTCCGAAAGAGAACAGGATGAAATGACCTTCGGCCTTCGCAGCGCTTTTATTATCGGGCAAACAGGGAAAGGCGTTTTCCGAAACCGGTTCAATTATAGCTCGGGCAGATGGATTACCATTAAAGGCCTGAAACTAAAACCTACCCCGGATGATATAAAAGGATGGATGGTAAGAACCAATTACAATAATGCCGCTTATTTTACCAGCTCCGATCCCCTGCAAAACTGGATTTACGATAAAGTAAAATGGACTTTTGAAAACCTTTCTCTTGGCGGGATGATCGTGGATTGTCCGCAAAGAGAACGCATGGGTTATGGCGGAGATGCGCATGCCACCAGCGAAACCGGGTTACTCAATTACCATATGGGCGCTTTTTATACCAAGTGGATGCAGGACTGGCGCGATGTACAGGGAACGGAACCTATGGTGGGCAATATGAGGGATAAAAGCTACGCCCGAAAAGAAGTTACCAGCGGACGGCTATTTAACAACGGCATCCTGCCTCATACGGCGCCTACCTATTGGGGCGGTGGCGGTCCGGCCTGGGGCGGGATTGTGGTTACCCTGCCCTGGTTCATGTACCAGCATTACGGCGACAAACAGGTATTGTCCGAAAACTACCAAATGATCAAAGACTGGCTCCGTTTTCTCGACTCACATGTGCGACAGGATTTGCTGCAGCGTTTTGGCGGCACCTGGGATTTCCTGGGCGATTGGCTCTGGCCTAATGCCACTGCCGAAGGCATGAACAATGATAAGCCCGAAAATATTTGTCTGAATAACTCGTACCGCGTATTCAACCTCCGAACGGCTGCCAGGATAGCAGAGGTGCTGGGCGACAGCGGGCAGGCAAAGAAATGGACGGAACAGGCCGACCGGTCAAGCGCTGCTATCCTCAAAACCTACTATAATGCACAGAATGCGGTTTATGCCGATGGATCGATGGCCAACCTGGCTGCGGCTTTACTCGCCGATGTGGTGCCGGCCCTTGAAAAAGACAAAGTGATGAAAAGTTTGGAAAAAGAAATATTAGTCAACCGGAAAGGACATATTCACGCTGGTATAACCGGCGGCGCCTTGCTGTTCCGCTGGTTGCGGGAGCAGGGAAGGAACGATCTTATATACAGTATGACTTCTCAAACCACTTACCCCTCCTGGGGATTTATGAAAGAAAACGGAGCTACCACGCTTTGGGAAATGTGGGAAAAAGACTTGCCGGGGCACTCCCTGTTGCATAGCTCTTTTTTATATCCGGGCGCCTGGTATATGGATGGACTGGCAGGTATAAAACCGGATGAGCCGGGTTACCGCATTTTTGTTATTGAACCTCCCACCGCAACCGAAACGGATATTGAATGGGTAGATGCCGGATTCGATTCGCCGGCGGGCACCATTAAAAGTAGCTGGAAAAGAAAACAAGGCCGGCTACAGTTGTCGGTAACAGTACCTCCCAACAGTACCTGCCTTTTAAAGCTAACACCGGGCGATGCGGGAATAGTAAAAGAACAGGCGGGCATTATCCGGAAATTAAGGATGGAAGGGAGCAAGGTTGTTTATGAGCTCCAATCGGGAAGTTATTTTTTTAGGGGCGATTAAGCTTCGCGGACTTCGCGTGCAAAATATCAGGACTTCTCTTTTCACGCAAAGAACGCGGAGACGACGCAGAGGACGCTAAGACTTTGCGATACTTTGCGTTAAACTTTGCGGACTTCGCGTGCAAAAT
>JBEBUZ010000029.1:0-39110 GCA_040393015.1 Paraniabella yanshanensis
AACGCCTTAATACTTAGAAAAAGCCACCGTGTTTTTAACCGGTGGCTTTTTTGTTTAGTAGCCTCGACAGGAATCGAACCTGTATCTGGAGCTTCGGAAACTCTTATACTATCCATTGTACTACGAGGCCGACTTGTGAGGCGGCAAAAGTAAGTAAATCCTGTTCAAACTACAAATCATTGAAAGTTTTGCCCGCATGGTTCCAAAACCTGCCGTTTTTTACATCGCCAATGACCTGGCTTTTATAAATACTGTTATGTCCCGACATAAGGTAAGAGACCACACAGGCAATGGCGATATACACACCCGATTCCATACCAAACAATTCTATACCCATTAATGTACAGGCAAGCGGGGTATTGGTAGCTCCCGCAAATACGGCCACAAAACCGATCCCCGCCAATAAACCTACCGGCAAGGGTACGACCAACGAAAGCGCACTGCCCAGTGTAGCTCCTATAAAAAACAAGGGCGTTACCTCTCCCCCCTTAAATCCCGACGACAAGGTAACCGTTGTGAAAAGAATCTTTACAAGAAATACATAAAAAAGCATTTGAACGGTAAAAGCTTCGCTAATGGTAGACAAACCCAGCCCAATATACCGGGTGGTTCCCGTAATATACACCGCCAGGGCCACCAGCAGCCCTCCGCATACCGGCCTCAGCGGTGGATACGATATCATTGATTTAAACAGAGCAGAAAGCCCGTGGAGCATACGACTAAAAAGAGCGGCACAAAGACCAAAAACCACTCCGGCTACCAGGGCATAAATAACAGGGGTAAACGATAAAGCTGGTACCACCGCTACCTCGTAATGGCTGTGCCCCACTTCCCACCAACGCGTGGTAATATCAGCAAAGATGGCGGCCGCAAACGCCGGAAAAATAGCCCTGTAGCGTAGCCGGCCCATTAAAAAAACCTCCAGGCCAAAAACAGCCCCGGCCAGCGGGGTTCCAAATACCGATCCGAACCCTGCGGCTATCCCGGCAATGATTAGTATTGTGCGCTCCTCTTCGTTTAACCGGAAAGGTTTGGAAAACTGGTCGGCGATGGAACAGGCCATCTGAACGGCAGTGCCCTCGCGCCCTGCCGAACCACCAAACAAATGGGTAATAAGGGTACCTGCATAAACAAACACACCCATTTTCAAAGGTATTTTTTTGCCGGGCCGATGGATGGTTTGAATGACCAGGTTGTTGCCCGCCTCTACCCCTTTTCCTTTATAATAATATACCAGCCCGATGAGCAAACCTGCCAACGGCAGCAGGGCAATTACCCACTGGTTGGCCTCGCG
Organism: Paraniabella yanshanensis; assembly: GCA_040393015.1. Lineage (GTDB taxonomy): Bacteria > Bacteroidota > Bacteroidia > Chitinophagales > Chitinophagaceae > Niabella > Niabella yanshanensis_A. The sequence goes on from JBEBUZ010000029.1 coordinate 1,295, forward strand.
CCATTCGGTTGCCCGCTCAAGCGAAACCAGGAACCCCGCCGAGGCAGAGCCTGCCAATACCCCGATAAGCAGGGATATCAACAGCCATTTCAGAATAAAAAAAATATTGGGATAATGCTGCGAAAAAAAACCTAAATAAGTAATTGCCCGGGTAATAAATTGTTGAATGAATGACATAAATTTCCTGGTTAAAAATAATTCAACTTAAACCAGGCGTCATCAGCCTCGCATCAGGCGGGCGGTTGGGTAAGGAAGAACACCATTTCCTCTGGTACAAAAATATCATTTTTTTTAAGAATTGTCAAAACCGTCCCGTCCGGTAAGCACGCTTTTTGAAAGAATATCTTATTGAAACATCCCGGCTGCATTGGCCGCAAATATTTTCACCGAAATCGCCAGGAGAATCACACCGAAAAATTTCCGGATAGCGATTAGTCCGCTTTGTCCCAACAACTTCGAAATTCCGTTCAAAGATCTCATCACCAAATAAATAACCACCAGGTTGAGCAGGATGGCTATGAGTATAGTAGATACCCCGTAATTGGCTTTTAAGGACATAATGGTGGTAAGGGTGCCCGAACCGGCAATAAGCGGAAAAGCAAGAGGTACGACCGTAGAAGATTTGACATCGCCCTCCGATTTAAAAAATTCGATACCCAGTACCATTTCCAACCCCAGAATAAAAATAACGATGGAGCCGGCCACCGCAAAGGACTTTACATCGAGCCCGAGAACATTAAGGATGGGATCTCCTAAAAACAGGAATAAAATCATCAATATGCCCGCGATCAATGTTACCCGCAACTCCCTGATTCCACCCGCCTTGTTCTTAATGGAAATAAGCACCGGCACCGAGCCAATGATATCGATAATCGCAAACAGGGTAAACGCAACTGTTAGAATTTCTTTATAGCTGATACTCATAAACCTCGATTTGGAATGGTAAATCTTTGCGAAGATAGATTAATTGATGTAGGATGGAGGATTTCGGCGGGAATTACGGATTACAAATTAAGATTCACAATTCGACTATGAACCATACGCTATGAACTACCCTCCTACATCCCGACTATTTCATACATTTACCTGCGAATACATCGCCCATGATCAGAATACTTTATATACTGGCAGCCATTGGAGTGATAGCAATGGGAAGCTCTCCTGCTTTTGCTCAGCCGGCAAACCACACAACAGCGTTCAGCCGGCAGGATAGTCTGCGGGGCAGCATTGGCCCCGGAAGAATGAAATGGAATGTGCTCCGGTACGATATAGCGGTGAAACCCGATCTGGCGGCGCAAACCATCAGCGGGCGCAATACGATCAGGTTTTACGATTCGGGAGCGACCGTGATGCAATTGGATATGCAGGAACCCATGATCATCGACAGCGTGGTATATGCCGGTAAAAAACTACCCCTCGAAAGAGAAGGAAATGTGTATTGGGTAACCCTCAGAGACCCGCAGGCCAGGTACAAAATAAAACCCGGACCGGTAGAAATCACCGCCTATTTTCAGGGTCGGCCCAAGGCGGCCAGAAGAGCACCCTGGGACGGTGGGTGGGTGTGGACAAAAGATTCGTTGGGGCGGCCCTGGGTCACCGTTGCCTGCCAGGGCCTGGGAGCCAGCGTGTGGTATCCCTGTAAAGATCACCAAAGCGATGAGCCTGATGAGGGAGCTTCTTTATCTATAACGGTTCCGGATTCGCTGGTAGGCGTGGGTAACGGCCGGCTGGCAGGCGAAAAAAAGAACAGTGATGGTACTACCACCTGGATCTGGGAAGTGAAAAACCCTATCAACAGCTATAATATCATTCCCTATATCGGCAAATACGTTTCGTTTGGAGAAAAAATAAAGGGCGAAAAAGGGTCGCTCGACCTGGACTACTGGGTATTGGATTATAACCTGGATAAAGCAAAAAAACAGTTTGCGGTAGTTCCCCCGATGATCCGATGTTTTGAAAGCTGGATGGGTCCCTACCCTTTTTACGGGGACAGTTATAAACTGGTGGATGCGCCTCATTTGGGAATGGAACACCAGAGCGCCGTGGCCTATGGCAATCAGTATCGCATGGGCTACCTGGGCCGCGACCTGAGCGGCAGCGGCTGGGGATTAAAATTTGATTTTATTATTGTGCACGAAAGCGGACACGAATGGTTTGGCAATAATATCACTTCCAAAGACGTTGCCGATATGTGGGTGCACGAGGGATTTACGAACTATTCCGAAGCTTTGTTTGCAGAGTGCATGTGGGGAAAGAAAGCAGGCAGTGAGTATGTAACAGGTATCCGGAAAAATATTGCCAACGATATACCCATCGTGGGACCTTACGGCGTTAACAAGGAAGGCAGCGGCGACATGTACTATAAGGGAAGTAATATGCTGCATACCATACGGCAGGTAATTAATAACGATGCGCTGTTTAAAGATATTTTAAGAGGTTTGGGCAAGACCTACTACCATCAAACCGTTACGGGAGCCGAGGTAGAACAATACATCAGTAAGAGAAGCGGGAAGGACCTGGGAAAAATATTCGACCAATACCTTCGCACAGTAAAAATACCTCAACTGGTTTATAAAAAGACCGGATCGGTTATTCAATACAAATGGGTTAACGTGATAAAAGGTTTTAATATGCCCTTACGGCTCTCCAATGGTAAATGGATCCATCCCACAGAAACTTTTAAAAAAATCAGCATCAAAGAAGTGGGTAGTAGCCGTCTGAATGTGGTTCCTGATTTTTATATTACGGTAAAAGAAATGTAATGAGCGCAAAAATCAGGCGGCAGAGTATAATATCATCCCTGGTCATTTATGTTGGTTTTGCGATTGGTTTTGTAAACACTACTTTATTGGGTCAGGAAGACCTTTTCTCGAGTGAAGAGAACGGCCTGGTTTTTTTATTTGTGAAAGTGGCCGTTCTGATAGCATCGCTGGCCACCATCGCCATGCCCAATTACATACTGAAATTTTATCCTTACTATAAAAACCGTATAAATCCCGACAAGAACGATATGCTATCCATTGCATTGGCGGTGGGTATCACAGGTTTTATCATCGTTTTCCTTTTAGGTTATTTTTTCGAGAGTCTGGTAGTTCGGAAATACAGCGCCAACTCTCCCCTTTTTGTTAACTACTATTACTGGGTATATGCATTGGGATTTGGCCTTACCCTCTTCAATATACTCGAAGCCTATTGCCAAAGTATACAAAAGCCTGTTATTGCCACTTTTTTAAAGGAAGTAGAATGGCGATCGCTTACCTTAATTTTTATAGTTTTATATGTAACCGGTGTCATCGACAATTATAGTCTTTTTATAAAACTATATGCTCTTACCTATTTGGGTATTGCCCTCACTTTGTTCGTTTACTTATTATGGATCGGCGCCATCCGGTTTACTTTTAAGATAAGTTTCGTAACGAAGCGAATCCGGAAAATATTACTGCGATTTACCTCGGTGGTATATTTTGCCCTGGTGGTTTCGACGCTTTCGCAGGTATTTGATACGATTGTAATAGGATCGGTGGTAGAAGAAGGGTTGAAAAGTGTGGCTATTTTTACCCTGGCCGAATTAATGACCAGTGTAATACAGGCTCCGCATCGGGGTGTGGTAAATGTGGCCACTGCCCATTTGGCCGATGCCTGGAAAAACAAGGACCTTCAACGCGTAAACCGAATATATGTAAGGTCATCCATCAATCTTTTGGTAGCTTCGTTGCTTTTGTTTTGCCTGATTGCCCTTAACTTCCTCGATGCCATCCCGTTTTTTGGATTTAAGCCTGAGTTTGCGACAGGATATACCGCATTCCTCATTATGGGTGCTACCCGTGTGATAGATTTAGGAACGGGCGTAAATGCCCAGGTAATTGCCACCTCCCGGTACTGGCGATTTGAAGTTTGGAGTAATATCATTCTTTTGGTTATGATGTTACCGCTTACTTATTTGTTTGCAAAAATGTACGGCATCATCGGACCACCCATTGCGGGACTCATTTCTTTTACTGTGTACAACAGCATCCGCATTTATTTTATATGGAGGAAATTCGGGCTGTTTCCTTTCAACGTAAAATCGATTTACAATATAGCGCTGGCTGCGGTTGCTTTTTTTGCCACCTGGTTTATCTTTCGCCACGGCCACGGATTTTGGGCGCTGGCGGGCAGAACCGTTCTTTTCACGGCATTATATGCAGCCGGTGTGAGCTACCTGAAACTATCGCCCGATATAGGGCCTGTGCTTTATTCCCTAAAGCAAAGATGGCTTAATTTGAAAAGCAAAACAGGGTTATAGGAATCGCGGCCAACAGCGATTTACCAAAGTGCGTTTACCCGTTCGAGTTCATAGATAAACCCAATACCTACATTATAATACTTGTTCGGGTTATTCACATTAGGGCCGGTATAGCCGTCCAAATTATTGGAGAAAAATCTAATGCCACTCTCCGCTAATAATTTTATCCGATTATTCAACCTGTACTTTATGCCAACGCCTACGGGCATTACAAAACCCGCTAAGTCGCTGCTTTCCTTTTCACCTTCACTTGAAGAGTAACCGAACAGCATGTAGCCGCCTGCACCAATATTTATAAACGGAGATACTTTATAGGTTTTAAGATCAATAAAATCGTATTCCGCTTTCACAGAAACCTCACCGATACCGGTTTGAAACTCACCCTGCCGCACCGATTGATATTGCGATTCTACTTCTTTATTATTGCCTTTTAATTGTCCGCCCATTACCTCGGCCCTGACATACAGTTTATCTATAAGCCTCTGCCGGTAAGTAAACGACCCGTATACCGAGGTAAAAGTACCGATCGGCGCGTCTACCGAAAACCGGCCTGAATAACTCAGCCCCCCGGCATTAAGCCCCACGCTATTACGCTGGGCCGCATACTGTGCATTAACATGTCCAACTATCACCAACATTACTGCGAGGAAAGCAGTAAACACTATTAATTTTTTCATGAATCCGTAAGGGTAATTAGTTTAAAAGAAATCACTTTTATTTCGTCCAGCCGCGGGCGCTTAGTTCACTCAGTTTTTGCGCAATAACATCCGCCTGATCCGCTGTGAGGGGTGTATTGTTAAACCCGTTTTCCGCATCGAGGGAAGATTTAAGTATACGACTTTCAAAAAGTCGGTTTTCAAACACTTCTTCCCAGGTTACATAACCCCCGATATTCAGGGGATTGGTAATATTGTTTCTTACCAGTACTTTCCGGAGATCGGGATAATACACCCAAAATACCGCATGCTCGCTGTTTTCCATTGTGTAGCCATCGGAAGTCGTATAACTGGTAACCGGCGCAATACCTAATATCCGTACATAGGTTTTACCATCGCGCTTATTAAACATCCATTCTTCTTTCAACCTGAACTTATAAACCGAATCAGGTGCAATTGCCCTGCTTCTTACCTGGTAGCCCGCGATATTACCTTCCATATCATAGCGAGCCACCGTATCTAAGCCGCCGCCAAATCCGGCAACGGCTTCTTCAAAACTGATGGGCGTTGTGAACCGGTCATCGATATTGCTGAACGCCTGTATACTATCCTCCTTAATGGCTCTTAAAATGATATTGATCAGCCTTTTGTCGTCGTCACTGTCGATCGACTTATTATAGAAATACCGGGCATTATCGGGGGTGCGGGCATCTATCGTACGCCAAACCCTCACCCTGTAAGCCGCGTCGGCAGCATACAAAGCCGTATATTCCAATGGAGTGGCTGCACTGTCCGAACCATCGTCTTCCAGAATATTGTCTTTTCTCAGCGATTGTCTGGATGTACCGTAGAGTCCGCCTTCCCCCCGTTCTTCCACCACTTCTATAGGAAGGGTGGAGGTATAATCGCCGCTTTCGCCGCCCGATGATTGGTTGCTGACAGGGGCTTTACTTGTATCGGTTGTTTTTGCAGGGGTCGTTTTTTTCTCCGTTGTGGACCCACTGCTTTTTACAGGAGTGTCATAGGCACTGCGCCTTTGTGCTGTCAGAGAACCACTGAGCAGCAACAAAATTACCAAACTACCAACTATACGAAATTTCATCGTTCTACTTTTTATTATTATGATAACCTCAAACATTAAACCAATTCTGTCTAAAGCTTAGAAAAGATTAAAGGCTATGGGAGGCAGATCCCTCCTTCCACCCGGGCCGGATGCATCAATTTCATCGATGGTAATAGTTGCCCCCGGTCTTGCCCTCTCAATTAAACTTCTGACGGCATTAAACGAATTCCCCTCTACCCGCTTGTGCATAAATTCGGGGTATCCGGCACCGGTAAAAGTCATGGTATAGCCCGTTACTGTAAACTTTACCCCTTCAAATACAAAATTTTCCAACTCAGCTCTTACCCCTGCCTGGGCTTTAAAATCATTTACTCTTATACGACCACCCTTGCTGGCACCCACCATGGCCACCGGTGTGGGCACTGATTTAACCCTGAACTCAAAGTTAGTGGATTGTTTACCATCATTTACGGTGACGGTAGCTGTACCCGGGGTAGTAACTTTGGCCGTATACTTCCCGTTACTTCCGGTGATGGATCCCTGGCTGATCGAAACACGCAGATTGCTGGCGCTGGTACCGCTGCCCCCTCCCACAGATATAGGATTGTCCAATCCGATATACAATACTTTCACGGCATCTGCGCTTACGGTAAGGCCTGTAGGTGATGCAACTGTATAGTTAATGTCTTTTGTGAGCGTAGAAGTTGTGCCGTCGGGTTTTACAAAGGAGATATTCACCCGGCGGGTATAATTACCCGGTCCGCCGGCAGTAGCTTTATATTCGGCCAAACCGTTCGCGTTTAAGGGAACCGCCACGCCGTCGATTGTTACAGTGGGTTTTGCATTTTTACTGAATGCTCCCACACCCGCGGTAATGGTAAATTCACTTCCGGGTAGCAGAAACTGTGCATTGGCTGTTGCCAGGGCCTGAAACTCGTCGTATACCACCTGCACTTCCCCGATCTGGTTGTGGCAATATTCTACTACCTGGGCTTCGGAATTCTTAATATCGCTTTGAAACTTGGATAAAACGGTAATAGCTGCTATGGCCGGTGTTCTTCTGAAATAAGCGTCTTCCCAGTTCTTATTGCTTTTATTTTGTACCACCGGCATCGACAGATCGAGCGGGAGGCTGTTGGCAAATTGCTTGTTTATTTTTTCATCGATGCCTAACAGGCTCTTCTTATAATCCGTCAGCTTATTGAACAATTCCTTTCCAGCGGGTCCGTCCACCAGTATTTTGGTAGCCGCATTCGTATTTTTTTCATTGAAATGACCTCCGTCGGCTCCGCCCGCTTCGTTTTGTATCTGCGTTTTCAACCCTTCAATATGAGCTACTATTTCATCGGAAAGTTGCCTGGCCCGATCGGCTCTGGGTTTCCATACTGCCGCCAGGTCGCGTGTTTTGGGGTCGTTTATTTTCTGTTCCAGCGAGGCAAAGATCGTTTCGGTTTTCTTATCAATAGTATTATTGGCATTGGAAAAACTTTTGTTCATGGTTCTGAAAGCATTCAACACCTCGCTTGATATATTCAGCGCCAGCAATGCTGTCAGCACCAGATACATCACGTTGATCATTTTCTGCCGGGGCTCTTTTGGTAAAGCCATAAATTATGTAGGATTTAGGATTTGAGATGCAATGTATAGTACAAATTTTTTCAATTATTTATCCTCCTTTCATTTGCATAGCATTGATCATGCTGCTATACATCTGGTTGAGTTTTTGAAGGTTTTTTGCCAGATCGGCCATCTCTTTTTGAGTGGCTTTTGCATCTTCGGCACTATCGATCAAAGCATGCGAGGTTTCGGCAAGCCTGTTATAATAAGTGTTTACCCTATGTATGGACAAGGTGGCTTCTTTTACCTGTTTGGCATATTCCTCGGTTTCCACAACGCTGTTGGAAGCGCTGCTGATCCGGTTGATATTGCTCTCGAGCGAGCGGAAGCCCTCGCTCAGTCTGTTTAAAGACTCGGGCGTAATATCGGCAGCCTGCAACATTTCGTCCATCGATGCCAATGCGCTGCCGGTGCGGGTTGTTCCGCGGGGGGCTGCTTCTACCGCCGCTACGGCGGCCGCATCGTCCAGCGCTTCTGGTTTAAAGGCATACATTAGTGCATACACCAGAAAAACAAGCGCCTCGGTATATAAACCGGCTTTCAGCCAGGAGTCGGGATCACCGATTGGAGCAGTATTGGTGAGTTTAAATAATGCCCCTAAAAGTACAGGCACCGCACCAAGAGAAAAGAAAACATTAAGATAGCGCTGGATATTGGAGTTTTGTTCTGCCGGCATATACTGGTTTTTATTGGTTTTGAATGAGTTTTAAAATTATTAATTATTCGGGAAGATTGACTACTACGCGGAAACCGATATAGGAATGGGCAGCATCCATATCATCATATGTACGGTTTTGAGTGGTGACCATCGATGGCGAATCTTTCCAGCTACCGCCTCTTATTACTTTACGACGTTGAAACTTCGACTGAGATTCGGGCGTACCAAACTGGATATCGGGATTGAACCGGTTCTGAAAAGTTTCGCCGCCTTCATAGTAAGAAGTGATCATCCATTCGGAAACGTTATCCTCCATATTGTACAAACCGGCGCCTCCTTTCTTACTGTCCGCCACATAGGCCGGAAAAATCTTACCCTGAGTACTCAGGTCTTCCTCATCGTCTTTTTTCGATTTGCCCGACTTTTTAGGATGGTCTGTTTCGTCCCTACTAGCCGCATAGGCCCATTCGGCCTCGGTTGGGAGCCTCACTTTTCCTCCTTCAGCCAATTTGTTCTTTGTCTGGTAGGTATTTACTTTTTGTTTTGTCAGCCAATCGCAAAACGCGTTAGCCTGGTTCCAGCTTACTCCCACCACCGGGTAGTTCTGGTACTTCGGACTGTTAAAGTAACTAACCGCCATCTGTTCGTTATTGGAATAGCCAAAGTCGCGCATCCAGCAAAGGGTGTCCGGGTAAACCGGGATGGAATATTTATAAATAAATTCGCTGGGGGCCTTATCCTTGTTTTCCTTTTTTGCCGCTTCCTGGTAATTAAATCCCTGCAGCAGGTAAACCAGTTTTTGAGGGTCGATCGCCCGCTTATTGTTGATGGTTTTAGCAGGATCCAGCATCATATCGCCTAACTGACTGGTAATTGCCGGATCGGAGTAGTTGATTTTGGAGGCGACTTTCCAGTTTACCGCCGTATCCCCATCTACCACTGTAACGTATTCCCCGCCCAAAATGCGGGCGGCTATCGAATCTCTTACCCAGTGCACAAACTCCTTGTACTGCGCATTCGTGATTTCGGTCTGTGAAATATAAAACCCACTGATCAATACCGGCTTAGACAGTTCCTTCTTCAATACAGTGGAAGTATCGGCCTCATCTCCCATAACAAAAGTTCCGGTAGGTATTTGCACCACCGACAGCGGAAGGGTGGACGAAATATCGGATTTTTGGCCAACCAGTTTTTTTAACCGCACCCCTTTCTGGGCATTCCCATCGCTTATTGCAAAAAATATAATTACCAAAAAAACAAAGAGTTGCTTCATAAATAACCCTGGTTTTGATTTAAAGAAAATTTGAATTCAAAAATCTATTTGGGAGCAAAAGATATACCAAAGCTCAAAACTAATATACAAATATAAGGTTCAGGAAAAAATTCACCCTTCACAAATTAGTTATTCCGGCTCCGGAAAGCGTATCGAACCATCTGATTCATTACCTTTCTCCCTCAGCATTTTACATAATCTTAACATTTCCCCGCACTCTCGTCTAACCATTCAGCGCCTGCTCAAGATCGTTGATCAGGTATTGAGGTTCTTCTAACCCGAAATACAACCGGATATGCCGGTGTTTTTCATTTGCCGGATCATATTCTTTTTCGCCGATAAAACTTACCCGTGGTATTACCAGACTTTCATACCCGCCCCAACTCACTGCCAGAAGGAAGGTTTTCAACCGTTCGGTAAACTCTACAACCGACTGTCGGCTTCTGGCTTTAAGCACAATGGTGATCAACCCGAACGCCCCCTTCATTTGCTTTTTAGCCAACTTATACTGCTCAAAATCCGGGTGAAACGGATAAATAATTTTCTCAACGGCGGGGTGCTGATCCAAAAAAGCCACGACTTCAGCGGTAGTTTTTTCTATACGCTCCAGCCGCATGGGTAAGGTTCTTAAACCCCGCAGCAGCAACCATCCGTTAAAAGGCTGCAATCCGCTGCCAATCGTCATATACTCCGTGTCAAATATTTTTTTCATCATCGGCCTGCTGCCGCAAAGTACGCCACCCAATGTATCGCTATGGCCGCCGATGTACTTTGTAGCCGTTTGCATCGCGATGTCTATGCCCAGGCCGATAACGTCCTGATAAACCGGCGTACAATAGGTATTATCAATAAAAGTGATGATATTCTTCCGCTTTGCCAAAGCCGCTATTTCTTCGAGTGGTTGCAATTCGTAGGTCCAGCTATTAGGCGATTCGAGATAATACAAAACTGTTTGGGGCAATGTGGCTTGTTCCCAGTCTTCGATTGTTTTTCCATCTATATACGATACGGTAACATTAAACCGCGGCAGGATGGCATCAAACATTTTCCTTGCAGAGCTATAGGGATCTTTTACCGACACGATATGATCCCCGGCCTTAACATTGGCAAAAATACCGGCAAAAATAGCAGCGGCTCCGCTGTTAAACAACAGGCAGTCTTCGGCGCCGTCCAAAGCCGCCAGCTTTTTGCGAAGTATATCGGTGGTAGGGTTAATTCCCCTGCTGTACAGGTATTGATTGCGCTCATCTTCAAAAGCATGCCGGAAACTTTCTACCTCGCCAAAAGCGAAATTACTGGCCTGCCATATAGGTGGCGCTATGGCATTGAAATATTTTTCCCGCTCTTCCCCCCACTCATTTATTATTTGCGAAAGGTTCATTTTATAAATTTGGCTTTTTATTATTCTTTAAGAAAACAAAATAAATGACCATGAAAAGAGCCAGTACCCCTATACCGATCAATGCCGCATAATGGTTCTTTTCATAATCTAAAGCTATGCTGATGGCGACAAAAATATAGGCAGAAATAAAAATAACAGGCAGAAGCGGGTATAACTTCATACTATAAATACCGGCATCTTTCTGACGCCCTGCTTTCTTACGGAAATAGAAAATACTCGCTGCCGAAAGAGCCATTCCAAAACAATCCAGGAAAATAGAAAAACTCAATATCCTGTCAAATTCCTCGGCCCAGAACACGACCAGGGCCGCCACTATTGAAAAAACAGTAAGCGAAGCCGTCATTACTCCATTGCGGTTGGTTTTAGAAAAAAATGATGGCAATACCCGGTCTTTGCTCATGGCGAACATCACCCGCGGGTTGCTGAGAAGAGACCCGTTGATATAACCCAAAACACCCAAAAACAGCAGTACCGATAGCACGGCCTCGGCCTTTGCGCCCAGTATTTTGGAAGCCATTATCGCCGCAATATTCTTGCTGTCTTTCAACTGTTCAAACCCTATCACTTTAATATATGCGTAGTTGACCAGCAGGTAAAGAGATACAATAATGAACATACCGAAAAAGATGCTTCGGGGGATGGTGCGGGAGGGGTTTTTCACTTCCTCCCCGAAATTAATGGTTTGCTGGTAACCGCCGTAAGTAAAACTTACCGCTACCAACCCAATACCAAAAGCTTTTATATATTCTTTTATACCCGCCGTAACCCCTCTTTCGGATTGGAGTGCGGGTGCAGGGTCGGCAACAAATACCGATAGTATGAGTAAAATAACCAGCCCTATCTTAATAACCATTAAAATATTTTGTGTTCGCGAGCTCATTTTTAACCCCAGCATGTTTACCCCATAAAAGGCGATAATGGCAATAATGGAAAACAATATCTCAAGGGTTTGAATATTGTGTGCTGCGGGGAACAGAACACCCGTAATATATTCGGCGCCTACCAGGGCCACCATGCCGAGCGAAGCAGCATTACTCACCAGTATAATACAATTAATAGCAAAGGCGACAGACGGGTGGTAAGCGTAAGAAAATACCTTATAGTAGCCTCCGGTAGCCGGTGTACGGGAACCAATTTCGGCATAAGTCAATGCCCCGCAAAAAGCCACTATACCGCCTGCCAGCCAGCAAAGAAAATAGGTGAAAATATCGGGAGTAGCCTGCGCTACATTCACCGGCGCCCTGAAAATACCCATACCGATCACGAAACTTACGCTTATCATGGTAAGGTCGAAAAAGCCAAGTTGTTTCCTCATTCTGATATCATTTTTTCAACCGGCCTAACAGGTAAAAAGCATATTGGGTTTCATGTGAAAGGTATGCCGATAGTGCCGAACCGGGATTGAAGATAATAAAATATTGGTTGCCTTATAAGGTTATGAAAAATCTTTCACACAACTATTCCGTCAAAAATTGACTATCTTTTGGACAATTGGAGAAAACAGTAAATGTGCCCGGGACCAAACTATCAGCAAAATACCCAGCAAATGTACTACGCTCATGTAACTTTGTGACTAATGTCACATTGTTTTTATAAAAGCATCTGCAAATTTGCATTATGGAGATAGCGGGTTATGCAGCGGCATTGCTGATTGGATTGTCGCTTGGACTGGTAGGAGGAGGTGGTTCGATACTAACAGTACCGATATTGGTGTATTTGTTTAGTATAACACCGATATTGGCTACTTCCTACTCTCTGTTCATTGTGGGTGTAACCAGCCTGGTAGGTTCGTTAACCAATTTTGCTGCCAAACAGGTACATTTTAAAACGGTGGCTGCCTTTGGCGGACTCTCGGTATTAACGGTAATAGGCGTACGACATTATATTATTCCCCATCTGCCACCCACGTTGGATATAGCCGGCAACCTGGTTTCGGTACCTATGTTGACCATGTTGGTGTTTGCGGTTTTAATGATCCTGTCTTCCAGCACCATGATCAGAAGCACCGCCGACCGCGATGTTGTTACCGTACACAAGGCCGGTTTCCTTAAAATAGCATTGAGCGGTATAGCCGTGGGTCTCATAACGGGTCTGCTGGGCGCAGGCGGAGGGTTCTTGTTAATACCGGCGCTGGTATTATGGCTTAGACTTCCGGTAAAAACCGCCATTGGCACCTCATTGGTCATTATCAGCATCAACAGCCTGATCGGCTTTGCGGAGGATGTTACCCATCATACCATGGAATGGCCTTTGTTGCTCAAACTAACCGCTATCGCCGTTGTGGGTGTTGTTGCCGGAACCACCCTGGGCAGCCGGCTGAATGGCAACACGTTAAAAAAAGGATTTGGCTGGTTTATTTTAATAATAGGTATTTATATAATTATTCACGAAATCGTGCTGTTGACAAGCAGCTAACAGTACAATATTTAATAAAGCTATGATAGAATGGATAAAACAACCCTGGCCCTGGTATATTGCCGGGCCGCTGATAGGGTTAACGGTACCCGCACTGCTTTTGCTGGGTAATAAGTATTTCGGCATCTCGGCCAACCTCCGGCATATATGTGCTGCCTGCTTTCCCGCAAACATCCCGTTTTTCAAGTACAAATGGAAAAAAGAAGCCTGGAACCTGTTCTTTGTTGCGGGCATCCTGACAGGCGGATTCCTGGCCGCGCAGTTTCTTTCGGATACGAACCCCGTACAGGTAGCGCCTGCGCTTGCCTCCGATCTGAAACAGTATGGCATTACCGTCGACCAACAACTGCTGCCCTCCGAAATATTCAGCTGGCAGGGCCTCACTACCGTCCGTGGCTTTATCCTATTGGTAGCAGGTGGGTTTTTAGTGGGCTTTGGTACCCGCTATGCAGGGGGATGCACCAGCGGCCATGCGATTATGGGTTTGAGCACCTTACAACTACCCTCTCTTGTTGCTACCATCTGTTTTATGATTGGTGGTTTCCTTATGGCCAATCTTATCCTTCCACTTATTTTAAGCTTATAAAAAATGAACGAAGAAAAAGATATCCTTGACTACGAAGTTCGCTCACTGGATACCCGGTGCCTCAACGAATCGGAATTGGTTCATCCCTGGTGGTACAACTTCAAATACCTGGCAGTTGGTCTGTTATTCGGTGTGGTTTTTGTAAAAGCCGAAATCGTTTCCTGGTTCAGAATACAGGAAATGTTTCGTCTGCAAAGTTTTCACATGTACGGCGTGATAGGTTCGGCGGTTATGGTGGGCATTCTCTCGGTTTGGCTGATTAAGAAGTTTAATATAAAGACAATTCACGGAGAGAAAATAATTTTCACATCCAAAAAATTCAATAAAGGGCAAATTGCAGGCGGTTTGCTGTTTGGACTGGGATGGGCAATGACCGGCGCCTGTCCCGGACCACTGTTTGCCCAGATAGGTGCCGGGTTCACAGCGGTAGCTATCGTATTGTTGAGCGCCATAGCGGGTACCTGGGTATACGGATACTTCCGCGAAAAACTTCCTCATTAAAAGATTACTTAAAAAGAATGAATATGAAAGTAGAACAATTTGAAGACAAGAGCCTGGCACATTACAGCTACGCTATCCTGAGTACTTCCACAAAAGAAATTTTTTTGATAGACCCTGCGCGCAACCCGCAGCCCTATTACGATTATGCAAAAGCCAATGATGCACGCATTGCAGGCATCATTGAAACCCACCCACACGCTGATTTCGTAAGCGGGCACCTGGAGATTGCTGAAACTACCGGTGCTACCATATATGTAAGCGAAAAGGTGAACGTGTTTTATCCGCACCAGCCCTTCGATGAAGGACAATTTATTGAGAGCGGCGATATAAAACTGACGGCACTGAATACTCCCGGCCATTCCCCCGACAGTATCTGCATTATACTGGAACATCATAATACTCCCAAAGCAGTATTTACCGGCGACACCTTGTTTATTGGCGACTGTGGCCGCCCCGACCTGCGCGAAGGAGCGGGTAGCATACAATTGAGCCGAAATGAGCTGGCCTCCCTGATGTATCATTCCCTGCACCACAAACTGGCACTGCTGAACGATGATGTAATTGTATATCCCGCGCACGGTGCCGGAACCCTTTGCGGCAAAAACCTCAGCAGCACGCCTCAAAGCACCATCGGTATAGAGAAACAAACCAACTGGAGCCTGCAACCGCAAACAGAAGAAGAATTTATAGAAGAACTATTAGCCGATCAACCCTTTATCCCTGCTTATTTCCCTTTTGATGTGGAACAAAACCGAAAGGGCGCCGCACCCTTCCAACCCAGTATAGATAAGGTAGAATGGAGTGATCGCGTACCGGCACTAAAAGAAAATATCCTGATTGTAGATATAAGAGACGAAAAAAAATACAAGCTGGGCAGCCTATCCCATTCCCTGAACCTGATGAGCGGCAATAAGTTTGAAACCTGGCTGGGCAGCATTATTCAGCCGAAGGAACCTTTTTATCTGGCTGGCGACAGCAAAGAAGAAGTGTATGCCATGATAGAAAGGGCTGCGGCTATTGGTTACGAACCCCAGATACAACAGGCTTTTCTTATCGAGGATGGAACGGAGAAACAGGCTCCGCTTGATTTAGAAGTTTTCAGCAATGATCCCGGCCATTACACTATCGTGGACGTCCGCAATGAAAATGAAGTTAAAGAAAGAAAGATTTTTGAGAACAGCATTAACATCCCGTTAGGCCAACTGCGAAAAAACATGAACCATATACCCGTAGATAAGCCCATAGTTGTACACTGCGCAGGAGGCTACCGAAGCGCTGCGGCCAGCTCATTAATACAGTCTTTGTCGGACAAAAAATTGACGGTTTACGATCTGGGCGAATCGATCAAAAATTTTTAGCAGAGCCTCTGTCGCATAAAAAAACTACGATAACGGCAATAGCCCGATGAGTGCATCGCATTTTCTGTGCATCGGTCTAATCTTTTTTACTACTTTTGCCCCGATTTTTGGTCTCCCCTCCTCAGGTAGGGAGTTAAAAGGGAAGTCCGGTGAAATTCCGGCGCTATCCCCGTAGCTGTAAGGTTCAACCAACCCTCGTAAAGAGGAGTTTGAAAATGTTTTATAAATGCCACTGTAGCGCCATGCGTCGCGGGAAGGTTATAAAACGGGCCAAGCCAGAAGACCTGCCAGGCATCATTAACAATCATTCAGGCTTTCGGGTGAAAGGCATGGGATGTAACCGCCCCGGCGTTTATATTTCTATCTTCTTATTTCCGGAAGCAGTCAAACTAAAATTTCAAAATGAAAAGAATCATTTTAGTAGTGGCTGCTATCGTATCGTATGGCGCACTACAGGCACAAACAGAGATCATTCAAAAAAACCTGGACGAAGTAATTGTAACCGCAGCCAGGAAAGAACAAAAACAATCGCAAACCGGGAAAGTGGTTACTGTAATTGATCAGGCCACCTTGCAAAACAATACCGGCAAATCGCTTACCGAAATACTAAATCAATACGCAGTCATATTTATTGCAGGCGCCAACAATGCGCCCGGCAGCAACCAGGAACTTTACCTGCGTGGCGCTGCAAACGGCAATACGCTGATCTTACTGGACGGCATTCCCCTGCAGGATCCGTCCAACATCACTAACGCTTACGACCTAAATAATATCAACCCCGATCAGGTCGAGAAAATTGAAATCCTGAAAGGAGCGCAAAGTACCTTGTGGGGAAGCAACGCTGTTGCAGGCGTTATTAATATAATTACCAAAAAAGGCGGAGCAAAAAAAATAACACCAACGGCAAGCATCGCCTATGGAAGTTATAATACCTGGAAATCGGGCCTGGGCGTTAATGGAAATATAGATCGGTTCTCTTACAACCTGGCCTATAATTATATCGGCACAGATGGATTTTCTGCTGCGCACGACAGCCTTGGCAACAGGCCCTTTGATAAAGACGGGCTGTACCAGAATGCCTTTCAGGCCAATATCGGGTACAAATTTACCCCAAAACTGTCGGCTGGCTTTACCAGCAATTACGGTCAATACAAAGCTCATACCGATGCCGGCGCTTATACCGATGATTACGACTTTACAGCCACCAATAAACATTTTGTAAACAGCCTTAACATCCAATTTAAAACAGGTAAATCTGCCTTTTACCTGGCACAAAGCCTGATAACCGCCAACCGGTCTTTCTCGGATGATAGTACAGATATAGGGGCTTTGCGCCTGGACCCCGATGCTTCCTTTTACAGCAAATGGTCTGAGGGCAACTATAAGGGCCGTTCCCTTATTACCGATCTTTACGGCAACCACAATTTCACTAAAAACATTTCACTGGTAGGCGGCCTGCAATACATTTATCAAAAAACGGATCAGGGCTATAAAAGCATCTCAAATTATGGCCCCTACGATGCCCTGCCGGTAAGTGCCGATTCGGCAAATACCGGCAATTTTGCGGCCTATGCATCGGTTTTGCTCACGGACCTCTCGGGGTTTAACCTCGAACTGGGTGGACGGTTCAATCATCACAGCATTTATGGCAACAATACTACTTTTACGTTCAATCCCTCCTATAATGTAAGCAGCAACACGAGGGTATTTATAAACGTATCCAGTGCGTTTAACACACCTGCTTTATACCAGCTGTACAGCGAATACGGAAATAAAGAATTATTGCCCGAAAAAAGCGTCAACTATGAACTGGGGGTGCAGTCGCTTACCAACGATAACCGGAACTCCTTCCGCATTGTGGCCTTTAAAAGAGACATTAAAGACCTGATCGTTTTTTATACCGACCCCAATACCTATGCAAGCTGGTATATCAACCGCGATGAGCAGCACGATTACGGCTTTGAGGCAGAAAGCAATATGGCACTGGCCAATATAGGACAATGGATAAATAACTTTGCTTACGTAACCGGTGAAGGAATCAGTGACGGAACCCAAACCGATAACCTTTACCGAAGACCTGAGTTTACAGTAAACAGTACACTAACTTTAACCCCTGTAAAAAACCTGGTGCTGGCGCCTGCTTTCAGATACGTGGGCAAACGCCTGCCGGGAACTTATGATATTGGCCCCAATCCCATGAAACCTTATTATACCCTCGACTTTTATGCCTCTTATGCCCTGTACGGAAAGACAAAACTGTTTGCCGATTTCAGGAATATTACCGACCAGCAATATTTTGATACATACGGGTATAACAGCCGCCGGGCCAATTTTATGATCGGCATCAGCGCCGTTTTATAAGCTTTCCGGTTGGTTCCTCTGTAAGTTTTTGATAAAAACCGGGCGCGTTGCCTGGTTTTTATTTTACTTTACAGCCATGAGTTTACCTGGGAGTATTTACCCGCGAACAAAAGATGTTTCCCGGCCATTGAATGAGCGGGCAGCAGACGGGATATTTTTACTCCTGTTATCCGGCATACTAATGCTTTCTTGTGGCAGCCGGAAAGATTCGGATAAAAAATTTTTCCATTACAACGAGTATGCCGGTATAGCTTCTCTCGACCCTGCTTTTGCCAAAAATCAATCGACCATGTGGCCGACACATCAGTTGTTCAATACACTCGTGGAGGTAGACGACAGTTTGAATATCCGTCCCTCGCTTGCAAAACGCTGGGATATTTCGGAAGATAAACGCACCTATACCTTCTACCTGAGAGACGATGTTTTTTTTCACGACGATGCTTGTTTCCCTCAAAATAAAGGAAGGAAAATGGTGGCCGCCGATGTGGTTTTTAGCTTAAGCCGTATTATCGACCCCGTAACAGCCAGTCCGGGCGCCTGGATATTTAACGGCAAGGCCGATTCCCTGCAGCCTTTTATAGCCTTGAACGATACCACCTTTCAACTGAAGCTGATACAACCCTATCAGCCCATCCTCGGTATATTGTCTATGCAATATTGTTCGGTTATAGCACCGGAGGCCGTAGCGCGGTATGGTGCCGATTTCCGCCGCCACCCCGTGGGAACGGGACCCTTTAAGTTTCTGGTATGGGAAGAAGGACAGGCACTCTTGTTCGTTAAAAACGATCACTATTTTGAGCGCGACCATGCTGGCGACAGGCTACCTTATCTTGATGGTATAAAGATCAGCTTCAAGGATAGCCGGGCCACTGAGTTTTTATTGTTTCGCCAGGGACAGCTCGATTTTATCAATGAACTCGACCCCAGTTTTAAAGATGAAGTGCTGACCAAAAAAGGCACGCTCCGCGAAATATGGAAAGATAAAATTGAGTTACAAACCCAGCCTTACCTCAACATCGAATACCTTGGTTTTTTGGTAGACAGCACCAACCCCCTGGTAAAAAATTCGCCCCTGAGATTTAAAAAAGTGCGCCAGGCAATTAACTATGGATTTGACCGTAGAAAAATGATTCTTTACCTGCGTAATTCGCTGGGAACCCCTGCCGAAAGTGGCTTTGTGCCAAAAGGGTTGCCTTCTTTCAGCGATTCGCTGGTAAAAGGATATTCGTATAACCCTCAAAAGGCGGCAGCCTTACTGAGCGAAGCGGGTTTTCCGGGAGGGAAAGGACTCCCGGTTATTAAACTGCTTACGATTTCTGTATATGCCGACTTCGGAAGCTTTATTGCCAAACAATTGGAGGAACTGGGTATTCCTGTGCAGGTAGAAGTGGTTCAGAAATCGCTGTTATTCGAAATGACCTCCGGCTCCAAAGCAGCTTTTTTCCGGGGCGGCTGGATCGCCGACTATCCCGATGCAGAGAACTACCTCTCGGTATTTTATTCCAAAAACCCCGCACCCCCTAATTATACCCGTTACGAGAATCCCGAATTTGACAGGGTATTTGAACAGGCCATCAGGGAAACCAACGATTCGCTTAGATATGTATTATACCGCCAGGCCGATCAGATAGCTATTAACGATGCGCCGGTGGTACCCCTTTGGTACGATAAAGTGATCCATCTGGTACAAAAAAATGTGAAGGATTTTCCGGCCAACGCATTAAATCTACTCGAACTCAGAAAAACAAAAATCGAATAAGCCGCTCCTATTTTTTCTTGTATTTCCAGTTCCTGCTTTTTCCTTCGCTCACCCACCGGATAGTGGTGGCCACACGTTTCTCCCGCGTGGCATCGGTCTTCGCCTCATTGATCCATTGAATATATTCTTTTCGTTGAGAGGGTGAAAATTCTTCAAAAGCGGTTTTGGCCTTTTCATTTTCGTCGAGCGCACGCACCAGTGCTTCGGGCACCGGCAACTCAGCAGCAGACGATGGCGCCTCTTTTTTGAGGGTAACGCCCTCATCGATCAGCATCATTGCTTCCCCGATACAATTGGCCAGGACTTTTGGGGAAGGCAGATCTTTAATGGAAGTAATTTTTCCAAAAAGGCCCATTCCACTACTTTCGCCCTTGTCTATTCGGATCGCTTTTACGGTGTTCATTATACTGTGGAGCCAGAACCCAAAGGCACAATGCTCTTTAAAAGCTGCCATGCTGCACAGTATTTTACCTTTGTATACAAAGTTGGGGAAACTCCATTTTATTTCTTCCTGCACCCCAGGACAGGCGCTGTGTACCACTTCCCGTAAAAATTCGAGGACAGGCCGGGCAAAGGGCCGGGATTTGGCAATATACTCGTCGAATTGGGGGTTAACAGGCATTGCAGTCACCTTAGATGATTAAGAATAGAACCCATCGTATCAAAAATTAAAACGATCGTTCTATGCGTCCCAATACTCAAGGAATTTTACGACTGGCCAAAAAGATTGCCCACCGCTCCTTCCAGCATAGGAAACTTCTCCACCACATAGTTCTTGATTGCCTCCAGTGCCTTAACGGCCTGATCATCGGTGAGACCTGCCTCGGCTTTTAATTTTTCTACCAGCTCGTTCATATTTCTGACTTGAGGATTAATGGTTTACTGTTATTAATGCCGCAAACTCGTAGAGAAGAGCCCCTTCATTCCGGTACAAACGGCCTTTATGCCGCTTTAACCAGCCCCATTTTGCTCTTGCTGAACTTCCGTTCGGCATATTCTTTGGTTAACAGGAAAATTTTTTCGTTCGACGATGGCAACTCATACATCGCATCAGTAAGGATACTTTCACAAATACTGCGCAAACCTCTTGCACCCAATTTATATTCCACTGCTTTCTGAACCATGAAATCGTAGACTTCATTTTCAATTTTCAGCTCTATGCCTTCCAATTCAAACAATTTCTTGTATTGCTTTATCAGCGCGTTTTTGGGTTCGGTCAAAATATCACGCAGTGTAGTGGCATCCAGAGGATCGAGATGGGTAACTACGGGCAACCGGCCCAGTAACTCAGGTATCAGTCCAAAGGTCTTCAAATCCTGGGCATTCACAAATCTCAGGAGGTTTTTCTTCATATCCTCCTGCAGACCCTTATCTACATTAAACCCTATGGTATTGGTTTGTACCCTTCTGCCTATTATTTTATCTACCCCATCGAAAGCGCCCCCGCAGATGAAAAGGATATTACTGGTATTTACTTTTACAAGCTTCTGATCGGGATGCTTGCGCCCGCCCTGTGGTGGCACCAACACATCGGTACCTTCCAACAATTTCAGCAGGCCCTGCTGTACTCCTTC
The DNA here is from genome assembly GCA_040393015.1 of Paraniabella yanshanensis. Taxonomy (GTDB): domain Bacteria; phylum Bacteroidota; class Bacteroidia; order Chitinophagales; family Chitinophagaceae; genus Niabella; species Niabella yanshanensis_A. The sequence continues at coordinate 22,803 of JBEBUZ010000029.1, forward strand.
GCCGCTTACATCGCGGGTGATGCTGGGGTTATCGCTCTTACGGGCAACCTTATCTATTTCATCAATGTAAACAATACCCCGCTCTGCGGCTTCCACATCGTAATTACACACCTGTAATAAACGCGTAAGAATACTCTCCACATCTTCCCCTACATAGCCTGCTTCGGTAAATACGGTGGCGTCAACAATGGCAAAGGGTACGTTGAGCACTTTGGCAATACTGCGGGCCAATAAGGTTTTGCCGGTGCCTGTTTCGCCAACCATCACGATATTGCTTTTTTCGATCTCTATCTCACTTGTCTGATCTTTTTCTTTACCGGAACTCCTTTGCTTCAGCCTTTTGTAGTGATTGTACACCGCTACCGCCAGTACCTTTTTAGCGTCATCCTGCCCAATGACATATTCATCCAAAAAGGTTTTGATTTCCATAGGTTTTTTCACATTCAGTGAAAAGCCCTGGGGTATCAACGTATTTTCTTTTAAGTGTAATTCCTGATCTATAATTTCCTGCGCATGTTCTACACAGCTCTCACAAATATGGCCATCCTGACCGGCGATAAGAATTTCTACCTCCTCGCGGTTGCGGCCGCAAAAGGAACAATGTAAAATCGAACCTGTCATTTTTTCTTTCATAATATCCTGCAAAGGTATTAAATGTTGCCAAAAAACGCCGGGTTTCTGCTGTTAATCACTTTGTAATCAAAATTTAAAAGCCTATTTCTGTCGGCTCACTTTGATATTTCCGCTTAAAACGCTGTAAATCAACCACGATCGGATCATAGTATGTTTACTGATGAGTTGATTGCCCTGTTCTTTCCCGGTTTCTTTTTCGCCAAAAAAGCCACGCGGCCATGGTTAGTACTGTGAGAAAGCCTATACCATAGTAAACCCATCGGTTAGAGGATCTAAGGGTAACCGGGTCGGTATTGCCCATCAGCACCAGACCGGCCCAATATTGGGGAGCTATCATACGACCATTGATATGCTGCAAATAATCAAGCTTTGCCTTCTGTAAGGCTTCGTCTTTCCCCAGTCCTCTTTTCAGGTATTTATAGAAATATTCTGTGATGATCGATGTAGACTGTTCATCTAATTTCCACAAACCCGTCATAATGCTCTTGCTGCCCGCATAGGTAAATGCATGTGCCATAGAAATCATCCCCTCGCCGTCCTGGTATCCCGGCTTACCCGATTCGCAGGCGGTTAATACCGACAGGTCGGAAGTGAGATCGCAGTTATAAATATCAAATAGGTAAATCGAATTTTCTGCGTCTACATCTTTCTCGTCCTTCGCAAAAATCAGTCGGGAGTACTCCGGAAATTCATTGTTCGCCTCCGCATGCGTACCAATATGAATAATATGATGATTGCCCGATTCTTTACGGAAGGTTTCGGGGGTAGAGCGGTTTTGGGTAAATACATTTCCTCCAAACTGCGTTTTCAACTTGTTGATCAGTTTTCCGGTAAAGGGCAGTGGAAGTAAGGCAAGATAATTCTGGTCCAGCCGCATCGAATCGCCTTTGGCCCGGTTCAGATATTGTTGCTTGTCATTTTCAAAAAACCCGGGGGCAAAAGCTACAAAATTCCCCTTCATCCTGGCCGGTTCGTGCCGGAGGAGCAAGGCGTGCAAACTGTAGTGATAAGAAAGGGCATGCCTGTTCAGAAGGCAATACTGCGACAGTTCTCTGTAAGACCGGGTGGCCACGGGTGTAAGTATTTCGAAACTCAGGTTATACAAGATACCATCGGGTATTATGGTCACCCGCTTCGTCTGAATTGTCTTTTCGAGCGGCATCCACAATTGCCGGTACAGTTGATGGGCCAGAGCCACAACATTTTGCTGGCTGATGCCGGGTTGACTCAACGCCGTAATTTTTTCGATAAGGTTTGCTGAAGAAAGAGCCACCAGTTGTTGCCGGTTCCGGGAAACGACGAAAGCCAGAAGGCCGGTTGACGAATAAATATACCTCACAACCGTGATGTCGTCCGGTAAGGAAAGAGCTATTTGCTGCGCAGAAATATTGGTGTTCCCGTAGCGCATTTGATAGTAGTGGGGGTGATTTTTCTTCAGGGTTTGCTGAAACCTGGTCCACTCGGCCACGGCATTCATATAAGAAATAACATTTTCCCCCTGCTTGCCGTCGCGTTCCAGAATGCTCCTGATCCGCTCCTTCAAATCCTGTTCCTTTTTCAAAATATTATCGGGAAGACCGGCAAAACGCATTGCTTTCTGCTGATCGATATGAGAACGGATACGGGTATAAACGTTGTTTTCATGGGTGCTGATAATGGTATCGATATATTTTTTATCGCCCGAAAGTTTCAACAACTCATAATTAAGCTCTTTGATAAATGCGCCTATTTGCTGGTAGGACGCGAGCAAGGCGCTCACATCTTTGGGGTCGGATAGAATAGCTTTCCTTCTCTCAATAATACCGGAAGCCTGGTTCAATTCTTTTAAGATAGAAGCAATACTGTTAAAGTCCTTTTGTTTCAGAAGATTGTATTTTGCCTTTGCACTGAGAAACAAGGCATCCGGCAAAGCCACTTCCGTCCTTATAGAGTCAATCAAACTCTTTCCTTTTCCGGCATGCTGTCGGATATTAGCTAAAGACTGCTGTGAATAATGCAAAGACTGTTCAAAATTTTTACATTCCGAATAAATCCCGGCCAGATTTAACAACTGGTGAAAGTATAGCTGCGATTGCCTGTTCCCGGTACGGGTTAAATAATTTAAAATATGGCCAGCTTTTTTTATCGCCCCTTCGCAATCATTATTTGTGGCCTGGAAAAGGGTATAATTTCTCGAGAAATCGAGATAAATTTCATCATAACTCCCCTGGAAAGCTGTTGTATATAAGCTATCTGCCATGGTGTAAAACCTCAATGCCATTGCAGGATTTTTCTGTGCTTCATAAATCAGGGCAAGTGTATAACAGGCATCCCCATTCCAGAATAAATAGTCTCCGCTCTCCCTTAGTAATGCCTGCCGGCCGTTATTTAAATAATCCATCGCCTTTTTATACTCCCGCCGGGCATAAAAGAGCTGGCCGAGTAATATCTGCGAGATAAACAGCGCCGGATCCGTAGGTGATAAATGAGTTTTTTTCTGTTGGTAGGAATAATTTAATAATTGTTCGGCCTTTGCGTAGTCGCCAAGAGCCTTATAAATTCCGGCGAGGTTATCTATCGCCTCAAACTGAAGCGACATTGCCGTTTTGCGCTTGCTTTCGTAGCCCCCGGATTGCAGGAATTTTCTGAGTGAACCAATCGTTATCTCAATCGCTCGTGTTGCCTCCGTGGTATTCCCTTCGAGATTATAAATACCCGCCACATTGTTATGGAGTAGAGCCATGCGAAAGTATCTGTTCAGTGGCGTGCTGTCAATTTTCTGTACTTCCTCTATAGCTTTCAGGTAAAAATATTTAGCACTGTCTGTTTTAGACTCATACCACATCATTGAAGCAATGGAATTATAGGTCAGATACAGGTCTTCGGAGCTTATATTTTTTGCCGATTGAGCCAGGGCCACCGCCCGCCTCAGGTGTTGTTGCGAAAGATCGGGATTTGCCATTCGCCGGGCGTATTCTCCCAGGTTTCTTTCGAATAATGCCAGCCTGCCTATATCGCGGTTATTTACCTGCGCATATTCTTGCGCGGTTTTGGTGGCGTCATAGGCCATTTTGTTTTTCCCGGTTTGGGCAAAAAATTCAGCCGCGTTCATATAGCCCTGCTCCAGCGCCATAGAGGAAGCGGGCATATTCTTCAGTCGGGTAAGCATTGCGTTAACGGCAGCAGCCGCTTTTTCCACTCCTGATAACTTCTCAGTAACTTCTCCCAGCAGCGACAGATAATTTACAAGTGAGTCGGCATTCTTTTCCGACAGAAGCCTGTTGAGTGTTTGGTTCAGGAGATGGTGGGCAGCGGGTATATTTTCTTTAGCCAGCGCCCCTTCTATGGATGCCCTGGGGTTGCCGGTTTGCGCCCGCGACACAAGTGGTAAAAACGCAAACATCGTTATTGCGAGTATGTAGGAAATGATACGCATTTTTTCGCTTTGCGGGTATTAGAGTAAACAAACCAGGTATGGTCACTCCAGCTTTTTCAGCAGGGCTGCTTTGCCTTCATGCTCCGTTTCCCGGAGTAATGCAACGGCCTCGTCTTTATTTCCTTCTTTTATTAAAGCCAATGCTTTGTACCACCGGGCTTCCTGTAAAAAAACAGACTGGGGAAAAACGATTACTCTATCAAAAAAAGAAATAGCCTTAACGGGGTTTTTCTTAGCCAGCCATGCCGAACCTATAAAATAGTTCAGCGTATCATTATCGGTGTTTTGTACCAGCAGTTGACTCCATCCTTTAATGGCCGATTCAAATTCGCCTGTTTTATAATCTACCATCGCTTTATCGAAAATATAGTTGTCCGTGGCTCCCATATAGGTGGGCAAGCCCTCGTCCGGACGGTAAAACTCGTTAAAAACCGACTGGCGACCCGTCAGGTAGAAAATTCCGCTGGCCACCAAAACCAGCAGCGATGCCGCAGCCACCCAGGTTTTTAAACCTCCAAACCTGGAGGAAACAACCTTACCCCTGGCAGATTCACTAAAAGCGCGCTGATGAAGCGTCTTCAGATGCTGCGTTAGCCCGGCTTCTTCAATTCCCAGACTCAGCTCGCGAACAGTAGCCAGTTTTTTTTGATATTCAGGATCAGAATCAATGCGTTCCTGCACTGCTTTTCTTGCCTCCTCATCCAGTCTACCCGCCAGGAAAGCGTCTATTTCGTTCCACTCCTCTTCACCGATATATATTTGATTATCCATTGATTATCATTTCATTAGATTCCTTAATTTCTGCAGGCAACGATATTTATTATTCCGGGCGGTTGCTTCTTCCCAATTCATTTCCGCCGCAATTTCCTTCATGGTTTTTTTTTCATAATAAAACAGCAACAACACTTTTTTGCAGGATTCCCCCAACTCATTGAGGTGTTTTTTCACCGCCGCTATCCTTTCTCCCGACTCATCTTCTGCCACCCCCTCCCGGTCTGTCTCCCCCAGCTTTTCTTTTAACATCTTTAAATGTGTTTGCTTTTTTCGCACCTGATCTACCCATTTGAATCGAGCGATATTAAAAAGATACCCTCCTATATTTACCTCATCAGGAGAACTTAGCTTGCCTGTTTTTACATTTCTCCACAAAGCCAGAAAAGCCTCCTGATAAATATCTTCTGCGTCGGCATCTGTACCGCCATGAGTGGTAATATACCTTTTGACTGCTTCGAAATGGGTTCTATACAAATGATCGATCCCCGCTTTATCACCCGGAAAGAGAGCATTAAATCCGATACTATTGTCAGGAGCCATAATCAGGAAAGTTAGTTTATCCGCCTGAAAATAGCCCTTTTTGACCAAATTGTCGCAGTCTGCACTTAAATTTTGAGGTTGGACCGCCATCGATTTAGCTTATCCTTCCTTACCCCGGCAGCCATCCACTCAACGATATATCGTAAACATCAGCAATATATCATCAATCAAGGGTAAACTATTTCCCAAAGACCGGCCTGGGGGTCAGGGAGCAGGTTGCGGCATCCGGTAAAAAGGGATTCCTTTAACTTTAACACATGAATATGGAAGGAAACATAGTTGATATTAAAAGAAAAGAAATTTATCCCGGCATCATCAGGGTGACAGGAGGGAAAATCGAGCGGATAGAGCGGTTGGCGACCGGCACTTTCGACCGTTTCATTATTCCCGGTTTTATCGACAGCCACGTACACATCGAAAGCAGCATGCTGGTTCCTTCTGAGTTTGCCAGGCTTGCAGTTGTGCATGGCACCGTGGGCACCGTAAGTGATCCGCACGAAATCGCCAATGTGTGTGGAGTAGAAGGTGTGGAATATATGATCGAAAACGGCAAAACCGTGCCTTTTAAATTTAATTTCGGCGCGCCCAGTTGCGTGCCCGCAACCCCCTTTGAAACCGCGGGGGCTGTACTGGGAGTAGAGGATGTAAGAAAACTGCTGGAAAAAGAGGAAATCAAGTATCTCAGTGAGATGATGAATTTTCCCGGCGTATTAAGTAAGGAGCCGGAAGTGATGCAGAAAATAAAAGCCGCACATGATTTGGAAAAGCCGGTAGATGGGCATGCGCCCGGACTGCGCGGAAAGGAGGCGCAGATTTACGCTGAAACACTCAGCCAGCCCCGGGCCAAAGACAACGGAAGGGGCCAGGCTACGGATCACGAATGTTTTACGATAGAAGAAGCAAGAGATAAACTGCAATACGGCATGAAAATTCTGATACGCGAGGGAAGCGCTGCCAAAAATTTCGATGCCCTTATCGGGCTTTTAAACGACTACCCCGACAGTATCATGTTTTGCAGCGATGACAAGCACCCCGACAGTTTGGTGGAGGGTCATATTGACCGGCTTTGCGCAAGGGCGGTTGCAAAAGGCATCGACATTTATAAAGTATTGCAGGCGGCCTGTGTCAATCCCGTTGAACATTATGGGTTGGGGGTGGGTTTACTCGAAACCGGCGATGCTGCAGATTTAATAGTTGTGAAAGACCTGGTTCAGTTCGAGGTGCTGAAAACATATATCAACGGGCAGTTGGTTGCCGAAAACGGGCAAAGTCTGATCGAAAGTAAGCCGGCAGCGATTATTAATAACTTTAGTTGCCTGCCCAAATCGGCGCAGGATTTTGCAGTAAGCGCCCCCGCTACGCCAACCATCCCGGTTATAGAAGCATTAGACGGCCAGCTGATCACCAATAAAATATCGGTAATTCCACTTGTTGAAAAGGGGTGTATTGTAAGTGACCCCGACAATGATATTCTGAAAATAGCCGTCATCAACCGGTATACCGATGCCCCTGTAGCCACGGCTTTCATTAAGAATTTCGGGCTAAAAAGCGGGGCGATAGCCTCTTCTGTCGCCCACGACAGTCATAATATAGTGATAGTGGGGGTCGACGATGAAAGCATGGCCGCAGCCGCCAATCTGATTATCGGAGCGAGAGGAGGAATCAGCGTAGTGAACGGAAAAGATAAGGTACTGCTTGCCTTACCGGTAGGTGGCCTGATGAGCGTAGAAAACGGTTACGAAGTAGCCAAACAATACTCAGAAATCGATATATTAGCCAAAAAAGCGGGCAGCAGGCTTCAATCGCCTTTTATGACACTTTCTTTTATGGCATTATTGGTAATTCCGGCGCTGAAGCTGAGCGATAAGGGACTTTTTGATGGAGTAAAGTTTGAATTACTGTAATAAAATGAGGCAATGGAGAAAAAGCATCAGGTCTGCTCCGCAATTTACCGGCTCAACCCTGCTATTCACCGATATATTGAGTTTATATGCAATAAATAGCTTGTTCCGGGATTGAAGGCATGCTATTTTTACTAAAATTTACAACAATGAGTGAAAATAATACATTTAATACTGACATGCAACCAACCGGGCATTATCCGCAACCCGAACCCAACGGCTTTCAGCCAAAACGCTCCCTAAGTCATATCTGGATCGGAGGCTTTCTGCTGCTGATTGGTGTAATTTACCTGTTGAAAAAAGTAGGTCTCGACCTGCCCGATTTTATTTTTTCCTGGCAGATGTTCCTGATAGCGCTGGGCATTTTCGTGGGCGTTCGTAAAAATTTTGAAGGTGCGGGCTGGATGATATTGGTACTAATAGGATCCGTGTTCATGATCAACGAATTTTTTGTGTTCAATAAATTAAAACCCTTCATTCTGCCCATTATACTCATTGGCTCCGGCCTCTTCTTTATTTTCAGGCCCAGGGGTTCTAAAAGCTATATTCAGTTTGATGAAGGGGCCACCTCGCCTCTGGCCGGCCCCAGCGGACAGGATTATCTGGATAGCACTTCCATTTTCGGTGGATCGAAAAAAACAGTCTTTTCGAAGAATTTCCGCGGCGGTGAGATGACCAATATCTTTGGCGGCAGCCAGGTTGATCTTTCGCAGGCCGATATAATCGGTACAGCCGTGCTGGATGTAACGGCCCTGTTTGGCGGCGCAACCCTGATCGTTCCGTCCAACTGGAACATCATATCTGAAGCGGTGGCTATTATGGGCGAAGTAAAGGATAAACGACTTATGCAGAACCAGCCGGAACCAAACAAGACGCTTATTATAAAAGGTACCGTGATCTTTGGCGGTATCGACATCAAAAGTTTTTAAATATGTCGCCCACCACTGCATCCTCAAAAAAACTGGTATTGTCGCTTGTTTTGGGGTGGGTAGTGGTATATATCGCCTCGGCTTATGTATTAAAAAAACTGGGCTTGTCTACGAGCGTGGTTATAACTGATAGTCTTGTAAGCACGGGACTGTTACTACTCGCATCGCTCCTGGTGATCAATAGTGCCAAATATTATCTGCCTTCCACTTACCAGCTGGTAGGCATTCTTTTATCGGCACTAATACTTTCCCTGCTCTGGCTTTTTATTTCCAATAGTCTTCTGAAAATTACTTTTCGGAGTTCTGTTGCCTACCTCGATTTTCTTCAAAACTCTTTGTTGGTACGGTTTGTTCTTGGTTTCTTTATTTTGATAATAGTAACCACGGCGGCTACCTTATTATACAACTGGCAGGAAAGACAAAAAGAAAATCAGCGAAAAGCCGATGTGGAAGCACTTTCCAGGGAGGCAGAACTCTTTAAGCTTCGTCAGCAGCTACAGCCGCATTTCCTGTTTAACAGCCTGAACTCCATCAACGCCCTGATTGCACTGGACCCTCCCCAGGCAAGAAAAATGGTGCAGCAATTGTCCGATTTTCTGCGGGGTACGCTTAAAAAAGAAGAGTCGAAAATGGTAACGCTGGAAGAAGAGATCGGCTATCTCAACCTTTACCTCGAAATAGAGAAGGTTAGATTCGGGAACCGGCTGCAAACCCGGATCGATATCGGTGACGATTGTAAAACCGCTCTTTTGCCTACTTTGCTGCTTCAGCCCATCGTAGAAAACGCCATAAAATTCGGCTTATACGACACCACCGGTCAAACACTTATCACTATCCACGGCCACAGCGAGGGAAATGAACTGATTATTAGCGTAAAAAACCCTTTCGACCCCGAGACATCAACTCCTAAAAAAGGAACCGGTTTCGGCTTATCATCGGTTAAAAGGAGATTATATTTGCTGTTCGCAAGAACCGATTTACTCGCAACCGGCGCAGAAGGCAATATTTTTGAAACAATCGTAAAAATACCACAACAACAATGAGCAAAGTAATAATTATAGACGATGAGTTTCTGGCGCGCAGCATGGTAAAGGAATACCTGAAAAAACATCCGCAACTGGAAATAGTAGCAGAATGCAGCGATGGTTTTGAAGGCCTGAAAGCTATACAGGAGCATCAGCCCGACCTGATCTTTTTGGATATTCAGATGCCCAAAATCAGCGGTTTTGAAATGCTGGAACTGGTTGAAAACCCACCCGCGGTGATCTTTGCCACGGCCTTCGATGAATATGCTATCAAAGCATTCGACGCCCATGCCATCGACTATTTGCTGAAGCCTTTCGACCAGGAACGCTTTGATAAAGCTGTAGCCCGGTTCGCAGCGCAAAACAAACCCACCGCCATTGAAAACACCAAAGAGTTATTGAATGATGCTCAGTTACCCGGCAGCAACAGCCGTATTGTGGTTAAAAACGGAAGTAAAATAAAAATCATACCGGTACAGGAAGTATTCTACCTCGAAGCAGCGGACGATTTTGTAAAAATATTTACGAAAGAAGGCTATTATCTGAAAAACAAAACAATGACTTTCTTCGAATCCTTCCTCCCTGCCGATATGTTTGTACGCAGCCATCGCTCTTTTATCGTAAACATACAGGAAATTACCCGCATCGACCCCTACGAAAAAGATGGACATGTAGCCATATTGAAGAATGGCGCCAAAATAAATGTAAGCCGCAACGGATATGCTAAGCTAAAAAACGTACTTGGATTATAAGTGATTGCTAAAAATTAAACCGGAGGCTTCCGAAGACTCCAAAATTTTTACCGGCTGTTGGCGGCAATTGCTCTGGTAGCACCCTCCATATAAAATCCACCCGAAATACGCGCAGGATATTATCTACGCCGGTTCCCAGCTCGAGGTATGTGCGGCCGTCGAGCGACTGAAAATTACTGCCTTGTTTAAAATTCAAGGCCTTGTTTTCATCGGTGATAGCTCCCCATAAAGCTTTAACGGTATAAAACTGCCTGAATTTCAGCCTCGGAATAAGCCTGAAAACCCCGTTGCCGATATTGTGCTCGTAATTAATACCTGCAAACCGATCGTGTACATATTGGTAACGCAGCATGGTATTGAATGCGTACTTGTTATAATAATACATTTCATTTCCGGGCGCTACGTCCAAAAAAGTATAAGGAACAGTTCCAAAGGTTTTACCAGCATATAGCTGGTAGTTAATGACACCAAAGGGCGGGGTTTTCATAAAATCGGAAACAGAAAATAATAGTTTCGAATAATTATAACCGCTCCTGAGAATACCCGGAACCCCAAGGGTATAAGTTGCTTCTACAATAGGATAGGCGCTGCCCAGGCTCAGGCGATAAAAAGTTGATTCGAGGAATTTTTCGAGAAAGGCAAAACGAAGCCGCACGGAGAACTCTGTTGAGCTGAGCCTTTTGGCCTGAAAGGAATCGGCAGGTAGCAAATTAGCCAGTGGGGTAAAGGCTTTATTGCTGGCAGTGGCTTTTACCGAAAACCCGTTAGGCAGTTCGTTGAAAAACTCAAAACTGGTTTCTTCGAGATTAATAAACTTCATGGGCACATCGGGCTTACGTACCGCAAATGAAAAGATATTATCAGAGGAAATTTCGCCGTAATAGCGCTGTCCGAAATCAAGATCGTTCTTATAAGTGAGCGCCCAGTACCTCCGCGGATCCTTTTTAGGCAGGTAAAAAAGCTCTCCTAAACCCTTTACTTTTTTATCGTCAAAACCATAGGCCAGATAAGCATGGTACATGAATTTTTTATTGAAATGCTTATTGCTGGCAACATCAAACCTTAACCGGAATCCCTCGTAGTCGTTGCCCGAGAACCAGTTGTAAACCGATCCCAGGCGCAGGTTCCCCACATCGAAAGAACCGGTAGCTACCAGTTCGGCCTGTTTGGTGAGTTTTTGGTACACCGGTGCGTTGACAATGGTATCGATCATCCTGATGATATTTTTCTCCGTTCTGCTCAACTCCTCGTGCCGGGCAGAATCCCAGTAATCTCTGTCCTTGTTCTGTGCAAGAGGCAGGGTAATTACTGCTTCCTTTTCCTTATTAAGCATCAGCTTTTGCGTAACCAAACTGTCATTAACCACGATGTTTCGGTAAGTACTTGTTTTTCTCCCGATAAGACCCGGTGTTTTATTGCCCACCGGCGTTACGTCTACCACCAGTTTCTCGCGGCTTACAAACCAGTTGCTATCGGCCAGCCGGGTGTACTCCTGTATATAGCTGAACTTTTCCATGAAGTTCACATCGGCGGTTTTGTCGAGCGAGAGGTTCATTTTTTGAATGGCGAAGGACCCCGCGTGTACCCAACAGTCGCCATCGAAAGTATTCATTCCTTTTCGCCGGGGTCTGAACAGCAGGTGAAAGTAGCGTTGCCCGTCAATGTATTGGGTATCGGCAATCGTGTATTTGTAATAAAAGTTGCCGTTATCACTAACCGGACTCACAAATTCCCGGTTGAATACATTGATAAAATTGTTATACACATTTATCACCTGATCCATCCCCCCCAGAAACTTTACAATACTTTCGTTCTTCACACCATTGGTATTTGCTCCAGCAATCTCCTCCCTTCTCTTCAAAGGTTTTTTCTGGTAATAATAGTTACTGATGGTTTCGGTGAGATAGGCAGGCAGGATCTGAACTCCTTCCACACTATCCATATGCTGGTTAATAAGTTCATTGATAGGTCGCAAGGGTTTGAATCGCGTTATACGCTGGAGGCTCTTAAAATTTTTAAGGTCTACTTCCAGTTTATTGTAAAGCTCGTAAGAAAAATTATCAAACTTATACCGGTTATTCAGTGGCTTGTGTTCTACAATTTTTTTCCAGAGCCAGAGGCCCTTGTCGATTTTAGATTTTATCACCACCACATCTCCCGTTGCTCTTTCCATTGGGATGGTCACTTCAAATTCGCTTTTATCGTGTTCGATAGTTAAGGAGAACGGTTCATAGCCTACATAGGTAATCACCAATGTGTCGGAAGGCCAATCTGCCACCTGTAACGTAAATCTTCCCGCCAGGTCGGTAACAGCACCTACGCCGGTACCTTTAAAGCTTACCGATGCAAAAGGAATGGCTTCTTCGCTGTGCGCATCCTTTACCAGGCCCCGGAGATGTTTCTGTGAAAAAGAATTGGTATAGCCTGCCAGAAAACAGAGCATTAAAAAAATCTGAAGGATACGATTCATCGGACGCAAATCTACGATTGTTTTATTTTCATAGATTGATCGAACCTGTTAATAGTTGCAGCAAGATAACGGCTTGCCCTACATTTGCAGAAGTAAAGCATTTAAAGCCATGTTATCTGTTAAAAAGTTTACTTTCAACCCCATTCAGGAAAACACTTATCTCATTTATGCAGAGAACGGCGACTGCGCCATTATCGATCCCGGCTGCTATTTTGAAGAAGAAAGGGAGGAGCTGAAGGCCTTTATCGAGGGAGAGGAGCTGAAGCCGGTATACCTGATCAATACCCATTGTCATCTCGATCATGTGTTTGGGAACAAATATGTAAGCGAAACCTGGCAGCTACCGCTGCATTTGCACGAAAATGAAAAAATAGTACTCGGTTTTGCTCCCAAATCGGCAGAGATGTATGGGCTTCCCTTTGATAATTATAGCGGCGAAATGAAATTACTTCAACCGGGTAGCAGCATCCCCATCGGTGATGAAGAATTACTGATCCTGTTTACACCCGGTCACTCCCCCGGAAGCCTTAGCTTTTACAATCAAACCGCGGGCTTTGTCATTAGCGGTGATGCATTGTTTGCAGGCAGCATTGGGAGAACCGACCTTCCGGGAGGAGATTTTGACGAGTTAGAACGCTCCATCAGATCGCAACTGTATCCACTACCCGATGAAACCAAAGTATTTCCCGGACATGGCGGTGGAACCAGCATTGGTTTTGAGAAACGAAATAATCCATTTTTCAGAGAAGAATAGGCCATAAAACAGTGCCGGATTCATCAGAAATACTTACTGATAATGGGCGTAAGATCGTTTAAAGTATTAAAAGTATCGCGGTAACCCGCACCAGACAATAACTGTTCAATTTCTTTCCACGAATGTACCCTTCGGTGCCGTCCGGGGTTGGTTAGCTGGTTATGCGGCTGGGTAAACAGCAGGGTGCGCCCTTCAAAATGATCGAGGTTCCTGAAATGATCATCAATCATTATATCGGCTTTTATCATGGTCTTTTTTCCGCAAAAAACCATTTGTTCCCAACTTATAAATGAAAAATGCTCGTTCAACCAATCCTGTTTTTCCGCCAGGGACTGCGGAAATTCGGTTGCTGCCGACACGATGAATACCTCGTATTGATCATTAAGTTTCCGTAATACTTCCTGGCTATCCGCTATTACCCGCATATTTCTGAAAAAACCAGTCTGATACAGGTATTTTCTCGCATTGGGGAAGGTTTCCTCTTCCTTTTTTCCTATCCCGTCCGAAATACTCTTTACAATCCCGGTCTCGGCCTCCTCGAACCGTATAAACTGTTCAAAACAATCGGCCAGTACACCGTCCATATCCACTACTAATCTTTTCATTTTTTAGTCCTTTTGTTAATTCATCGCCGGGTAATTCCTCCCGGTAAGTTTGCATCCTTCCCTGCCACATATCTTTTTTCCCATTCACACCCCGGCAACCCCTTTCATCCTCCTCGGCAGGTTTCCGGCATTTTTGGCATCAATTTGGTTTTATCATCTGCAGATTCTTTAATCTTAAAATCTACAACTATGACTACGTATGAAATTTTAAACCTCGGCTTTCAGAAAGCTGGTACTGCATTGTTTAATGAATATACCAACGGAATTGTAAAAGTACAGGTAAACGCCGATGAGGTAACGGGGGTATTTGTGACCGACATTAGGGTAAACGGTATCAAAAATATCGATGAACTGATGTACATGTGTAAAAAGGTGAATGCCAAAGCATAAAGCATAATATCTTTCACCAAAAGCCAGGCTCTGTTATCAGAAACGATTAATATAAGTTACTTAGAATCAATTCCTGTACCGCTTTCATTTCATCATCGCTCAACTTCAATTTGGGTTGCACAAAATTAAGATCGTTGGCATCGTTGAGGGGAATAAGATGCACATGTGCATGCGGCACTTCAATGCCCACTACGCTTATCCCACAACGATTGCAATCGAATGAGCGCTCGATGGCTTTCGCTACCGGCTTTGCAAAAAGCAATATTTCGGAAAGATATTCGTCAGGCACATCAAACAGGTTATCAACTTCTGTTTTAGGCACCACCAGCACGTGTCCTTTACGCAGGGGCATAATGTCGAGAAAAGCCAGGAACTTGTCGTTTTCAGCTATTTTATAAGACGGGAACACCCCCGCAATGATTTTTGAAAATACAGTCATTTTTTTCCCCTTTCTACTTCAAAGTTACAAAAAAACCGGCCTAAGCCGGTACTAATTTTATCCCGAAACCTGGTTTAAATGCTTATTTCTTCCACCCGAAACTGTATCAGCCCCGCAGGCGCCTGCACATCGGCTACTTCTCCCGGCTCCTTGCCCAAAATACCCCTGCCAATGGGGGAGCTAACCGACACTTTTCCAGCTTTCAAATCAGCTTCCTGCTCGCTCACCAACTGGTAAGTAACCTGCTTTTGGGTTTTCAGATTGGTAAGTTTTACTTTTGTTAAAATAGAAACCTTATTGGTATTGATCGAACTTTCATCCACCACCCGGGCATTTGCCAGCGCTCCTTCCAAAGCCGCAATTTTTGCTTCTAAAAGCCCCTGGGCCTCTTTTGCGGCATCGTATTCTGCATTTTCCTTCAAATCGCCTTTCTCCCGCGCCTCCGCAATCGCTTTGCTGGCAGCCGGACGCTCCACTCCTTTCATGTGTTGCAATTCTTCTTTCATTTGTTCCAGCGTCTCTTTCGTTACATATTGAATAGCATTCATAACTCTTCTTTTTTTAGTAAACAAAAAAAATAACAACGCCCCGGGAACTAACCAGAGCGTTGCTATTAATTAAGACAAATTTAATCAATTATTGTTAGAAAACAAATAATGATTTGTTAAAGCAATTTAAAATGAGATCGTTCTATAATTTCGGAGCCAGCTTATCTATTGTTACTGTAACCATTTTAAGGAAGGCTTCATGGCTATATCCGGCAATATGAGGCGTTACGATAACATTCTCAAAGGAAAGAAGTTCCTTCATCCGTGCCTTTTCCGATTCTGTGTAGGTTTCCAGCCTCTCATTTTCGAGCACATCCAGACAGGCTCCCCCTATTTTTTTGCTCTTCAGGCCCAGAATCAGCGCATCGGTATCCACTACTTTTCCCCGGCAGGCGCTTAAAATTACCGGTTGCAGATGCATTTGATTAAGCAGACTATCGTTGAGCAGGTGGTAGGTTTCTTCTGTAAGGGGCACACAAAAAACAATCACTTCGGCATATCTACAAACCTGTTCCAGTGAGGCTTCTTTAATGTAACCTTTGGCAAAGCCGTTCTTATACTTATCATAAGCCAGCACTGTTACTTCAAACGGCGCGAGTAGTTTGGCAAAAGAACTGCCCGTATTTCCAAAACCTATAATTCCCACTGTTTTACCTTTCAGCTCGGTACCGCGGTTCTCATCCCGCAGCCACAGTCCTTCTTTTACCTGGGGAATAGCCACATTCATTTTATTCAACAGCATCAGTAAAAGACCGAGCAAATGTTCCGCCACTGCGTTCCGGTTCCCTTCAGGACTGCTTACACACAGGATACCTTTGCTTTCGGCATAGGGTACATCCACCAGCTCCATGCCGCTGCCGAGGCGTCCAATCCACTGCAAGCGGGGTAACGCATCAATCAGCTCCCTGTCTACCTTGATCCGTGTCGTTAAAATAAGTCCGGTTATATCTTTGCCCGCAGCTTTAATGGCTTCATAGGTTATTTTGGGCTCGTATAAAACCTCGTATCCTTTTTCTTTTAAAATCTGTTGTAAAGCCGGATGTGCATTACCGGTTATAATCGCTTTTTTCATGAACAATATTGCTTAACTATTTATTTCATTTTAAAGGTGAGTGCGGCAAAATCCTCTACGG